>NZ_JAWUWR010000021.1:0-11611 GCF_034111725.1 Thalassolituus sp. | reverse complement strand
CGAAGTCTGCCTCGCCCTCACTCACTCCCACCATCACCGCAAGATGACCTCCTGATGAATCCCCCATAATGCCAATTCGATTAGGATCAATATGATATTTTTCGGCATTTTTTCGTAAATAACGAATAGCTGATTTAATATCTTGAACTTGCGCCGGTGCGATTGCTTCCGACGAGGGACGGTGCTCTATACTGGCAACGATATAACCCTGATGGGCAAAATCCGCTAATTGTGGCAGTGCTTGATAAAGGTTTTGATTGCGCCAAGCAGCGCCTTGCACGTAGACAATTAATGGCCACGAACTTTTGGCGCTCTCTTGTTTTGGCATCAGTAAACTTAGCGTTACCGCTCGTTCGCCATAAGTAGCATAGATGATATCGGGTAGGTACTTAGCTGCGTAGGAGTCGTCTTCGGCAACCGTCTCAATCATACCTGCGGGCTGCTCTAGTGATGGAGGGATTACAACATCACGAAAGCGAACCTGTGCCTGTGCATCATAGGCAAACGACGAAAAAACCAGAACCAGTAAGCAAGTACTAAAAAAGCTCAGCCAGCGACCTTTATTCTCAACCATACAGTTACCTCTCACACTAAACTATACAACAGTAAAGTATCACTACCCGCCATGTCTCAAACCCACGTGGTGTGGTTTATAGTTCAGTAAAATAGCAGGTCCTGCTACTCCTTCGAAGCTTAAGTTTGCACCTCAAACGTCGCGCATAAAAAAGCCCCACGATCACTCGCAGGGCTTTCGGTCTTAATAGTCGAACCAATCCAATAATCAGAGTTCGCTGGTCGAACCTATTTTATGGATTGATAAATCAGCGCCGTTGAATTCTTCTTCTTCCGTTAAACGAATACCAGAAACTGCTTTCACGAAGCCGTAGACAACAAAACCACCGATCAAGGCGACGGCCATACCAGCAAATGTTCCAATCAACTGCGACATAAAGCTGACACCGCCAAGGCCGCCGAAGGCTTCTAAACCAAAAATGCCCGCTGCAATACCACCCCATGCGCCGCACAAGCCGTGCAATGGCCAAACACCTAATACGTCATCAAACTTGGTAAAACGGTTTTGCGCCAGTGTGAATACGTATACGAACAGTGCGCCAGCAACACCACCAACAACCAATGCACCGATTGGATGCATCAAGTCAGAACCGGCACACACCGCCACTAAACCAGCCAATGGGCCGTTGTGAATAAAGCCAGGGTCTTTACGGCCAGCCAACATCGCCGTAATCGTACCGCCAACCATCGCCATCAAGCTGTTTACAGCCACCAGACCAGAGATACCATCTAATGTCTGAGCAGACATCACGTTAAAGCCAAACCAGCCTACCGCAAGAATCCATGCACCTAACGCAAGAAAGGGAATATTCGACGGTGCAAATGCCACAACGCGACCATCACGATAGCGACCTTTGCGCGAACCTAATAGGAATACGGCTGCAAATGCAATCCAGCCACCCACGCTGTGAACAACCACTGAGCCAGCAAAATCGTGGAAACTCGCGCCAAAAGTTGTTTGTAACCAATCTTGGAACCCGTAATTGCCGTTCCAAATAATGCCTTCAAAGAAGGGATAAACAAATGCCACGATCAACGCTGATGCGATCAACATTGGATAAAATTTAGCGCGTTCGGCAATACCACCCGAAACAATCGCAGGAATGGCTGCCGCAAACGTCAACAGGAAGAAGAACTTCACCAGCTCATAGCCACTATTCACGACAAGGTCGTTAGCGCCAGCGAAGAAATCCATGCCATAGGCGATTTGATAACCAATGAAAAAGTAAGCCAAAGTCGAAATGGCAAAATCAGTAATGATTTTTACTAAAGCGTTTACTTGGTTCTTGTGGCGAACCGTACCCACTTCTAAAAATGCAAAACCGGCATGCATCGCTAGCACCATAATGGCACCGAGCAAAATAAACATGGTGTTGGCGCTTTGCATCAAGGTTTCTACCGCGCTATTGATGCTGTTGACGTCAATGTTTTCCACGTTGGGTCCTCTTCAAAGTTAACGAGATTAAGTTAAGGCAGGCGCTCACTCCGAAGCCCCAAATCAGTGCCTAAACGATAATCAAACCCAGTCCTAGGTAAGAATGTAGAATAAGTGGCGATTCATTTAGCAGATTTCATACCAAGTTTGTCATCTTTGTCTGAAACCAGCTTAATATCGCCCAGATATGGCGCATTGTCGCGAGTAAAAGTTTCAATATGTCGCAATTATGGATTTTTACTGCGGAGCAATGAGGGAGGGATGAACCCAATACTGCACACACATGGTGCAATATTGGTTTTTTCGCTTTTTTTTAGTGCCTACACTCAAGCTATGCGACGTTTCACTTAGTAATGTGATAACACACATGAATATTGGTGCGGCGAGCATAGTCAGTAGGAATGGATTTAGCGCTCACGTCCACAATCGTAAATTCGCTCAGTGCTTCAGCATCCATGTCGAACTTACGCAGGTTGTTCGAGAAAATCATAGTACCGCCCGGCGCAAGGCGTTCCATTGCAAGACGAATCAAGTCAACATGATCGCGCTGTATGTCTAGCACGCCTTCCATACGTTTTGAGTTAGAGAAGGTTGGTGGGTCCATAAAGATAATGTCGTAGCTGCCTTTATCTTCACGCAACCACTGCAAACAATCGGCTTGGATAAACTTGTGCAGTTCGTCGTTTATTTTATTTAAACGTAAGTTTTCACGACCCCAGTTTAAATAGGTACGCGACATATCCACGCTGGTGCAATGTGCGCCCACGGCGGCGGCATGAACACTGGCGGTAGCGGTGTAGCAAAACAGGTTTAAAAAGCGTTTGCCTTTGGCAAGCTGGGCAATTTCTAAACGCGTTGGGCGGTGATCCAAAAACAAGCCAGTATCTAAATAATCTTTTAGGTTTACTTGTAATTGCACTTGGCCTTCGCGCACGACCATAGTGCTTTTTTCATCGTTGTGTTTTTCGTATTGCTTACGGCCAGTTTGACGCTCACGACGCTTCAGAACAATCTGCTCTGCAGGCACACCAGTGACTTCTGGCAATACGGCCAAAATATCGAGTAAACGACGCTCAGCCACCGCCGGATCAATGGTTTTAGGCGGTACGTATTCTTGTACGTGTAGCCAATCTTCATAGCGATCAACCGCTACCGCGTATTCCGGTAAATCGGCATCGTATAAACGATAGCAATGAACGTTTTCGCGATTCGCCCACTTTTGAAGATTCTTGATGTTCTTTTTCAAGCGATTGGCAAAGGCTTCTACCGGCCCGCGAATAGCACTGGCAGGGGCACGGTCTGAGCGTTCATCCGCAGCACCAAATACCAACAAGCGGGTTTCAATCTTGCCGTTCATTAACTTGTATTGCTTGTTCACCGGGCGGCGAACACTGCGCGCCAAATCAAGATTGGCGGTAAACATGGCAATCGGCCATTCCGGCATTTGCATGGTGGCATCGTGGAATTGCTGATACAGCGGCGCCAATTGTGGCAGTTCGCTTAAACGCTCACCGTAAGGTGGGTTACAAACAACAATACCGCCCTCTTTGATCACCTCTTTTTGGACGCGCAGTTGTTCAATGCTACGGCGTTCCAAATGCACTTTACCGGCAAGGCTTGAACGTTCGAGGTTTTTAGTCGCGGCATTCAATTGATCACCATCAATATCAAAACCATACAAACGACTAGTCATCGCGGCTAAGCCTTCGGTGCGACGAATACGAGCCGCTTCGACTTCCGCTAACCATATTTTGTGGTCATGTTGGTGCCAGCGATCAAAGCCCCAACGCTGACGATTAAGACCGGGTGCGACATCTGCAGCTATTTGGCCAGCTTCGATCAAAATTGTTCCTGAACCACACATAGGGTCAACAAGATGTTTTCCAGCTTTTGCTAATGCTGGCCAACCGGCACGAATAAGAATCGCGGCGGCTAAGTTTTCTTTCAAGGGAGCCTTGCCCGGCTGCAAGCGATAACCACGACGATGCAAGCTGTCGCCGGTCAGGTTTAGATAGAGAAAAATCTTACCTTTACGCAGCTGAGCCTCAATACGAATGTCGCCATCTTTGTCGACATTCGGGCGAGTACCCTCTTCCTCACGGAAGCAATCGACGATCGCATCTTTGATTTTTTGCGCGCCAAATTGGGTGTTGTTCAGGTAGTCGGTACGACCATGAAAGTCGATACGAAACGTAGCGCCTACGGGGAATACCATCGGCCAGTCGACCGAACGGGCCGCCTCATACATTTCGTCGACATTGTCTACCTGACTTTCTTGCAGTGGTAGCAACAAACGACTGGCAAGGCGCGACCATAAACAAAATCGATAAGCGGTCGCTAAGTCGCCACGCCAGACCACACCGAGAATAGTTTCGCGCTCAACTTCACCGCCTAACTCTCTGATTTCATCGGCCAATAGTGATTCAATTCCCTTCGGGCAGGCTGCCAAAAAAGTATGTTGAGTGGCGTTCGTTTCGTTTTGCATGGTGATAAATCCCAGTCCGTCAAATAGCAGAAAGCAGTTAAAAACGTTCTGCTTATAAGAAATCAATCGTTAACATTCGTCGTTCTGTCACGGTACAACTGTAGTCGGTCTGCTGCTGAACACCTGTGGCTGCCAACCCGAGCAAATGAATAGCGAGGAAGCAACTCTATGAAAAAACAGAAACGCGACATGAACGAAAGAGCATTCGCGCGCGGTTATCGCGCTGGTGTAGAGCGCCGTTCTAAAGACCTAGCCCCTGAAGGGCCAAACCGCGATTACTGGATGGCCGGTTGGCGATCTGGACGCGAAGACAACTGGGACGGCTATACCGGCGTTTCTGGTATTCACAAGATGGCGGTATAACCGCTAACCCAATCTGAACACCCTAATTTTAACCTCCCGCTCCAGGAGGATGGCCCGGCAAATACGTCGGGCCATAGATTCTTCTCTAAGCTTACTTTCCCAATACCGATTTGATGGCGTTAACACATTCGCCAACCAATTCTGGGCCGCGATAAATAAAACCGCTATAGATCTGCACTAGGCTGGCACCGGCTTGAAACTTCTCAACCGCACCACTGCCATCGAGAATGCCACCGACACCTATAATAGGTAATCGACCTTTCAGAGCTTCTTGCAAGCGTGCAATGGTCTCTGTGGCTAGGTCTTCAACGGGCGCACCGCTCAAGCCACCCGCCTCACTGCCATGCTTGGCACCTTGTACTCCGTCACGAGATAGCGTGGTATTGGTTGCAATTACACCGTCGATTTCACAATCAATCAGGGTTTGCGCCACCAGCTTCACTTCATTCTCGTCCATATCTGGAGCGATCTTCACGAACATAGGCTTGTAGCCGAATTCTTCGGCTAACTCGCGCTGACGAGCTTTCAGCGGCGTAAGAAGGTCACGCAACGCATCGCCATACTGAAGTGTGCGCAAGCCCGGTGTGTTTGGCGACGATATATTCACCGTAATGTAAGTCGCGTATTGATAAACCTTTTCTAAGCAGATCAGGTAATCGCTGGTCGCGTCCTCAACTGCGGTATCAAAATTCTTACCGATGTTAATGCCTAGAACGCCACGAAACTTTGCCTTTTTAACGCGTTCAACAAGGTGATCCACACCTTTGTTGTTAAACCCCATACGATTAATGATGGCGCGCTGTTCCGGCAGACGGAATAAGCGTGGCTTAGGATTACCCGGCTGTGGACGCGGTGTAATCGTGCCGATTTCGATAAAACCAAAACCTAAGCGAGCAAAGGCGTCGATGTAGTCGCCGTTTTTATCCAAACCCGCGGCCAAGCCAACCGGATTTGGAAATTCAATACCTGCAACCGTTACCGGCGCGGCAGGCACTTGTTTGGTTATAAATTGCAGCACACCTAGGCGTTCAGCCGCACCCAGCATATCTAAGCCCAGCTCGTGAGAGGTCTCACCACTTAGACGAAAGAACAACTGACGGGTTAAAGCGTACCAATCCATAACAACCTCAAGTGAAAGCATGCGAAAAACGGCGGCATTATATGCTACTTGGGGGCTGCTGTAGATGATCAGGTAGAAAAAAGTAGGCTAGAACTTCAGGTCAATCAACCCGCTTGATACTTTGAAAGCGACCATCGCCATCAAACTCGATGGCATAACGACCGTGAATACCATCATGGCCGATAACATGTTGCAGCACGTTCGCAGGAAAACGCACCCTGCGGCCATCCACGGAAGTAGCCTGCACCAATTTGATTTCACCACGATAGTAGCGAAGGTATTCCTCCGCACTTAAATGAATATCAACCACAATACGCTGACTCACGATTGATCCTTTTCTAACGCTTGCTGCACCTCAAGTCTACGCGACTCCAGAAGCTCCAATTCTTTATCTAAACGCCAACGTTCAAAACGTTCACGCAATGACTTTATTCGTCGAAACGTTTTACCGGATAAACTTTCTGGTTCGCGCTGCAACCAAAGTACCTCGGGCTGCAAATAGTCGGGCATGACGGCTAAACCTGCACGATTAAATAGACGCCCTTCTAAATCGTCATAACGATTTTTAGGTAGCTTATCTTTCATACACAGTGGCGCTTGGTTTAATACTTCTTCCAATAGTGCGAGTGTACGAAACACCGGGCAATTAACACTCTCATTCCACCCGCTGTCTACATACTCAACCCAGCTAAACCGCGCTTCCGGCACCCAATGGCGGTCTTCACAGCGAACATAAGGGCGCGTTATAGAATGCAGCAGAGGATCGGGCTGCAGGGCGAGAATTCGATTCCAAAAACGTAGACCATTAAAATTAGCCACTAAATCGGCATAGGAATAAATGCCTGTCGTTTGTGCGCCAAAATATACGCTCTCGGTCCATTCGCCAAACAGTATAGCTTCCTCCACTGACAAGGTGAGGTGCTTAGTCATTTCGAAATAGGTATGACCTTCTGTAAAAAAGTGTCCCATTTTATCAGTACCGACTTCTTCGCCACCGACACGAATCACCGCAGCGACACGTTCACTCAGCACCAAAGACGGCGATTGCGGCCAAGTGAAATTGCGGTAAATCGAATGATTTAGCGCTACACGGTATCCATCGTTATCGGCAACGGTTTCGGCGTAACTTTCTATCTGACCAACAATCGGCCGCGCCAAATACACTGCCATTGAATCGTACAATCGAGGTATAGAGCAGCGCGATTGCTTGGGAACGCGTTGAACCTTACGCGGCTTTAAATGAGGTGCCGGTCGATTAGCGCGCTTAATCGCTAAATTCATACGCCGCTGTACTTCGGCGGCGATAACGGCAGAGCTATCGTTTAACACCAATTCTGCAGGCCGTGAAAATTGATCCACCTCCGCAGCACTAACAACGCAGGAAGCCATAAATACTACCAATAATTCCAACAGCACCAACAGCAGCGAGAGGCGCTTAGCAACGGCTGTATTAGCCAAAAACATAAAAAAGCCCTGCACCATAAAAAATAGATGCAGGGCTTTTAGCACGAATTGCGTAAGACTGCATTAAGCAGCCCGCGCGGACCGTTACTCGATCTATTTACACGACCGAATATCTATCTAATTGCAGTTTTTTTGATGACGACTCGCTTGGGCCAAGTCGAGCAACTCGCGCAAGGCGACAGCAATCATAGCAAATTCCATATTGTCGGCACTTTTAAGTTCATTAAGCATGCGCTGCCAGCGTCCTACCAACACAGCCTGCTCCTCTTCCCAGTTCGCAATTGCATCACTCAATTCCGTCTGATTATCGTTACCCGCGAGAATGCCAACCGTCAGCGAACGCTGCTGCCAGTCGAGATCATCTCGGAAACTTTCTCGCGCCATTGCTTCCCAGTGAGAGCTAGTAGGCAAGGCATTAATTTGCTGCAAGAACCAGCCCAATGATAAATGCTCGCCGATGCCAAAATACGCCTCAGTGACATTGTGCACGTCGCATTTGCTTTGCTGAGCGGCTTCGATAATGCCGAGCGCGGCATACAACTCGCCCGCCCCTGCGGAAAACGCAGCTAAATCGGCAGGTACGCCAGCTTCACGACGTTTATCATAGAGTGCCTGCCAGCGAGCTAAAGCACCGCCTTTTAATGTCTCACCCAAATGAGCAGCAATATGGCGTACCGCATCACGGAATTGCTCAACCTCAGCAGTAATGGCAACGCTAACGCGGCGATTGCGCAAGAACCAGCGCGTAGCTCGGCGCACAAGACGCATTAACTCCGCCATCATATCTTCTTGAATATGCGTATCGACGCTGTAATCCAGTGCGTTAATCTTGCTCCAGTATTCCGCTAGCGAGAAGGTATCGCGTGCGGTTACATAAGCCCGAGCAATATCGGTAACAGTCGCACCACTAGAGTCTCCTAAGCGGCTAACAAAAGTAATGCCCATGTAGTTAACCATGTCGTTCGCCAATTGCGTGGCAATTATCTCACGGCGCAAACGATGGCGAGTTAATGGCTCGGCAAAACGTGTAGCAAGTTCTGCAGGGAAAGCCGTACTCGCAATTGCCGAGATATAATCGTCTTCGGTAATGCTTGGACGATTAAGCTGTTCTTTTAAATCGGCTTTCGTATAAGAAATTAACACCGCCAATTCAGGACGTGTTAAACCTTGATTTTGTGCACGGCGATCTAGTAACACGTCCTCCGATGGTAAAAATTCTAAGCTACGATTCAGCTTGCCTTGGCTTTCGTAATCACGCATTAAGCGCACATATTCGTCCAAGCGTAATTTGCAATCGCGATAAGCCAAAGCAATCGCTTGAGTTTGGCGATAGTTATTATTCAGCACTAATTTACCGACCGCTTCGGTTTGTGCCATAAAGACTTCATTACGCTGCTTACGAGTTAGATCACCATTATCCATGATCTCGTTCAGCATAATTTTGATGTTGACTTCATGGTCGGAGCAATCGACACCGCCAGCATTATCGATAAAGTCGGTATACGATGCCCCACCATTTAAGCCGTATTCAATACGCCCAAGTTGAGTCACACCTAAGTTACCGCCTTCACCAATCACCTTGGCACGAACTTCGTTACCGTTAACTCGCAAACCATCGTTAGCTTTGTCGCCCACGTTAGAATGACGTTCATCACTGGATTTAATGTAGGTACCAATACCTCCGTTCCAAATCAAATCCACCGGCGCTTTTAAAATCGCTTTAATTAAATCATTGGGTGCTAAGTAATCCTCTTTAATCTCAAAGCGGACTTTCATTTCTGCGCTAATCGCTATGCGCTTAGCCGACCGCGAAAAGATACCGCCGCCGGTCGATATCAATGATTTATCAAAATCTTCCCAAGACGAACGTGGTAATTCAAATAAACGTTTACGCTCAGGAAACGTCGCTGCCGAATCAGGATTCGGGTCCACAAAGATATGCATATGGTTAAAGGCCGCAACCAAGCAAATATGCTCCGACAACAGCATACCGTTACCGAACACGTCACCCGCCATATCACCAATACCGACCACACTAAAATCGGTGGATTGAGTATTCAAACCTTGCTCACGGAAATGGCGTTGCACCGAAACCCAAGCGCCCTTCGCGGTAATGCCCATTTTCTTATGGTCATAACCAATCGAGCCACCGGAAGCAAAGCCATCGCCCATCCAAAAACCGCGATTTACCGCAATTTCGTTGGCAATATCAGAGAAGGTAGCCGTGCCTTTATCCGCTGCAACCACTAAATACGGGTCATCAGGATCATGACGAATCACACGTTCAGGCGGTACAACATTGCCCTCGACTAGGTTATCCGTTACATCGAGCAGTGCGCTAATAAAGGTTTGATAACAGGCGATACCTTCGGCCATAAAGGCGTCTCGTCCACCATCTTTAGGTAGACACTTAGCCACAAAGCCGCCCTTGGCACCCACGGGTACAATCACGGCATTTTTAACTTGTTGCGCTTTTACTAAGCCCAACACCTCTGTACGGAAGTCGTCGCTACGATCCGACCAGCGAAGTCCACCACGCGCTACCTTACCGCCACGCAAATGCACACCTTCGACACGAGGTGAGTAAACAAAGATTTCAAACATAGGACGCGGTAGTGGCATGTCGCTGATGTTTGCAGGATTCAATTTGAATGAGAGATAACTCTTATCGCAGCCATTTTCATCTTGCTGATAGAAGTTGGTACGTAAGGTGGCTTTAATCAGTTCAATATAACGACGAATGGTGCGGTCTTCGTTGAGTTGATCAACATTATCGAGATCTGCGATAAGCGACTCTTCGATCTTAGCGACATTCGCTTCACGCTGTTCAACGGTTTGCTCCTCTAGACCAAATCGCTGATGAAATAGTTTGACTAACTGCGCACTAATACCGATATATCCGCACAAGGTATCGGCGATATAGGATTCGGAAATACCGAAACGAATTTGCTTCATATAGCGCGCATACGCACGCAAAATTGCGATGTCTTTCCAGCCTAACTGGCCGCCGAGAACCAGACGATTAAAGCCGTCATTCTCTGCACGGCCTTGCCAAACCGCACTAAAGGCGTCTTGAAATAGATGCTTAACCGCGCCGATATTGATTTTATCCGACAGGGTATAACGCAGCATAAAATTGTGAATCCAAATACGCTGACCATCAGCGCATTGAATTTCATAAGGATGTTCGCCTAATACACGAAGACCGAGATTTTCTAAAACCGGAATAACATCCGACAAGGGTAAAATCGTTTCGGAATGGAACAATTTAAAGCGTAATTCGTTTTCGCCTTCTTCCAATTCACGATAAAAACTCATGGCCATTTCTTTAGCTGAGTCTCCGCGTAATTGTTCCATATGCTGAATATCAGCAACCGCGGTACGCGCGCCGAAGCTCTCCCGATAGCCGGCAGGAAATGCCGCACGGTATTCATGAAACTGTACGTTACCCTTCTCTTCGCCTACCTGTTCGATAAGCGCATCGTGCATATCATCTGTCCACGATCGTACAACTTGGCGAATTTTACGAGCTACGATTTCCTCATCTAACGTATTGTCTCTATCGGGATTTAACCGCAACATAAAGTGCGTACGAGCAAGCACCGATTCAGAAAAATACGTATTAAACTCAATATCCAGCGGTTCAAATTCTTGGCGTAACACCTGCTCCATTTTGTAGCGCAATTCAGTGTTGTAGATGTCGCGTGGTGTATAAGCTAGGCAAGATACAAACTTACTGTAAGAATCTTTGCGTAAGTAGACTCGCGTCTGACGACGTTCTTGAATATTAAGAATACTAATGGCTGTTTTATAAAGATGGTTAACATCCGACTGGAACAGCTCGTCACGCGGATACACTTCAAGTATACGATTCAGCTCTTTACCGCTATGGCTCCAAGCTTCAAATTTAGCTAATGCCCGCACACCGTTCAATTTCTCACGAATTAACGGAATATTATTCGGCGTCTCAATATACACAATCGAGGTGTACAGGCCCATAAAGCGCATGCCACCGACCACATTGCCGCTTTTATCAAAGCGTTTAACCACGACATAGTCAGGATACGCAGGGCGATGCACGCGACTGCGCGTACCCGACTTCATAAAGCTCACCATGTTCGGGCTGGTGATAAAGTCTTGAATCTCCGGCTCTAATTCTTCTAGCTTGATG
>NZ_JAWUWR010000020.1:0-8918 GCF_034111725.1 Thalassolituus sp. | reverse complement strand
AATCTCTCGACTCGAAGTAATGCCTTTAGAGTAAGCAAATAAAATTATTTTTAATAAAATCGCAGGATCGTAAGCCGGACGGCCACCATCATCATTTTTGTAGTTTGGATTAAAGATGGAAAGATCGAGTTTTTGATCAATAAGGTAATGAATGACGTGTTCAAACGTACCTGGCTGCAACTGATCTTGATAGTTAATCACGGCCATTGACGTTTGGTTGTAGTTGTATGGCTTAAATTTAGGCATAAGAACCACACCATGTGAGTGGCTCTATTTTATTAAAAATAGACGTGAAAAATAGGTTTTTCTACAGCCTCAACGCCTTGCTCAGCGGCGTGGTAAAATTGGCGGTTTTTTTGCCGCGTAGCGCAGAAAAGGTGACATTATTACGGAGTCCTATTGAGCGCCTGGCTATGGGAATCCTTAGTTGCTACCTTTTTGACACAAAATACGAAAATTAAAAATATTATGCATGCACCAACTGAAGTGATCTGTTCGATGGGTTTTGGTGGCACTATTAGAATAAATCCTTGGCCTTTTATTAATGATGAAAAGCTTGAAACACAAAATGGCATCATGAATAACCTAAATGTTTGCCAGTGATCTTTTTGTTGTGAATTTGAAGTCGAAACGCTAAGCAAAAGCGCAATACCAATAACTATACTTATACCAATAGAATTAAGCCAAATGCCTAATGAGCTATCAAAATAATAATAAAGTGTTACGCAGTACCAAATCAGATAACACCATAAAGCTATTTTCCCATTGGGAATATTTTTAAAATATCTAATTAAGTTGTTCATAACCCCTCATGCGCATAACAGCTTATTAGTGCGCATGCGCACTTCCGCAGGATCAGGAATTTCCCCGCCCCATCATAACCTTCTGGTTTATAAGAAAAAATATCCATATCCTATACACTCGTTATACGAAAAAGCGCGCACGACTTTTATCATTTACGGAAATCAACTGTATGTAAACTACAGATCTATCAATTATTTGATCGTAACGTGAGTGCTATTCCGTCAACTGGGCAACATCACAATCTAACGCACTAGCCCATGCTCTTAGAGTTTCTATATGAGGTTTATTTCCGAACTTTTCTGCCTGAGCAATGGCTCCTTGTGTAACGCCTAATTTTTCTGACATCTGCACTTAAGATAATCTTCGGTATTTGCGCCACGCAGCCATAGGACTTAGACCTTTTTCAATCATAAGGCCTACGACCTCATGAGGAATAGTGACTTGAGCATCAGCTTCAACAAGTACTTGGTATTCGTTATAAGGCACTACGGCGTACAAAGGTTTACCTCTACTGTCTCTAATAATCTGAGCTTCGGTTTTAATCGTGGCTTCAGTATGTTCGCTCATCTCGTTTTCTCACCTATTGAATCGTTATGATTCGTACACCTTCATCTAGATCAAACAAAACGCGATATCGACCTACTCTCAGGCGATAACCAGCCTTATGACCTTTCAGTGCTTTCACATTTGCTGCCGTTGTTGGGCATTCACTTAGTTCGTCTACAGCCTTGAAGATCGCCGTACGTTATTTTTCAGGCTGAATCTTCCGCAGTTCCTTTACAGCTGTTTTCGTCCACTCAATCGATAACATCAACACCTCCATGTATTACAAACATGCTAACTCAAAATAATAGGTATTCAACATTGAAATTAGATAAATACTTATATTTACTAATATAAATACAAGTTTATCCGGCTACTTAACTCGCTATTCCAAACAACACCCACAAAAAAACCCGCCGAGGCGGGTTTTTATACAGGCTTAACGTTTCTGAATTTTACTTCAAAAAGCTACGGCCTTTTTTCGCGGCAGGGCGTAAACGCAATGCGTTTAGCTTAATTAAGCCTGCTGCGTCTTTCTGGTCGTAGGCGCCTGCATCGTCTTCGAAGGTGGCGATTTTTTCGTCGAACAGGGTATCGTCCGAACGACGGCCAACCACAATCACGTTGCCTTTATACAGTTTTACGCGCACGTCGCCGTTAACCACGTCTTGGGTTTCGTCGATAGCGGCTTGCAGCATTTTACGTTCTGGCGACCACCAGTAACCGTTGTAAATCAGGTTAGCGTAGCGTGGCATCAGTTCGTCTTTTAGGTGGGCTGCTTCGCGATCCAGTGTGATGGATTCAATCGCACGGTGTGCTTTTAGCAATACAGTACCGGCTGGGGTTTCGTAACAGCCACGGGCTTTCATACCAACGTAACGGTTTTCTACGATGTCGACGCGGCCAATGCCGTGTGCGCCAGCAAGTTTGTTCAGTTCTTCCATGATGGTCGCTGGTGATTTATCAACGCCGTCGATGGCTACTGGGTCGCCATGTTTGAAAGTTAGTGTGATGTACGCAGCTTCGTCCGGAGCATTCTCAGGAGAAACAGACCACAACCACATGTCTTCTTCTGGCTCGTTCCATGGGTTTTCTAGGATGTCGCCTTCATAAGAGATGTGCAGCAAGTTAGCGTCCATTGAGTATGGCGACTTCTTACCGGCTTTGTTTTCTACTTTGATGTTGTGCTCTGCGCAGTAGGCCATCAGAGTTTCGCGCGACGTTAAGTCCCATTCACGCCAAGGGGCAATTACTTTTACGCCGGGCTTAAGTGCGTAGGGACCTAGCTCAAAACGTACTTGGTCGTTGCCTTTACCGGTCGCGCCGTGGGCAATGGCGTCTGCACCGGTTTCGTTAGCGATTTCGATCAAACGCTTGGCGATTAATGGACGCGCAATCGATGTACCTAGCAAGTACTCACCTTCATAGATGGTGTTAGCGCGGAACATTGGGAATACGAAGTCACGAGCGAATTCTTCACGTAGGTCGTCGATGAAGATTTCTTTGATGCCCAGTGCTTCGGCTTTTGCGCGTGCTGGTTCTACTTCTTCGCCCTGACCCAAGTCTGCCGTAAAGGTTACTACTTCACAGTTGTATTCAGTTTGTAGCCACTTAGCGATTACGGAGGTGTCTAGGCCGCCGGAATACGCCAGCACCACTTTTTTGATGTCTGACATGGGTATCTCCAGGATGGTTAACGGCGCTGATCAACTAGGTTGGCCAACGCGAGGAATTCAAAGGGGGCATATTGTACTGATTGCGAGGCCTTACGCCAAGTGAGCGTTATTTATACGACTCAAATGGCACGCTGACTAGGGCTGTTACTGGCTTAACGCGGCAAAACGGTGGCGTCTTCTGGCAGTTTGAACATTAGTTCGTCGGGGATGGGCATGTCTTCGCGCAACTCTAGGCGAATGGTCACACGGCGGTTTTCGGCACGACCTTTGGCGGTTCGGTTATCGGCTACTGGGTAGCGATCGCCGTGAAAACGAGTGGTGATCATATCTGGGCTAATGCCCTGCTTAATAAAATAGCGCTCTACACTTTCGACCCGCAGCTTCGAGGTTTGGCGGTTGTCGTAGCGGCGGCCAATATTGTCGGAATGGCCATCGAGATACACGGCAAATACGCGGGGGTCGTGTTTTATATAAAACACAATGCGGTTGAGCATGTCGGTGTCTTTCGGATCTATCTCGCTCTGCCCTATCTTAAAATGTACTTTTGAGCGTGCTACTTGCTCAAAATTCATCGGCAACAGCTGATTAACGCAGCGAATATAGTCTTGATAGTATTTATCAAATCGAATGGCCGACACATGCACTTGTACAAAACGATCTTGGTCGTAGAAGGTTTTGTGCGTAATGGTCGGCCATTTGCCTTCGAGTAAAGCGTGTAAAAACTGATTGGTGCGTTCAGCATCGAGGCTCAAATTAGGCTGATCTTTAACAATGGCAGCCGAGCCCAACGATTCACTCTGTCCTGATGGCTGCCACGGGGGCGGATTCAAGCTGATTTGCGCCTTACTATAGGCCATTAGATTACGATTAGTTTCTAGCTGAAAAGTGACATCTTCGCCGGCGGTATGATTAAACACGGCGCGGCCGTAATCGGGAATCGGTTGCTCAAAGCGGCATTCAAATACCGATCCACTGAGCATCCACATGGTGGTATCCACATTGCCGCCATAGCTCAACGCCGGGCCAGATGAGACATTGGCAGCCCAGAGGATAAGCGTGATCATGGCTAGAAATGGCCGGTTGAAGTTCAACGTCATGGCGTCCTGTATTCGGTTATTAGCTAGGTTATCGGCCAAAGCTAAGAAAAATTAAACGGGATGCCGTGCTTTCTCCACAAATTCGGTACAATGCACCCAGTCCACGACGCTGTAAGCCATTATTCGCTTGGGCGTCTACTCTCATTCTAGCCAAGGTTACTACTCTATGACGGACCGTCTGACCATTACCCGCCCCGATGACTGGCATTTGCATGTTCGCGATGGTGCTGTGTTACAGCACACCGTGCCCGCAACCGCTCGGGTAATGCAACGCGCCATCATTATGCCTAACCTGAATCCCCCGGTGATGAACGCCGAGCAAGCGTTAGAGTACCGCGCGCGTATCTTAGCGCAGGCTCCAAAGGGTTCGACGTTTGACCCGCTAATGGTGCTGTATCTTACCGATAAAACCACGCCCGAGATGATTCGCGACGCGAAGGCTGCGGGACATATTGTTGCGGTAAAGCTCTATCCGGCTGGCGCAACCACTAACTCGGCTTCGGGTGTTACTGATTTAGGCAAGCTGGATGAGCTGGCAGACGTGCTCACCGAATGCGATATCCGTTTACTGGTGCATGGTGAAGTTACCCAGAACCACGTTGATATTTTTGATCGCGAAAAAGAATTCCTCGATACGATTTTGGCACCGCTGATGAGTCGTCATCCTAAGCTCAAAGTGGTGGTTGAACACATCACCACCAAAGAAGCCGCCGAATTTGTGCTTAGCCAAGGCGATAATGTTGCTGCCACGATTACGCCGCAGCATTTAGCGTACAACCGCAACCATATGTTAGTGGGTGGCATTCGCCCTCACCTATTTTGTTTGCCGATCTTGAAACGCAACATTCACCAACAAGCGCTGCAAGATGCGGTTGTTAGTGGTAGCAATAAGTTCTTTTTGGGCACAGACAGCGCTCCACATGCCAAAGGCGCGAAAGAGTCTGCGTGCGGCTGCGCCGGTTGTTTTAGTGCTTATGCTGCGATTGAATTGTACGCAGAGATTTTTGAAGACTTAGGTGCACTGGATAAACTAGAAGGCTTTGCGAGCCATTATGGCCCAGATTACTACGGCCTTGCTCGTAACCAAGATACCATCACGCTAGTAAAAGAATCGTGGCTAGCACCGTCTGATATGCCATTTGGCAATGATGTAATTATTCCACTGCGCGCGGGTGAAACATTGCGCTGGAAACTCGACTAATAGTAAGGGCAACACATGAGCGGTACTGAAGATAAGCAAGAAAAATCACCAATGGCGCAACGCTTCCGCGGTTTTTTACCCGTGGTAGTGGATGTGGAAACCGGTGGTTTTAATGCCGACACTGATGCCCTATTGGAAATCGCAATGGTGACACTGCGTATGGACGACGATGGCTATTTGCACCCAAACGAAACGTTAAGTGCGAATATTCACCCGTTCGATGGTGCTAACTTAGAAAAGGAAGCACTGGATTTCACCGGTATTGATCCGTTCGATCCTGAACGTGATGCTGAGTTTGAAATCGAAGCGCTAACTGAAATGTTCCAAGTAATTCGCCGCGAAGTAAAAGCCGCCGGTTGTAACCGTGCCGTATTGGTTGGTCACAATGCCCATTTCGATCATGGTTTTTTACGCGCAGCGATTGCCCGTAACGATATTAAGCGCGACCCATTTCATCCGTTTTCGTCGTTCGATACGGCGTCTATTGCAGCGATTTCGCTTGGGCAAACAGTTCTGGCTAAATCCTGTATTACAGCGGGCATAGATTTCGATAATAGCGCTGCGCACAGTGCCGCTTATGATACGTTCAAAACGGCTGAATTATTTTGCTTTATCGTCAATCGTTATAAAGATTTAGGCGGCTGGCCATTGGCCGGTGGCGAAGATGTATCCGAAGACTGATTAATAGAAATACGTATTTAAACCTAATTAAAGCCCCTTATTTGCTTCGCAAATAAGGGGCTTGATCCTTCCCGCCAGACCTTTCCAACGCGAATTATCGAGCACACAGCATGGATTACGAGTTTACCTATGATGACCACGGCCACCCGTCGTTAAGTTTGGATATGGGCCAAGAAACAACCGCCAACTGGCTTAATAGCGAAATCGGCACTGATATTGTTAAGTTGCAACAGCTACTGGATATTATCGACGAGTTAAAGACAGGGACCCGCGAAAAGTACGAAGTAAAAAATCGTCGTTTTCAGTTAGTACTTAATCGCGACGAAGCCGATATCAGCGAACTGCATAACGGCATAAACGAGCAAACGACGGAAGATGGGCTAGATTACGCCGAAGAAGGACTCACCATCTATGAAGATGAGTCTATCTCAGGCTGCGGCTTAGATGACTTAGAAGATTTACTGCTGGCTTGGCAAGATTTTATCGCATAATAATTTCAAGCCCACGAAAGCCATTAACACAGGCACCTACAATAATCACCTGCAATAGGTGCCTGTGCATCATCACAAACCAATCTCTAATTTAAAAATTAGCCGCTAAACGCTGACGCAAATACTCGCTCGCTAATATCGGAGGGTAGAGATTTTTTGGACTGCGAATTTCTGCATTGCTATTCGCTTGGCAGAAAAAGGCAAGGCTATAGCGCGGCCCATACGATTCCTCGGCTCTCGGCATACGTACGCGATGCAGGGTCGATTTAAGCTGATCATCACTCCAGCGCATTAACATATCACCGATATTACAAGTGATTAAATCATCCGCGGGAACAACGTCTGTCCAAGCTTGAGCGTCAACTTCCTTACCCGGACACACCTGCAAACCGCCCTGCCCCTCACGCTGAAACACCATCGTTAAACAATCGAAGTCGGAGTGCGCTCCCGCCCGCCACTGGCCCGGTAGCGGTGCAGATTGCAAGGGTAAATAATGCAATAGGCGTAAAGTGCTTAAATAATCGGCGGCATTTCTATCGTGGCGCTGAGTAAAAAAATCGCGGTCAAAACCCAAGCTCTCAGCAAAACAAGACAGTATTTTCATTCCCAAGGCCCATGCCTTAGATTCAAACGACAACATGGTCTGCTTAAACTCTGGCAAATCGTCATCGCTTGGCCATAACCCTGCCATTTTCGGCACGGTAATTTGATACGACTCTTTTTCGTCGGCAATTTTGGTCGAAGGACGCACCTGACTACGAAATTCCCAGCCCGCGTTCTGACCTGCTTTTAACGGCCAACGGGCTTTTTCCTGTTCTGGTAGTGCGAAGAAGCGTTCACTTTGTGCAAACGCTGCGGTGATTTCCTCACTCGACAGCTCGTGATTACACAGCTGAAAAAAACCGACTTCCGTTGCTGCCTGCCATAATTCTACACGAATTTCTTCGCGCCGTGATTCAAAATCGTGCAAATCAATACAAGGAATCTGCCGAGTACCATCGACTGTACCTTCACCGCCGATGGTACTTTCACGTTGTAATTCTTCCAAGTCATATTGTTTTGTCATGTTATTCTCCAATACAGAGGTCTGTGATTGGAGCAATGCCGGGCCAATAGCCTGCTGCTTCTACTCCGGTGATTAAATGCCTAACTAAATACCCATAGGTATCAATAAAATTGCGGCTCATGGCTCTAAACTCCAACGAAAAAATAGTCGTTGTATAAGCTGAACCAGTTGGTACATACCTAAACTCAGTAAAGCTAATAAAAATAATGCGGCAAACGCCTGAGGTATTTTAAAATACGAGGTTGAAAGCTGAATAAAGTACCCAAGCCCTTTCTCTGCCGCGACAAACTCCGCCACCACGGCACCGATAATGGCCAGCGTCACCGCAACCTTTATCCCGCTAAATAGATATGGCATGGCATAAGGTAAGCGAATTTGCCAAATCCGTTTATGTTCTGCAGCCCCTAATGATCGCGATAGATCAATGTATTCCGGTGGTGTCGCCCGCATACCGGTAGTGGCAGATACTATCAAAGGAAAAAAAGTAATCAGGGCCGTAATGGTTAAGCGCGACGCTTCACCTGCGCCTAAAATCACAATCAGTAAAGGCGCAATGGCGACCACAGGGGTTGACTGGATGACCACCAATATTGGGAATAAGGTGCGTTCCAATAGTGGTATTTGCACCATTAAAATCGCCAGCGGCAAACTAATCGCGAACGACAAAAGAAACCCGAGCATGGCTACCCGTATTGTTGCCCAGCCATGCTCCAACCAGCGACCAGCGTCCACGGCAATAAAGGCATGCCAAATATCACTCGGAGGCGGCAGTATGTAACTAGGCACTGAAAACACCTGACACATCGCCTCCCACAACGGCAGGATAGCGAGCCAAATCGACCATGTAATTATCCGGTTACGCAACATCTTGACCCCCTATTGCTGCGTGCTCCGCGGGCGCATATAAATACTGGCGTAATTGCAAGGTATACCCCGAAAATGCAGGGTCTCGCAGAGTATCCAGTGAACGAGGTCGGGCTAAGTCCACTTGAATACTATCGAGTAATCTCGCTGGACGCTGGCTCATTACCAACACTTTGTCGGCCAATAAAACTGCTTCTGATATTGAGTGCGTAATAAATAAAACTGTCTTCGGCGAGGCTTGCCACCATTTGAGTAAATCAAAGCCAAGCTGCTCTCGGGTCAGCGCATCGAGTGCCGAAAAGGGCTCGTCCATAATTAAGATATCAGGGTCTAATATCAACGCCCGAGCAATACCTACCCGCTGCTGCATACCGCCTGATAAAGCTGCCGGATATTGATGAGCAAAACTGCTTAAACCTATCATGGCTAACAGCTCATCCGCGCGCGAATAATCCTCGCTATTGGGTTTACCTTGAGTATGAGTAATGGGAAATA
>NZ_JAWUWR010000019.1:0-37434 GCF_034111725.1 Thalassolituus sp. | reverse complement strand
AGAAAACTAGGGGCGATTCAGTGATGGATACTGCGCCGGCCATATAGGTTGCGCAGCTGGTTGCGCCGGAGACTCTGGATCACCATCAACTTCAGGTGGTTTTTTTGACAGTTTTGCCGGTGATTCTAGCGATTGCGGCGGTGGTTGTGGCGGTGATTGACTCTGTAAATACTAATTTGATAAGGAAATACCAATGAAACGTACTTTATTAATAATTCTTGCAGCTTTTGCCGTTACTGGTTGTGCTGCGGCTAGATATACTTTGGTTTCTAGATGATCTACATAATTACAATCGTTGTTTTCTCCGTATACCTTTTGTTAATGAAGAAAAAGAAAAGTATTTCGGCTTATGTAGCAATGATTAGTTTTTTAACTGCTTACGGTCGATACGTTTTTCAGAACTTTGATAATTGGTATAAGGAATATCAGTGGAACAGAATGGCTCAAGAAAGCGATGGTACTTTGACTTACTCATTTGTCGCTCATGCGATGGAGCCTAGCTTAGCTAATCCGGTTTATCTTGATCACGTCATAATGCAAGCAAACTACTCTGCATGGTGGATTATTTGGCCTGTATTATTTTTTGTTCTTTTTGCTTTTTCAAAGTATATTTTTCGAGAAAATTGAGATTTTAATTTCGCCAGCATAGGGCATCTATGGTTCTTATGTTAAATTTCGAGTTCTAGTTAGCTGTTTGCCAATAAGAGCAATCACTAACTTCACGAGGGCATATTATGAGTATTGAAACCAAAGAAACTGAGTCGGAATGCTCGGTTAATCAGGGCTGTGATGCGATTGAGTTGATTATTCAACCTCGTGCAAAAGATCTCGGTGGATTTTCGGTTCGTCGTACTTTGCCGACGAAAGAACGCAAAATGGTTGGACCGTGGATTTTCTTTGATCATATGGGCCCTGCGAATTTTCCGGCTGGCTCTGGCATCAATGTTCGTCCTCATCCGCACATCAACTTGGCCACGGTTACTTACTTATTCGAAGGTGAAATATTACACCGTGATTCATTAGGCAGTTATGCCACCATCACGCCGGGCGATATTAACTTAATGGTTGCAGGGCGCGGCATCACGCATTCTGAACGGGAACGGCCAGAAGTGAAGGATATTTATCATACCTTGCACGGGCTGCAATTGTGGCTGGCTCTGCCAGAAAAAGACGAAGAAATTGAACCGGCTTTTTATCATTATCCTTCAGCGTCTATTCCAGCAACGACCGTCGATGGTGTGCCGTTGCGGGTATTGATGGGCAGCGCTTATGGCCTAACGTCACCGGTGTTAACCTACGCAGAAACCTTATATGTCGAAGCTCATCTGCAAGCGGGGCAAACGCTAGCATTACCCAACAGCGAAGAGCGGGCTATTTATGTGGCCAAAGGCAGTTTGAAGATCAAAGATAGTGTTATTCCTGAATTTGCCATGGTTATCTTGTCAGCCGCTGATGGTGTGGTGATTGAAGCCGCAGAAGAATCAAGAATTGCCTTAATCGGCGGTGAAAAAATGGCTAAGCGTTACATCGAGTGGAATTTTATTTCTAGCCGTAAAGAACGAATTGAGCAGGCTAAGCAAGATTGGATAGCGGGTGATTTTCCTAAGGTCGTTGGCGACGAAGAGGAATTTATTCCCTATCCCAGTTGATCACTGATTCGGATTTTTATCATATTTTGTAACTATGCTTATATTTTATGGAATTGATTGTCTAATTAATTCCATTTTATTTAGAGTGTTTTCTTTAACATCTAGTTCTATTTTTAGATCACATTCTTCTGCCATCCATACCACTAATCCCGCCATTACTAGCTTGCTCATACCAGTAACTATCATCTTGGGATTAAGAATGTGTTAACGAGACATTAGTTGACAATTATCAAGTGTTCATTGCCCAGTAGGAGTAGGTTGAGTTTTCAACGCCAATATTCGGGATACCGCAATGAAAACTCAAAAACTGCTCAATGGTTTACTAATCGCTAGTTTACTTTCTATTCCTGCACTTTCTATGGCAGCCATGGATGGCAAAGGCTCTGGTGACATGGATAAAATCAAAGCTATGTCTAAAGATCACGATATGATGCGAGACAAAACATCGGCACATGACGCAGCGATGGATCGCGATCAGAGTAAGGATTACTTAAATGACGGTGCTGCAATTTATGGTTATCAAATGATGAATAACGCTGAAGTTAAGCAGTATCGTGAAAGTCTGCGCGCGGCAAAAACCAAAGAAGAGCGTTTAAAATTAATGATAGAACATCGTAAAGAAATGCAGATGCGAGCTAAAGAGAAGGGTGTAGAGCTGACAAACGAGGAGTAAGTTGTGTCGGGGCAATGTGCAGTTTTACGCAGAATTCAAAGTGATTTGTCCTTGATATGCAAGTTGGCTGTCATTGCTCTTAGCTTATTCTTGGTTGGTGCTCCTGTGCAGGCCGCCGTATATGTGACGTCGGGAATAATGTACACCGAGTGGGATGATACCGCCGGTTCTTCAGAATTGGCGGTGCCAGTACGTGTAAGAAAAACCGGTAGTAATTATTCAATTTCTGCGGGTAGTTATTGGCTAGAGGCCGATGAATACAGTGGTGCCGGCGTCTTTATTGATGTGCAGATGTCTTCACAGTAATCGCTTCGCATCAATTTCGTACTAATCCAGCTGCTTTTTAAAGCGCATCGATGCCACAATTAATCCCAAAACAGTGAACCCCGCCAGCCATAAGGCATCCTTCGATAGTTCGGTAATGGCGGCATCACGCAGCACTACGGCGCGAATCATGCGCATAAAGTGTGTTGCCGGTAGTGTTTCAGAAATCCATTGTGCTGGTATCGGCATGGCTTCGTAAGGGAACATAAATCCCGACAATAAGATCGACGGCATAAGTAAAAATACCGTCATTTGCATCGCTTGTAGTTGAGTTTTGGCGATGGTCGATATCACTAATCCAAGCGTTAGGCTTGCGAAAATAAACAACAAATTAGCCGTTAGTATTGACGTCATTCCGCCTCTTATTGGCACGTCAAATACAAGGTGGCCCATGATTAAGATAATACCGACTTGAATGAGCCCGACTAATACATAAGGGATGATTTTGCCTAGCATAAGCTCAAATGACTTTACTGGCGTTGCAATTAAAAACTCCATGTTGCCTTGCTCACGCTCTCGTACGATGGCCGCCGACGTGAATAAGATCATGGTCATGGTTAGAATAATGGCCAGTAATCCGGGCACTATATTAACAACGCTGCGCTGCTCGGGATTAAAGTATTGTACGGTTTCAAAGGTTGGGACACTCAGGCTCGGTGTTCTATTGGCCAGAGCATCGAGTGGCATTTGTCGCAAGCTACGCAGGGTGCTGGCTATCATCGTATCTGAACCATCGACCAGCCATTGGCCTATAGGGCGAGCGGTTGGTGATGACTTTCCGGTAAATGCAGGGTGCGATACTAAGCGCTGAGCAAAATCCGGCGGTAAATACAGCACCGCTTTTAGTTCTCCGTTGGTTATCGCTTGCTCTGCTGCGGGTATGGAATCGTACACTCGCGTAAAACTCACCACTTGAGAGGCATTTAGCTGTTGAAGGATATCGCGGCTGTACGATGTATGGCTCATGTCCACCACGCCCGCAGCAATATGGCGTACATCGGTGTTGATGGCATAGCCAAACAGCATTAGCTGCATGAGTGGAATCATCACGATCATGCCAAACGTCATACGGTCACGGGATAGCTGTCGCAGTTCTTTTACCGTAATGGCACGAGTCCGGGAAAGTGAGCGCGACAGTGAGCGGAAAACAGTGGCGAAGAATGATTTAGCCAACACGATGACCTCCAGTACTGGCAACGAATACATCTTCTAGACTAGGTCGTACTCGTTCGATACTACGACCATCTATTTGCTGAGTTAACCATAGCTCTGGGTCTGTTACCCAATCGTGAATAAGCACACGCAGGCGTGTGCCTAATTGAGCCGTAGAAAGTACTTCGGGTTGCGCTACGAGATGATTCTTCAGTGTACGTAAATCGTCGCCCGAAACTTCAATTACAGTAACCTTCATGTTTTCCATGAGCGATTTTGGAGTGCCGTCGGCGCGTTTGATGCCATTTTCTAAAATGGCGAGAGCATGACAGCGTTCTGCTTCATCCATGTAGTGGGTCGATACTAGTATGGTGGTGCCACTGTCGCTGAGATCGAATAAGCGCTCCCAAAATTCACGGCGATTTTCTGGGTCTACCGCGGAGGTGGGCTCGTCTAAAAACAGTAGGTCGGGTCTATGCAGTGTGGCGGCAGCCAAAGCTAAACGCTGTTTTTGTCCGCCACTTAGTGAGCCTGCCATTTGTTTTTCGCGGTTTTCTAGTCCGTATAAGGCAATTAATTCATTAACTCGTTGTTTGCCAATCTGGCCATGAAAATCATAGATGCTGGCAACAAAATTAAGGTTTTCACGTATGGTTAAATTATCGTAAAGGGAGAATTTTTGCGTCATGTAGCCTATGCGCATACGCAGGGCTTCGGCTTGCTGCGGCAAGGCGCTTCCCAAAACATTAATATCGCCCGAGGTTGGTATTAATAAACCGGTTAACATACGAATAGCCGTCGATTTACCGCAACCATTCGGCCCAAGAAAACCGTAAATACTGCCGCTAGGAATAGCTAAGTCGAGATTATTTACTGCGGTTAAATCACCAAATTTTCGAGTCATACCATGGGTTTCTATGGCGAAATCTGCGCTCTTAGAGCTCACGGCAGCATAACCTCAACAACGATGCCATCGGGAATATTTTTGAGTGTATCTATTGCGGATGGTGCAAAAACAATGTCCGTTAAATGCATTAAATTCGCACGGTCGCGTTGGTTTAATGCGTTATAGGGCGTAAATACCGGATCGGCACGAATGTTTCTGATTTTTCCGGTCAGCTTAGTACCATTAATGTCGACGTTTAATTCGCTGCCAATATGTAATCCGGCTAAGCGATTTTGCGGTAAATATACGCGCACAAACGGGTCGTTGTCGGACATTAGCGTGAGTAATACCGTTCCTATACTGACGCGATCGCCAACATGCCATGGTGATATATCAATACGACCTGCAATCGGAGCTTTAAGAGTAAGGTCATCACGTATTTTTTGTTGAGCTTCGAGCGCTGCTTGAGCCGCGGCCAGTATGGCTTGCGCTTGGGTAATTTGTTCTGGGCGCGTGCCATTGGTTAATTGCAGTAGGCTTTCTTCTGCTTGTTTCAATTGCGCAGCGGCAGAATCTCGCTGAGCTTTAGCAGAATCCAGCTCAGCTTGGCCTATCAATCCTTTCTGACGTAAAGCCTTGGTGCGTTCTAGACGCTGTTCGGCATCTAATAAATGGGCTTTCACTTCGTTGACTTGCGAGCTAGCACGCAGGCGCTCTTCACTGCGAGCGCCCGCTTGCAGTTCGGCTAACTGAGCGCTTTTTGCAGCGACATCGGCTTGCAGCTGCCTGACTTTTGCGTCGGCTATTTGGGTATTTAATTGTAATAGAATATCGCCTGCGGCAACGGTCTGGCCTTCGCTCACTTTGATGGCGCTGATAACTTCGCTAGCGGGCGCGCTAAGGGTGATTCTATCTCGTTCTAACGAACCTAGCGCCCGTCCACTGGTGTCTGAGGTACAACCTGAAAGAGCGACAATGATAAGAATAATGCAGGCTTTAATCATCTTCATTGTGAACTCTCTTTGGGGATAAATAGCCCTCGGGAAATGAGCTTAGTATTGTGTTTTGCGATTGTGTCTAAAGTCGATTCGTTGATGGTGAAACCGAGTACTTTGAGTAGAACGGTTGGCGCTATTAACGGAAATACCATAAGACTGGCAAACGAAAGCCGAGCGAGATCAGGATCGATGTCTTGTCGCAGTTGCCCGCTATTGACCATGGTATTTTGCAGCCAGATCCGGGCTTTTCCGATGACTTCGCTGAATATGCGCGCCAACACAGCGAAAGCATCACTGTTCGGACTATCGTTTAATACGCGAAAGATCAGTTTGGGAAGTGCTGGATTAGCGCCCAAAATTCGGTAATACGTGGATATTAATGTTTCTAAATCCATTTGATCTTTATTTTGCTGAGACTTATTAGCCTGAAGAACGGCAACGATTGGCGCGATGGTTTCTCGCACCATGGTTTCAAACAAGCCTGCCTTATCGCCAAAGTAGTAACGAATCAGCGAGGAATCAACGCCTGCCGTGCGCGCAATTTGTCGAATCGAAACTTGCTCATAGGGCGTATGCAGAAACAACTCTCGGGCGGCTTGTGTTAGTTGCTCTCTGGCTTTAGAAGCCCCTTTCGGGCGGCCGGGAAGGCTTTTCATAGGTCCAGACTCTATATTCATCAGTTGGTGAATATCTTAGGCCGCTATAGACGAGAATGGCAGCAGTATAATTCTGCAATTAGTAAAAAATGATGAATTGCTCGCTCACGTGCTGAATAATCCCTATGAGCAATGACCGAATCGGGAGCGCAGCAATGAAAAAAGTAGGCGTCGTTAAAGAGATCTGGCGTTATCCCGTTAAGGGAATGGCTGGAGAGCTATTGCAGGAATGTAGTGTGGGAGCCCAAGGTCTGAGTGGTGACCGAGTGTGGGCACTACGTGATACGGCTCGCCAAGAAATCCAAAGCTGTAAATTTAGACCGGAATTATTAACCTGTACTGCTAAGGTAAAGAACGATCTAAAGACCCAGCAGTATATTCAGGTTACTTTTGCTGATGGTTCTACGTTGAATAGCAACAATCCCGATATTCATCAACGCCTGTCAGAGCTTGTGGGGCATGACTCCAAACTAGAGTCGTTGAGACCTTTATCCGAGGTGGATTTTTATCGTCGCCACAAGCTTGATGATCATACTTGGCTGGACGAATTGAAAGCGACGTTTAGCCGTGAGCCGGGTGAACCTCTGCCTGATTTCAGTTCATTTCCTCAACAAGCGCAGGATTTTGTCACCGTACCGGGGACATTTTTTTTAGTGACGCCATTTCATATTATTACCACCGCGACAATGGAGCATTTTAACAAACTGTTGCCTGAAGCGGATTGGGATATACGCCGTTTTCGGCCCAATATCGTTATCGACACCACAGGTTATGACGATGGTTTAGCCGAGCAAAATTGGATTGGCAAACAAATAACCATTGCCAATTCATTGATAGATTGCACCGCGACAGCTCCACGCTGCGGGGCGGTAACACGCGTGCAAAACGGGCTCGATTTTGATAAATCTATGCTACGAACCATTGTGAAAGAGGCTGATCAAAATCTCGGAATTTACGGCAGTATTAAACAAGAGGGGATTTTGCGAGTAGGGGATGCCGTGTATATTTTAGATAATTAAAAGTACCAGTTACAAGCTATTAATAAGCTCGTAACTAGGTTATCTATAAATATATTCAGCCGTGAATTGGATATTATTCAACAGGGTTGGTGCATTCACTGTTAGTAGGCTCGAATCGACAGCGAATTTTACGCGCTAAACGCAGCATGCTGGCATCATAGTAGCCTTCATCGCGTAGCTTAATACGAATATCTTGATAAATTTTGCTTTGCTTTTTCGTTTCGGCTTCTGACATGGGAATCCAAAAATCTTCTGATATCACTCCGTTGAGTTCTTGAGTGAAACGTTGGGAATAGGTATCGAATTTAAATAGAAAGTCTTCACGTAAGATTTGAGCTATTCCTAAAGGAAATAATTCGGTGCGGCCAATTAACTGTAACGTAGATTGCGATATACTGTTGGCAAATGCTCCCTTATTACGACTGTCCTGACTATTGCCGGCAACTATGTAGGGCAGAGCTGGCGATATCATGGCGTCTACGTTGCCATTCACATAATTTTTTACTGACTCCATTAAAGTACCTTTGATTGGAGTCGCACCTGCGGCATCAATAATTGCTTCCATGCCAGGATTACTAGCATGAACGCCAATTTGCTTTTGCTTTAGTGAAGCTAGAGTTGTGTATGATCGGTCATTTACGAATACGTAGCTGCCACCAACGGTTGCCATACCCATTACAGTGTATTGGTCGTTAGTTAAGCTTTTTCCCATTTTGGGATCGGCTAGTACTTGAGATAATAATTGCAGATGTTCACTTTCTGGTAGGGCTCCAACTGCTTCTATGGTTGCAGAAAATTTATTGAATTGAGCAACTAAAGCACCGCGGATAAGTATAGCGTCGCATGTTTTTTCAGTTAAAAAGTTGTTAATGAGTTCTTTTTCGTTTTGAAAAATAACGACGGATAGATTCATTCCATAGTGCAGGGAACGCAATACTTGATCGTTTACCGTCGCTGCTATCGGTCCAGTCCTTCCTATAGGGTCCCATGCGCAAAACGTGCGCTTTATATGTCCTTCAGCGAACATATCGCTATGCAGTTCTTTTATCGCATGAATACGTTTTTCCAAAGGTATGTTCGGATTTACGACGGTAGATTCTAAGCGTGCCTTCTTTTTTGCATCCAGTGAACTACTGGATGCATCTACCCCAAAAGCTGATGAAAAATATAAAACGGTTAATAATATGGCTATTTTTTTTATGATTGTCATTCCGTTACCTTATCGTATCCATATTTATGTTTAGCAGTTTATTTCGCTTTATCGGTTGGCGAATAATTACGCCTTACGCGATCGTACATTTTTGCCTTTAATGGGCGTATTTTCTAAGTGTTGCAGCGCAGCATTGCAGGCATTGCGTTTAACGGCGACGTAAGTCACTTGTTCTAAAACGTCGATTTTTCCAACTTCGGCACCGGTTATACCGCCGTTTTTAGTAAGGGCACCAAGTACGTCCCCTGGGCGCATTTTGTGGCGACGACCGGCTGCAAGTGCAAGGGTTATCCACTCTGGTCGCTCGATATCTGCGGGAACTGTGCTTAACTCATCGGCGCTCATGCTGTTTACTTTTTGCCCTATTTGCTCGGCAATGGCATCGCGTTTGTAGGCTTCTTTATTGGTGGTTAGGCTAAGAGCAAGTCCTTCTTTACCGGCACGGCCCGTACGACCAATGCGATGGACGTAGACTTCAGAGTCGCGTGGTAGCTCGTAGTTTATTACCGCAGGCAAATCGTCGACATCAAGGCCGCGAGCAGCAACGTCGGTCGCCACCAATATTGCGAGGCTGCCTTGGCGAAAGCGCACCAGTACGCGGTCGCGATCTTTTTGTTCTAAATCACCGTGTAGGCCCAGCGCGCTGTAACCTAAATCACGTAGGTGCGTGCAGACTTCATGGGTGGTTTGTTTGGTATTACAAAAAATCACGGCTTGCTGGATACCAAAATGGGCAAGCGCACGTTCGAGAGCGCCTAAGCGATCATCACGGTCGCATTCAATAAATTGCTGTTGGATGGTGTGCGCAGTATGCAAGGATTCAACGCGAATGCTGACCGGATTGTTTTGGTATTGGCGGCTCAGTGCTTCTATGTTCTCAGGGTAGGTCGCAGAGAACAGCAGGGTTTGGCGATTGTGCGGTGTCTCTTGCACTATGCTGTCGATATCGGCAGCAAAGCCCATATCCAGCATACGGTCGGCTTCATCCAGCACTAAGGTATTGATTTGGCTGATATCCAGAGTTTGCTTGCGCAGGTGATCGCAAATGCGGCCTGGGGTGCCGACAACGATGTGCGCGCCATGTTCTAGCGAGCCGATTTGTGGGCCAATCGGCATGCCGCCGCATAAGGTCACCACTTTAATGTTTTGTTGAAAGCGCGCTAGCTTACGAATTTCAGTCGCTACCTGAGTCGCCAGTTCGCGAGTAGGGCACATGATCAAGGTTTGTGCGCCAAAGAAGCGTGGATTAATGCGGCTCAGCAAGGCAATGCCAAAGGCAGCGGTTTTGCCACTTCCAGTTCGGGCTTGAGCCAGCACGTCTTTGCCTTCCAGCGCAGCGGGCAACGCCTGCTGCTGAATTTCGGTCATTTGCTCGTAACCCATTAGTTGCAGGTTATCGAGTTGTTCTTGAGGTAATCCCAAGCTAGCGAATGTTGATGCGGTCATGGTTGGCCTGTGTGTTTGGCTAAGTTGGGTTTGCTATTGTTCTTTATTGGCTGAGCGACGCGTCAGTACCACACCGGTTTCGATGTGGTGCGTGTACGGAAATTGATCGAACAGCGCAAAGCGTGTGATTGTATGCGTTTTGCACAGTTCCGTCAGGTTTGCGTGCAAGGTATCGGGATTACATGAGATGTAGATGATGTTGTTGTATTCGCTGATTTGGCGCACGGATTCATCATCAAGGCCTGCGCGCGGCGGATCGACCAGCACAGTGTCGAAGTTATAACTGGTTAAATCGACATCGCCCAAACGGGTAAAAGTGCGCTCGCCGCGAATGGCTTGCACGAATTCCTCTGACGATAAACGCGCAATAATCAGATTGTCCAACGCATTATCGCGAATATTGATTTGGGCTGCAGCGACCGATGTTTTTGAAATTTCGGTAGCTAATACGCGATCATATTTATCGGCTAAGGCGACGGAGAAGTTGCCATTACCGCAATACAGTTCTAATAAATCGCCGCTAAAGGCATCCGAGGCCGAGCGTGCCCAGCTCAACATTTGCTGATTTAAGCCGCCGTTGGGTTGCGTAAATCCGCCTTCAATTTGGCGGTACTGAAAGGCCTTGCCATCGACTTGCAGGGTTTCATTAACGTAATCGCGCTCTAATACCAATTTTTGTTTGCGCGAGCGCCCAACAATTGGAAAGCCTAAACGTTGTTGCAGAGCTTCGGCTTCTGCCTGCCATGCTTCGTCGAGTTTTTTGTGATAAATCAGGGTAATCAGTGCATCACCACTCATGGTGGTGAGAAATTCGACTTGGAATAATTGACGACGCAGCAATTCGTTTGGCTGAATTTCGACCAGCAATTGTTGCATCAAACGATTAATGAGTTGCGATGCAATGGGGAATTCTTTGACTTCGTAGGCTTTACTCTTATTACCGGGCTCAAACATGGCGTAGTAACAACGATCCCCTTCGTGCCACAAACGAAATTCAGCACGCAGGCGAAAGTGGCTTGGTTCGCTGGCATGAACTTCAAGTTCTGGTGGTTGAAACTCTGCAAATAGCTGGCGCAGGCGATCGCTTTTTTCATCGAGCTGAGCGGGATAGATACTGGTATCTAGGACGTTGAAGTCGTGCTGTTTGTCTTCGGCCATACTCATACGAAACGTAGCCCTGTGTCGGCGTGGCGGGTTGGGCCGAGTATTATACGCATAGAGGCGTCGCTTGCATCTTTCCGCTTGGTTTTTGATCGTTAAAGGGGGAAAAGTCAGTTGTAGTGCGTTCGTTCTGTTGTGATTGGCGTTAGATGGGCAAAAATCTACAATGGCGCACTGTGTCATTTGGGCCAATGCCTTAGCGCTTGTATTCCGTATTGTGCTAGCGCATAACGAAACATAAGCATTCCGTTATTTGTGGATGCATTTGAAAAAGGGTCAATGTATGAGTGATGTATTGCAGGATTTAATCAAGCTGCTGCGTCCAGTATCTATCGGTGAAAATCGGTTTCGTGGTGAAACGCAAGATTTAGGGTTTCGTGCATTATTTGGTGGTCAGGTTATGGGCCAAAGTTTAGCAGCGGCTCTGCTAACCCTGCCAGAGGGCGACTGGGCTCCGCATTCGTTGCATGTCTATTTTATGCTCGCGGGTACGGTTGGTGATCACTTAGAGTTTGATGTTGATGTCTTAAGAACTGGGCGCAGCTTCGCCACACGCCAAGTAAAAGTGACGCAAAATGGCCGTGCGATTCTTACCATGATTTGTTCGTTCCAGCATCCAGAAAAAGGCTTTGAGCATCAAGCGCCGATGCCGGATGTTAAAGGTCCTGATGGCATTCCATCACAATTAGAATTAGCGCGTATGTTTCGTGATCATTTCCCTGAACGAGTACGCGATATTTATACCGCCGATAAGCCGATTGAAATGCGGGTGCTTGATCCGGTAAATATTTTTGCGCCACAAAAGAAAGATCCGGTGAAGTTCGTGTGGATGAAGGCCGATGCCAAAATGGGCGATGACTACAACGAGCATTGCACTATACTGGCGTACGCATCCGATTTTAATTTGGTAGCAACGTCACTGCATCCTCATGCGGTTTCCTATGGTCAAAAAGATCTACAAATGGCCAGCCTAGATCACAGTATTTGGTTCCACCGTCCGTTCCGTATGGACGAATGGTTACTGTACGCAATTGATAGCCCGAATGCCGGCGGCGGTCGCGGTTTTTGCCGTGGGCAAATTTTTAACCAGCAAGGTGAGCTTGTTGTATCTGTTGCGCAAGAAGGCTTGATTCGTAAATTGGATTTGAGCGCTAAAAAATGATCCAGCTGATTCGCTATGCGCTAATGATCATACGACGTCCTTGGAGCCCTCGACGCGACCCGTTTGGAGTAACGACAACAACATTTCGGGTGATGCCTTGGGATTGCGATTTAAACTTGCACCTGACCAATACACGCTATCCAATGTGGTTGGATTTATGCCGCGTTCAGAGTTTTTTTGAAATTGGTATGATTCCTTTGGTATTCAAGCAAGGTTGGCGTTCGGTGATTGCCAGCCAAACCATGAGTTTTATTCGCGAAATTAAACCGTTTGCCAAAGTCGTCGTCGAAGGTCGAGTAGTGTATTGGGATCGTAAATACGTATATACCGAGCATCGCTTTTTAGTCGATGGAAAACTTCACTGTAAAACGCTGGCTCGCGTTGCCATGATTCGTGGTAATCGCGTACGGTCGTTTGATTCGTTATTAAAAGCGATTGATGTTTATAACGATGAGCCAGAAGGCAGCTACGAAGCGATGACGCCGTCGGCAGAAGTAACGGCCAAAATTAATTTATTGAACGCTAAGCGTGATGCAGAATTAGCGCATTAATCCTGTTTTTTAGTGTTTTCTTTGGTGGCAGTGTCTGAATGAAATGATTCAGCGCTGCCATTTTTTTTTACATTTTTCTTATCATCATCAGCTACATCGGCGAGCAAATCTGCCGCTCCACTGAAATCGAAACCCTCCGTTATTTCCAAGGCTTCTGGATCTGGGCGTATTCCACAGCTACTGCCTTTTACTGGCATTAAACCGGATGTTCCTGGATGTTTGGCCATGATGTTTACCTCGGTAATTACTGGTTACCGTTAGGGTCGGCTACCAGCAAGAGCGGATTTACACGAGTGTTATTCATACTGATACTCCAATGTAAGTGTGGGCCAGTCGCACGACCGGTTTGCCCTACAGCACCAATCGCATCGCCGCGTTTTATAATTTGACCGTCTTTAACATCAATGCGGCTCATATGGCACATCATGCTGATTAGGCCTTGGCCATGATCAATAAATACGCTGTTGCCATTAAAGAAAAACTCGCCTGTTAATACGATTTTTCCATCCGCCGGAGCCAGAATGGTGGTGCCCGCGGGTGCTGCGATATCTAAACCACTGTGCGGTTTGCGCGGTTGTTCGTTAAAAAAGCGTTTAAATCCGAATGGGCTACTTAATGGTCCTTTTACTGGCCAGCTCATTTTTTGCCAACCCTCTGCAACGATACCGTTGTAACCTTTATATGCTGGCCCCATGAGTGCATATTCTTTATTGATGCGCGTCATGTCATTGGTTTCTGGGTTAACGTGGCGCTTATTTTCGACCGTGATGTGTTGCTCGGGATAATCATGCGTACCGACGCCAACGGTCCACTGTTTTTGCTGGCTAGTTAAGGTGAGTTTGCCATTTTGCTCTAATGGCACACCAACAACCGCGATCCATTCACCGCTTCTTTCTTGTACGGTTAATACAGGTTGCTTTCCGAGTTTCACGGTTGGGCGTTCGTTACTTGTTATTCCTAACGGAACCGAGACAATACCGCCGGGGATAGCCGCCATTGGATAGTCGCTAACTGAGTTGGTTTGTGCGTGACTCAGTGTACTGGCAATCAAGATGAGGGATGCCGTAATTGCGGATAATGTCTTCATTTTTAGAGCCATGGTGATTGAGTTACTTCTTTGTTGGTGGCGATTTTTTGAACGTTTTACGACGTGATAGTACTTGGCTTTTAATCCAGCCCGAGCCGAGCCTAGTGTGCATTATGTCGTCTATCTTCACATCTGTGTGTTTTTCAATCACTTGGCCATCAGCCCTCTGGGTAATCGAATAACCACGACCTAATACTTCTAAGGGGCTCAGGCTACTGAGTAACTTAGCTTGGCTTTGCAAACGTTGACCTTGCTGTTGCAAATTAGTTTGCATGTGTCGTTGTAGTTGCAGCCATAAACGCTGCAAGCGTTGCTGGTATTCAGTTAGGTTGCGTTGCGGGTGTTGGTGATTCAGCGCTTGCTGCAATCGGCCTAAACGCTGTTGTTGGTCGCGTAACCGCTGACGCATGGCGCGTTGCAGGCGTACTTCTAACTGATCAATACGTTGAGCCTGATTACGTAGTTGATGTTGGGGGCCTCGCACGCGCTGCTGCAAGCGCAAAATCCGCTGTTGCTGTCGCTGCAAATGTTGGCGCATTGACTGGGCTAAGCGGCGCTGCATTTGTTGCAAGCGTTGAATGACATCTTGCTGATCTGGGCTGACAAGCTCTGCTGCAGCCGATGGCGTAGGAGCACGAACATCGGCAGCGAAATCGGCAATGGTGATATCGACTTCATGACCCACTGCACTAATGACCGGCAATTGTGACGCGGCGATGGCACGAGCAACGATTTCTTCGTTAAAGCACCATAAATCCTCTAGTGAACCACCGCCACGGCCAACAATGATGGCGTCTACGCGGTTATCACGATTGGCGCGGCCAATCGCATCAACAATTTGTTGTGTCGCTTCGCGGCCTTGAACAGGCGTAGGGTAGATATCGACTTCCATTGCTGGCCAGCGGCGTTTCAATACCGTGAGCATATCGTGGACTGCTGCCCCAGTCGGGGAGGTGACTAAACCAATGCGCTTAATAACGGGCAGCGGTCGTTTGCGGGCAGGGTCAAATAATCCTTCTGCGGCTAAGCGATTTTTAAGCTGCTGAAATGCCAACAGCAGAGCCCCTTCTCCGGCGGGTTTCATGCTATCGACAATTAGCTGATAATCGCCACGATTTTCATAAAGGCTGACATTGCCGCGTAGCTCAACGTGATCACCTTCTTTTGGTAAAAACTTTAGTTGAGAGGTCCGCGAACGAAACATAGCACAACGAATCTGAGCGCCGCTGTCTTTGAGGGTAAAGTACCAATGGCCTGAAGATGGGCGAGCTAAATTGGATATTTCACCCTCGACCCGAACAGACGAAAAAGAAATCTCAAGCAGTTGGCGTGCACGCTGATTGAGTTGGCTAACGGTGAATACACCCGGATCTCGGGTTTGAGGCTCTTGAAACGACATAGCGCTACTGTATTAGTACTGCAGTAAATGTGTGTTCAGGCTGCCACAAACTCGCGTGATTCTCCAGTCAGGCTTTTGGATAATGCTGTAATTTTTAGATTGGTACTAACGGCATTTGACGATATCCGGTTTGTTATGATTTCTTTGATTTTGCATAGACATCGACAAATTTTAGGACTAAGTTATTTCTCGATCAGTATTAAAGATACGGGTTTAACTGTATGTTTTTTGAACTGAACTTCTTTATTTGAACAAGGAATTTGTCCATGAAAAAATTGATCGCAGCAACAATTCTTGCTACTTCATCTACTATGGCATTCGCTGCTAGCCCTGCTGGTTGCGGTTTGGGTACTGCTGTAGTGTTTAAAGATGCTAGCCAATGGTATGAGCATGTATTAGCAGCTACCACTAACGGTACTTCTGGTAACCAAACATTTGGTATGACCTCTGGTACTTTGGGTTGTGAAGCAGCTAACGGCCCATTGGCAGATGCACAATTGTTTATTGATCAAAATATGGATCAGTTGGCCGTTGATGCAGCTAAAGGTCAAGGCGAAACTCTAGCAGCATTGGCTGAAGTTATGGGCGTAGAAGCAGCAGATTCAGCAGCATTTAACCGCACTGTTCAATCTAACTTTGATTCTATGTTTAACGCTGATGCAACTTCTGAAGTGGCTTTAGAGTCACTGAAGACTGCAATGGCTAAAGACGTTGAGTTGAAAAAATACGTTGGCTAATCTCTGATTAGAGCCTCGTGAAAAAAGCGCGCTACGGCGCGCTTTTTTATGTTTGCCTTTTTCCTTTTTAGGTTATGGTTACGCTTTTTGTTAAATGGATCTTTCACCATGCTCCGCTCGGGATTGTTGTTGTCGTTTTTTTGTACATTTTTGTTGGCCAGTGCATCGGCTTTTCCCTCAACAGAAAACCAATCTTCAGTTATTAGTGATAACCAGATTCAAGCGCTCGCGGATAAATCACAATGGGCACATCTACTGCACGTTCGTTTACACCCGTTCAGTCGTAAAATTATTAGTCAAAATGACAGTGAAAATTTCTTTTTAGCGGCCGATGGGAAAACCAATCCAAAGTCGGAGTTGGTGGCGGACATCGCCGCATTTATCCTGACGGAACAAGCGCCTGATATTTCGGCTCAATGTCAGTTCCCCGCGCGATATTTCTGGCTGAAACAACAGTTACCTCGTAATACCTTTGTTGATCAGCCGTGCCCAAAATTTGAGAAGTGGCGTGACGATTTAGAAGCCAATTCGCTGACGCTTATATTTCCAGCCTCGCATATCAATTCGCCCTCATCCATGTACGGCCATACTTTAGTGCGTATGGACAGGGCTGATCCCTCGCGTAGTAAATTACTGGCCTACAGTGTGAATTTTGCCGCCAATGCCGACCCTACGGATAATGAGTTGGTGTTTAGCTACAAAGGTTTAACGGGAGGGTATCCTGGAGTCGTATCGGTGATGCCATACTACGAAAAAACCAATCAGTATCAGCATATGGAATATCGTGATACGTGGGAATATCCGCTGAATTTTACCCCTGATGAGGTTGCGCAGTTCGTGCGTCACATCTGGGAAACCCAAGATACGTATTTTGATTATTTTTTCTTTGACGAAAACTGTTCTTACCGTTTACTGGCATTACTGGATGCTAGTTCTGAACGAGCAAGCTTAGCGGATCAATTTGTATTAAAAGCCGTTCCGGTTGATACGATTCGGGCTTTAGAGCAACAAAATCTGGTCGCAGGCTACGAGTATCGGCCATCAGCTGCGACGGAGCTGGAGTTTATGGCGACGCAAGCCGATGACGAAGTCGTTGATCGCGCCAAGCAATTAGTTGAAAGCGACGATTCTGTCGATGACGTATTGGCAGGCTTATCAGCGCTTGAACAGGCGCAAGCACTTGAGCTAGGGCATGCCTATGCACGTTATTTGTCGGTGAAAAAGAAGAAGGCGAGTCCAGAACTACGTAAGCGCACTATTACAATTTTATCGGCCAGAAGTAAGCTGGAAACAGGTAGTCCATTTACTTCGGTACCCATGCCGAATGTTCGTGATGATCAAGGTCATAAAACACAGCGCACAAGATTAACGCTTGGGCAAAGTGATGATCAGCCGTTTGTTCAATTGAGCTGGCGCGCGGCGTATCACGAGATATTGGACCTTCCTAAAGGATTTGTCCCCGGTTCGCAGATACAAATGGGGGAGATCGATATACGTGATGGCGGCAACCATGATTTGCAGTTACAGCGTTTCTTGCTGGTGGATGTTTTATCGCTGAGTCACCGTACACGCTTTCAACGCCCTGTTGCGTGGGGGGTGAGTGCCGGTATGGATCGATATGCTGCTGGAAATAGCGAGCTGTTCAGTTACCTGAACGTTGGTTTTGGTCGTGCGCACAAACTGGGTGATGGCCGTATATATGGTTTAGCTCAAATAGAGCTTAAAGCCGACAATCAATTCGAAGAAGGTATTCAAGCATCGATAGGGCCGCGTTTAGGTTGGCTGTATCAAGGACAAACGTTTCAGCAACAGTTTGAGTTTAATTGGCAACCGGCCACTTTGGGTGACGATACAATTCGCCGCCAATTGCTGTTGCAGCAGGGGATAGGCGTGGCCGATAACCTGCAGTTGCGTTTGGCCTTTAAGCGCCAGTGGGCGGATGCTCAAGCAATCAATGAAGCTGATATATCAGCGGTTTGGTATTTTTGATGCGGTTTAGCCTCGTTTGTGTGCTGGTGCTTTCAGGCTGGTTGACGGGCTGCGCTTCGATGACGAGCTTGTATTTCTATCCGCAAACGCTGTGGATACAAACACCAGAGGATGTCGGTCTCGAGTATGAGGATGTTTATTTAACAACCGCCGACAATATTAAGGTGCACGCTTGGTGGATTCCGGCGCAGCAAGGTGGGGTGCTTGAGCACAGTGAAGAGCAGCAAGCGGATGCGCCAGTGGTTCTGTATTTGCACGGCAATGGCGAAAATATAAGCAGTCATTTTCGCAGTGTCGCTTGGTTGCCTGCGCGTGGTGTTGGGGTATTGGCCCTCGACTATCGCGGTTATGGTGCTTCCGAAGGTCGTGCCATGATGCCAGCAGTCATGATGGATATCGAAGCCGCTGCTATTTGGTTGAAGAAAAAAGCTCCCGAGCAACCTTTGGTGGTGTTAGGGCAAAGTATGGGAGCCGCGTTGGCGGTTAATTTCGTTGCTGCGGCGCAACAGGCTTATTCAATTAAAGCCTTGATACTTGATGCGCCGTTTAGTGGTTTTCCTGCTGTTGCCCGTTCGGCGTTGGCGCATTCTTGGATTGGTTACCTGTTTTGGCCAGGTACTTTGTTTATACCGTCAACCTGGGACCCAGTGCGCTTAGCGCCTAGTATAGAGGTGCCGGTTTTGGTTTTTCATAGCCCTACAGATGATGTTATTCCTTATGATCAGGGCAAAGAAGTGTATGCGGCAATTAGGTCGCCTTCGTGCTGGATAGATAGCGTCGGTCCGCACATTCAGACCTTTGCTTACCCCGATTTGAAAGAGGCTGCTTATCGCTTCATTGAGGCTCAGGGGTGTTCGTCGTTTACCGGTGACTGACCTTTCGGTATAATGCGCCGCCTGGGAGTCTAAGGACTTCCGAATTACCTTCATTCTCCTCGTTCTGGAAGGCACTCTATGTTGCGAATCGCTCAGGATGCACTCACTTTTGATGACGTGCTATTGGTTCCCGGTTATTCCGAGGTTCTGCCCAATCAGGTTTCTCTGAAAACACGCTTAACACGCGGCATTCAGCTTAATACGCCTGTTATCTCGGCTGCCATGGATACTGTAACCGAAGCCCGCCTAGCTATTGCCATAGCGCAAGAAGGTGGCCTTGGTATCGTTCACAAAAACCTCTCTATTGAAGAGCAGGCTGCTGAAGTACGTAAGGTTAAAAAATACGAAAGCGGTGTGGTTAAAGATCCAATCACAGTGCCGAGCACGACGACTATTCGTGAAATCTTAGAATTAACCAATCAGCACAACATCTCTGGCATGCCAGTTGTCGATGGTGAAGAGCTGGTGGGTATTGTGACTAGCCGCGATGTGCGTTTTGAGAAAAATCTCGACGCAACGGTGGCTTCGGTTATGACGCCAAAAGATCAGTTGGTAACCGTTCTAGAGGGCACTAGCCCACAAGAAGTGCAAGATTTGTTGCACCTGCACCGTATTGAAAAAGTACTTGTGCTGAATGCTAATGGCAAACTGACCGGCATGATGACGGTTAAAGATATTCAAAAAGCCAAAGCCTATCCAAGTGCAGCCAAAGATGACCAAGGTCGTTTATTGGTTGGCGCTGCTGTCGGCACTGGTGCAGGTACCGACGAACGTGTTGACGCACTGGTTAAAGCTGGCGTTGATGTGATTGTTGTTGATACCGCCCACGGCCATACCAGCAATGCGAATGGCACAGGTGTTATTGACCGCGTACGCTGGGTGAAAGAACGTTACCCAAATATGCAGGTTATTGCCGGGAACATTGCAACTGCAGCGGCTGCGGTTGCATTGGCTGAAGCTGGCGCTGATGGCGTTAAAGTCGGTATCGGTCCAGGCTCAATCTGTACTACTCGTATCGTTGCCGGTGTTGGTGTGCCACAGATTTCTGCCGTAGCCAATGTGGCTGCTGCAATGGAAGCTTATGGCATTCCTGTAATCGCGGATGGCGGTATTCGTTTTTCTGGTGATATCGCTAAAGCGATTGTCGCGGGTGCGAGTGTGGTGATGGTCGGTTCTATGCTGGCCGGTACTGATGAAGCGCCGGGCGAAGTCGAATTGTTCCAAGGCCGTGCTTATAAATCATACCGTGGAATGGGATCTTTAGGTGCAATGGGACAGAGCCAAGGCTCTTCAGACCGTTACTTCCAAGACAAGAAAGATGGCGTCGACAAATTAGTACCAGAAGGTATTGAAGGTCGTATCGCTGTTAAAGGCCCACTCACTAATATTGTTCACCAATTAATGGGCGGTGTGCGTGCAGCAATGGGTTACACCGGCTGTGCCACGATTGACGAAATGCGTACTAAGCCAGAGTTCGTTCGTATTACGGCGGCTGGTATGAAGGAATCTCACGTTCATGACGTGCAGATCACTAAAGAAGCACCAAACTATCGCTTAGGCTAATTAACTGCCTAGCAAGAAATAACGGGGATGATGCGTCATCCCCAATTTTGTTTTTAACGCCTACATTCTGGAAAGCCTCATGTCTCAAGACATTCATGCCCAACGGATTCTGATTCTTGATTTCGGTTCACAATACACTCAGTTAATTGCTCGCCGCGTGCGCGAAATTGGAGTGTTCTCTGAAATTCGCGCGTGGGATATGGACGAAGAAGAAATTCGCGAATATAACCCAAGCGGTATCATTTTGGCGGGTGGTCCTGAGTCTGTGCCTGAGCCAGGTTCGCCGCGTGCACCTGAAATCGTCTTTAACATGGGCTTGCCAGTACTGGGTATTTGCTACGGCATGCAAACCATGGCCGAGCAGCTTGGCGGCAAGGTTCAAGGGTCTAATATTCGTGAATTCGGTTATGCCCAGATTCAAGTGGATTGTGAAAGCCGACTATTAAAAGACATCAAAGATCATATCGACGCATCGACTGGCAAGTCGCTGCTGGATGTATGGATGAGTCACGGCGACAAAGTCGTTACCATGCCTGCAGGCTTTGAAATTATGGCATCTACGCCATCCTGCGCGATTGCCGGTATGGTGAATGCAGAGAAAAATTTCTACGGCGTGCAATTCCATCCAGAAGTGACTCATACCCTGCAAGGTAAGCGTTTATTAGAGCATTTCGTATTAGAAATCTGTGATTGCGAAGCTTTATGGACACCTGCCAAGATTGCTGAAGATCAAATCGAGCGTGTACGTGCTCAAGTAGGCGATCAGAAAGTTCTATTAGGTCTGTCTGGTGGTGTTGATTCCTCAGTTGTTGCTGCCTTGCTGCATAAAGCCATTGGCGATCAATTGACCTGTGTATTCGTTGATAACGGCCTATTACGCAAGAATGAAGGCGATATGGTGATGGACATGTTTGCTAAGAACATGGGCGTTAAAGTTATTCGTGCTGATGCTGCTGATTTATTTTTAGGTGCATTGGCTGGCGTATCTGATCCAGAAGCTAAGCGTAAAATCATCGGCGGAAACTTCATTGAAGTGTTTGATGAAGAGGCCACCAAACTAAAAGACGTTAACTTTTTAGCGCAGGGCACTATTTACCCCGATGTGATTGAGTCGGCGGCCTCGAAAACCGGCAAAGCGCATGTGATCAAATCGCCCCATAACGTCGGCGGATTGCCAGATGATATGAAGATGGAACTGGTCGAGCCGCTACGCGAACTATTTAAAGATGAAGTACGTAAAATCGGTTTAGAACTCGGTTTGCCGTACGACATGGTGTACCGTCACCCATTCCCAGGCCCTGGTTTGGGCGTACGTATTTTGGGTGAAGTGAAAAAAGAATACGCCGATATCTTGCGCGAAGCGGATGCTATCTTCATTGAAGAGCTGCACAACTTCGATTGGTACCACAAAACTTCCCAAGCCTTTGCGGTATTCATCCCGCAGAAGTCGGTCGGTGTGGTGGGTGATGCGCGTCGTTATGAGTGGGGCATTGCTTTACGTGCGGTAGACACCATCGACTTTATGACGGCTCGTTGGGCACACTTGCCATATGAACTGTTAGAGAAAGTATCGAACCGCATCATTAATGAGATCGAACATGTCTCACGTGTGACCTATGATGTATCGAGCAAGCCGCCAGCCACGATTGAGTGGGAATAACTTGGTACTGGCTGCTTAAGTATGAAAAGAAACCACCTTCGGGTGGTTTTTTTTTGCTAAAAAATTCCGTTTTACTTTTTTGCGTGATGCATACAAGTATTTTGACATTAAGTTCCGCTAGCTAGTCTTACAAGTGTCTACTTTTTGTAATTTTTATCCTGACAATCAAGTATTAATGGATCGCCAGCGACTTCAATCGGTTCTTTGCACCGCGGTAGCTGGCGCTCCTGTTAACGTGTCCATTCCAAGCTCAATCGCGGTGGGTAAGGATACAGATGGCGACGGCATTCTGGATGGTGCCGAGAACCAAGATATTAACGGCAATGGCATTAATGATACTCGTGAAGGCTATCTGAAAACGTCAACGAAGGGTGGTGCTCTTGGATTTATCTGGGCTGGTCTTGCTTTACTGTTAGTTCGTCGCAAGCACTTACTAGCAGTATTAGCTGGCCTTCTAAGCATGGTATCAGTGGCAAGTGCCACTGAGTCCGAATCTTTGTTTAGCGCGGATCGTGTGTATGTAGGCGCAGGCCTTAATTACTCGCGCTTCTCGCCAGAGACTGAGGGTTCCGGCATTAATATCACCGATCGTTTCGATTGGGGGTATTCGCTGTCGGCTGGCTATGACTTGTTTAACCAGTGGTCAGTCAATGCGTCCTATGAGGATGCAGGCGGTTTGGCTGCAGATGTTCTGACGACGAAAGAGACATTGGATTACAAAGCCTTGTCTGTACTAGGACGTTGGTATCCAACCTTTTTAGACAACAATGAACGTTATTCGGATAACGATAGATCTTGGCATTGGTTTGTATCTGGTGGTTTCGCTACTGTGAATACTTCTGGATCCTTGCTTGCGGATGAACAAAGTTCGGCAACGCTTGCTTACGGTATTGGTGCAAACTACCAAATAACTGAGAGCATGTTGGTTGAAGCGAGCGTTAATCGTTATTCCGGAGATTTACTGAGTTATGGTTTGGGTGCTACTTGGTATCCATTTAGTAATGGCAGCAAAAAAATTGAGCCTGTTCCTGAAGTAATTCCTGAGCCAGAGCCTGAAGTAGTAGAGGTTGTTGAGCCTGAAGTTGTTGAGCCGGTTGTGGTTGAACCTGTTGTTGAGATTCAAGCTTGCACATCGAAGAGCTCACGTGCCGATATCCTATTTGATAGTAACTCAAGCAAGTTGAAGGCAGACTTTTTTGATGTTCTTGATCGTGCTGTTATCGACTACTTTGCCTGTAAGGAAAGCGTGATTACCTTAGTTGGGTTTACTGACTCATCGGGCAGTGTGCGTTATAACGAGAAACTGTCGTATAAACGTGCGGACACTGTTCGAACATATTTACAGGAACGTGGTATCCCGTCTGATCATATTGTGACTATTTCTCGAGGAATAGATCCTAGCAGCGGTTTGCCAGAGAACGAAAAACGTCGGGTTGAACTCTACTTTGGTAGCTATTAAGCAGCCCTAAGGCAATATAGTAAGCGTAAAAGCCGGAGCTAGACTCCGACTTTTTTATATTCATCATTCGCAAATATTGCTAATTAAGTAGTGTGTAAATATACCTAGTGAATATCCTAAACAGGTCAAAGGCTGCTAGTCTTAGAAAAGGCTAAAAAATCTAAGGGAAGGATAGTTGGTATGAGATTCCTACATTGGATTGCGGTAATACTCGTTCTTCCCATGCAGAAGGCCGAAGCCATTGATCTTCGCACGACAATATCTCCGCCATATCAAATCATGCTGCAAGGCGAGCTCTCGGGTGTTTCATCGAATGTGATGAGTTGCATTTTTGGCGAGATGGACGAAGTCTATGATGTAGAGGTCATGCCTTGGGGGCGAGCTGTTGCAGATCTAGTCTCGGCTAATGCTGATGGCTTGTTTACGTCGATGCCCACCGATGAACTAGATGATTACGCGACCATGTCCGTGCCATTCGCTCTAGAGAAATGGCATTGGTATTTCACTGATAGCGAGCTGGAATCTCGGGTAGATTTTCATTCGGGGTTGCGGATTGGTGCGATTCGATCGAGTAATCAGGCGCTATGGTTGAAGATCAATGGCTACACTCATATCGAAGAGGTTAATGAAGGGGAGCAATTATTCAAATTGGTTCGAGCAGGGCGTTTGGACGCCTTTATTGCCGATGAAAAAAACTTCCATGAAATTGCACTTGAACTTGATCTAAATGAGAGCGATTTTAAACGTCGGTTTTTGAAATACACGCCTTTGGGTATCTATTTTGCCAATCATTTTTTATCCGAACGTCCAGATTTTTTAGCTAATTTCAATTCTAGAGTGTCGGATTGTGCTCCCGGCTCTATGCTACTATCGACAAGTGAAAACAAGAAGCTGAAGGCAATTTTAGAATATAAAATTCGTAATTGGGTTGAGAGTCGCGAAGTTATTAGTAGTATTCGCATGCAGAATGAATCCATGAAAAAAGTCACGATTAAAGATATTGAAGTATTAGATAAAAAGTGGCGAGCGGAGATTGGTGCATCGGAGCGCCCGATGATCAATAAATTATTGAGTAATCAATTGTCTAAATATCTGCGTGACGTCCAAGAGGCATCAAAAGGCTTGTATACCGAGATTTTTGTGGTTGATCGAAATGGCGTAAACGTAGGGCAGAGTGCAATTACTTCAGATTATTATCAAGGCGATGAAGAGCCATTTCAAAAGAGCTTTGGAGATGGGATAGGCGGAAATAATATTAGCGGAATAGAATACGATGAGTCGACGCGAACGTTTCAGGTCAAATTGAGTTTAACCGTCGGTGATGAATTTAAAACGCCAATAGGTGCAGTAATTGTAGGTATTGATGTGGAACGTGCCCTATCAGCAGATTGATAGGGCTAATTAATAACACCGTTAACTGACGAAGGTTACTGCATCGGTTAGTTCTGCTCGATCTGTCCGACATTTATTGGCCAGAGCATTTTCATCTGCGTAGCCAAATGACATGCCGAATAAAACTCCGCGCCCTTCAGGCAAACCTAAAAACTCTCGTATTGGATCAGGAAACTGTCCAAGCGCGCCTTGCATACAGCTATCAATCCCTTTTTCTTTCAATAATAGCGTTAAGGTTTGCGCATATATTCCAACGTCTACAGCCCCCATGATATCGAGATAGGTATCCATGGTGAAAAACGCAACGTGTGGAGCGTCGAAGAATGCCCAGTTGCGTAGCATGGCCATGTTGCGTTTCATTTTATCTTCACGCGCAATATCCATTGATGAGTACAGTGCGTTCGCAGAGCCAAACTGACGCTCGCGATGAATGCCATCATAGGCGACTTTCCAATTAAAATCTGGGTTGGGCGCTTGCTGTTTCATTACAGTGCCAACTAATAAATTTTTTAACTTATTTTTCTTTTCACCGGATACCACATAGGTTTGCCACGGCTGGACATTGCAATTCGATGGTGCTCGTTGAGCTGCTGTAAAAATTTCTTGTAACATATCTGCAGCGACAGGGTCTGGGCGGAAAGCGCGAACCGAAAATCGTTCGTTCAGAATATTGGCAATGGACATATGAGTTCCTCAAAATAAAAAGCCGGACTACTAACGGCTTTACGTTAACAGTCCGGCTGTCGTTAGAACAGGTGATAAGTGCCAATGTCACAGCACTGATTCCGTGATTCTAGTCTTAGCTTTCTTTATTCAACAAGTAAGTGCTCAGCAAAGGTACTGGGCGACCAGTTGAATTCTTTGTTGTGCCATCACCACCCCATGCAGGGCCTGCGATATCCAAGTGCGCCCAACGAGTGCCTTCAGTAAAGCGCGATAAGAAACACGCTGCCGTTGTTGCTCCAGCCAAAGGGCCACCGATATTTGCCATATCCGCGAAGTTGGAATCCAAACCTGCTTGGTAGTCTTCTTCCAGAGGTAAGCGCCAAATGCGGTCGCGAGAATAGCCACTGGCAGATAACAGTTCGTTGGCCAAGCCTTCGTCTGTAGTGAATAAACCTGAGTTCACTTTACCCAGTGCAGCCATACAAGCACCGGTTAGGGTTGCAATATCAACCACCGAGGCTGGCTTATAGTCGCGGATCCCTAATGTTAGAGCGTCACACAATACTAAACGGCCTTCGGCGTCGGTATTGAGGATCTCGATGGTTAATCCCGACAAGCTAGTAACAACATCACCCGGTTTACTGGCATGGCCAGACGGCATATTCTCGGCGCTGGTTACAATAGCAACAACGTTGATGGCGGGCTTTAGAGCTTTGATGGTTTTCATCGTGCCTAGTACCGAAGCGGCACCACACATGTCGTATTTCATTTCGTCCATTTTAGGGCCAGGCTTCAAGCTGATACCGCCAGTGTCGAAGGTAATACCTTTGCCTACTAACATATGCGGCGCTGCATTTTTATCGGCTGCGCCTAAATATTGCAGGATAATAATTTTGCCTGGTTCTGAAGACCCTTTGCTGACCGAATAGAACGAACCTGCGCCCATCGCTTCTAGTTCTTTCTCATCGTAAACCTTACACGTCATTGAGCCGTCTGCCGCTATCGCTTCAGCTTGTTCAGCAAGGTAGGTGGGTGTGCAAATATTCGGTGGCATATTGCCAAGGTCTTTAGCGTAATCTGTACCCATACCAATTGCGTCACCACGTTCAAGTGCCGCACCAATGTCACTACCAATCCAAATCAGCTTCTCAGCTTTCGCTGTTTCTTCTTTAGCTGGTTTAGTCGCCGTGAAGCGGTATTGGGCGCTGTGTAGTGCCAACATAATTTGTTCTGCCCACCAAGCTTCAGGCATGCACTCACTTGCAAGGTCAGCAATAGAGACAGCAACGGTTCCCGGGATTTTGGCGATACCGGAAGAAATAGCAGTAACAATTTTGCCGGCGTTAAACGCGCTGATTTCGTCCTTACCTGTGCCAACCAGCAACACTCGCTCGGCGCTAATACCGGAAACCCCTAGCAATAGTAGTGTGTCACCAACATTGCCTTTAATGTCTTTTGCATCAATACGCGCTTGCAGGAAACCGCCGGTTGCACTGTTTATGGCTTGTGCAGCGTCAGATAACTTGCCTGACTGGTCGAGAGTAACGACAATACATCCCGCTTGAACTTGGGTGGCCGAATCTGAAACTACCTGATATTGCATGACTGCTCCTGACGAAGTGAACACATAAAACGTGCTTCATTATTATTGAGGACGGTGACGCGGCCTCGCCGTGTAACTATCTTCGGTGACTAGCTCTATAGTGTGCGGGCTGGTTGGCAAAATACAAGGGGAGAGCACATCTTCTAATGAAAATGGGTACAATGGCCGCCACCAATATTATATGCCCAGCCAAAATGGCCGTAGGGTTACAAGGTTTATCGATTTGATTCTTTTTCGCTATTTAGCACGAGAACTTGCTGGCGCTATGTTCGCCGTTACCATCGTGCTGCTAATGATTTTAATGAGTGGTCGCTTGATCCAACAATTGGCCGCTGCCGCTGCGGGTGAGGTATCGCTTGAAATTGTGTTTTTTACGCTGCTATTACGTCTACCTTCCTTTCTTGAAATGATTCTACCGTTAGCACTCTTCATATCCATTTTGCTGACTTACGGGCGTTTATACGCCGAAAGCGAGATGACAGTGTTAACCGCGACTGGGTTTTCTAACTTTAAGTTGTTGGGTTACACCTTAATGCCTGCTGCAATGGTAACGCTTGTTGTGGCCAGCTTTACGTTAGTGCTGAGTCCGTGGGGCGCTCAGAAAATGGAAGCCCTGTATCAAAAGCAGGCTCAGCTTACCGAGTTTGAGTTATTGGTACCGGGGCGTTTTCAAAGTACAAAAAGTGGCACGCGGGTGACTTACACCAAGGCGCTATCGGATGACAAAACCCAGATGAATGGTGTTTTTATTGCGGATGGTGACACTTTATTGCTCGCCGAATCTGGCACTCAGTACGTAAGCGACGACACAGGATCGCGGTTCTTGGAACTGCATGGCGGTCGCCGTTTTGATCTCAATGCAGATAGCTTAGAGCTGCAAATTCTTGATTTTGATTTGTATGGTGTAAAAATCGCAGATGAGCCGGAAGAGCGCCGTAAGCTGCGAAAAGAGGCGGTGCCGACGCTTGATTTAATCGGGTCTAAAGACCCCAAACATCAGGCTCAATTGCAGTGGCGTATTTCCCTGATATTGATGGTACCTATTGTTACCTTGATTGCCTTCCCGCTATCCAAAGTAAACCCGCGCCAAGGCCGTTTTGCTCGTTTATTTCCAGCAATCGTGTTGTTTATGGTGTACATCTCTTTGCTGATTGCCATGACGGGCATGATTGAAAAGCGCACGCTAAAGCCTGAAATCGGCTTATGGAGTTTGCATATAGTGTATTTGTTTATCGCCACTGGGCTTCTGCTAGGGCCTGAATGGTTGCGTCGTCAGCGGGTGAAGCGTTTATGAATAAACTCGATTCCTATATCGCTCGCAGCGTTTTGATGGCCTCTCTTGTGGTGGTCATTGTGATTGTTGGTCTTGATGCGATTTTTACCTTAGTCGATGAGTTAGATCAGCTCAAAGGCGATTATCAATTTGTTCAAGCCCTAGAGTTTATGACGCTGCGCTTACCGCGCAGGGCATACGAATACATGCCGATGGCTTGTTTGATCGGATGCCTAGCTGGATTAGGTGGCTTGGCAGCAAGCAGTGAATTAACGGTGATGCGTGCTGCTGGTTTATCCGTTACACGCATTTCTATCGCGGTGTTAAAGCCCGTCGCTTTGTTGATGATTTTAAGCATGGTAACGGCGGAGTTTGCTATCCCAACCTTGGAACGTATTGCCCAAGCGCAAAAAGCGGTTGCTCAAGGTAAGGACGATGCGTTATCGAACAAAGGCAAAGGCTATTGGCATCGAGAAGGCGATTTATTTATGCGCTTTACTGCTATTGAACCGGGTGGCGTATTGCATGGGGTTACCTTGTATGAATTTGATAGTGCGCAAAATTTAATACGGATGCGCACTGCCGAACGTGCGATTTATCAGCGTGCACATTGGTCTATGGAAAACGTACGTGACTTAGATGTAACACCAGATCGCACTATTGCAACGCACTTTGATACCTTAGATTGGAATACCGAATTAACCCCCGCTAGTTTAAGCGTGGTGATGGTGCAGCCGCGTGATATGTCGATCTCTAATCTCTATAGCTATACCCGTTATCTAGAGCGCCAAGGGCTGAATGCCGATAACTATCTATTGTCATTTTGGCGCAAGGTAACTCAACCTCTGGGCACATTTGCGTTAGTGATTTTGGGTATTTCTTTCATCTTTGGGCCGCTGCGAACCGTGACCCCTGGCTACCGGATATTCTCCGGAATCTTGGTTGGTTTAGTATATAAGTATGCCGAAGAAATGCTGGCGCCGGCCAGCATCGTCTTTGGTTTTCAGCCCATCTGGGCCAGTATTATTCCTATTGTTGGAAGCGCAACAGCGGGTATTTATCTGCTGCGCAAAGCGGGCTAGTAGCCTAGCGCTTAGGCCATATCCTTTGGGATATAAACAATGCGCGTGAGCGACGCCATGTCTTGCCACGTGCGTTGTTGTTTATCTAACCAAGCCCAGAAGAAACCAACGCCAAAAATCACTAACGAGAAAAAGCCCATACCCGTACGTAACATGCAGTGGCTCAAACGTATATGTGAGCCATCAAGGGTTGTGATGCGAAGTCTCCATGCCTTCATCCCAATAGTTTGTCCGCCCTTACGCCAAGAGTGGCTGTAATACAAAAAGCAAATAGTGAACATCAGCGATAAATTAACTGACGCAGGGAAGCCCCCAGGAAATTCGCCGCTAATCGCCTTAATGATGGCTACTAAAACCATTCCAACCATGATGTACAAGGCAATGAGAATCAGGCCGTCGTAAGCAAGTGCTGCCAAACGGCGTAGTAAAGGAGCAGTGGGATAATTTTGCAGCGACATACAAGCCTCGGTAAGAACGAATATGGCGCAAATGATAGCAAAGGACAGCGTTGAGTGCGAAGGCTGATGATTCACGTCACTTCTTTGCATTAATGGCTATCACGCCGACGGTTTTTGAGTGATATCATTCCTTAGCACTGAATTTGATAAATTTGAGTATTAGGAGCCGCCAAATGGTGGATTTATTTGATATTCGTAAAGAATACACCCAAGGTCGTTTAGACGAGCAAACCGCCGCTAAAGATCCGATGACACAGTTTCATGCATGGTTTGAAGCCTATCGTGAAACTCTGCCATTAGAGCCAACCATTATGACGGTGGCTAGCGTTGATGCCGAAGGCCAACCTTGGCAACGCATCTTGTTGTTGAAAGCTTATGACGAGCAAGGCTTCGTCTTTTTCACCAATTACGAAAGTAACAAAGGTCAGCATTTCGCGAACAACGCCAGAGCCTCAATTCACTTTTTTTGGATTGGCCAAGAACGACAAGTTCAGGTGCAAGGCGTCGTGACGAAAATGACCCGCGCTGAAGCGGAAAGTTATTTTCACTCGCGTCCGCGTGAAAGCCAACTTGGTGCTTGGGCCTCAAAACAGAGCCGCCCATTGACCAATAGAGCAGAGCTAGAAGCTAACTTTGCCGCCGTCAAAGAAGCTTACGAAGGTAAGGATGTGCCGCTACCGGATTACTGGGGAGGGTATCGTTTGGTGCCTAAACGAGTGGAGTTTTGGCAAGGCGGTGAACATAGATTACATGATCGCTTAGAATACCGCCGCAATGGCAGAGATTGGCTGCAGCAACGGTTGAATCCGTAAATTGTAGACATTTAACTTTTTGTGAACGTTTTAAAAAAGCACCGCTATGAAGGGTGCTTTTCTTTGATTATTAATTGGCTAGGCCTTTAATAATTTCTCGTGCTTGATCCATATAATGATTGCCGAATAAAACCGCATGATTGAGCACATGATACAGCTGATAAACGGGGCGGCGCATTGCATAACCATCGTCAATTGGCCTTACGCTTTGATAGCCTTTATAAAAGGCCTCAGGGAAACGTCCAAATAATTCCGTCATAGCTAAATCGGTTTCCGCATCGCCATAGTAACAGGCAGGATCAAACACAACTGGGCGGGAAGATTCGACATCCGGACGGAAGGCGATATTGCCAGACCATAAATCCCCATGCACCAAAGATGCTTTTGGCTGATGCCCAAGTAAGCGCGTTTGGCAGCGAGCTAAAATTCGTTCACGTCCGCGAATTCCATCTCCACGCATTTCTAATTGAGTTAACAGTGGGGCGATGCGTTGCTCACTGAAAAAATGTGCCCAGTGATTACTCCAATTGTTATTTTGTGGCGTATCACCACAGAATGTTGTGTGTTCAAAGCCATAGCCCTTATCAGTGGTATGGCTGTGCATCTCTGCAATTTGGCGTCCCGCTTCGAGCCAATCACCATGCACTGCTAATGGCGTATGGGTAAGAATCAGATACGAATGACCATCAACCACACCGCACGTTATTGGCTGTGCCGTAACAATGCTTTGAGTTTCCATAATGCGTAGCAAGCCATCTTGCTCAGCTCGAAAACGCTCAATACCTGTGCCTTCAGCGGATAAGCGCTTGATAAAAAAGTCGCCAGCTTCCGTGCGAACACAATATTGTTGCTGAGCTGTATTTAAGTGCTGGCTATAGCTCGTTAGTTCACTGGCGGCAGGCAGTAATAAACGTTGATCAACCGCATCGGCTAAAATTCGAGTCAGTAGATACTGGGCAGTCTCGGTTGAGCGTAATAATGTCGCAGTCATGATCCGACAATCCAAAAAAGAACGAATGATCAGTATAGTCGGACGAATTGGAGTAAGAGTGAGTTCTACTTAACACTTTACCGTAAACTAACCGACCAATTGTGTCAGTGAATGCTGCAAAATGTCAGGAAAGTAAGCTTAGGTGAGCGAGTGTAAGGCTGAGTAGTATTGAGTTAAAAGATGGCTATTTCGAGCATCTTGATGCTTTGTAGCAATCTGCTACAATGCCTTTAACGCGTTTCTACTTTCTTTGGTATGAGGTTGTGATCATGGCTAAAGCCCAATCCCCTGTGCGTCTTGAAGCATCGTTAATGGAGTCGGCAAAGTTTGCTGGCGATCTACTCAAGCGCAGCGCCGCCGAACAAGTCGAGTTTTGGGCGAGTTTAGGTCGCTTAGTCGCACCCAAGATCAGCCCGAAAGAACTGATCGAACTGCAAGCGGGTCTGCTCGACATAAAATTTGAAGAAGCTAAACCCGTGACGGTGGATTCAGGCGCTTTATTTGGCGAACTTGATCAGAAACGTGTCTCCGGTGCGTTAGAACAAGCCATTGCGAGCAATAGCGTTCGTTATCAGGCATCTGCAACACACCCAGGCTGTTTAGAGCAAGTTAACCCCGATGGCAGCCTTGTGGTTGGTCGCTTTAGCAATGGACAATTCGAACCATTAGTATGAAACAACTATGGATGTTGGTCGGTGGCAATGGATCTGGCAAAAGTACATTTTACGAGCAAATGCTCAAACCCAAAGGCATGCCGTTTATTAATGCCGATATCATTGCGAAAGAAGCCTTCCCAGACGACCCGGTAAACAATAGCCATAAAGCCGCACGCATCGCCGAAGAACTCAGATTCTATAAGCTCCGCCAAGGTTACAGCTTCTGCTTCGAAACCGTATTCTCCCACGTTAGCAAAATTGACTTTATCGCCACCGCCAAAGCGACGGGCTACCAAGTTATTTTGGTGTTTATTCACGTCGACAATACCGATTTGAACCAAGTTCGTGTAGCGCAACGCTTGCTCGATGGCGGCCATAATGTACCAGCCGACAAAATCCTATCCCGTCTTCCTCGTACCTTCGACAACGTGAAAGCAGCAATTCCACTGTGCGACGAAGTACACGTATTGGACAACAGCCGATTGGATGATCCGTTTAAACGCGTGCTGAGCATTATTAATGGCCAGATCAGCGCACGAGTCGATACTGCATTGCCGAGCTGGGTGCTGGCGTTGATAGGGGAGTAGTTTTGAACCCCAGAAAACGAAAAAAGCTAGTAAGTGTTAACCTACTAGCCTTAGAAATAAGTGGTAGCTATGGACGGACTTGAACCATCGACCCCAGCATTATGAAAACTGGTGCTTATTTTTTCTTGTTGTCATGGCAACAGAATGCTTTGTTGTCAGGATACTGCGTTTTTCCAATTATTGAATTTTTCGATTGTTTCCGAGTTTGTTATCTCGCATAGTGATTTTTTATCTATGAACATTCTAGAATTAATCGTTGCGAATTCGTCGCTACTCATTTCGAAAATTTCCGCATCGTCTATTAGATCGCGCCTGTTTTTTTCTATGAATTCTCTAAACGTCTCCATGTAACGTAGGCCTCGCCGTCCTCCCTCCAATGACATTGTGTCGATTAGTAACCCTCTTCTAAAGTTTTCCAACGCTGTATTCTCGAAAATGTTTTCTAGCTCTATTAATCCGTACATTAAATATCTCGATTCCCTGTCCTGAATTAATGTCAGTTTTTCATATGATTCGTGATGTATTTCAATTTTTTCAATCCACCTAGCATCAATTTTCGAAATTATCATGAATCCTACGTTCCGTTCCCCGTGCAGTAGAAAATTTCCAAATTCTGGCCATCGCGCTGCTATTTTTTCGTAAATATTTGCTCTCGGAATTATCGGTTTTGTCTCAATGGATTTGACAGTATCCGCGCTGACGCCTAGCTCTGATGCGAATCTCTCTCGCGTCATTTTTAGGTTTTCCCGAATTTTATTAATTTTTTCACCTGGTCCTATTGACCCTGTGTTTTGGTTCATGTTTAATCGCTCCTAGGATCAGGTTTGACCTGCTATAGATCAGTAATTTTTCGATTTTAGCATTAAACCGGTTTTCGTTAGTACTCACAATTTACTATCAGGACATGACTATGAACCAGTTTCCGATTCCACTCCTCGTTTGTGGCGCTAAAACCTACACCGACCCTAAAACCAAAATGTCGTATTCGTCTATTTATACGCTGAATTTTGATGATGAGAACCCAAATGTTTTGGGGGCTATTCCTGCCCGGTCTCGCTGTGATCTGGTCGCGTTCGAGGCGTTGCCTCAGGATTCAACCCTGTTTCCGCTACGTGTTAACGCAATGGTCACCCTCCGTACTGATTCTGAGGGTAATCCGATTTTTTATGTGCACTCAATCCGGACAATCGGAGACCCGGCTGCGTCGTTGCCGTCCGCTCCGAAAAAATCCGCCTGATGAATTTTCTCTCCTGCCCAGTCGACGTCGTTCAGTCAAACGGCATTGCTCAATGCCCGCCTGGATTCGATATCGTTACAGCTCAGCAGATTATTCAATCAGGTCTACAAAATTCGTTGCCTGACCCCGGCTCAATGCTACTGGCGTTTAGTGCAGGTCTGGCAGTGATGGTGCCGCTGTATGTGGTGCTCTGGGGGATTCGCGCAGCTCGCGAATCTATAAAATCAACCTAAAAATGGGGATTCAGAAATGGATTGGACCGCAATCGGTGCCAGTGTCAGTTTTGCCGATATTCTGACGTTTATGGGTGTTGTCGTGACCGCTGGGTTTGGCGTTCGCGTGGCCCTAAAAGGTGTTAGTTTGGCCAAATCTGCATTGGCCAAAGGCTAAGGACATCCCCCAGAAATGGGGGATTTTTTTTTTTTTTTTTTTTTTTATTTAAAAGGGTGTTTTTATGGATATTTATTACGAATTTTCGATGTTCGTTTTTGGCATGCTGTTCTGTCGCGATTTTTTTAGATCGTTCTAGGGGTTTTTTATGAAAAAAATTCTGGGGCTTTTTTCTGTTTTTTTTCTCTCGTTCGCCCACTCAGCTGATACGACTGTTATTGGCGATGGGGTTGGATATTATGCGGATGGCGACATGGTCGGAATCTCTGATCCGTACGACACCAAATCTGACGCGTGCCGTGCTGCTCAGACTGCGCTGAATGCACTGCCCGGTCAGGAGTTTTGCGATATCGTCGGCGGTGCCTGCAAATTCCACAGCGACTGTGCGAGCGTTGCTAGCAGTTCCTGGCGGACGCCCTCCGGTTGGAATTGGGTAAATTCTAGCTGTGATAACGGGGTCGATCCTCTCGATGGTCGCTGTGCTAACGTTTGTGGGGACGGTCAGCCCGATTATGTTTCGCGTGAATTAGGATTCACTGTCACGGCAACGTGTGATCGGCTGGATCTCGTTGTTTGTCCCGATTCCGCGGGGACTATCGTTAATGATCCCAATAATTGCCCTGTCGAAAATCCGCCCGTCTGCACTGATGCTCAGACGTGTCTGGAATATGCTGCTGCTCAGGCTGGTTGTGGTTCTAATGATCCATATTCGTTTGATTATACTGATGCTGAGAATTATGTTTTTTCCTGCAATCTCGTCTCTCCTGATCCCGTCGATAATGTTGAACTTGTCGGTCAGACAACTACCGGTTGCACTGATTATGACGGTTGCTACGCTGATGCTCTGGCTGAATATGACGATTGCAGCGGTAATGGTCGCGATCAATTTTATTTTACATACACAGGAACAGGATATTTCAGCAGCTGCATACAGTGCGAGGGCCCCACCGCCAGCGATCATCCAGAGTGTTCGTCATGTCAATACGGCTCAGACGCATCTAATAATTGTTTTTCCTCGTCCTGTCCATACGGTAACTGTGCTGATCCCACTGATGAAACCGCTACAACTGGTGTTGGCGCGTATGTTCCTGACGACAACGGCGATGTCGTTGCTGCTATACGCGATGGTCAGGTTCAGTCCGCTCAAAATTCCGGCGAACTCAGTTCTCAATTACAGGATATTGCCTGTTTAGTTGGTTCTAATAATGCCCAATGCCCTCAGTCAGAATCGTATACCGTTGATCATGATGCATCAGCATCAGCCATGTATTCACAGTTCCAATCAACTGCATGGGGTAGCTCGTTGAGCGCAATTGCTGGTTCTGCCTCCGGTGTATCTAGTCAATGCACCATGGATTTTGACATTTTTGTTCCAATTGCGGAAAAAAATATGACTGTTTCTATTTGTGCCTATTTAGAGCCCATCGCGGACATTCTCAGGGCGTTTGCCATTGCCCTATGGGGTCTCATGGGCATCAGACACGTATTCAGCGCATAGGGGGCTTAAAATGATTGATAGATTAATAGAGTTTTTTGATTACATTGTTTCGCTGTTCTGGCAATTGGCGGGCGACATTTTGTTTGCCGTATTGAACGCTATTCCCGTGCCTGACTGGATCTCTGATGTAGGCCCAAATCTTAGTGCCATGATCGCGTATGCAAGTTATCCCATGTGGATAGCAGGTATTGACGTTGGCATACCAATAATGTGTAGCGCTCTTTTAATCCGTTTTTTCATTCGCCGCATACCTGCTATCGGTTGATGTATGTCGATCAAGACATATAGTGGTCGTCCCGGATCTGGCAAATCGTACAACTCGATCGCTAATATAATTATTCCTGCAATCAAACAGGGTCGAACAGTCGTCACCAACGTCGTTTTAAATAAGCCGAGTATTTATAGAGATTTTCCCAACGCGAATATTCTCACGTTCCCGTTTTCCCTGAACCACGAGCAGGCCGCTGAATTTATTAACCTCGAACGTTATCCCGCTGGCTCTGTTTTTGTTATTGATGAAGGCGGCAAAATTTTTCCGAGTGGCCTAAAGGTCACGAATCTCGCACCCAGTTTTTTGACTTTTTTTACTGAACATCGCCACTCAGTTGGACCAGGCGGTTTTGCAGCAGAAATTTTTATTCTCTGTCAGGATAATTCTCAGCTGTGCAAATTCATCCGTGATTTAATCGATACAACCTATCATCACGTGAAACTTGATAAACACGGAATGGAAAAAACGTTTCGCGTTGATATATATGACGGTAGCGTTAATGGCCAGAGTACTCGTGCAACGCCCACTGATTCTAAAATCGGTCACTACAAAAAAGAGATTTTTCAATACTACGAGAGTCATACTCAAAAATCGTTGACTGCTGACACGGCTCTAGAGGTTTCGCCAGATAAGCGCGGTACGCTAACACATATTTATATAAAAGCCGGTTTAGCAGTCCCTGTTGTCGCTGTTCTTGCTTATTTCGGCTACGCCACGCTGATGTCTATTTTTGGCTCTTCATCAACTGAAAAAACCGATATTTCACAAGAGAAAACCGCTCCAATCCAGACCGTAACCGTTCGCTCAAAACCTCAAATTAAAACCTATTCAAGGCAGAGATCCGACGAACCTGTCCTGTCCG
>NZ_JAWUWR010000018.1:0-14272 GCF_034111725.1 Thalassolituus sp. | reverse complement strand
AGCCATTAATGCATCTCCAAATGCCGACAATAGAAATTCTGTCGGTAAGCCATTAGCGAATACCATCATCAAGCTTATTGATGACGACGGCCACCCAGTACCTACTGGATCTGAAGGCGAAGTCATTATACAAACCGCCGCCATGACAAATGGCTACACGGGCTTGGATGAACTAACAGCAGAAACATTTAAAAATGACGGTTACCACACGGGTGATCTAGGCATAATGGACGCCGATGGCTACTTACGTATATCAGGTCGTAAAAAACTGATGATTAACGTCGCCGGGAATAAAGTTGATCCACTAGATATTGAAAAAATTGTTAAGCAGCTCCCTGGTGTTATCGAAGTGGTGGCACTTGGCAAGCCAGACCCTCTGTACGGAGAAGCGGTGAAAGTTGCGATCGTTAGCTCCGGCAATTTAACAGCAGAAGATGTGCGAGCGCACTGTGCGCAACATTTAGTCGAGTATAAAGTTCCTAAAATCATCGATTTTATTAGCGAAATACCGAAGAGTCCATTAGGGAAAGTCCTGCGTAAGTATCTATAAGATACCAAGCGTAGCCACCATTGAGGTATGTGCCATGTTGGATAATTTTAATACCAAAGGTTATGTAGAAGGCGGAATTATTACTAACGATCGTAACGAATCGTTAGACATAGCAGCTTTCCCGCCCATCGTTAGAACGCTACTAGTTACCGATGGAACCGTTACAAAAACACTAGAGGCATACTTCTGGGAACCCATCCAAGTTGAACAAATGGGCCAACGAGTTGCACCACTAGAAAACGACATTCCGCAGATGGGCTTGAAAACTGGCGATGACGTTTTGCTTCGTGATGTGAGTATTTCAGGCACGCGTTCTGGTGATGTATACGCGTATGCGACATCGGTACTTAACATCAATCACTTAGAAGAAGATGTCCGCAATCAGTTAATTGCCGGCACCATAGGCATTGGTGAATTGCTGCGCGATAAAGGCTTAGAAACCTATCGCCAAGTTATCGACATCTATCGTGAAATTAAAAAAGAAGTGGTTCCAGGTAGCAAGAGTTACTATTGCGGTGAATTAATTTGCCGTACTTACCTAATCCATATTGATAACGAACCAGTGATTCAGGTAACTGAAAAGTTCCCGTACCGACTGTATCAAAACAAACATTAAACTGAATCGGAGTATCCATTTATGTCCATGCTAGAGCGCTTAAAATCGACTGTCTCAAGCATAACGCAAGCTGATTATACGGATGTGGCAGCTGATCAAGCCCTCAATTTAGACTCTATCCACCGCATTTCTTTAATTGTCGCGCTGGAAGAAGAATTTGATATCGAAATTGACAGTGATGAATTAGGTTCAGAAATGTTCGATACATTTGAACAAATGGGTAAATTCATCGAAACCTGCATTGCTCAATAGGAATTATGAGATGGGCTTAATTGATACAATAATGGCTGACGTTCGCTTTAAACAACAATGGTTTTTAAGTGAAAAAAGTTGGTTTACGAAGAACGTACGAGTGTTTCTGGAACCAGGAACCATCGCCGTCATTGTGTTCCGTTACGGACAATGGCTAAGAAGCCTAAATAAAGTATTACGCATATTGTTATTCTTTCCGTACATCCTAGGCAAAGTCTTAGTTGTATTAGGATTCGGTATTTACATTCCCTCAACGGCGAAAATAAAGCCGGGATTCATTATTCATAACTTCTCTGGAATTTTTATTAGCAGCGGAGAAATTGGTGAAAATTGTATCGTTTTTCAAGGTGTAACCACCGGTCATTTACGCGGCAAACCAAATCCACCAAAACTTGGTAATAACGTTTTCTTGGGAGCGGGCGCGAAAGTGTTAGGCGATGTCACCATCGGCAACAACGTCGTAGTAGGTGCTAACTCTGTTGTGCTTTCTGACGTACCCGACAATTGCACCGTAATCGGCAATCCAGCACGAATCATTAATCGTGAAACCAACTGGATGGCAGAAAAGCGCGAAGGCAAGATTGCTAACTACTAATAGCAACCGACTCGCAGAGACTTATAAAGTAATTTTATGAAAAACAACGACCTTAGCCGAAAAGCCACATTTTTATATGGCAAAAGTACACTCGGCAACAAGCTAGCGCTACTCACTCAACGCGGTACATGGGCTGTTCTCGTGTATCGTTTTGGCCGTTTCGCTGGAAACGTATCCCCTCGCCCGCTCGGCTTACTGCTTAAAGTTATGTACTTTGGGTTGTTCTACATCACACAAATGCTCACCGGCATTAGCATCCAAGCCTACGCCAATATCGGCAAAGGCATGGTGGTGATGAACTTCAGCGGTATCTTCGTATTGGCCGAAAAAATCGGCGATAACTTTACCGTATACGAAGGCGTCACCGTGGGTAATATTCGCGGAGCACCGCGCTTAGCCATTATCGGTGATAACGTCACACTTGAGCCGGGTTGCAAAATTTTAGGTGATGTTACTATCGGCAATAACGTTGTCGTTAGAGCCAACAGCCTCGTACTTACGGATATCCCTGATAACTCCATTGCGATGGGAAATCCTGCTCGAATTAAACCATTAGAAACTGTTCAGCCTGCTGAAAAACAAGGGTAATTAACGATGTCGAAGTCCTCTATCGTAGACTTTATTGGTGTTGGATCTGGAAAATGCGGATCTACATGGTTTTTTGAGAATGTTATTCAACACCCAGAAATTTACGATGGTAATCCAAAAGAGATTAACTACTTCAGCGACTTGTTTAACCAACATAGCCCTGAATGGTACGCCAGCCAATTTAAAGGCTGTACTGATGACTCTCTTCTAAAAGGCGAGTTTTCAGTTACCTATATGTACCATCCAGAAGCGGCGAAGCGCATCAAAGAAAACTGCCCTGATGCTAAGATAATTGCCATTGTACGTGATCCTATTTACCGTACATTCTCTGATTACCTTCATGCCCAGCGCAAAGGCGACATTGCTCCAACGGTTCCTTTCTCTGACTACATTAAAGACGAGAAGAAACTAGAATTTGGCTGCTACACCCAGTATTTAAAACAGTTCTTTGATAACTTCCCTGCAGAACAAATCAAAGTCATCGTACTGGAAGACTTTAACGAGAACTACGAAAAAGGCTTCCGCGATGTCTTTGAGTTTTTAGGTTTAAAAGACGTTAATTTCGTACCACCCGGTGTAGAAGAACGTCGTAACCAAGCTCGTAGCTACCGTTTTATTAAACTAGAAAATTTATTGGTGCAAACCTACCGAATGCTAGCGAAAGCGGGGTACACCCGTTTAACTGAAACCGTTAAGCGCAGTGGTATTCCAGAGCTTTTCCGTAAATTTAATACCAGTAAGAAGCCGCTTCCGCAAATTGACGATGCGAGTAAAGAAGCGCTAAAACAGTACTTCGCCACCGAAAAGAAATTTGTTAGCGAATTAACCGGTAGTTCCCTTTCCGCTTGGCAATAATGCCGAGCAGATGCTTTATATCGAGGGCAGTACAATGAAAACTATAATAAAAGGCGTGGCTGCCACACTGTGCTTATCTTGGATTTTGCCGATATTTGTAGTCGACGCTGCCGCTGAAACGGCTCCAACGATTGAAAATATGCGTTACGGCAAATATAAAGAGAACGTAATGGATATCTATCTCGTTGACTCCGTGACTCCGGTCCCGCTGGCGATATTTATTCACGGCGGTGGTTTTAAATCTGGTACTAAAACTCAAGTTGATGATACTGACGTTAAAGAAACGCTGTTAGCGGCCGGTATCAGCGTTGCAACGATAGACTATCGTGTTACCTCCGATAAAGAATACACGCTTGACGAAATTCTTCGCGAAGATATGACCTTAGCCGTACAAATGCTGCGGCATAGAGCTACATCATTGAACATAGATCCTGCGCACTTTGCCGCTTGGGGCAACTCTGCCGGTGCCGGTGCCGCATTATATTTAGGCGTTGCTGATGATATTGCAGAACCTACTAATACTGACCCTGTGCGTAGACAATCCAGTAAGATCCAAGTCGTTGGTCATCTTGCTGGTCAATCAACGTACGACACCACTCAATGGGCAAGCATTGTTGATGTTGATCCAAACTGGGCTGAGCTTTCTGAGTTTGAAGACGACTTATACTGGTTCAACGTAGATAGCCGCGATCAAATAACGCCCGAGATGTATGCAAAGGTTGATATAGCTGCTCTATTTACGGCAGATGATGCGGCTATTTATTCGGAGAAAACCCCCGACCGCTATGGTACAGATGCCGGCCCGATTAATTTAGATTTCGACTCCATTGTTGACGACGTCGAACGAGAAGAAGCCAAAAGAGCTGCCCGCGTACTGATCGCTCACTCCTCAAAACATGCGTCGTTTATTGGCGAACACTGCACGGCCGTGGGCCTAACCTGTGAAATCATCACAACGATCGCACCAGGCCCCAAACGCGAACTATCCGACTTCATGATTGAGCAATTGTTACCAACGCCGTAGCCGCTGGAATTTTAATTACCGCCTACGCCGCCGTATTGCATCTTGCTGATACGCTCGCGGCGTTTGCCCGGTAAGCTTGCGGAAGGTTCGCGCAAAAGCCGCCTGTTCCGAATACCCCAACAACAAAGCAATTTCCGTTAACGTCAGCCGTTGCTCGGATAAATACTGACAAGCCAGCTGCAAGCGTAATTGCAATAATGCCTCTCTAAAATTGGTTCCCTGCTCTTCTAATCGTCTGACCAAAGTACGTTCCGACATCGCCAACGCTTTCGCTACGCGTCCTACCTTTGGATCGCTATTTTGTAACGCTCTTAAAAGTTCGGTATGAAATGCATGAATAAAATCCTCATCGCGATTCAGCCCCGAAAGCAAACCCTCTGCTTGTTGCTCCAACAAATCACGCAAGGCAAAGTCTGATTGTTTTACTGGAAGTTGCAGCACACTAAACGGCAACCATAAGGCGTTTGCTTCTTTATCGAAGCACACTTCTCCGCCGAGTGTGGCAACAAGAGCGGTCACTTGCGGTGACTGAGACCAAAAGAAATCGGCTCGAATCGCATTTAGATCTTGCTGCCCTGTCATGCTGCGAATAAAGGTCATCATACCGACGATAAAGACTTCATCAGAGATCTGCGTCGATGCCTCGTAGTCACGCGACCATACCAAGCCAACCGTATCACCATCGACCACTAACCGTGCTTTATCGCCATCGTGCAGCAAACGTTGATAACGCTCAAAACGCTGAAATGCCTCCAGCACGTTGTGACATGCTTGAGTTAAATAACCGATAACACCTAGGTGTGATGCCTTCACACTTTTACCCACAAGCACACCTACTGGTAAATCTGGGTAAACTCGCTGTAATTCATCTAGAGCTTGCCACCACTGCGTAAAGGTTAAACGCTTGTTAGCATCGAACCTTAACAAGCGGCTATACAAGGGATTATTAAGATCACCGCGCTGGCGCAAAAACTCGCATAAAAGAGCAGCAAGGTCACCACTAACCGAAAGATGGGCAAGCGCCTGCACGGCCATAACAAATCCACGTAGAAACAAAATCGGCTTAAAGTATCAAAAAACTGGCGTAAAAGATCAATAGTTATTTAGAAAACGATCATAAAATCACCGGTATCAAACAACAAATTAGGAAATCGGCATGCAAGATGTCATTCATGCGCTTATGTTCATCGCCGCTTTTGGCGTTATCTTTGGTGCTGTAATGCTCGGTGAATTTGCCTGGGCCAGACACAAAGGCAAAACCGGTGTCTATATCTGGCGTGAGACACTGGCCAACATGATGACGGGGGTTTCCTACAAGGTAGTCGACGGCATCGCCGTTGCGCTGTTTATTCAAGCCTTCTACCAGTGGGTTTATCAATACGGGTTCAAGTGGAATCCGGAATTAAGCCTCTGGAGTGTGCTGGCCATCATCGTATTCATCGACCTGTGCTTTTACGTCGCCCACGTTCTGATGCACAAAGTACGCTGGTTTTGGAATGTACATGTTACGCACCATTCATCCGAGCATATGAATTTTTCGACCGCATTACGCCAAAACTTCACCTTCGCACTGTCCGGTGGCTGGCTTGTATGGTGGATACCCGCAGCACTGGTGGGCTTTGATAAAAATTGGACGTTAATAGCAATTGAAGCCAACTTGGTGTACCAGTTTTTCTTACATACTGAACAAGTACGAACACTTGGGCCACTAGAAAAAATATTTAATACGCCATCCCATCACCGCGTACACCATGGCAGTAATCCGAAACAAATTGATACCAACTTTGGTGGCGTTTTTATTATTTGGGATAAATTATTCGGGACATTTGTTGCCGAAAAAGACGCAGGCGAAATCAAATATGGTGTTACTCGAATGCCATCGAAACCCTATAGCGCATGGGATCTTCAAGTACACGACTGGCTTGCCATGTTTAGAGATATTCGCCGCTACAAAGACTTACGCATACTGTATAAGCACCCAGATTGGGTAAAAGAACACTACGGCGAATAGAAGAAAAAAGGATTAGCGCACAGCCAAGTTGGCTGTCGTTAATCCCGCGCGTTGGCGCACACTGCGCGACACACCATCCACAAAAATATTCAGTAACGCGGTAATGATAATTAGGAAGAAGGCGCGATCAAAGCGAATATCTTCAAACGCCGAATCAACATAAAAGCCTAATGTGGCAATCCCTAAAATCCCCATGATGGCGCTCTCGCGCAGAATCACTTCCCAGCGATAAAACAAAAAGGCTAAAAACGCCGTGTAGCGACGTGGCAATTCTTGATAGACGTAGCGATCTAGGGGGCGTTTTGCAAAAGCCTGCGTTACATGTTCTTTCGCGTCGGCCTCGCTCGCATTCGACAATAAAAATGCGATCAAACCGGCGTTATGGAAGGCGAGCGCTAGAATCGCAGGAATCGCCGACGGCCCGAACAGCAAAAGAAAAATAAAGGCCAACATCAATTCGGGCATCGAGCGTAAAAACAGAAGCACAAAGCGGCTTGGTAGCCGAACGCTATTCAACACGATCACTTTGGTCGCCAAGGGATACATCAACACCGTTAAAATACCAGTGAGTACTAAGGCCAGCTGAGTAATCACCAAGGTCGTGCCGATAGCGGGCCAAGCCACCTGCCAAAACTGCTTATCTAGCCAACTTAAGCTTGCGGTTAAATCTCCGCGTACGAAAGAACTTGGCCAAATATCTTGGCTAAAAAACTGCCAAACCGTCGAACCATAAACCGTAGGGCTTTCGGGTAATAACCCAATTGCGGCCAAGGCATACAACCACCAAAATCGTGGTTTTAGCCAATATCGAACCGTCGCAATTAACAATAAAAACAGCCAAAAAACACCTGCCGCCTCGCTGTAATCGCCTTGTTTAAACGAACTTTCGAGAAAGAAGCCTAACGTCGGCAAACCAATAAAGCCTAAAATGGCACTAGACCGTAAAGCACACTCAAAGCGATAACGTACATAACCCGCCATTGCCCCATAGCTTTGCGGAATCAAGCCATACACATAACGGCTTAACGCCCCCGCTTTTGGACTCATCGACTGGGTGGGTAGCTGCGATTGCTGTTCGAATATTTCGGCAAAGACTTTGGCGAATACGCCGGTATACGGAATTAAAATCGCGAGTAGACCCGTAGTGGCACTTAATCCGAAGATTTGCATAAACAGCAATCCCCAAAATATTTCGTGCACCGCACGTATTGAAGCCATCGCCCAGCGCACAACACGAAAGCGAAATAACATGGCGAACATCACGCCCAAAGGCACGGATATCACCACCGCTAACAACGCAAAGGCGACGGTATGCCCTAACGCTTGCAGTAATTCGTTAATGGTTAAATGGGCAAAACTAGGGGTGATCATTCCCCACGCAATATGAGAAAGCTCTAACCAAGGATCAACCGCATGCAATTGCAAATCGGCAAACGGCAGACATACAAGCGCAGACACAATAAAGGCGATACTCAGCCAAAATAATCGTCGCCCTGTACCTTGAAGTTGCATCGAAAAGAAAGAAGAAGCCGACGCTAAATTACTCAGCGGCACTAGCATCCACCTCGTACATGGCATCGAGATGCACCATGGTTAATCCGGCGCTCGGGCCATCGAACACAAAGCGCCCTGCCCGCAAAGTAATAATACGATCAAAATGATTTAGGGCTAAGCGGCGATTATGCAAACTCACAACCGCAGTTTCGTGTTGCTTTAACACCAAAGCCAGCAGCTCGTCTGCCTGCAATGGATCTAACGACGACACCGGCTCATCACCTAAAAACACCGGCTGTTGACGATACATAGCGCGACCTAACGCCACCCGTTGCCGCTGCCCACCGGATAATTGATCAACCGAGGTAAACAACTTATCGCGCAAGCCTAATTGGCGGGCCAAGGCCTCAATCTCTTGCTTAGGCGCAGCAAATGGGCGCAATAAATTCACAAGGTTATAGAGCGTAGAACGGCGCTCTAACCCGCCACTAAAAATATTGTTATACACAGACAATGAATCGACCAACCCGCCATCTTGCGGACACCAAGCCGATTGCAAAGGAGAATTGTGATAAAGCAAATTCAATAAGCTGGATTTACCCGCACCCGAAGGGCCGATTAAAGCGACCTTCTCGCCCGCTTTAATCGAAAGCGAAATATCACTTAAAGCAGCAGGCCCAGCGCTATGCGCCGAGCTTTTACCATAAGAAAATGTTTGCTGATCTAAGTGAAATATCATCAGTTATTAATCGTCGCCCAATAAACCAATCGCTGCACCGGTTTCTTCAATGGGTGCGTAATCGCTATTTTTAGCAGGAACAAAGCTTTGACGCGGAAAGCTAGCCAGTAAATCAGCATCGGTCATATTCAATAACGCCGCCGTTACTTTCTCTTTAAAGCCTTTGCCGTAGCGCTGGTCTACATCGCCACGAATCGTCCACTGATAATCTGGGTAGGTAGGCGTTGTCCACAGTACTTTAACTTTGGCAGGATCTACTTTGCCTTCGGCCAACTCGGTATCCCAAACGCTGTAGTTCACGGCACCCACTTCATAAGCACCCGATTGAACTTCAGCGATGGTGCGGCTGTGATCGCCCGAAAAACCAACACGCGAGAACACATCATCAGGCGACGCTTTAAACGCTTCGCGAATATAAAATTCAGGCATCAAACGACCAGAGGTAGACCCCTTAGAACCAAAGGTAAAACTCTTACCCTTAATGCCTTTAGGAAATTCCTCACTCGCCTTTAAATCAGCGCTAGTATTGGCAATGATATAGGTTTTAAAGAACTGATCTTCGTAACCTTGCGCAATGGCTTCAGAATCAGGCACCAACAAACGCGCACGCACGCCCGACAAACCACCAAACCACGCTAGCTGCACCTGATCGTTACGGAACGCAGTAATCGCCGCAGGATACGACTTCACCGGACTGTATTTAACATCTACGCCCAACTGCTCGGATAAATACGCAGCGACCTTGCCAAAGCGTTCTTCAAGACGCGACTCATCTTCATCAGGAATGGCGGTAAAGGTAAATGTCTCTGCATTTACTAGCGCACTCGCAGCCAATAACACTGCCGCCGAAAGCCATTTTTTAAACATAGGAATTTCCTTTTTATTTCCGTAATAGAATCTTATCTAGACCCTGAGTTATTAAGTAAGTAATCACGCACTTCGCTAGCAGAACCACGAAATACAATACGCTCTGCTTTTTTATTTAATTGATAATCGTACATAGGATCGTAATACAGCTCTAACATAGGGCGAATCCAATCGCGATGCAGGCTATTATCACCGGCTTCATGCGCTGCAATAGCCGCCTCTAAAATAGCCGATATTTCCGCATGGCGAACACCCCCTAAACGCTTGCGCACACGTTGCATAGAATCGCGCAGATCAGCGGCAAAACCAGCAAAGCCTAGTTCATCACCCTCTTGCACTTGCCACTCGCCCAGCTTATGCAAAATATAATTATTAAAACTGTGCTCTACGCGATCTTCTAATTCGGCATCCACCACAACCACACCCGAACCTTCCATGCGCGCGCGCAAAACCGCAGGTAAGGCACAGCGGCCAATTAGCAGACTTTCATCTTCCAAAATAATCGACGCCGCATCATTACCCGCTAAATAATGATCTTTGCGTAATAACTGAATCGCTAAATTATTTTCAAAATCAATTTGCGATGGCTGCCCCGCCGGACGCTTGCCAAAGGTGCTGCCACGATGATGAGCTAGGCCCTCAAGATCAATACTATGCGGTAAGGTATTTAATAAATCGGTTTTGGCACAACCGGTACGGCCCGATAAAATAATGGCCGAACGCTGATCGACAACGCGCTCTAACGTATTAATTAAAAAACGACGCATGGCTTTATAGCCACCGGTAATACGCGGATATTCGCACCCAGCTTCTGCCAACCAGCGCTGGGTAATTTGGCTACGCAAACCACCCCGAAAACAATACAAATACCCATCGGGATTCGCTGCCGCAAAGGCCAGCCACTTTTGCACGCGCTCTTCTTTTACAGCGCCAGATACTAGCTCATGCCCAAGCTTAATCGCTTCGTCTTGGCCTTGTTGCTTATAGCAGGTGCCGACTTTTGCACGCTCGGCATCCGTCATTAACGGCAAACTCACCGTGTGCGGAAATGCACCTTTGGCATATTCCAGTGGCGCACGGGTATCCATCATTGGCGTATCGCGCAAAAAAATGGCGCTAAAATCTTTTGTATCAGGGCGACTCACGCCTGCACCTCAATTCGCACTGGGTTGTTAGTGTCGGTGGCCACCAGCTCACCAATACGACAGCAAGGTAACTCGTGTTGGGCTAATACCGCCTCCACCGCACTCGCCTGCTCTGGACGCACCGCCACCAGCAAACCGCCACTGGTTTGTGGATCGCACAACACCGCGCGCTGCTCATCGCTCAGCGGCGCAAGCTTATGACCATAACTCTCAAAGTTACGGGTCGTACCGCCGGGCAAACAGCCCAACGCTATATAATCTTTTACTGGGCCAAGGGTTGGGACATCGCCATAGCGCACAACCGCATTCACACCACTGCCTTCACAGATCTCTAACAGGTGTCCCATAAGGCCAAAACCGGTGACATCGGTAATTGCCTCAACACCCTCAATGCCCGCGAAATCCGCACCGGCTTTATTCAGCTGACACATCACATCGCGCGCTAAAAATTCGTGCTCTGGCTTTAACTTCTTCTGCTTTTGCGCCGTGGTTAACACACCCACACCCAACGGCTTAGTGAGATACAAGACACAACCCGCAGATGCGGTATTATTTTGTTTAAGACGCGATTTCTCGACGATACCCGTCACCGCCAAACCAAAAATCGGCTCGGGCGAATCAATGCTATGACCACCCGCCAACTGAATACCGGCATCCATACACGCCTGACGGCCACCATCAATTACCTGCTGAGCCACCTCAGGCGGCAACACATTGATCGGCCAACCCAAAATCGCAATCGCCATTAACGGCTTGCCGCCCATGGCGTAGATATCGCTAATCGCATTGGTCGCCGCGATACGGCCAAAATCGAACGGATCATCCGCAATCGGCATAAAGAAATCAGTAGTACTTAAAATCACCTGCCCGTTACCAATGTCGTACGCCGCCGCATCATCCTTGCTGCTATTACCCACCAGCAAGTTGGCATCCATAGGAATGTTCAACTTCGACACCAAAATGCTATCCAGCACCTTAGGCGAAATCTTACAACCGCAACCAGCACCGTGGCTGTATTCGGTTAAACGAATAGGATTGGACGTAACCGGCGTGTTCGACACAAAGACCTCAAAGCAAGAATATCTGAGGCCGCATGATACCTGAGAGGGAGGGCAAAATGTAGGTGACTAGACCCAAAGAGAATATGAACAAAAACGCTCTTATTGCTATAAGAGCTCGGGATTAACCCCATTACTGCGCAGCCAGCCTTCATCTAGCTGCCACTTCACGCTAGAAACCGCATCAAAGCCCATTACGATACTGCCAGCCTTGCTTTGTATCTCGGCCATTCGCTGTTGAGCTGCGAACATTTCCGGCGCACCGACCGGCACCCCTTTTAGCTCTGGAAATAACAGCACGATTAAATAATTGCGGGTAAATTTATCCATGGGGTTTGGTCTGTTGTTTGATACCTGAGTATACCGCTCGAAGATTCTGCATCCTATGGGTACACAAGTTTAAAATTAACGGCCAACTCACACTGTTAGGATATTCCTGGACTGAGTATGGCAAGCTCACCCTATATTTACTGAGTATTGGCTCGCATGAAAACTTTTACGAAACCGTAAAAGCGAGACAATATGCCGATATTAATTTAATGGAAAGCTAAGCTCAGCTTCTTTCATTTTGTAAGAGCGAAACTTTTTCGCGAGTATAGATTGAGGCACGCAGGACTGCGCTACGAGGATGTATTGTCGGTGGCGAATGAAGAGCAGATGTTTTAAGGGAAGAGATAAAGTTTTTAAGCTCCTGCTCTATCAGTGGCAAGCCATTGATGAACGGCCTTATTGTTCTTAATTAAGATGGGGGTTCGGGTTTAGAGCACTCCTTGCAATAATCCCGAGCATATTTTCAATTTTTGAAGCGGAATCCGCGTTATTCAAGATTCCTGGCAGTACATTCAAAAGCAGACGCATCTACCAATAACGCTGTAGTGCATCCACCGACAAAAGTAACCTCAGAAAGAAGATCATCCAAAGCCAGTGCAATATTCTTCAACTGAGCAATATTGATATCGTATGCGCTCAAAACGTCCCTTTAATTAGCTTTATCAGCAACTCCCTTGCGATTGCCAACTCTCTTGGTTTGCCTAAGCGCACGGCATCTATCAATGCCAATGCGTGATACATCAGCGCGTTATTACTTGCGGCCAGTGGCGCTGAATCATGAATTGGGGCAATCATCACACCCTCTATTGTGCCTTTTGGCTGCTGCCAGACAGTTGCAGGGGCTGGCGGCAAGATATCCGACTTCACATGAGGGCAATTCCACGCCGTTGGCACGCCACGACCAAACCCGATTTGCTCAACCGGATAGGCGTAACGTACGCCGTAGCAAAGCCACTCTAGCAAAGCACCACGCTCAACAAAACGACGACCATCGCGCGCTACTACCAGTTTGGCCGTTTCTAGGCGTTGCAAACCTTTGCTGAACTCGCTCACGCTGATACCAACCAACGACGCAGCCTCACGCAACGGCATCACAAGCTGCTGTTGATAATCGGCCCATAGCTTAAGCGCTATGAGCGTGTCTTGTGGTTTTAACATTTAGCTTGCCTCTAACTTATTGTTTCCGGTTTCGAAACAAGAAACACGCTAAATCATATAGTTTATAAAAGTCAATTGGTTTATACCTACAAACAAAAGAGACAAACTCGATCGACCACCGCATCCGACAACACTGGATGACGCCTTATCTTTGCACCAAAAACTGTATCTAATACACCGATCTTTAGATTCGCTATATGAGTTTGTTGAATACAACTTGATCAGCAAAGATGCATCGCTGGCTGCGCCTATGGTTTGTATTATTCGGGATAGATTGAGGCAAGCTGGAGTGCGCTACGAGGACGTATTGTCGGTGCCGAATGAAGAGCAGATGTTTTAAGAGGAGTAGTGAAATAATTATTCGGTTTATCCCCGGCTCTGCGGGGAACGCTCAACCGGCATAGGATCACCAATACTCACAGTCGGTTTATCCCCGGCTCTGCGGGGAACGCTATAGAAGAAATAAATATGTAAAGATGATTGACGGTTTATCCCCGGCTCTGCGGGGAACGCACAATGATCAACTCACCCGCACTTATCGCTTGCGGTTTATCCCCGGCTCTGCGGGGAACGCGTTGATTATTCCGCCAATCGACACCAAGAAACCGGTTTATCCCCGGCTCTGCGGGGAACGCTATTTATCGCACTTGGCCTTAACCTTCTCGTCCGGTTTATCCCCGGCTCTGCGGGGAACGCGCACGAGTAGCGAACAATCCTGACTGGCTTAACGGTTTATCCCCGGCTCTGCGGGGAACGCATTTCTGAATAGCTTTTGAAAAGTGCATGCGTCGGTTTATCCCCGGCTCTGCGGGGAACGCCTGCGCAACGCCCGCGTTTTCTGCGGTTTGCGCGGTTTATCCCCGGCTCTGCGGGGAACGCTCGATAAAAATTGGCGAGAGTTTTAAAGCCGCCGGTTTATCCCCGGCGCTGCGGGGAACGCTTCGTATGGATCGATTCGAGCAAAAGACGGACCGGTTTATCCCCGGCTCT
>NZ_JAWUWR010000017.1:0-21462 GCF_034111725.1 Thalassolituus sp. | reverse complement strand
AGCACAAATGATCGACGAGGACGGCGCGCAATGAGATATCTACAGATTGAAAATGCCCGCCTAATCGACCCTGCTAATAACCTAGATGCTGTCACCGAAATTTTTGTGGCTGATGGTCGTATCCAAACCATTGGACGCCGCCCTATAGCGGGTGAAATCGAAGAAAGCATCGATGCTCAAGGGCAATGGTTAATTCCCGGGCTTATTGATCTTGGTGGACACTTACCCGAACCGGGATACAGCCAAAAAGGCAGTATCGCTAGTGAAACTCGCGCGGCTTGTGCCGGTGGCTTTACTCATATTTGTAGCCTGCCAGACACTAAGCCAGTCGCCGATACCGCTGCAGTCATACAGCTAGTGCTAGAAAAAGCCGCCAAAGCGGGTTATGCCCGAGTGCTGCCTTTAGGTGCGTTGACCCAAGGCTTAGCAGGAGAACAGATTGCCAATATGGTGACCTTGCAAGAAGCTGGAGCCGTTGCCCTTAGTAACGCAAGGCGACCAATTAAAGATAACTACGTCCTACGTCGCTTAATGGAATATGCCGCGACCTACGATATTCCGCTATTTTTAACGGCTAATGACGAAGCCTTATCTGCCGGTGGCTGCATGCACGAAGGCCCAACAGCAACGCGCATGGGCCTAAGCGGCATTCCAGAAACTGCCGAAACCATCGCCATTGCCCATATTCTGTTACTAATAGAGCAAACTGGCGTACGCGCCCATATCAGTCAAATCAGCTGTGCACGCAGTGTTGCTATGCTGACAGAAGCTCACCAACGTGGTTTACCCGTGACGGCAGACACCACATTAGCCAACTTGCTTTATACCGATGAAGCCGTTGAAGGCTACAACAGCTTGTTTAATGTACAGCCTCCATTGCGCAGCGAACGTGATCGTCTAGCTTTACTGCAGGCCGTTGAACAAGGTCATTTAGCGATTAGCTCAAATCATCATCCGCATGAAATTGCCGCTAAGAAAGCACCCTTTGCCGATGCAGAGGCCGGAATGAGCCAATACGACCACTTTTTACCGCAAGCACTCGGCCTAGTGCATCGCGGTGAGCTGAGTATCGATGCCTTGATTCGTGCCACCAGCACAACCCCAGCTAACTTACTCGGGCTGCGTCAACAACTGACCGAAGGCGCCGCCTTTAATGCCTGTCTTGTTGACCCGAATGCAGAAAATGTCGTCACAGCACAATCACTGCAATCCCGAGGTCGTAATCATCCTGCTCTTGGCCGCACGTTAAAAGGACAAGTAAAACGCGTATTTGTCGACGGCCAACTGGTGTTTGCTAGCTAAGCGAACACGCCGATCGAACCTTGCCCCGTGTGAAGACTCAAACTTAATACGGGGTAAAATTGCTGCGGTAAAACTTCATTCTGGCGGTGTTCGCCTATACTGACAGAATGGTCAAGCATGACACTCTTCCCAGTAATACTGCGATCCTGCGCTGGCGCGATGCCTTTTTAGCATTGAACCAAGAACGCTTGGATGCCACCCGCAGTCAAATGACAAAACGCCAGCAAGCCGTGATCGATGTGCTTGCCGTTTTGCTGCACGTCAATCATCCCCGCTTGCCCGGATTTGTAAATACAGATACTCCTTGTGGAGTCCGAGGATTTACACCAAGCATCGCTCAGCGCTCAGCTTTGCATACGCTGGCCCGTGGTGTGCAATTACCACGCGATCCAACCCACCGCTCGATCCATGCGCTCTACCTAATGGGCAGTTTAGGCTCAGTTGCACAGTCGAGCAGCAGTGATCTCGATGTCTGGGTTTGCCATGATGAATTACTACGACCACAGAAATTAGCAGCGCTAAAACAGAAGTGCGACTTAATCGAACAATGGGCGGCGCAACAAAATTGCGAAGTGCACTTCTTCTTGATGAATCTTACAGAATTCCGCCAAGGTCAGAGTCGCTCCGCCGACGGTGAAGACTGCGGCAGCACTCAGCATTTACTCTTGCTTGATGAGTTTTATCGCAGCGCTTTGTGGCTGGCAGGAGCCTGCCCGCGATGGTGGGCCATTCCATTAAGTGAAGAAACCCGAGCGGATTCTTATTGGCAGCGTTTGGTCGATAACCATATTGTTAGCGTAGATCAATGGCTGGATGTCGGTTCCATCGCCACCATTCCCGCTGCCGAATTCGTCGGCGCTGGGCTTTGGCAGCTTAATAAAGGTCTCGCCAATCCTTATAAATCATTACTCAAATTACTACTTACGCGTCATTACGCCAGCCAATACCCGCGTATCCGACCACTCTGTTGGGATTTAAAAGAACAGGTTCAAAGCGGCGGCGCCAACTTCAAAAACTGCGATGCCTATCGTTTACTGCTGGGTCGTATCCAACAGCAGTTGCAGCTAGAAGGAAATGCACAACGAGTAGAATTAGTTCGCCGCGCCTTTTACTACAAAGCAGATTTACCGTTAACAGAACTCAATAAAGGTCAACGAGATGGCTGGCGCGCGCAAGAGCTACTCGCGCTGACCGAAGAGTGGGATTGGGATCAAAACCAGTTAATCGCACTGGATCAGCGCCAACACTGGAGCCCGCAAACCGTCAGCCGCGAACGCAATGCTCTGGTTAGCGAGATGCTGAGCAGTTATCGCTACTTAGCGATTTTCAGTCAACGTTATGCTTCGAAGATTCATATTCAACCACGCGATCTTAAAGTATTGGGCAACCGCTTAACCGCAGCTTTTGAAACTCGCCCCGGTAAAATTATTCAAATAAATCCGGGCATTCGCAGTGAGTTAGAACAAGAAAAAATCACCCTGAATTTAAAGAACTCACATTGGCAATTGTATCCTGGCCCTTGGCGTCCCAACGACAATCAAACACCCTTACGCCAATCAGAAAGCCTAGTCGAGCTACTGGCCTTCGCTCGCTACAACGGCTTATTGCATGATTACACCCAAATTGCGTTATATCCGCAGCACAATTCGCTAACTCAATACGAGTTACGCGAGCTGCTCGGTGTAATGAAGCAATTGCCATCGCCCAAGTTAAACAATAGTGCCTTAACCGAAGAAGCCTACCCGCTAGCGCTACACATATTTGTGAATGCAGGAGTCGATCCACAACACCAACTCAGCCGCCGCGGCATGCAGAAGATCAGCAATCGTGATGATTCTCTCGGCTACAGCTCAACACGAGAAAATCTAGTGCACACGGCTGATGTGCTGAGCATTAACAGTTGGGGAGAGTGGCAAGTTAGCCGCTATGAAGGGCACAGCGCCATTGCCGATATTCTCGCGCAAATGCTGACCCACCGCGAATTAGCACGACAGCAAGGTTGGCCCGAATGGTATGTACACTGTCACTGCGTTAGCCGTGCCATTGCGATTCGCGAACGCGTTACCGAATTACTAACCGACGTTACATCGCACTTTTCACAACCACAACCCTCGCCCTATTTGCTGCAAATAGGAGCCAACTATCACCTGTTAGAAATACGCCAACGCAAGCTTCATATGGAACATGCCGAATCACCCCAAGCCTTGCTGACACTGCTGGCGCGACCACGAAAGCGCTACCAAACCTGGCAACTGGATCGACATGCTCTGCCGGATAGCCCACTGCGCTTAATTATCGAAGAAAGCCGCAGCGGTATTTGGCAGGTGTATTACTGGCGCGATAAAGACTATATCTTTGTTTATGTCTGCGATGAGCGCGGTGCCTTATTCTTTCAGCAATGGCCAGAAAGCGATTTACGCCAATGGCTAATTCCTTTGCTTAGATTTATGTATCGTCTTGACCAACGCTGGCAACATTCGCAAAACCGCAACCAAGCGCGTCCGATTAAACTAGCAGAACTAAAGCTAAAGCCGCTGAGTTACGAGTTTGAATGTGAACGTCGACGTATGCCCGACGACGTACAACTACCCGCGGCGATTGATCTGCACGCTGTAATTGATATTCAACGGCACATGACGTTTTACTGCAATGGGCAAGAATTTCGCCAATCAATGCACGGCGATCAGTTATTTAGTAACGTCGCTAACCACGTGAGAGAACTAAGACTCAATGCAGCAGCCTACGATTGCCGCTTAACCGACTTAATATTGGCCGACAATGAACAACTCGTCGCACACCTAACCCTGCGTCAGCGTTTAGAAAAGCGCCTATCCGAAACCTTAATTTCCACTCCGACATAACCCTGCCACTCGTCAAGTATTCCTACGTCCAACGATCTCCTCAGCGAACGGCGCAATTTGCTGTATCCCTGTTCGAACTAGGCTCTGAACAAGCGCAGACAGGTTCTGAGAATCCCCGTATAATGCCCGCAATTAGGAGAATCTTTATGCGACTGCGGCCGATTATTATGTGTCTGTTCAGCTTGGGCTTATTAGCCGGGCTATCAGCCTGTGGGCAAAAAGGCCCTCTTTATCTGCCAGACCAAGACCCTGCTCAAATGGAAAATCAGTTTTAATATGTCTGTATTCAATTATAAAAATGGCGTTTTAAACGCTGAAAATGTGTCATTAGCGGCATTAGCAGAACAGCACGGTACACCGTTGTATGTCTATTCTCGCGCCGCGTTTGAGCAACACTTCAACGCTTATACCGATGCCTTAGGCGAATGGCCGAGCTTGGTTTGCTTCGCGGTAAAATCTAACTCTAACATTGGTGTTCTGAGCGCCTTAGCACGCATAGGAGCAGGCTTCGATATCGTTAGTGAAGGCGAATTAGAACGCGTACTGGCAGCAGGTGGCGAACCCTCTCGCATCGTCTTCTCAGGTGTTGGTAAGCAAGCGCGCGAAATGCAGCGTGCCCTTAATGTCGGCGTGTACTGCTTCAACGTTGAATCAGAAGCTGAATTAGAGCGTTTAAGTGAAGTTGCCAGCGCCATGGGTAAAATCGCCTCGGTTTCTCTGCGCGTAAACCCCGACGTCGATGCGCAAACGCATCCATATATTTCTACTGGCTTAAAAGACAATAAGTTCGGTATTGATATCAATGATGCCGCGCGTATTTATCAAAAAGCAGCCAGCTTGCCGGGCATTGTCATCAAAGGTGTCGACTGTCATATCGGTAGCCAGCTAACCGAAATTTCGCCATTTCTAGATGCACTCGATCGAGTTTTAGAACTGGTTGACGACTTAGCTGCGCGCGAAATTCGCATTGAACACCTCGACCTAGGCGGTGGCCTTGGCGTTAAGTATCGCGATGAGAACCCAGCGTCTCCTGCCGAATACATTGCAGCCATCAAAGAACGACTAGGCGATCGCACCTTTAAACTGATTTTTGAACCGGGTCGCTCAGTTTCCGCCAACGCAGGGGTATTTCTGACCCGCGTTGAATATTTAAAACTGAACGATCATAAGAATTTCGCCATTATCGATGGCGCTATGAACGACTTGATTCGCCCTGCGCTATACAGCGCGTGGCAAGCGATTGTGCCGGTAAATGAAACCTCAGCAGAGCCTGTGCGCGCATACGACCTTGTTGGTCCAGTGTGTGAAACCGGTGACTTCTTAGGTAAGAATCGTGATCTTGCGATTAAACAAGGCGATCTATTAGCGGTTATGTCAGCTGGAGCCTATGGATTTGTGATGGCTTCCAACTACAACAGTCGTGGTCGCCCTGCAGAAATAATGGTCGATGGTGAACAAGCCTATGTTGTGCGCGAGCGCGAAAGTATTGCATCCTTGTTTAGCAACGAATCCTGCTTGCCAAAATAATTAGGTTTAGGAAATAACTCTATGTGGCTGAAGTTCAGCAAAATGCACGGCCTAGGTAACGACTTTGTCGTCGTCGACCTAGTCACTCAGAGCGGTTTTATTCGCCCTGAGCGCGTGCGCGAACTCGCTCATCGCAATTTTGGCATTGGCTTTGATCAACTTCTTATCGTTGAGCAACCGTCACGTCCTGATGTCGATTTTAAATACCGTATTTTCAATGCCGATGGCAGTGAAGTGGAAAACTGCGGCAATGGCGCACGTTGCTTTGCGCGATTTGTTTATGATCAGCACCTAACCGGTAAGCGCACCATTCGAGTCGAAACCGCAAACGGCATCATAGAATTAAACCTTACCGACGATAATCAAGTGGTTGTTGATATGGGGAAACCCATTTTAATACCCGCAGAGATTCCGTTTAGCGCTAACCAATTTGCACCGGAATACACTATCGAAGTGGACGGCATTGGCGCAATCAATATCGGTGCAGTGTCGATGGGAAATCCACACGCTGTATTGCGGGTCGATGATGTCGATTCCGCACCCGTAGAAAGTTGGGGACCAATTCTAGAAAGCTGCCCTCAATTTCCTCGTAAAGTGAACGTTGGCTTTATGCAGGTTATTGATGAACACAATATTCGCTTGCGGGTATTTGAACGCGGTTCGGGTGAAACCTTAGCCTGTGGCACCGGTGCCTGCGCCGCTGTGGTCTCGGGGCAACTACGCGGCTGGTTAAAACCCGGCGTCACCGTTAGCTTACCGGGTGGTGAATTATTTATTGAGTGGGACGGCGAAAACTCAGTGAATATGACTGGACCAGCCAGTACCGTTTTTGAAGGGCGTGTAAACGTTTAAGGAACAAGAGTATGAGTCAGTTACCGCGCTTAACAGAAGCCGATGTGGTGCAGTTTTTAGAAGACCATCCAGAATTCTTTATTGGTAAAGATGCTCTGCTGTCTGACATGCGGATTCCACATAATAGTGGGCCAGCCACTAGCTTGGTAGAGCGTCAGTTAGCAGTGCATCGCGAACGTAATGTTGAACTACGCCAACGCCTATCGGACCTACTGGAGAATGCTCGGCGCAATGATCAGTTGTTCGAAAAAAGCCGGCGCTTGGTGCTGGCGTTAGTCGAAGCTGAAAACTGGGTGGGTGTTCAAGCAGCACTAGACGACTCATTGCGTAAAGACTTTGGTGTTGATGCGTGGGCGATGCTGCATTTTACCGAGCGTCAATTAGAAGAACCTCTGATTGCTATTCACAGCACTGAAAGGCAGCGGACGACTCACCGTCTATTTAAAGGTCATAGGGCTATCTGTGGGCAATTACCCGCCAACGATATTGCCATGCTATTGGGTGTTGATAGCAGTGATGCTAAATCCGTGGCCTCCGCGCAAATTCGCGGTCGCGACAACAATGGCGTACTCACCATTGCCAGTAAAAATCCAAGCTACTATCGCAGCTCAATGGATACCTTATTTCTCGACTATATCGCCGATGTACTGGCATTGCGTTTACCGCAAATACCGGTTGGCTGAGGATTTTTATGGCTATCCGCTTACTGACTTTTGATCTCGATAACACGCTGTGGGCAGTCGAACCTATCATAGTCGAAGCGGAAGCAGCCATGTATTCATGGATTGAGCAAAACTGCCCCGGCACCTCCCAGCTCTATAGTCCGGAAGGACTGCGACAATATAAAGCCGAACTGGCCGAATGCTATCCGTCGATGCGCCATCAAATATCTAAATTACGCTATGAAACGTTGCGCCGTGCTTTTATGCAGGCCGGTGTTAGCCACGATGAAGCCGTGGCGCTGGCGGGTGAGGCTTTTGCGGTTTTTCATCAAGCTCGCAACCGTGTCACTTTTTTCGATGATGCTCTACAAACCCTAGAAGATTTAAACAAAGACTTAGCCTTGATCGCCGTCAGTAACGGCAATGCCGATTTGAAGATGATTGGTATCCATCATTTGTTTGATCATCATTTCAATGCAGAAAATGTCGGTGCAGCGAAGCCGAGTCCAGATATGTTCCATGCAGCATTGAATGCGGCAGGTGTTGCTGCACACGAAAGTATTCATATTGGTGATCACCCAGTAGAAGATATCGCCACGGCAGCGACGCTAGGTATGAAAACAATTTGGGTTAACTTTGACGACCGCGTTTGGCCTTTAGATCATGTCCGTGCGGATGCAGAAATTACTCATTGGTCGCAATTGGCACAGCAGGTCGAGCGTCTTGCCGATCGATAAGTATCGCTGCTGTAAAAAAGCATGACTCATCGCCCAAATGTAATGGAGGGTGCGACTCGTTTAGATCAGTTGCTGAAAATAAAAGTTTAGTATTATCAGCATGAGCCGAATGACCGGACAAAAGCCAAACAATCCCCAGAAGTAACAGCGCGATAGCCGCTGGAATTGCATGCATACGCCGACGAAATCGTCGACTGTCATTACGTTGTTGGATATTTGAATAGATATTCACAATAAAGCATCCCTGCCGTAGTAGAAGAGAAAGCATAGCAGTAGGACCAACGATTGGGAGTGAAACTCCCAAAGTGGCCTAATTTGCTACGCTTATGTACCTGACTTTTAGTCCGAACTGGACATTTCTGGCATCTCTCTAGCACTTTGACCTAATTAAATTGGGCGACTACCATAACTAGTCTGCGGCTTACGAGGCGGATCTCCCATAACGTTATCGTCAACGGTTTTAATTTGTCCGCCGCGAGCCAAAAATGCTGCAACTTCTGCATCCATTGACTCACGCAGTTTGCGATGGGCTTCAGCAGAGCCAAAGCTCACGTCAGTAATAGGCGCTTCGTCTTGTTCTTCTTCAGGACCTAAATCAGTTTCTGATTCGTTGTCCATTTCTTCATCCGGCATCGCCATATCGTTGTCTTTAGTAGCCATGCGGCAGTCCTCTCTTGGTAATCACATTCACGACATAACTTATAGACAAGGATTCAGGCTCTGCCATGATCTGAAAACATAAATTACAAAAAAAACACTAAGGTCAGAAAAAATACAATAAAGATGCGAAAACGCGACCGCTTACCGACGAACGATGGTTTTCTAAACAGGAAGGGGGGTTGTTCAAAAAAAAGCCCCGAATAGGTCGGGGCTTTGATAAGCACTATATAGAACTAACGCTTATGAACGACCAGACATAAACTTGATCGCGTTCAGGATTTCATCATCAGAACAGTTAGCGCAGTTGCCACGAGGTGGCATAGCGTTAATACCATTCAACGCATTCTTCCAAGTTGCGTCCATACCTTTCTCTAAGCGAGTATCCCAAGCAGCTTGGTCGCCTTTCTTAGGAGCACCAAGAACGCCGATGCTATGACATGCGATGCATGCGCCATTATATACTTCTTCACCAGTACGTGGTTCTGCTGGCGCTACCGCTGCACCGCCACATTCCGCGCCAACGCATACTTCACCAACTGGCTTGATGCGTTCATGGATTTTCGCTGCGTTTGCGTCAGTCTCTGCATACGCTTGCGCCATTAATAAAGTGGCAGCAGCCAAGATCAATGCTTTCAGTTGTTTCACGAAGGTGTCCTCATCTAAGCTATCACGGCTTGTAATTTTAAAGTCGAACGCATTATAGCGGTATTTTGTAGGGGATTGAATGATCAGCCATGATCCAGAGCAAAACTTCCTCTATCTGCGTCTAAATTTATAGCAATGTTATACTCGGTTTCTTTGCACTCCTGTGGATCGACACCATGTCCAGCTTTGCTGCGTTACAGCTCGCTAGCCCAATTATTACGGCATTAACCGACCTAGGTTACGCTACCCCAACGCCTATTCAAGCCCAAGCGATTCCGGCAATTCTTGCCGGTAAAGACGTTCTGGCCGGCGCGCAAACAGGAACAGGAAAGACCGCTGCTTTCGCATTACCTCTGTTAACTCGCCTACTTGAGGGCCAACCCGCACAGAGTAAACGCCCGCACGCACTGATATTGGCACCAACACGCGAGCTTGCAGATCAAGTGGCAACCAGTATCCAAGGCTATGCAGCCCACACGAAATTGCAAACATTAGCGGTATACGGCGGCGTCAGCCAACGACCGCAAACCGACGCCCTAACTCAGGGCGTTGATATCTTAGTGGCGACCCCGGGGCGCTTACTCGATCTAATCAATCAGCAGGCGTTAGAACTCAGCGCTGTCCGTTGGCTAATTTTGGACGAAGCTGATCGTATGTTGGATCTTGGCTTTAAAGACGAACTCGTGCGTTTGCTTAAACGATTACCCAAACAACGCCAAACCCTATTTTTCTCGGCAACCTTTCCAAAATCGGTCAAAGATTTAGCCTATAGCATGCTCAATCAACCGGAAGAAATCGCAGTCGCCGCCGCCAACGCCACCGTTGATAGTATTGAACAAGTTCTCTACAACATGGACACCAGCAAGAAACGCCCGGCACTGGCTTGGCTCATCGGCTCGGGGAACTGGCAGCAAGTCTTGGTCTTTGTGCGTTCGAAGAAACAAGCCGATGATCTGGCTGGCGAACTGGTAAAAGACGGTATCAAATGCGATAGCCTTCATGGCGACAAGAGCCAAGGTGCACGCGCACGCGCTCTCGATGATTTTAAAAACGGCAAAATACGCGCGTTGATAGCCACCGATGTTGCGGCTCGCGGTATCGATATCATTGAATTGCCATGGGTCGTTAACTACGAGCTGCCGTTTAACGCCGAAGACTATGTGCATCGCATTGGCCGTACAGGCCGAGCCGGTAACAGCGGCAAGGCCATTAGCTTTGTTGCACGGAACGAAGAAAACTTACTGGCCGATATCGAGGCTCTAATTAAGCGCCCTCTTCCCACTCAGTGGTTAGTGGGCTTCGAACCCAACTTCGACGATCCTGCCGATAGTGCCAGTCATGGCCGAAACCAACGCAAACAACGACAAAAAGCCAAGGCGAAAGCAAAATCTCAGGCTACCTATGGGATAAAAAAATCTCGCTCCTAACCACGATAACAAGGCTTGCATTCGCTGGGGTCGCGGTTAGAGTAAGGGGAATGTTAACAAGGACTCAACCTATGAAATTCCAGCCAAGTGCAGTGCTATTGGTGGCTCCTCTAGCGGTGGTACTCAGCGCCTGTACTCTTAAGGTGGCCGCCCCAGAGAAACCCATCACCATTAACCTAAATGTCAAAATCGAACACGAGGTCCGCATCAAAGTGGAAAAAGACCTCGAAAATTTGTTTGAGTCGGAAGACGGTTTATTCTGAGTTTGGAGAATGTGATGAAAGCGACACTATTTAAGACCTTACCCTTAATGCTAGCGGCATTGTTATTTAGCATGACCAGCTGGGCACTTGAACTCGATGATGCCAAAGCCAAAGGGCTTGTCGGCGAGCAAGTTAATGGCTACCTCGGTTTAGTAAAAGCCGACAATATGGAAGCAGCAGCGCTGGTTGTTGACATCAATCGTCAACGTAAAGTGAAGTATCAAGAAATTGCTAACAAGCAAAATACTCAGCTCGCTAACATCGAAAAAATTGCAGGCGAGAAATTAGTAGAAAAAGCATCAGAAGATGGTTTTTACTACCTTAATAGCACTGGCGGCTGGGAACGTTAATATTATGACAACCATAATTACATTAGTGGTTATTGCCTTGGTATTGCTTTATATCATCAGCATATATAACCGCCTAGTAACTCTAAAAAATCGCTACGAAAATGCCTTTGCTCAAATTGATGTGCAATTAAAGCGTCGTTACGATCTTATTCCCAACTTAGTTGAAACGGCCAAAGCCTATTTAGGGCACGAGCGTAACACGCTAGAAGCCGTTATTGCTGCTCGCAACGACGCAGCTGCGGGCTTAAAAGCTGCTGCTCAGCAGCCGGGTAATGCCGGCGCGATGAAGCAACTTTCAGGTGCCGAAGGTGTTTTAGCAGGTGCAATGGGCCGCTTAAATGTCGTCATGGAGGCTTACCCTGATTTAAAAGCAAATCAGAATATGATGCAGGTATCTGAAGAGCTAAGCAGCACAGAAAATAAAGTCGCATTTTCACGCCAAGCCTTTAACGATGCGGTCATGAGCTACAACACCTTCCGCCAAACATTTCCGCCGGTTTTCTTTGCATCAATGTTTGGCCATGGCAGCGACGCTAGCCTATTAGAGTTTGAAGATAAGGCTGCTATACAGGCTGCGCCGAAAGTAAGCTTTTAATTTACTTTCAATTTTTAACTTAGCGCTTAAGGTTGCTTGAGCGCTGCCAATAGCACTGTGACGTATGAATTTTTTCGAGCATCAAGACCAAGCACGCCGTCGAACCGGCCTGCTAAGCTTACTCTTTTTCCTCGCGGTCGCGATCATCGTCGTTTTGCTCAATATCGTATTTATTGTTGCTTTAGCGTGGTCAAGCCATAAACCCATTACCCTTGAATTAGTACAAGCTCAGCCAGAAATATGGTTGCTTGGGACTGCGGGCGCTTTGCTCGTTATTTTGGCTGGTAGCGGCTACAAATGGCTTGAATTACGCAAAGGCGGGCGGCAAGTCGCCGACATGCTCGGCGGTCGGAAAATTCAATCCAATACACAAGATAGTGACGAACAACAGTTACTCAATGTTGTCGCAGAAATGGCCATCGCCTCGTCAATGCCAATACCGGATGTCTATGTTCTCGATGACGACAGCATTAACGCCTTTGCTGCAGGGCATCAACCTTCGGATGCCATCATTGGGGTAACTCGCGGCTGTATGGAGAAACTATCCAGAGAGCAACTACAAGGTGTCATTGCCCACGAATTCAGCCATATATTAAACGGCGATATGCGCCTGAATATGCAACTGATGGCGTTACTCTTCGGTATTTTATTCATCGGCTTGGTAGGCCGATTACTCATGCATTCATCCTCTCGTAGCCGCAATTCTAAAAATAATGCTGGGCCTATGATAGGTTTAGGTTTGATGATAATTGGCTATAGCGGTGTATTTTTTGGCAGTATTATTCGTGCCGCGGTCTCGCGCCAACGCGAGTTTTTAGCCGATGCATCCGCGGTACAGTTTACCCGTAATCCCGAAGGAATAAGCGGTGCATTAAAGGTCATTGGTTATGGCGCTGGCAGTGATGTACACAATCCGGCCAGTGAGGAAATGGGACATTTATTTTTCGGTCAAGCATTTACTTCGCGCTTAAATATCTTTGCGACACACCCTCAACTCGATGAGCGTATTAATCGTTTAGATCCTTCGTGGAACGGCCAATATCTTAAGCCGAGAGTAACGTCAGCTCCTCGGGAAATCCCCTCTCGTAAGAACACACTCGACAGCGCAACTTCTGCGATTATTAGCGGCTTAGCGGGTGCTACCAGTGGTGGTCACGCTGATACTAAAAACCAAGGGGTAGAGCCCGAAAATAACACCGCCGCCGTTTTATCTGAGCGCCAACGCGCACTGTTAAATTTACAGGCGGCGGCCATTGAGCCAGACAGCGCACGCATATTGGTATTTTCGTTATTAATTGCGTCGCCGCATAAATTAGTCGCAAGAGAACAGCAAGATTTAGTGCGTAAGCAACACGGCCAACAATCATTTACAACCTTGCTACAGTTTTACCCCGCCGCACAAACACTCCTGCCGGGCCAACGTTTACCATTGATCGAAAAGTCGCTGACGGCATTAAGAGAAATGTCGCCACAGCAATACGAAACTTTTCATACGACTCTGGTCAAGCTCGCGAAAGCAGACGGTGAAATTGATTTATTTGAATGGTGTTTATACCGCTTGATATTGCAATATTTAGGCGCGCATTTTAATACTGTCCATCCAGCAAAGCCGCGATATAGCCAAGCAGATGCGGTAGCTAGCGAGATCGCTACGGTTATCTCTTATGTTGCCTGTGCAGGCCAAGAACATCCTGAAGATATCGATAAAGCATATGCCGCGGGAATTGCAGCCGGTGGCTTCTCTGCGGTAAAACGAGATATAGCGCATACCACCTCTGGCTCACTCAATCCATTAAACCGCGCTCTGGCAAAATTAACCCAAGCCTATCCTCATATAAAAGGGCGGATTATTAAGGCATTAATGGCAACCATTACTAATGATCGCCACATTACTGAAGATGAGCGCGACATGGTTAAAACGATAGCCACTATTTTAGAATCGCCGATTCCGAAAGAGCTTATCGAATAACCATGAATTTCAATCTAGCTCTCGTAAAACCCGCAATGGAGCAACGGTTACAGCACGGCGCATAAGCAGTGTGCCAAGTGCAACCAGCACTAGCATAGTAGCCGGTAGCAACCATAGCCAGAGCCAACCCAGACCACCGTAGGGAATATCTAACAAGGCTGTGTATAAGCCATAACAAATCGCCTCGCTTCCCAGTAACGCCAGCAATCCGGCAACCCCACCTAGCAACGAAAATTCAACCATCTGCGCCTGACGGATACGACCAGAGCTGGCACCTAATGTACGTAATACTGCGCCTTCGCGCAGCCGCTCTTGAGTGCTACTAATCAAAATCGCCATGGTCACTAATCCAGCGGCCACTAACACAAACGCGAGAATTAATTCAATTGCCAAAGTTAAACGCTGCAACAGCATTTGTATTTGCCCGAGCAAATAACGTGTATCCAGCAAGGTAACGCCCGGAAATTCACGAATAAGCTGGGTTAGTGCTGTTTGTTTTTCTACTGGAATATAAAAGCTTGTGAGATAGCTTGTAGGCAGTGACACCAAGACGTCGGCAGAAAATACCATGTAAAAATTAGGCGTCATACTGCCCCAATCGACAGTACGCAAACTACTAACAGTCGCCTTAAAATTGATACCTGAAGCGCGAAATTCAATCACATCATTCAATTTAATTCCCAAGCGCTTGGCCAGCTTAGCTTCGACCGACAACTGCTGGGCTTGGCTCGTCATTAATGACCAATCACCCTCTTCAATTTCATTATTATCGGGCAGCCGATTAAATGTGGTAGAAATTAAATCACGATCAATAGCGCGGTCGTCGGCGATAGCGAGTTCAGTAACGGATACATCATTAATACTCACCAAACGCATTGGCACCATAGGATAAAGAGGCTCGGCCTGTAAGCCGGCGCTATCGAGCGCAAAACTGAATTCCTCGCGCTCATAATCTTGGATATTCATTGCAAATACATTAGGCGCATCATCGGGCAAACTTCTTTGCCAATCGGCGAGTAAATCATTACGCACTACGCCAATAACAATCATCACGATCAAGGTTAATGCGAAAGCAATTATCTGACCTGCGGTTTGACGACTATTGCGGCTTAAATGCTGCCATGCGAAACGCAAAGCCAAGGGCAAATCAATATTTTGTAAGCGCCGACGTAATAAGCGAATCCCCAGGTGCAGCATGGCCAATAACAATAAAACGACCAGTGTTCCCCCTCCCATCATACCGAGACTAAGTACTACATCCGCAGTAAACAACCAAAGTAAAAAGGTCAGAGCTATAAGTGCTAAAGCGGCTAAAAACCAACCCTGCAAAGGTACTGGCACTAAGTCTCTGCGCAACACACGCAGAGGCGATACTCTGGATAACGGCATGAGATGAGGTAGAGCAAAACCCAATAAACTAATCAGGCCGCTACTTAACCCCAACAGCCAGGCACTCCATGGAGCAGCCGGTAAATTATCCGGTAATAAATCTCCTAATACTTCTATTAGTCCCGCCTGTAATAGTAATGACAAGCCGGCACCCACTAGAGTAGCTAGGGTACCTATCCAAAATAATTGACTGGTATAAATAAATAGCACTTGGCCTTGCGACAAACCGAATGTACGCATTAAGGCGCTAATATCAAAATGTCGCTGGGCATAACGCTGAGCACAAATAGCGACTGCGACACTCGCCAGTACAACAGCAAGCAAGGCGGATAAACCAAGATACTGCTTGGCCCGACTTAACGAACCAGCCATCGCTTGATTACCATCATCTAGGGATTCAAATTTTTGATTCGGCTCCAGCACTAATTCTTGCTCTAAAGAATTTAGCGCATCATCACTTCCCGCTAGCAAAAGCCGATAATTAATACGACTACCAGGGCCTAATAAACTGCTGTTTTCCACATCGCGCCAATTCACCATTAAGCGCGGCGACAGAGTATAAAAATTACCACCACGATCAGACTCCTCCGTAATAACACCACTAATGCGCAATTGGCTTATACCCAGCTCGACGCTATCTCCGACCTCTACATTTAATAACGCTAAAAGACGTGCTTCCGCCCATGCTTCGCCAGACTGCGGCCCGTGTAACTGAGGATCACCGGCTCCATACATTTCTGGGCTAATGGCTAATCGGCCACGTAATGGATAACCGTCATCAACCGCCTTAATTGCGGCTAATGCCATCTCATCCCCATGCAATACCACACTAGGAAACTCCATCGTTCGTGCGGTTTTTAAATCTAGATTTTGCGCCTTAGTCTGCCATTCATCCGGTAATTGCGTGGTCGAGGCAATACGGCGATCTGCGCCCAGTAAGTCGTTGGCGTTGGCCTCCATCGCCAAGTTTAATCGCGCACTAAATAAAGCGATTGCTGTTGTTGCTGTTACAGCCAATATCAATGCTAACAAGATAAGTGTGAGCTCGCCGCTGCGGGCTTCACGCCACAATAAACGCAACGCCAGTAGTGTTTGACGATATAGTGTCACAGGGCTTTCTCCTCCTGCGTCGTCTCGAATAACTCGCCATCGTTCATATACACCTGACGATGACAGCGCGCGGCCAATTTAGGATCGTGCGTTACCAACACTAATGTGGTGCCTGAATCACGATTCAAAGTGAACAATAAATCCTCAATTTGTTGCCCTGTTTTCCGGTCCAGATTCCCCGTCGGTTCATCAGCGAATAAAATCTCTGGTGCTCCGGCGAATGCACGAGCAATCGCAACCCTTTGTTGTTCACCACCCGATAACTGACTTGGGTAGTGATGCTCGCGTTGCGCTAAACCCACTTCTGCCAATAATTTCTTTGCCTCTTGGCGCGCCGCTTTTACGGAACGAATTTCCAGTGGCAACATCACATTCTCTAACGCCGTTAGCCCTGGCAAGAGGTGAAAATTCTGGAAGACAAAGCTAACGCCACGCGCACGCACTGCGGCGCGCTGGTCTTCATTAAGATTTACTAGCGATTCGCCCAGCAGGCTCACATCGCCGGAAGTCGGTAAATCAAGACCGGCCATGAGTCCAAGTAAGGTTGATTTACCACTGCCGGAAGCACCAACAATGGCAATGGCATCACCGGCCTTGATCTCTAAGTTAACGCCCTTCAGGATAGTCAGTGCTTGCCCACCTGTTTCTACCGTTTTGGTAAGGGCACTAACAGATAAAGAGGTTGCTACATTGTTACGATCAACACCGGTCATAAAACTAGGATTCCTTATTGGCTTATTACTCAATCTTGCTATGTTTGCGTTACCCAGCCGAGCTGAGCCAACCATCGTTGTTGTGGGTGATAGCATTAGTGCCGGATTTGGCGTTCCACTGCAACAAGGATGGCTGCATTTATTAGAACAACGGCTGCAACAGCAGGTTCCAGAGCTTAAACTGGTCAATGCGGGTGTAAGCGGAGATACCACTAGCGGCGGAGCCAACCGCCTACCCGGCTTGCTCAAAACCTACTCGCCAGAATTGGTCGTGATTGAACTCGGCGGCAACGACGGCCTGCGTGGCACACCGGTCAAGTTAATTCAGCGCAATCTCATCACTATGATCGAAGCAGCACAGGGCAGTGGTGCCGATGTGCTGCTTGTCGGCATGCAAATTCCACCAAACTATGGCCCGCGTTATGCGGAAGCATTGGGCCAGCTCTATCCGACGTTAGCGGAGCAATACAAAACGATGTTATTACCTTTTGACCTGTTAGCGAAAATTTCTACAGCTCCAGGAATGATGCAAGATGACGGCATTCATCCGTCTGCCGCCGCCCAGCCATTGCTAGCCGACTTGTTGGCACAACCTATCCAATCATGGCTAACAAGTCGCTCCAAGTAACTAGATAGACCTTCAATTGCTGGGTTGCGGTGTCAGAATTAATTTAGACGTATCAACATCTAATGCTTCGAGTTCACCTAATATCATGGCGTAAGTGTTGTCATCCATCGTTGGCGTTCGGCTCAACACGAATAGGGTGTACTCCAATGGATCGGTTACTACGGCATACTGATAATCGATATTATCCAACACCACAATGAGGTAATTCGGGTAGGGTAGGTTCGGCGCTTCAGGGAAAACTACTTTTAGCTTTGAGTTAGTTTCCTCGTCCCATACTGTCGCATTACCGAGTATCTCGCTCGGCCCACCATCGAGAGTGTCGACAAAACCTTTATTCAAAACTTGTACACTGCCGTCGTCTAATAAGGTGTATTCCGCCGTCACACCCACTAAGCCTTCATTAAAAAATACTTCATTGGCTGAGATCTGATACCAAAGCCCCATATAGCGCGGAATCTCGACATAAGGCACGGTCACTGCCCACTGACAGCCAGACATAAATAGCATGCAGACCGAAGTTACTATAGTTAGAAACATCTTTTTCATTTTGACTTCCTCCTTATTGGCACCTGCTTAATTGTACAAATGCTATACATGTGATGTTTCATGTACAATACTCATCTCATGCCAAAACAAGATTGGCACTAACTTGTTATCTATTCATATTTATGAAGCCGATTACGTTATAATCCGCGACACAAATTCTCACCTCGCGTCAGGAGGACGACACTATGAAAAAATCTCTACTGGTATCAGCCATCGCTATTGCAAGCCTAACAAGCACACAGCAAGCCGCGGCAGAATACGATTACTACGCAACCTATGGTGCTGGCCACACTGACCATGAAATTACTAACGACTACTTCTATGATGGTGATTACGCCCGCCATAGCTATACGCTTGAGGCAGCGTTGGGATATATGCTCTCTGACGATATCGCTATTGAAGCAAACTTGGTAATACCGTCCTTTGTCCAAGAAGATCGTACCGACGTTACTCAGTTTCGTTTAAGCGGTTTGTACTTCTTCGGCGATGACGCTCTAAAGCCTTATTTAACAGCTGCAGCTGGCTATGAAAATAATAGTGCTGACGGCGCAGATGATCTTGATGGCACCATATTGTCTGCTGGTTTAGGTCTGCAATATGATTTTGCGACACGCTGGTTTGCTCGTGCTGAAGCACGTCTTGATGATCTAGTTAATGAAGATCTAGAACAGATGACATATCTCTTAGAAGTGGGGTATCGCTTTGGTGGTGCTAGCGATAAGGGCTACAGCTATAGCGATGCAGCAACTCCTGCACCCGTTGCAGCGGCGACAACACCCGCAAGCAAGCCAACGGCTGTGGCGCCAACCGTCGCTGCGCCAGTGACTATTGTAAAAGATGACGATAAAGATGGCATCAACAATGCAGCAGACAAGTGCCCAGCAACACCTAGCGGTGTGAATGTCGATGCAACAGGATGTCCGGCATTCAGTGGTGGCCTTAAGGGAGTAAAATTCGAATCCGGTTCTGCGCGTCTAACCCCTGCTAGCCAAACTATTTTAGATGCTGCCGCGACAGAACTTAGCCGCTATCCAGATTTGAATATCGAAATTGGTGCCTATACCGATGACCGTGGTAGCGATGCTTTAAATCAGAACCTGAGCCAGAAACGAGCAGAATCTGTTCGCTCTTACCTGTTAGGCAAAGGAATTGCTACGGACAAGCTGACTGCCAAAGGTTACGGCGAAGCAAGTCCTATCGCTAGTAACGACACCGCTGAAGGCCGTGCAGAAAACCGCCGCGTTGAGTTTGTCATCCTTAAGTAACAATGCGTGATACAAAAGAGGCCAAATTTGGCCTCTTTTTTTATGCTTAATCTCAGCAGCCAAGCAAAAATCTATAAACCCACCCAAAAGCCAGAACAATAATCTTCGTACCATCTTAAAAACGGCCATGAAAGCAATGGCCCGTATAAACCTATTAAAACCATCCAAATACGCCAACTACAAACACTAAATACAACTCTATTCTTATTTTGAGAATTAGATCTAAATAGCAGTCACTCTCGCTCCACCTAAATAGAAATTCCCCACTATACTCAGTAGTCAGCGGCAATTTACGTGCAGAGAAGACTATGATTTTGCAGAAAACATTGATGGTTTTCGTCCCACTGTTGATAATAATATCCGTTACAGCGGAAGCGACTGAAAACGATACGGCAAGCTTAGACTCTTACCTCGATATGAATATCGAAGAATTATTGTCGATGGAGGTCACGTCTGTTTCGAAAAAGAAACAGCGCCTAAGCGAATCCGCTGCAGCCATCTTTGTTATTACCCATGACGACATACGCCGCTCAGGTGTTACCAGTATTCCTGAAGCTCTCCGCTTAGCTCCAGGCATTCAAGTCGCTAGAATAGATAATGCTAAATGGGCGATTTCAAGCCGCGGTTTTAATACACAATTTGTCAATAAATTACTGGTGCTTATTGATGGCCGAAGCGTCTATACCCAGTCATATTCGGGAGTATACTGGGAAGATCAGGATACGCTCTTAGAGGATGTTGATCGTATTGAAGTAATCCGTGGTCCGGGCGCTACGTTGTGGGGAGCCAACGCTGTAAACGGTGTAATAAACATTATCACGAAAGAGGCATCCGATACTCAAGGCTCACTAGTGCAAGTCAGTGCTGGTAATGAAGAAAAAGTCATTGCACAACTGCGTCATGGCATGCGCATTAATGATGATGTGACTGCCCGCACTTATCTAAAATACGCCAACCGCGATTCAAGCTATGCTCCGGATATTGATGCCAGTGCGAATGATGATTGGCAAACTCGCCAAGCTGGATTTCGTGTTGATGGTGGTCAAAAAAGTGACACATGGACTGTACAAGGAGATGTCTACTCTAATTTACTAAGTCAGACCTTAGATAACATCTACTTAGATCCATACAATCCAGCTAATAATCCACCAGATCCTGTTACCCCTTATCGTTTATTCAATACCAAAGACGACATATACACTAGTGGTCATAATCTGCTTGGACGATTAAATCAACAAATAAATGCCAATTCACAGGCAAGCTTGCAGATATACTATGATCATACTAAACGCAGTGAATATATTTTAGAGCAAGAAAAAGATACCTTCGATGTCGACTTCCAACATCGCTACAGCGGTTATAATCGCCATGATATTGTTTGGGGTCTCGGCTATCGTCGAATTGATGACCACTACGTAAATTCTGATGTTGTTAGTTTTCACGACTCGACCGAAAAAACTAGCGCTCTCGTCAGTGCATTCGTACAAGATGAAATTGCATTGATCGAAGAAGAGCTACGCCTCACGATTGGTAGTAAATTCGAACGGACAGACTTCACTGGTATTGAGATTCAACCAAGTATAAAACTACTATGGATTCCCGAACCGGGTATGACCTTGTGGGGATCGATTTCCCGCGCAGCACGCACTCCTTCCGCAATTGAACAGCGCGGTTCTATAGCTACTGGCGTAATAATATTGCCTGGAGTTGATCCCATTAGTCTATCCAATGATGCCGATGGAAATTTTGAATCGGAATATCTAACTGCGTATGAATTGGGATTCCGGATACAGCCAACCGAAACAACCTCTTTTGATATTTCGGCCTTCTATAACGACTACAGTAACGCTGCTAGTTATGAATATGGTGCCTATCAAGTCGTGCCTAATCCATACAATCCGATGGGAGATCCATTGGTGATACCTACCCGAACAATTTTCGATAATAAAATGGACGTTACC
>NZ_JAWUWR010000016.1:0-27658 GCF_034111725.1 Thalassolituus sp. | reverse complement strand
CGTCTATGTTCAAAACTACGGCCTTCGTTGTCTGTTCCACATAAGAATGCACGCCTTACACAGCGCGAAACACAGTGGTAGTAGGGTGTGGCTTCGAGTGATATGAGTTCTTTTCTTGGTTTAGGCATCCTAGCCTCCTGCGGCTTGCTTCGTATTTTCAAACTAGCGGTATTGACGTTCCTGATCAATCAGGCATTCATCTTAGGATGACTGTCCATCTTAGGATGCTGTTTAGGCATCCTAGCCTCCTGCGGCTTGCTTCGTATTTTCAAACTAGCGGTATTGACGTTCCTGATCAATCAGGCATTCATCTTAGGATGACTGTCCGTATACGCGGTATACGCGTATACGTTTGGCAAACTTAGGTAACGATGCAGATACAACCGCTGCAGTTTGTGGGCAGATATCGGGAGCTTATTATGGTGTGGAGTCTATCCCTAAAAAATGGAGAACAAAACTAGCCATGAGCAAGGAAATTGAAGCCCTTGCTTTGGCTCTGTTTGGGAGCCCCGAGAGCTAACAAGCTTGTCTAGTTGACGCTTGATCTTCCCCCGTTTTAGCGCATCACAATCAATAAATATTTAGAGATTGTCCGTAGAACTATTCACCAATTCCAAAAACTTATGCACTATTTTCCATATCAAAAAACATTAACCTTTATGAATTCTCTGTATGAATTTACCAAATATCACCTTGTTGGCAAAGATGTAGTGCTGGTTGCCCCAGTGCTCGGTATTATTCGCGATAGGCTAGGTCTAGCAGGGCTGCGCTTTGAGGAGGTACTCTCGGTACTAAACGGTGATCAGATATTTTAAGGTAATCAATGAATAACTCAGTACCGTCGCTTGGTTTGGTCGCCGTCGTATTTATTGCTTTTGCGGCCAATTCGCTGCTGTGCCGCTGGGCATTGCTGGTATTTCATTACGATCCTATCGTGTTTACCGTGTTGCGTTTATTCAGCGGGGCGGTGACTCTGGTTGGCTTGTTGTATTGCTTGCCGTCTATTCCTCGTTTGAGGTTGCTGCCCTTTAGTTCTCGCCGATTCTGGTTGTTGGGTGCGAGCTTGCTGCTGTATGCGCTAATGTTTTCGTTGGCTTACGTTCAACTCGATACCGGTGTCGGTGCCTTTATTTTGTTTGTTGCTGTGCAATTAATGCTGCTATTGGTTGCACGGTTTTCCGGTCAACGACTCAATAAACAACAGGTGCTCGGCGCTTTGATTGCGATTGCCGGTTTGGCATTACTGCTGTTACCGAATGCCGACGGCACTTATATCGGCTACGCGGGTCTGATGCTGTTAGCAGCAATGGGCTGGGCCATGTTTGTATTATTAGGCAGGGGCTCGGTCGCACCACTTGTTGATGTTAGCTCTGCGTTTGTTGCTGCAACTCTGTTGATGTTGGGTTTGTTTTTTGTATTAAGCATTCCATTCGGGCAGTCATTCGATATCGACTGGTTTTCTAACGCTTTCTTTTTGGCTGTTACTTCTGGCGCATTAACGTCTGGCGTTGGCTATTACTTGTGGTATCGAGTGTTACCGTTAATTGGCGTACAAAAAGCCGCGCAGTTGCAGTTATTGGTACCTGTAATAGCAACCGTTATGGGTAGCCTAGTATTGGGCGAGGTACTGACGTTTATTGCAGTAATAGCGAGCGCTGTGATCGTTTTTGGCGTTTGGTTGTTTTTGGTGGCGGTAAAAAATAAGTGATAAAAATTATGAGACATCTATTTCCAATACTCGCACTTCTAATCCTCTCGATAACGGCGAGCTACGCTTCTGCGAGCGACAGTATTTGCCACGGAACGACATCAAATGGTTCACTTGAGAATGGCGTTCAATTGCCTAGTGAAGGTAATAACTTTGAGAGTTATAGCAATGTAGCTCGGCTAGCCGGAAGGACGTATGTGCATTCTTCGGTGTATAACATCATTGTTGCGGCGTATTCCGATTTGGAGCGCGAGCAGCCAAACAAGGTTTATAAATATGCTGAAACTGGGTTTAAAGACGGAGGCCAGTTCTCGCCACATAAAACCCATCGTAATGGCCTTTCTGTAGACTTCATGGTTCCTGTTGTTAATTCGATAGGTGAATCAGTGCATTTGCCTACCAACCTTTTCAATAAATTTGGTTACAACATTGAGTTTGATAACAGTGGTCACTATGAAGGTTTCAAAATAGATTACGAGGCAATGGCCGCACATATAGTGGCATTACATAGTGAAGCTAAAAAGCTTGGTTACGATATATGGCGTGTGATCTTTGCGCCTGAACTTCAGCCAAATCTTTTCAAAACGAAATATGGTGTATATCTGAAAGACAATATTCAGTTTTCCACAAAGCGCTCATGGGTTAGGCATGACGAGCATTACCATGTTGATTTTATAGTGCCTTGCCAGTAACCGCGCCCCTGAAGGTAAGATCTAACGTTGAACGCTTGCTCTGAATTTGGTTTGCTGCGGGCATAGTAGTGAAATTCAGTGATAGATTTCTTGTAAGTGTCACCTGTAGTTAATAAACTCGAAGTTTCAAAAGACAGTAACGTCATTATTTACAAAATGGATTTTAAAATGAGTGAGATTCTGCTTTGCAATCAATCGTTAAGCCCTCAAAACTTTCAACTTCAATGCGGTATTGAAATTGATCAAATATCGGCCTTTAGCTGCTTAAAACCAACAATTATGGCCGCTAACACGCCATATGTTATTGGTAACGACCAATCAGGTGCTAGCCGAAGTATTCTCGCTCAACTCTCTCCTGCACCCGTAGCGAAAGAACTAACCAATCTCTCTTTGTCGTACGGTGGCGACAATATCGTGGCATTGGCTGAAATCACCGAAAAGCTTAAAGAGTACAATATTGGCCTCATGGGCGCTTCGACAAGTGTCTATGCTAATCGATTGGGTGGGTTTGCAGGTTCTGTGAAAGATTATCAAGCAGCTTTAATGGAATATCGCCAGGCGATTGTCTCCAAGTCGCCAATGAAAGCCGCTATGAAGCAAAAGGCGCAGGTTGCATTTGAGAAGATGCAGAGTCAGTTCCGTAATGAATTAAAAATGGTTACTGCGCAAGTAAAAGCACGCCGTGGTGTTCCGCTGACCAATGTTGAAAGAGCGACGAATATTGCAGAAAGTAGCCGTAATGTTGCCAAACTAAATGTCACGAGTCAGGTTCAAGCTAATAATCTAGTGAAATTTACCAAGTACGCTAAAGTCCTAGGTAATGGACTTGCTGTTATCGATTTTGGTAGTCGCGCTGGTAATATCCATAGTAGCTATCAAGCCGATGATAATTGGGAACGCGAACTATTTGTTGAGTCGAGTAGTTTTGCTGCTAGTGCTATTGCAGGGACCGTTGCAGTCAACGCCGGGGTCGCAGCGTTAACTTTACTTATAGTGGCCACTCCGGTTGGATGGGTCGGTCTACTAGTGGGTGGTGCCGCTGTTGCAGCTTCTGCTGCGGGCGCATCAATGTGGATTAATGGTCAAGTTAAGGAAAATGGTGGCGACTGGTATGATCGAATTATGAACGGGATTAAATAGAATGAGTTTACTTTCTCAACTTCTAGCGATTGCTTGCGTAATAGGTTTTTTTGCAGCTATATTTTATGTGCTTTTTGGGCAAATAACAGTGCGAAAACTTAGAAAAAATCCTAAAACTAAGGATAAGCTAGGATTTGAGTATGTTAGTGGGTGGGATATTATTAATGTAGCCCAGTCTCTCTCTATACCTCGTAAACTAAGTAAAAAGCTTGAAAATACTCCATTATCTTTCTTGTACGCTAATTCGGAGCTACTGCATGATCAAACAAACCTGTCAGATCGTATTTTAGCTGCAATATTTTATTGGTTGTTAACAATATCGGGAGTAATGATGATTTTCTTAGCAATTGCGGATACTTTAGGTTTTTTCGATTCGTGAAAATTGCTTACTTTGAGTGTATCTTAGATTTTCTGGAGTGATATTTCGTATGCGATATTAGTTGCTAAATGATTCTGTTTTCACAACTATTAGCCTTCGCAGCTTCTTTCATGCTTCTGGCACTTAATAATTATGTGCAGTTTGGCCAATTTATTGTTCGAAATTTAATGAAATATTCAAATACAAAAAATTAAGGAAGAGTGATGTATCCACAATCTTACCCTCACGATGAAATAGTTAGCTTGTATCCGGGAGTCTATCTTTTACACGGCAGTATAAAAATGGGGCCGGGGATGCGAATGAATCGAAATATGGTCATTCTCAAGAGCGGGCAAGAATTAACATTAATCAATCCTGTTCGTATGAGCGAAGAAGGGCTTTCTAGTTTAGATCAGCTTGGTGACGTCAAACACATTATGAGACTTGGCGACTTCCATGGGCTTGATGATGCATTTTATTTAGATCGGTATCCGTGCGAATTCTGGGCGCAAGCAGGGCAGGTTACTTACCCTCAGCCGAAAGCAACTCAATTGATAACGACAAACTCAGTTAGCCCATTTCCAAATTCAGAATTTTTTATTTTTGAGTCTGCTAAAAACCCTGAAGCGGCTTTATTTCTTAAAGATAATAAGCTTCTGATCACAACCGATAGCGTGCAATATCAAGCGGATTGGAGCTATTTTACTTGGTTTACTAAAATTGCCTTTAAACTGCTTGGCTTTAAAATCGGAGTGAATATTGGTCCGCCGTGGCTTAAAGGCGTGACACCTAAAGGCGGATCACTCAAGTCTGACTTTGAAAAATTATTAGCTCTCGATTTTGATGCTATTGTTGCTGCTCATGGTCGACTTCTTGAGTCTGGTGCAAAGGAAGCTCTTACTGCTGAGGTTCGGAGAATCTACAAATGAGTTCAAAAAACACTCAAGCTTTATTCATCCCTTAGCGCCACCACTGGGCTGAGCTTCGAGGCTTGCCAAGCAGGCCTTATCCCTGCAATCAATCCAATGATTACCGAGCTAATCAAGGCGCTGAAAAGGTAGATGACGTTGGGTGTCATCGGAAACTCGGGTAGGGCGATACTCAGTATGGCGAGCACAAGTAGGGCAAAGCCCATTCCGGCTAAACCACCTAATAGCGAAAGCGCGATTGCTTCACCAACAAATATTCCCAGTAATTGGCGTCGTGACGTACCAATGGCGCGTAGTAAGCCTATTTCGGGAATACGGTCGGCTAGGTTGGTGGTCATGACGGTAAATATTCCAACGCCGCCGACAATGAGTGAGATCGATCCCAGCGCGGCTATGCCGAGGGTTAGCATAGATAAAATACGGTTTAAGCTGGCGAGCATTTCGTCTTGGGTGACTAAGGTAAAGTCCTCTTGGCCGTGGCGGGCTATCAAGCGTTGTTTTATTAAGCTGGCCATTCGGTCTGAGGTGGTGGCGGCTGAAAACACGACATCAATTTCCATCAGGCCTTCACGATCAAATAAGCTAAGTGCTCTATCGGCGGGGATATAGACCATGTCGTCGAGATCAAATCCTAGCATTGAGCCTTTTTCTTGCATTACACCAATCACGCGATAGCGTTGTCCGCCTACGCGAATAATTTCGCCTAACGGATTGCTGGTCGTAAATAATTCAGTTTTTACTTTGTGGCCTAGCACGGCGTAAGCGGGAGAGTTTTGGCGGTGGTTATCGGGTAAAAAGCGTCCGCTGGCCACTTTAAAATCCCATGCTTTTACCATGCTTGGGGTGGTTCCATAGATTGTGGTGTTGCGTACTTTTTCTCCATGGCGAATAGGGCCAGAGCCTTGTACGTTGGCCACTACATGCTCGGCCCCCGGTAGGTTTTCCAGCAGGCGAAGGTCGTCCATGGTGAGTAAGCGCACCGAACTAATAAGGCTGCCCATCCCTGAGGTTTCGGTCTTACCTGGGCTAATGGCAATAATACGGGTACCAAATTGCGAGAAGTTATCAAGTACGTAGTGGCGTACACCTTCACCCATTGAGGTCAGAAGCGTTACTGCGGCTATGCCTATGGCAATCCCCAGAGCGGTTAATAAACTTTTAAGTGGGCTCGCTAATACGGATGAAAGCACCAGTCGCAGCCAATCAAGCCAGCGCATCGCTATTTACCCCCGCGTTTTTGCAATGCCAGCACGGGTGCTTGAGCGGCAGCGCGTCGGGCCGGTAGCCACGCGAATAAAAGCCCAGTCCCGGCGGCAACACCAACGGCGGTTGCACTTGCCCACCATGGGGCATGAAAGGGCACGTCTGGAAATTGTTGGCGCGCTAGCCAGAGGCAGGCTTCGGCAGTGGCTAGTCCAAGCGCGGCACCACATACAGAGAGCATTGAAGCTTCTGTAATAAATAGTATTTTCACTTCGTGGCTCGACGCCCCGAGTGCTTTTAATAAGCCAATTTCTGAGCTGCGTTGCGATACGCTAATGACGGTCATATTCATAATCAGAACACCGGCAACGATAAGGCTGATGCCGCCGATACCGGCGATGGCGAAAGTAAGTACCAGTAGAATATTATCGAAGGCGGCGAGAAGAGAATCGGGTGTTGTCACGGTAACGTCGAGTTGGCCGTCATGCAGCATCGTCATTTGTTGTTCAATGTTAGAAATTAGTGCGGGTATTGCTTGCACTGAGCGCACATCAATCATTACGCGAAATAAACCTTCGGTATTAAATAATTGCATGGCATTAGCAACAGGAATAATCAATGCGTCGCTCATATTAATGCCAAGCCCTGTGCCGGTGTCGGCAAGAATACCGATCACCCGACAGCGGTATTGTGAAAGCTTTAACCATTGGCCAATCGCTATGCGTGGGCCAAATAATTCGTGCTTTAATTGCGCGCCGATTACGCAGTCGGGTTGGGTTTGATTTAAAGGAATGTCGGCTAATATTTTTCCTTGGCGAACTTCGAGTTTTCGTACCGCAAAGAAGGCGGCATTGGTGCCAATAATTAGCGATTCGCGGCTACGGTTACCGGCGCTGATACTGGTGTTTCCGACGACTAAAGGCGCGATGCGCTCGACATTGCGTAAACGCAGTAAACTGGTGGCATCATCAAGGGTGATATCGCGTGTGCCTTCGCCGCTGAGGGGTGGCATGCCGCCGCTGGTTTCTTTGCGTCCCGGCAGCAAAAGAATGGTGTCTTTGCCGAGGGATGAAAATTCGGTTAATACGTATTGGCGACCGCCTTCTCCTAGGCCAGTTAATAGCACGACTGCTAATACACCGATGGCCATCGCCACCAATTGCATTATGGTGCGAAAGCGTTGTCGCGTGATGGCGATAAGGCTAAAGCCGATTTGATCACGCAGGGTCATCACGCGCGATTGTCCTCAACAATACCACCATCGACCATGCGAATTCTGCGGCCAGCACGTAAACCGAGATCGGTATCGTGGGTTACGACGATTAGGGTGGTGCCGTTGTGATTTAATTCTTCTAATAAATTCACTACTTCTTCACCGGCTTGGCTATCAAGGTTACCTGTTGGTTCGTCGGCTAGCAGCAGTGGGGCATTCATAATCGTTGCCCGCCCAATAGCAACACGTTGGCGTTGGCCGCCAGATAACTGTTCGGGTTTGTGATCGGCGCGATCCAATAAACCTAAACGTTTGAGGACGGGTTCAATGCGGCGGCGGCGCTCGCTAGGTGCTATGCCAGCTAGCATGAGTGGGAGTTCGATATTTTCGCGTGCGCTTAAGCGTGGAATTAAATGATACGACTGAAAAACAAAACCAATATGATCGCGGCGAAAAGCGGCACGCTGTTCTTCGCTCATAGGTACGGTATTTTTACCTGCTAACCAATATTCGCCATCGTCTGGTACATCGAGTAACCCCAACATATTGAGTAGCGTCGATTTCCCTGAGCCAGACGGCCCCATCACGGAGATGTACTCGCCTTTATCAATATGCAGGTGAATATCATTAAGCGCGTGAACGGGTTGATCGCCAAGAATAAAAGTGCGATGAACACCTTTAACATCAATCATCTTTTGTTATTCCAGAGTCGCTTGCTGGTGTAATTTTTACTTTGATTCCTGGGTTTAAATCGGGAATGTCCAAACTACTAATCACAGCATCACCAGCCTTGATTCCGGCGGTCACTTCGCTCCACGTCCAGTTGGTTAAACCAAGGGTTAATGGCACTTCTGCAATGGCGTCGTTCTGCACCGTTAGTACTTTGTTGCCTTCCAGCAATAATTCGGTAGGAATGCGCACAACGTTATCACGCGATGCGGTAATGACTTCGATATCAGCGCTGTAACCAATAAGTAGGTCGATATCTTGTGGCAAGCTACTAAGGGTGACGTCGACATCGACAGTACGTGCTTGTTTTTCAAGATCTTGAACATAGGGTGCAATCCGGCTAACAAGCCCTGTGAATGTTTGATCTTGGAACGCATCTAGGGTAACCCGAGTCTCCATGCCGATTTTAACTTGCGCTGCGTCCACTTCATCAATTGGCGCACGCACATAGAGGCATTCTTGGTTAATGAGATCAATCGCTGGTGGGGTGGCAACTCCCGGAGGCGAGGGCGTGGCATATTCGCCAACTTCGCCGTTAACTTCGGCAATAATTCCGGCGAACGGAGCGCGTAATTCAGTTTGTGCTAGGCGAGCTTGTTGTAAATTGAGAGCCGATTGCGCTTGCTGAATTTGTGCATCCTGCTGCTCGCAGGCGAAACGACTGATGTCGGCAACGGTATTGGAGCGATCCAGTTGTTCTTCCGATGCCATATTCTTTTTGCGTAAGTCGCGCAGGCGTTTGGCATCACGTAAATCGGACTCGGCTTGGCGGCAGCGCGATGCTTTGTTTGATTGCGCTATGGCTACTTGTGCCTGCGCCTGTGCAAGGCCGGCCTTGATATCATCATTCCATAAGGTCATGAGTAATTGCCCCGCGACGACCTTATCGCCTTGCTGCACTAATAACTGATTCACCTGCCCACCTTGGGTAAGTGATAAATGCGAGCGTAAACAGGCCTGAATCGTTCCTGAGCGGGTATTGGATACCAGTGACTCTACGGTGCCCATTTGTACGGTTGTGGTGGTAACAGCAATCGGTGTTTGAGGCCAAAGGCTAACGGCCGCAATAACGGCAAGGACAATGCCCCCAATGATTAATGCGGATTTCATAGCATTCTTCCGTAACGTAGGAACACCACCATAGAAGCTTTATGCCTGAATAGGAATGATATAGGTCAGTTAGGTGGAAGCTAGCGTGATCTCGGGAAGAGCAGATAGTCTCACGAAGGTAAGACGAGGAAAGACGGAGAAAGCCGAGGATAAAACTCGCAGCAGGCAGGAGAGCCCCAGCTGCGAGTTTTAAGGTTGAATTATTTAGCCAAATAATTTGGAATCAGCGCCACGCTCTCTGCTGCTGAGTAACTAATTGACCAAGTCGGTGCAATATCTCCACCGGCACTTTGTAAAACATTATCAAAGCGCATGATCAGTGAGTTCGATTTTTCAGCAACATAAAGATTGCTGCCATCGAACATAACGTCCACTGGATTTCCTAAGTTGCTAGAAGGGCCTGCGATATTAACGGTTATGTCGGTTAAGCCGCTGGCTGAGCTTGCAGCAGGAAGCACGTAAAGTTTACCGTCGGTACCATCACCTGCAGAACCTACATCAGACACTAATAGAGAATCACTGACTGGATCGAAGTCGATGCCGTGCAAGTTTGTAGGAGCACTGACCGCGACGCCACTAATTGCCGGTGTAATCAGTCGAGTTTCTGCAGTAATTTCCGTCGTGCCTGCCATCATTTGCTGAGTGACGTTTTCGAATACAGCGACGGTGCCATTCGTTAATGCAACATAAGCGGTGTCACTTTCGTTGTCGTAATCTACATCCCACGGCTTAATTGCGCCGGTGGCTTGTAACGATAATAAAGGTGTAGCATCGCCACTTGCACAGGTTGAATAAACTAGAACGGCTGAAGATGCTACGCCGAAATCAGCAACAAAAATTAAGCCATTTTCGGTATCTACATCCAAGCCTTTTGGATCAACCAGTTGCGTCGAAGCTCCTGTGATTTGGCGATCACGAGCATCGGTGTAGGTTTCGCCATTGCGTGAGGTTGCGACGCGGTTAGCGATAGCAATCCCACCATTGGTGCCATCACCAAAAGTAGCGTAGGCATCGCCCATAAGATCGAACGTGACACTTTCAATGGTTGCAATGCCGTCGAAACTTGCGGTTTCGGCGCTGAGCGTTGAAGTAAAGCGGGTCACTTCGACGCTGTTGCTGCTTGCTGCTACACCACGAATGAGGGCTGGTGAAATGGTGTCGGATACGTCGGGCTGCATCGCACTCGCTTTAATTTCTACCAATGATTCAGGCTTTGTACTGGCGGTGACTAAATCTGGAGCAATGTCGCCACTGGCACCAGAGAAAATATTACTGAATACTAAAATCGCATCGTTTGATTTCTCTGCGACGCGAAGATCAGTGCCGGTTAATACGATATCAACTGGGTTACCAAGCATAGAAGCAGGGCCAGCGATTGAGCGATCAACCGTCACAGCACCATCGGCAGTTGATGCGTTTGAAATAACAAAAATAGCGCCGTCAGTTGCGTCAGCCGCACTACCAACATCGCTCACTACCAAACGATCACCAGCAGCGTCGTATACGATACCGTGTGTGTTCACTGAAATTTTAGTCGATGTGCTATCAGATGGGGTAATGATTCGATCTGCAGAAGAAGCTGTAAAGCCATTCGCTTGGTAGTCGTCATATACAGCAATCGTTCCGTCGACTAACGCAATAAAGAGACGGTCATTTGCTTCATCGTAGACTAAATCCCAAGGTTTAACGGCAAGGGTCGTGACCGCGATTGGGGCAACGTCGCCAGCTGCCGCAGAGCCAAATACGCTGATTTGTGTGCCGTTAAAGTTCGCCACAAATAAGTAGCCCGCTTCGTGCGCAATAGCGATTCCTTTCGGGTTTGCTAAACCGGTATTAGAACCCAGTAATTCTCGATCGTATGCACTGCTATACATACCATTTTGCATGCGCTGATTTATTCCACAGACCATGCGAATACTGCTGTCGGTAAGGTCGGCTGCTTGATAGAGGTTGCCAGCTTTGTCGAGTTCTAAGCCTTCATTCGCACCTGTAGTGAAGGTTTTGTATACCGTTGCATTTTGATTGATGGTATCAAGGCTACCGGCATTATCACTGCCGTTGTTAGCACGCAGAAAATTCGTTTGAGCAAAACCTACAGCACCATCATTACCTTTAGCACCGGTTTCGCCTGTGCTCCCCATCTCACCCATAGCCCCACGGCTACCAGCGTTACCACCACAAGCGGTTAGGCCTAGTATGCCCAGAGCCAACAGAGAAAGGCGTGGTAGCGTCATTTGTTTTGTAATTAGGGTACTTGTCGTTGTTTTCATGTATTTGCTTCCTATACATCATTAATACGCTACAAATGAAGTAGCAGCCGGGGTCGATTAAAGAGTGCTCGTGTTGAGCCTTTGCTTTAGTTACGACGGGCCAAAATGAATGGATGCAAAAAAGTGATTTTATTTTGTAACAGCTAAATCTTGATGCATGAAATTAGACCGAGAGTCTGCTGTAATTTCACTAAGCAGCTATTAGCTTTCAGGCTTACGTTTTTTCTACCTGAGGTAAGCAGTCTTTGATGATGTTGAAGAGTTCGGGTCGATTGGCGCGGATTTCTTCGCTACTTAGTCCTTCTAATGAATGAGGGTATTTAAGCCAAGCTTCGGTTTCATAGAGATAGTAGTCGGGCACTCGGTCGGTGCGATTTCGCGCTGGCTTGAAGTAAGGAACTGCAATGCGAATATCGTGTGGTGTATTGCGGCGAGCTAGGCGGGTCAACTCATTGACTATGGCTTCGATGGAACGACCACTGTCGAATACATCGTCGACGATCAGCAAGCTATCAGAGTGTTGAATATTTTTTACTAAATAGCCGAGGCCATGCACAGCTACTTGCCGCGCTTGTTGATCTATACCTTGATAGGACGAGGTGCGAATGGCGATGTTATCGGTATCAATGCCGTGATAGCTGAGATATTCCTGTACCGCGATGCCGATGGGTACGCCGCCACGCCATACGGCGATCATGAAGGTTGGCCGAAAGTCAGATTTAAGTATTTGCTCAGCTAGTTTCCATGAGTCTTCGAGCAGCCCTTGCGCGCTGAGGTATTGCTTGTCACTCATGTCGATCTCCTGTTTACCCAGCAGAGCTGCCAAAGTTATTATCTGACCAATCGGTCAAGTGTTAACATAGCCTGTACCTGGTTTGGTTAACAAGAGGAAAGGTGATGCAGAAGCAATTTATCGCGGAACAAGCGGTCATTGAGGACTCTTTCCGCTTAGGGGTAGAAATTTTCCGTAGTGATTTTCGCCCCACCTGCATTGTCGGTCTGTGGCGTGGCGGCAGTTCGGTTGGCATTTATGTGCAAGAGTGTCTGCAAACACTAGGAGTGAAGACCGATCATATTGCGTTACGAACGTCCTATCGCGGCCAGCCGGCGTATCAAAGCATGGTTAATGCGCCGCAAGAAATTCGGGTCCACGGCACTCAGTATTTAATTGAACGCTTAAATGCCGAAGACAACTTGCTTATCGTCGATGATGTTTTTAGCACCGGCTACAACGTCAATGCTGTTATTCAACGGTTAGAAAGTAAGTTGAAACTGAATATGCCAGAGCAGGTGAGAATCGCGACCTTATATCGACGCCCTAGTTTGAATCGCACGAATTTATCTCCGGACTTTTATCTCTATGAAACTAATGATTGGTTAGTATTTCCGTATGAACTTAAGGGATTGAGTCGTGAGGAGATCGAACAATATAAACCTTCACTTGCGCCATTAATGCACTTTCCCGAGTCAGTGGATGAGCTGTCATAAAACGAATCCGCTAGGAGGAGGGGCATTTCTTAAGTGACGTCTTGCTATGCCGAGCGTGTAATGTTTATGCTTACTTCCAGAATAAAAATCTTACTATCTAGAAACAGGGACAGTATCTATGACTCCTACTCAAGACCAAGTGCTCGCAGGGCAGGCCGTTTATACATCTAAAACATTATCGCTTTATGATTTTATCGTTTTGGGGATATCTAATCGTTATATTTGGAAGTGTCCGACGCCACTGATTGAAGCGCACTACAATGCTCATGTTACGGCGAACCATTTAGATGTTGGTGTTGGCAGTGGTTATTTTCCCGATCATTGCCAGTTTCCGGTAGCTACGCCACGGGTGGCTTTGATGGATTTGAACGAAAGTACTCTAGCGTATGCATCAGGGCGTATCGCACGTTATTCTCCCGAGACTTATCGGCAAAATGTTCTTGAGCCAATGACTGCCGTGATTAAGCCGTTTGATTCATTAGGCATTAATTACTTATTTCACTGTGTACCTGGATCTATTAGTGAAAAAGCGATCGCATTTGATCATCTAATTCCACTTATGAACTCTGGTGCAACCGTATTTGGTTCTACGATTTTACAGGGTGATGTGCCGAGAAATTGGATGGCGAAAAAGCTGATGGGTTTGTATAACAAAAAGGGTATCTTCTCGAATTCAGAAGATACCCTTTTGGAGTTAAAACAAGCTCTAGAACAGCGTTTCGATAAGGTAACTCTGCAAGTGCAAGGCTGCGTCGCCTTATTCTCTGCAAAAGTACGCTAACGGACGAGTTACCACATCAAATCATCTGGAATTTGATACGCGGCGTATGGATCATCCTCCGCCAGTACGTCGGCTTTTTTATCAGCAACTAAGATGAACAGGTTGTCGGCACGTTCTCGGATTTTATCCGCTACTGGTACTGGAATAACGGCGTAGCTGTTGCCGTGGGCGATAATGGCAAGTTGACCACGGGAGAGGCGATCCCATACCGCTTGGTCGACATAAATATGCTTAACCTTAGTGCCATCGACAAACTGATATTTAATATCACCATATTGTGCAGCAATGGCATTATTGGTCACTAGCTGGCGCACTTGTGCGGCAATCGCTTTTAGGCGAGCTTCTTCTTCGCGTTGACGGTTTAATTCGCGATCACGTTCCGCTTTTTCTTTACGCGCGACTTCGGCTTTGGCTTTAACATCATCCAATTGATTGTCTTGGCCAGTGCGTTGCAGGTGTTCCTGCTTTTTCATTTCTTTCGCAGCTTTTTTGGCTTTTTGTTTATCGGCCAATCCCGCTGCGAGCAATTGTTCTTGTAAAGACTTTGCCATAGTTCGCTCGCTTAGTGTTTTGGTGGCCAAACGCCAGCAGGGATAAGAGCACCGAGTTGCGTAATGGTGGCGTCGCGTTGAGCTTCATCATCGGCCACAACAGTCACATGGCCGAGTTTGCGGGCAGGACGCGCTTCTTTGCTATATGAGTGACGGAACGCATTGGCGATATTCTCTGCAGCAACGGCGGGTTCTTCATCGCTGATGACGTTGAGCATAGCAATAGCGTTGTGACGCGCGCGTGTTGCGCCTAAATCTCGGCCAGTAATTGCCAGCATGTGATTACGGAATTGGCTGGTGTCTGCGCCTTCTATCGACCAGTGGCCAGAATTGTGGACGCGAGGAGCCACTTCGTTAGCGACTAAGCCTTTTTCGGTCTCGAACAATTCTAAGGTGATGGTTCCAACATAATCCAAGCTATCCGCTAACTGACGAATATAGCGTTCAGCTTGAGCCGCTTTTTCGGCGCTTAAACCGACAGCTGGATAGAGGCTGTAACGCAGGATGCCCTCGTGATGAATATTTTCTGTCATCGGCCAAACGACCATGTTGCCTTTGCGATCACGGCTAGCAATAACAGACGTCTCACGCAAGAAAGGTACAAAGGCTTCAGCAATCAGTTCGCGATTACCAATACTTGCCCAAGCGGGGTCTGCATCGGTTGGCGCACGCAGAACATATTGGCCTTTGCCATCGTAGCCTTCTGTGGTGGTCTTCAACACGATAGGGAGACCAAGTGTCACGATGGCTTGTTGCAAATCTTCAAGCGAATTTACAGCGCAGAAATCGGCGGTATCAATGCCTGCTGCCCGCAATGCATTCTTTTCAAGTAAGCGGTTTTGGAAGGTTTTTAATGCCGTCAGGCTCGGGTAAAGCTTATCTGCAATCCCCTCAAGCTGACCAACAATAACCGCAGGAATGTTTTCAGTTTCGTAGGAAACTACATCCACATTAGCAACGAATTCCGCCAGAGCGGCATCATCGTGCGCGCGCAGGTCGTATAACGAAACCTCAATGTCTGTCAGATCTTTGATGCTGTCAGATAGCATTTGGCCAAGTTGGCCGTTACCTAAGATACCTACTTTCATTATTTATCCTGTATTCATCCAACTGCCACACAGTGGCCGTTTAATTACGACTCGATTCGCGGATCTGGCTGGGCCAAAACACTGTCGGTTTGTTCTGCGCGGAAAGCGTCAATGCGAGCTAACAAGGCATCATCGCTGGTGGCTAATATTTGCGCGGCAAGTAGCCCCGCATTTTTGGCTCCAGCATCACCAATGGCCAGTGTACCGACGGCAACGCCGCCCGGCATTTGAACTATTGATAACAAAGAGTCGATGCCATTCAGTGCGCGTGATTTAACCGGAACACCTAATACGGGTAACGACGTTTGGGAGGCAGCCATACCGGGAAGATGAGCAGCACCGCCAGCGCCAGCGACAATTACTTTAATGCCACGAGATTGTGCGGTTTTAGCGTAGTCGAATAGTAAGTCTGGGGTGCGATGAGCAGACACGACTTTGACTTCATAGCTTATGCCGAGTTTGTCGAGCATGTCGGCGGTATGTTGCATTGTGGGCCAATCGCTTTTAGAGCCCATGATGATTCCAACTAATACAGTCATTTGAGGCTATCCTCGTCGATCCAGAAAGCGGCGCATTCTAGCACAAGGCTGGCGGCAAGACAGCGATTGCGAATCAGTGATGGAAAATGCGTACTATTTGCTATTTTTTTTGTATGCTTGCGCTACATACCCATTTGAACATTTTGGTCATCCACCGTACTATTGAAAAACTACTCAATAGCGATAAAAGCTAGGTAATAGCCGCCTTACGGCCCGCCTTGACAAAGGATCTGTCATCATGATTAAAGAATCGGACAAACCGATGAAAACTCAAACTGAAGTATCACCGCCGAAGCGCAAGCCTAGTGGTGCCAATGGGGATGATCGCCGACTCGCCGGAATCTTAACCTTAGACGCGAGTGGTTATGTAGAGTCCTCAAATGTGGCGATGCAGCACTTGTATGGCGATATTTGTCGTAATGGGCAACATGTTTCAGTTTTTTTCCAAACTCCTATCGCTTTAGGCAACACCGCAGATACCATCAGCACTAAGTTGACGGGTACTAATCCAATTCCTGTGAAAGTGACTATCAGCCCGTTAACCTCGTCGGTCATTCCGCAAGGTTACGCCGTTTTGGTTGAAGCCATTAGCACAGGTGAGTTACTGAATAATCGCACCTTCTTGGCCGCTCTTAGTCATGAGTTGCGTACGCCACTGAACAGCGTACTTGGTTTTAGCCAAATATTACGCACAGAGTTGTCTGGCGAGCAGGCTGAATCGGTCGAGATGATTGAGTTTGCAGGGCAGCATTTGTTGGCGTTAACCGATCAACTATTGGCAATGCTACAACCTAATGCAGCGCCTGAAGAGAATGAGGCGTTTTCAACTGAAACCTTAGCGAAAGACTGCGTGCGCTTAATGACGCACCAAGCCCGAGCTAGGGGAATTAGTCTTCATATCGAGCCTAATAGCCGCTGGCCGGTGATTCGGCAGTCGCGTTTAAGAATGCAGCAAGTTCTAATTAACTTTTTGTCGAATGCTATTAAATACAATCGTGCTAACGGGCATGTACATGTGCGCGGCATGATGTTGCAAGAAGCGGGGCAGCCTTGGTTCCGGTTGGCAGTAAGAGACACAGGATTTGGTATTGAAAACGGCAGCGATGATGCGGTATTTGAACCCTTTGTGCGTCTTGAGCAGTCTAAAATTCAAGCCAGTGGTTTAGGCTTGGGATTGTCGATTTGCCAAGAGATGGCGAAGTTGCTGGGCGGGCGTATTGGTTACGTCAGTGAGCCTGGAGCGAGCACGACGTTTTGGATTGAAATTCCTGTATCTCCGCCAGTTAGAGATAGCTCTAAAAAGTAAGATTGAGCTTGGGTTCAGTTCAGTTCTGAACCCAAACTTCGTTTCACTACAGACTAATTTCAGCGTTATTAATTTTTGCTTCAATTTCTCTGGTTAATACTTCATAAATACTATTTTTCGAGGTTAATACCAGTAGCGGTTCTTCAACCTTGTCTAAATGGTAAGCCTCCTCTTTTAATTCCACCTTACGGTATTTGAACGTTCCAGTGACTTCTTCTTCTTCACGAATACGAAGAAACAAAGGAATGGCATAGGCCGGCAGTTTTTCGCGTACATGACGCGTTATGCTGTCCCAATCCATCTGATCAAGTGGAATTCGTGGAGTGATGGTTGCCATACCTGCACGACCATCTGTGTGCGGAATTTCAACACCGTAAACAACAGCGTGTTGAATGTCGGCATGTTCCATTAATACCGATTCAATTTCGGTGGTGGCAACGTTTTCGCCTTTCCAGCGGAAGGTATCACCTAAGCGATCAGCAAAAGATACGTGCTTCCAACCTTGGTTATTGACCAAGTCGCCGGTGTTGAACCAACAGTCACCTAGCTTGAATACATCGCGGAAAAGCTTTTTATTGGATGCTTCTTCGTCGGTGTAACCTTCGAACGGCTGTTTGTCGTTAACTTCAGTAATCAATAATCCGGTTTTACCAGCTTTGATCGGAATCATATAACCGGCGGCATCACGACGCGGCTTATCTTCTTCGATATCGTAATCAACAATATTGTATGAAAGAGGGCAAAAACCGGCCGTTTTATCCAGATTAAAACTGTTGGTGAATACTAAATTGCACTCACTCGCACCATAGAATTCATTAATATGATGAATGCCGAAGCGATTTTTAAATTCCATCCAGATATCAGGGCGTAAGCCATTACCAACGACAACTCGCACATCGTGATGACGATCGGTATTTTTGGGTGGTGTATTTAATAGGTATCGGCAAAGCTCACCTATGTAGCAAAACGCGGTGGCGTTGTGCATACGAACTTCATCCCAAAAACGCGATACGCTGAATTTACGCGAAATTGCGATGCAGGCACCGGCACCAAGAACGGCGGCCAGTGATACTGTTAGGGCGTTGTTATGATAAAGCGGCAGACTGACATACATGATGTCGGATTTGCGCAGTTTCATGGACGCTAAGCCCATGCCTGCCATCGACTTAAACCAGCGGTAATGGCTCATTACCGAGGCTTTTGGTAAGCCTGTCGTACCTGAGGTAAAGATGTAATAACACGGTTGATGCATACGCACTTCGCCGGTGCTAGCCGGGTTTGACTTTGCTTGGTTGGCACAGGCGGCATCGAGATCATTATAGTGTTTAGGACAACCAACGCTGCCATTATCGCTTAAGTAATAAAGCGCAGAGCGGACTTCATCACTTAAGTCGGATTCGACAGTGCCAACGTTATCTAGCATTTCTTCGCCAACAACGATGAGTTTTGGCTGTACTAAATTTAAACTATGTAACAACACTTCACCGCGTTGGGATGTGTTGATCATAGAACAAATAGCACCAAGTTTAACGGCAGCAAAAACACACACTAATGTTTCAGGGCGGTTTTCTAGCACCACTGCAATGGTGTCGCCAGAGGAGATACCTTTCGATACAAAAAAGTGCGCCATTTGGTTCGCACGTTCATTGATTTGCGCGTAGGTCAGGGTGATATCTTGGTAACGAACGGCAATATGATCAGGTTGTTGGCGTGCATGTTTTTCCAGCAATAAACCAATCGATTTCTTCTTGTCTGGCTTAGAAGTAACGAGTTCAAACACACCCTTCAACATAACAGGGAGGTCGGGAATCTGACCAATCATTTGGGTCGCGATATTAACGAGAGATACGTTTTTTTCCGGTGTACTTGCCATGGTGTTCTTACTGTTAGCCTCTGATTGGTTGACGTCGGAAACGGTCATGGGGTCAGCCTTTTATATTTTTTATAGGATCGTGGAGGGCCAGTTTTGCTACCAGCCCTCCGTCGAACTTATTTCAGCTGAGCAGATGATTTTCCCAATAATCGACGGGCAACAATCAACTGCTGAATTTGCTGCGTGCCTTCGAAGATATCTAGGATCTTTGAATCGCGGGCCCATTTCTCCAAGAGTTCGTCTTCACTGTACCCTAAGGTACCAAGCATTTCGACACATCCAAGGGTAATCGCATTAGCGACACGTCCTGCTTTGGCCTTGGCCATAGAAGCTTCCATCGAGTTTGGCTGACCATTATCGGCCATCCATGCTGCCCGCAACGTAAGTAAACGAGCGGCTTCCCATTCGGCTTCATAGCGATAAAGCTGGGCTTCCAATTGCGTACTTGTTTTTAGTGGGCGATTGTAGGCCGCATCTATATTCAGCGATTTGAGAATTTCGCGGGTGCGATCAAGAGACGCCTTTGCCACACCAATTGCCATTGCAGCTACCACAGGGCGGGTGTTATCGAACGTCTGCATAACACCAGCAAAGCCTTTCTCGACGTTTACTTCCGGATCACCAAGCAAATTACTTGCAGGGATTCGGCAGTCGGTAAAGGTAATTGCCGCGGTGTCGGACGCTTTGATACCTAGTTTTTTCTCTAGGCGTACAACTTCCATGCCGGGCGTGCCTTTTTCAACGATAAAAGATTTGATCGCAGCACGACCTAACGAGCGATCGACGCTGGCCCAAACAACAACGCAATCAGCGCGTTCGCCTGCAGTCACATAGATCTTTTCACCGTTTATGATGTACTCATCACCGTCTTTGATCGCTGTGGTACGAACCGCCGCTGAGTCTGAGCCAAAGCCAGGTTCAGTAATAGCCATTGCCGCCCACTTGCCACCAAAGCGCTTGAATTGCTCGTCGTCGGCAACTGCGGCAATGGCTGCGTTACCTAAGCCTTGACGCGGCAGAGTTAATGAAAACCCTACGTCGCCCCAGCACAGCTCAGCTAAGCTTAGAACGGTTGATAGGTTAGTGCCGTTTTGAACACCTTCGCCTTTATGTTTGTTCTCTTGCTTCAGTTTGCCTGCGCCGGCGCCTTCTCCTGTGGTGCCATCATTCATACCATCCATGATGGCAGCCAGCATATCCAGTTCGACCGGATAAGCATGCTCAGAACGATCGTACTTACGTGATACTGGGCGGAATACGTTTTCAGCGACCTGACGTGCCTGATGAACTAGGCCACGGAATTTCTTTGGATTCTCTAAATTAATCATCTTGCCAACTCCTTACAGGTGTAAACCGCTGTTTACGCATGCTAATACGCGTAAATCACGATACCAACGTTCAGCTGGGTGCTCTTTGGTAAAACCATGTCCACCTAACAGCTGTACGGCATTTGTTCCAATTTCCATGGCTTTATCTGCACAAAGAAGGTGGGCCAAATACGCTTCGCGATGGAAAGGCTTGCCCATCTCAGCCAAGGCAGCTGCACGCCAAGTCATCAGGCGCATTGACTCCATTTCGATGCCGATATTCGCCACCATAAAGGCTACTGATTGACGATGACTGATAGGTTCGCCAAACGCCTCGCGTTCATTCACATAAGGAATGAGATAGTCTAGAGCTGCTTGACAAGCACCAACGGCGAGGGCGCACCAATGTAACTGACCTAAATCGATAAAGGCTTGATAGTTGAAAGTGTCATCACCTAACATGGCATCAGAATCAACATGAACGCTGTCGAGTTTTAGAGTACCGGTAGCCGTTGCGCGCAAGCCCATGCCTGGCGAGACTTTCCAGCTAACGCCTTCACTGTCTCCGCGTACAAAAAACAAACGTGGCTGCTTTTTGTACCGAGCTGCAACTAAATAAAGATCGGCTTCACCCCCAAACGGCAGAAGGTTTTTAATCCCACTAATCTCAAAACCGCGTTTAGTCTTTTTCGCTTTCGTAGACAATTGCTTAGGATCAAATAACGCATTGGGTTCTTGCACTGCAATAGCGGCTTTAACGGGTTTTTCGCCCAAGTAGTTAGGCAAATAAGTATCTTTTTGTTTAGGCGTTCCCCAGCGCACAATCGCGTTGGCAACAGCAACTGGTGCTAAGGTAGCAAATGCCAAGCTCATATCGCCCCAAGCTAGTTCTTCGGCAATAATGGCACTGGTGGTAGGGCTATAGCTTTGCGCTGCGCCACCAAGTACTTCTGGCACTGAGAAGAAGTTAAGCCCGAGTGCTTGAATATCTTCAAGGTAGTTCTCAGGCAGGGTCATAGCTTCGTTAGCGTCATGTGCTAAGCCGCGAACAACTTCTTCGGCATAAGAACGAACAGTGTCTTTGATCATTTGCTGTTCGTCGGTCAGGGTTAGATCGAACAACCCATGAGCGGCGGGAGCTGCTAAAAGTAAAGGATCAGCTGCTTTCTTCTTGGCTTTATCGGCTTGCAGTTTTCCGACAAATTGAAAGCCTTTTTTGGTCCATAAGTAAGCCATGCGTTCGGCTGGTTTGCGTAATCCGTATTTTTTCGCCAGTTCACTGCCAGCGAAGCGACTGGCTAAGCCTAGCCCTAGTCCCTGAATATCTTTTGCCATAGTGATTGCCTTTGTTATTTGGGTGTACGTTAGCCATAAACTCTGCGCATTTCATCGCTGTAGATGCAACGCAATATTGTCATACAGTTTGACAGATTTAGCTTGTGACTCATTGGCATGGGTGACTGGCGAGCTTGGTCCGAAATGTCAGTCTAGCTTCATTGCCAATGAGATTGATGATTTCTATTGCAGCGATACGGTACCTTGTCTTGGGCTAACCCTTTTGTATCGGTATGATGTTTCGCTTACTTGTTTTATCAGGACGTGTATCACCCATGCTGACTTTGCTTTCACCAGCCAAAACACTCGATTTCGATACGCCACCGACGACAGAGCGTTTTACACAACCGGATTTCTTAGATGAATCAGCGTTGTTGATTGATGGCTTGCGTCATTACTCGCCAGACGAGTTGGGGGTATTAATGAAATTAAGTCCAGCGTTGTCAGAGTTGAATGTGCAACGCTATCACGATTGGCAATTGCCTTTTACATCAGATAACGCTAAGGCGGCGTTATTGGCTTTTAAAGGCGATGTTTATACAGGTTTGGATGCCAACGCCCTTAGCGAAGCAGATTTAACGTTTGCACAGCAACATGTTCGTATTTTAAGTGGCTTATATGGGTTATTACGCCCGTTAGATTTGATTCAACCTTATCGCTTGGAAATGGGGACGCGCTTTAAGAATGATCGAGCGGGAGATTTGTATGGTTTTTGGGGAACAAGTATCACAGAAACTCTGAATGGTTTGTTGGCAGAACAGAAGACGCCAACGATCGTGAATCTTGCTTCTAACGAATACTTTAAGTCGGTGAAGATCAAGCAGTTGACGGGTGAATTAATCACACCAGTGTTTAAAGATGAGAAGAACGGAAAATTCAAGATTATCAGCTTTTACGCCAAGAAAGCGCGTGGCATGATGGCTGCCTTTCAAATTCGGGAACGAATTGATCGAGCGGATGATCTCAAAGCGTTCGATGTAGCGGGTTATCGTTTTAGTGATGAAGAGTCTACAGCGACGACCTGGGTGTTTAAACGAGCAGAGAAGGACATACCGAATGCGTAAGTTAGCCGTATGCGCAGCACTGACGCTGAGTTTGAGCGGGTGTGTACTCGCGCCCCAAGTGATTCAACTCAATCAAGAAGCGACAGTAACTGCAGGACAATTAAACTTGAGCCGTGATGCGCTCGTACGCGTCGTCGATGATCGTATGGTGGATGGTCGTCAACCTGAGCCGAATGAATTGGGAAGTCGTGGTGGTCGATTGGCGGAGAGCTCTCCGCTTAATAGCGAGAATAGCTTAAAAGATGTGTTGACGACTCGCATGCAAAACTCATTGACTCAGCTGGGTTTCGGTGGCGCAAGTCCGCTAGAACCATTGAAACTGCAGCTAAGTGTAAAAGAATTCAGTTATGGCTGTAACGACGGCATGATGGTGAATGATTGCAGCGTGCGTATGCGCTTCGAGTTGACGGTTATTGATGGCGCTACAACCTTTACTAAGCCTTATGGGGCTAATGAGAGTCGCCGTGTTGCGACTGCACCGGTTAAAGAATACAACGAAAAGTGGGTGAACGAGGTACTCGATCGTTTATGGCAGTACCTGTTTAATGATGATGAGCTACGCGCAGCTCTTGGTGTGCAATAGCCAATAATCTGAGATTGCAGAATAAAAAAACCGGCGTTATGCCGGTTTTTTTATTGCTACGATTTTCGATGGACGCTATGTGCGCTTAGTTATCTATGCGCTGAGCTGTCATTGCGCCTTGAGTGATATGCTCGTAGTCGAGCAGGATATAACCCGCTTCTTCCAAAATAGCATCTGCCTCTTCTGGTTTCTTAGTGTCGTCCGATTTATCTGTTTCAGCTTTGACAGGAGTCTCTTCGCCATTACTTGCGGCATCATCAAGTGCAGTTAGAAGTTCCATGCCTTTGGCTTTACGACGCTTATTTTCTAGAGATAGGCGACGCTCGTCATTGGCTTCACGTTCTTTTTTACGCACATCTTCGTTTAGAGATACTTCTGTTTTATCGCGCATTTCAGTAATCATTTCTTTTTGTTCGCGTAGGAATAAAAAGTCTGGATTATGCTCAATGCGAACATCGTGTAATTCACGTAAATGCGGCAGTATTGGCAGGATAGCGTTAACACCGGCTTTACGGGCTGGCTGAATCGTATCCCATGGTAAAGCTGCCTTTAGAGCGCTTTCACCGATCTTCTCTTTATCGAATAGCGAAGGGAACAGCACGTCAGGAATAACACCTTGGTGCTGTGTGCTGTCGCCGGATACGCGATAGAACTTAGCTTGAGTGATTTTTAATTGGCCTTGAGTCAACGGGCGTAGTGATTGAACTGTGCCCTTGCCAAAGGTTTGACCACCGACAATTAGTCCGCGACCGTAATCTTGGATAGCACCCGCAAAAATTTCAGACGCCGAGGCGCTTAAGCGGTTAACCAAAACAGTCATAGGGCCATCGTAAAGTACATCTGGGTCTTGGTCTTGAAGTACTTCAACCCGGTCGCGAATGCCTCGTACCTGAACCACAGGACCTGTTGGGATGAATAACCCAGTCAGGTCGATAGCTTCTTCTAATGAACCGCCGCCGTTATTGCGTAGATCAATTATCAGGCCATCAATGCCTTCTTCTTTTAATTCTGTAATGAGCTTACGCACATCGCGAGTTGTGCTTTTGTAATCCGGACGGTTTTCCATACGACCTTGGAAGTCGATGTAAAAAGTGGGGATATCAATCACGCCGATACGGCGAGTTTTGTCGCCATCTTTCAGTTCGATAACTTCTTTTTGTGCTGACTGTTCTTCTAGCTTAACTTCGTCGCGTACGATAGAAATTACTTTGCTGTCGCTGCCGCTACTATCTGCCGGCAATATCTCTAAGCGAACTGTGGTACCGCTGGCGCCACGGATTAAATCGACCACTTCGTCTAAGCGCCAACCGATTACATCGACTACCTCACCATCTGCATCTTGTCCGACGCCGACGATTTTGTCCGCAGGCGACAAGTTGTTGGCTTTTGCGGCTGGGCCGCCAGGAACTAAACGGACGACTTTCGTGTGTTCATCTTCAGTTTGAAGCACAGCACCGATCCCTTGCAGGGATAAGCTCATATTGATATTGAAGTTTTCTGAGTTACGCGGAGAAAAATATTGAGTGTGCGGATCGAATGTACGAGTCACCGCGTTCATAAAAGTTTGGTAAGCGTCTTCTGATTTGGATAAATAGACGCGATTGAGCTGATTTTGATAACGGCGGGTTAGCAGTTTGATGATGTCATCTTGCTCTTTGCCTGCCAGTTTAAGGTTGAGAATCGAGTTTTTTAGGCGTTTACGCCATAGCTCGTCAAGTTCAGCCGCTGTTGTTGCCCATGGGGCATCTTCACGATCAAGTTCTAAGGTTTCGTCTTGTTTATAGTTATAGTCTTTGACATGGTTGCTCAACTCGTTTAATAAAAACGACAGGCGTTCTGCTACACGTTGTTCAAAGCGATTGTAGATAGAGAAGGCTGGTGCCATGTTGCCACGGCTAAGGGCTTCATCTAATGAGGTGCGATATTGTTCAAAGTCTGCAATGTCGCTGGCCAGCATGTAGCTGCGAGTACTGTCGATATCATCGAGCAACGTATCAAGCACTTGCGATGACATGGCGTTGTCCAAGCGTTTGCGTTCGTAATGTCCCCGCAACAAATTGCTCATAATCTGTTGGGTTGTGACTGCATGTTCCTGTGCCGGTTGAAGCGGTGTAAATGGAGTACCGGGAGCGATATCTGGAATCGTTGCAATCGACGCCATTGAGAAAAAAGCCAGCAAGCCAGTGCAAAGAGGGCGCAAAATATATTGTTTTTGGGAAAACATAGGCTGAATTGTATTCCTTTTTGTTGTCCATTTGTGCTGTATGTCCAGCACCAATTAATTGTCATTCAACATTGTGTTGCTTATGTATAGCAAACACTGAGATGATTTGGACCTATTTGTTATATCAAAAACATCGACGTCTAATTCAATAACTGCCCAACTACATCTAGTAGAACCTATTGGATTGGTTGTTACCACTATAATTCCCGCACTTTTGTGAAGAAGCGTAGGGAATTCCTAAGTTCTACTAGGGAAGGAGTCTATTTTGGCACGCGTTACTCTCGATTTACCCGATAAGTTCACATTCATTACTCGCATGGCTGTACGAGTATCCGATATTAACTATGGCAACCATCTTGGTAATGACCGCATGGTGTCGTTGTTACATGAGGCGCGTTTGCGCTATTTGCGTAAATACGACTTTGGTGAATTCAATGTAGGCGGCGTCGGTATTATGGTCACGGACATCGCGGTTAGCTTTTTGCAGCAGTCGTTTGTCGGTGACGATCTAACCTTTCAGGTCGGTATTACCGATTTCAACAAATATGGCTGCGATTTTATCTACATGGTTACTAACGAGTCGCAAGATCGTGTTATAGCGACCGCTAAAACAGGCATAGTGTTTTATGACTACGACGAACGCAAAATAACGCCTATCCCCAAGGTGTTTTATGAGCGTTGCGCGCCCGATCAAGTATTGGCAATGGAAGAATAAACCGCTTGTAAACCTGTTACGAGTGACTGAAGTAGGCCGTGATGAAATCTAAAAACGCACGGCTTTTGTTAGCAAGGTAGCGGTTCTGTGGGAACACTACCTTGATGGTACGCACCGGAATATCCATATCGCTAAATAACCTAACCAGCTCGCCATTATTCAAATGTCGTTCGGCGATATACGTCGGTAATGCAGTGATTCCCATTCCTGCAATACAGGCTTCATAGACTAAATCAATATCGTTTACGGTTAACTTGCGCTCTATGCTAGCAAGGCTAAAACCATGATCTTTTTCAAACTGGCGCAGCCAGTTGATACGCGCATACTCTGCATTGGCAACGACTAAAATACGGTGATTCGCTAGATCTTCGAGTGAGGTTGGTGTCCCCCATTTTTGTAGATATTCCGGTGATGCACATATCACGATACGTTGCTCGGCAACGGGTTTTGCAATAAGGCGAGAATCTTCCAAGGAACCTATGCGTAAAGCAAAGTCGAACCCTTCTTTAACAATATCTACGGGACGGTCAGATATGTGGAGGTCAAAACTGATATCTGGGTATTCATTTGAAAAATCGTTAAATATCCGTGCTAGCTCGCGGCGTCCGAAGTTAGACATGGCGGTGATGCGCAGTCGCCCCTTGGGGGTATCATCGAAATCGGTGACGAGTTTTTCTGCTTCAGAGATAGAATCTAAGATGTTTTCACAATGCTGATAGAACATCTGTCCGGCCTCTGTTGGGCTAACAGAGCGCGTTGTTCTATTTAATAGACGGACGCCTAACCGTTCTTCAAGCGTACTGATCTGTTTACTGACCGCCGAAGGTGTTACTCCCAAGGCATCGGCGGCTGAAGTAAAGTTACGAGTACGAACAACGGCAACGAAGGTCTGAAGCGGATCAATGCGAGACATAGATGATTTAAATTCCATAAACTAAAACTTAAAGTCATTATAATTAAGTAAATGGAAATAAATAGCTCAAGTTGTCCTAAATGAGCCCAATAGCTAAAGTGACTTATCTGCTTGCTATTGAATTGAGCCTCTGTGCTTAGATTTGGGTTGGTAGAGGTTTAACAATCCTGCACTAACAATGAGTGTGGCACCTAACCATGTGGTCCATAGGGGCAGCTCATCCCAGAAGTACCAGCCCATGACGGCGCCATATAGCACGGCGCTGTAGGCATAAACTCCAACCTTGCCGGTAGGGGCTATTCGGTAAGCGCGGGTTAACAGGAGTTGCCCAACTGTCGCTACAAGGCCAAGTAATAAGATCCAGCCCCACATGTGGTTGGGAACCGGTTGCCAATTCATTGCCGCCCCTGGCGCAGAAACTATCGCGGCGATCAGTCCGAAGTAGAACACAATGGTCTGGCTTGATTCTGTGGCCGACATTCGGCGTATCGTGACTTTCGCCAAAGCGGCGAGAAAGGCCCCTAGTAAAGCGATTAACG
>NZ_JAWUWR010000015.1:0-12486 GCF_034111725.1 Thalassolituus sp. | reverse complement strand
ATAATGCGTCTAAATACTCCCTTAAATACTGACTAAGCCAGTAAAGCCCATAAAGGCCAATGACATTAGTCCCGCGGTGACCATAGCAATCGCGTTGCCTTTAAATGGGGTCGGAACATCGGCCACTGCAAGACGTTCGCGCAACGCCGCGAACAAGACCATGACCAAGGAGAAACCGACTGCTGCGCCAAAACCATAAAGAATGGATTCAACAAAGGTGTTATCACGCTTGATATTCAATAGGGCAACACCTAAAACTGCGCAGTTGGTGGTAATCAACGGTAAGAAAATACCCAGCACGCGATAGAGCAAAGGGCTGGTTTTGCGAATGGCTAATTCAGTGAAACCTACAACAACAGCGATCACCATAATGAAGCTGATGGTTTTTAAGTAAGCGAGGTCAAACGGTAGCAATAGGTAGGTGTAAACCAAGTAGCTGCACACCGACGCCAACGTCAGCACGAAGGTCGTTGCTGCACCCATGCCAATGGCGGTTTCTAGCTTGTTCGACACGCCCATAAAAGGGCACAAGCCTAAGAACTGAACCAGTACAAAGTTGTTTACCAGGATGGTGCTTACCAGAATGAGCAGGTAGTCGGTCATCAGTGGCTCCGAAGGCCGGTCTGCAAAGGCAAAACCGCCAGATTAAATTTGGGGGCGCATTATCCCAAAACTTCTTTATGTCGTACAACACGGTTTTTGGAGTTTCTAAGCACGAATTGGAATAAGGATAGTAACTGTTACGTCAAAACGTGCCGCAAAGTCAGATATCCCCATTTATTTGAAGGTATCGCCTCATTTTTACTGGGGGGATGGCGAAGCCGAGTGCCAATGTTGCAGTACGACTTTCTCCAGTTCCACCAACAAAATTAACGGGCTAGCGGCTAAGGTAATGATCAGCCAGTCGTGCAGTGCCAAATCGGCAAGATCAAATATGGATTGCGAAACCGACCAGTAAGTAAAACCGAGTTGCAATATAGCAACCGCTAAGATACCCAAAAGGCTGGGCATCGCACCTTTGAATAATGACAGCGAGAAAATACTCCGGCGTAAAAATCGGCAGTTGAGTAAATATAAAGCCTCGATCATTACCAAGGCGTTTACCGCGACGGTGCGCGCCATTTCGACACTCGCACCTTGGGCTAAATAATAACGAAATAGTACAAAAACAATGGCAGCAGCACCAACACCGACAAAGGCCGTTCGCCAGAGCAAAGCGGGCGTCATTAGAGGTTGTTGGCCGCTTCTTGGTGGCCGCTGCATTATGTCGTCTTCGGCGCGCTCAAACGCTAGCGTGAGTGCTAGTGTAATGGCGGTAATGGTATTAATCCAAATCACTTGTGCAGGAGTAATGGGGAGCAGCTGCCCTAATAAGATCGCCGCTAGAATCACCAGTGATTCGGCTAAGCTGGTGGGCAAGATAAATATAATGGCTTTGACTATGTTGTCGTAAACACTGCGGCCTTCGGCAACGGCATGGGTAATGGTTGAGAAATTGTCGTCGGTCAGCACAAAGTCGGCCGCATCGCGTGCGGCGTCGGTGCCTTTTTTACCCATCGCAACACCAATGTCGGCTTGGCGCAGTGCGGGTGCATCGTTGACACCGTCGCCGGTCATGGCAACGGTATGGTTGCGAGAACGTAAGGCATTCACGAGTTGGAGTTTATTGGCTGGGCTGGTACGCGCAAATACGTGACAGCGTTCGGCACTGTCGGCCAGTTGCTCGGCGGATTGTTGATCCAGCTCGGCTCCTGTCATTACCTCATCGGCATTCATGCCCAGCTCTTTGGCAATGGCGAGAGCTGTGATCGGGTTGTCTCCCGTTATCATTTTTATCTGAATGCCGGCGTTATGACACTGCTGAATACTCTCGCGTACCCCAGCTCGTGGTGGATCATTTAAGCCGATCAAGGCCAGCAGCGTTAAATGCTGTTCAACGTGTTGATGGGTTAAGTTCGGGCCATCAATATCGTCTCGGTAGGCCAGCGCCAGGACACGCATGCCTTGTGATGCCAAGTAGTCCATTTGGGTTTGCCAATATTCGCTATCCAGTGGCTCTGAACCTTGAGGACCAAATTGGTGATCACAAAACTCGATAATTCGATCAGGCGCACCTTTAACGGCAATAAGACGCTGACCATCCTGATTGTGGTGCAGGGTGGCCATGTAGCGTGCATCGCTGGAGAACGGGATTTCATCGACTCGTGGCCATTCGTGCTGGATTTGTTCTCTGACTACATCATGTTTTAAGGCAAATACTAACAGGGCAGCTTCCGTAGGGTCTCCGCTAACACTCCAATCTGTATTGTCGAGATTAGGCGGTTGAATACTTGAGTCGTTGCATAGAAGAGCGACGATGGCTGCTTGATTCAAAAACGCGCCATGTTGCGCCGATGTATCGGTATCGTTGCTGTGAATTTCACCCTCGGGATCATAGCCTTCACCATGAATATGAAAGCTATGGTGCGCGCTAACGATGCGTCGAGCCGTCATGGCGTTTGCCGTGAGTGTTCCTGTTTTGTCGGTACAGATGATATCCACAGAACCGAGTACCTCAACCGACGGCAGTCGACGCATTAGGGCATTTTTGCTGGCCATGCGCTGCACGCCGACGGCTAATACGATAGTGACGACGGCCGGCAGACCTTCTGGAATAGCCGCGACTGCAATGGCAATAGCCGCTTGGAACATCGTGGCGATATCGTACTGATAAAGCCCCATTCCAATGGCTATAGTGGTGACAGCGGCAAGGATAATGACAATCGTAAGGCGCTTGGCAAATTGTTCGATCTGATTTTGCAGTAAGGTCGGTTCGGTGGTGATCTTATCGACCATAGTACTGACTTTACCGATTTCTGTTTTTGCTCCGGTATGACATACCAAGCCGTGGGCACTGCCGCGACTGACCAGCGTACCCATGTAGGCCATACACGAACGCTCGGCAAGGGGAGTATCGACTTTAACGGCTGTGACTGATTTTGCGCTGGGCAGTGATTCGCCGGTTAATGATGATTCATCACAATACAGGTCCTTGCTAGTGATAATGCGCAAGTCTGCAGGGACTTTATCTCCCGCCTGTAGCATCACTACATCGCCTGGGACGAGTTGTGCGCCATCAAGGCTAAACAGTTCGCCATTCCGTATGACTAAGCATTTAGTCTGCGTCATCGACATAATGGCGCGCAGGGCATTTTCGGCTTTACCTTCTTGAAAGAAACCAACCAAGGTATTGGTAACAATAACCGCGAAGATCACCCCGGCATCAATAAAATGCTGCAACCCAAGGCTGATAAGCATGCTGCCAGCGAGCACATAGATCATCATGTTTTGTGTTTGTTTTAGCAGCCGTCGCCAAGCGGGTATGGGCTTAGCGGAGGGGAGGGTGTTGGGGCCAAATTGTGCCAGCCGTGCTGCGGCTTCGGTTTTGGTTAATCCAACCTTAGTGCTAGCAAGCAGTTCGACGAGCGCCTCACTGTCACAAGCGTAGGGCGCATCAGCAATCGTTGTGGCGAGTTCAGTTGGCGTAGTCATAAGATTCTCTTGGTGATGCACTCTTGGGATTTTATGTGGTTTGTAAGTCGATGATCTTGATGCGTAGCAAGTTCGGAATTTGTTACTTTCGTTTCTCTAGTGGCTGAGCGCTTCTGAGTATATGGCCATCAAGGGCTTGCTAAGCCTAAAAATCTTGGCACACTCTAACGTTAACCTATTTACATGCCATTTAGTGTTGTTGCGATGGCGGGGAATAATAACCATAAGCCGGTCATTTGAACTGGTATTAAGAGCAAAAAATGATTTCAGCGTTTTGTTTAGTACCGCTTAGCCGGTTGTTTAGGCCTCGTGGTCGAGGTGTAGCGGGATGCGGCGTGGCAATCACTGTGTTATTGAGCAGTGGATTGCTAGCGGGTTGCAGCGAGGAAACTTGGAATAACCCCCATTTGGCCGATGAATTTGGCAAAAACATCATTTACTCCAGTTTTTCTGAACGCCCTAAACATCTCGATCCTGCTCGCTCGTATAGTGCCGACGAAGGCCGATTTATCGATCAAATTTACGATGCACCTCTGCAGTATCACTATTTAAAGCGCCCCTACGAGCTAGAACCTAATACCCTTACACATATGCCGGATATTAGCTATCTTGATGCCGATGGTAATCAAGTGAGTGCAGACGCGGAAAATGTGGCCTACAGCGAATACTTATTCGAATTAAAGCCCGGCATTCAATATCAGCCGCATCCGGCATTTGCTTTGAATAGCGCAGGTGAACCGAGTTACTTATTTGCGTCTCCAGAAGCCAGTGCGGCGTATCAGCATTTTGACGATTTTACCGAACAGGGCAGCCGCGAATTGGTTGCCGCTGACTACGTGTATCAAATTAAGCGTCTTGCTGATCCCACATTGCTGTCGCCAGTTAGGGGGCTATTAAGCGAATACATCGTTGGTATGACGGAATTTAGCGATGCAGTCACCACAGCAAGAAAATCATTAACTCAACCTAACGGCTGGCTTGATTTAGATACTCTGACGATGAGTGGTGTCGAAGCGATTGACGATTATCACTATCGCGTTCGTTTAAATGGCAAATATCCGCAGTTTAAATATTGGTTAGCGTTTCATTTCTTTGCGCCCATGGCACGTGAGGTTGACCGTTTTTATCATCAGCCGGGTTTAGCCGATCGTAATATTGTTTTGAACTGGTATCCGGTGGGTACTGGGCCATTCATGATGACGCGCAATGATCCTAACGAAGTGATCATTTTAGAGCGAAATCCGAATTATCGGGATGACCGTTATCCAGCCGAAGGCGAATCGACTGATGGTGATGCAGGGTTATTAAAAGATGCCGGTGCAAAACTGCCGTTTGTAGATAAAGCCGTATACCGCCTAGAAAAAGAAGCCATTCCGTTATGGACCAAATTTTTGCAGGGCTATTACGACCGTTCCGGTATTGCCAGTGATAGCTTCGATCAAGCAATTAGCGTGGGCAGCCAAGGTATTAGTTTAAGCGATGATATGAAAGAGCGTGGTGTGACCTTAGATTTAGAGGTTGTACCGGGCACGTATTATTTCGCCTTCAACATGCTGGACCCTATTGTTGGTAACGTAGGCGATGCCCAGCAGCGCGAAAAAGCACGTAAGTTGCGTCAGGCCATTGCGATTGCATACGACCAAAAAGAAATGATTTCTATCTTTATGAATGGTCGCGGTGAAGACGCCATGAGCCCAATTCCACCGGGGATTTTTGGTTACCAAACCGGTGAAGAAGGTATTAACCCGTATGTTTACGATTGGGTCGATGGCAGTGCCGAGCGTAAATCAATAGACGAAGCAAAACGCTTATTAGCTGAAGCTGGTTACCCTGGTGGACGCTCCGCCACAACGGGTGAACCCTTAGTTTTAAACTTAGATACCACCGGAGGTTCTGGCGGAAGTGCTATGCAAAACTGGATGGTAAAACAGTTTAAGAAAATCGGCGTGCAACTCAATATACGTGGCACCGACTACAATCGCTTTAAAGAAAAAATGCAAACAGGCAATGCGCAGATGTTTCAGTGGGGTTGGATGGCCGATTACCCTGATGCCGAAAACTTTTTATTCCTGCTTTACGGCGCTAACGGTCAAGTGGTTTCTGGAGGCTCGGGTGTGAACTCAACGAACTACGATAACCCGGAATACAATCGCCTGTTTGAAAAAATGAAATTAATGGAAGACTCGCCAGAGCGTATGGAAATTATTCGTCGCATGATCCGTATTATGCAGCACGATGTTCCATGGGCTTCGGCATGGCATCCGCATTCATATGTATTAAATAATCAATGGGTGAGCAACAGTAAGCCTCACGGTATTAGTAAGTCTATTTTGAAGTATTTGAAAATTGATCCTCAGCTTCGTGGAGAAAAACAGCACGAATGGAATCAGCCGATACTGGCGCCACTATGGCTGGTTGCTTTACTAATAGCGATTTTTGCTTTTCCCGGCTGGATTGCTTTTAAGCGTCGCCAGCAGCACCGCATTGCAGATGACTCTTCCTCTAATAATGTAGGAGGGCACTAATATGTTGGCTTATATTATTCGTCGTTTGGGCTATGCCATTCCGATTTTACTCGGTGTTAACCTCTTAACCTTCGCACTGTTTTTTGTGGTGAATACACCCGATCAAATGGCTCGTGTTCAGCTAGGCGATAAGCACGTATCGGAAGAAGCGATTGAACAGTGGAAGGCACAGCGCGGGTACGACAAACCGCTCATGTTTAATACAGAAGCGGGTGGTTTGGGTTTAGTGACCGATACCATTTTTTATGAAAAATCACTGAGCCTATTCGCCTTTGATTTTGGTAAGTCGGATGAGGGTCGTAATATCGGCTCCGATATTCAACAGCGCATGTGGCCGAGTTTAATGGTGGCGTTGCCGACGTTTATCATCGGTATTGCGGTTAATATTGCCTTTTCACTATTTGTGGTGATGTTCAGAGCCAGCGTTTTCGATACCGCCGCTATGGTTTTGTGTGTGGTGTTGATGTCGATTTCGGGCGTTTTCTACGTGATTGGCGGTCAGTTCTTCTTTGCCAAACTCTGGCACTTAGTGCCGATATCGGGCTATTTAACCGGCCCTGATGCCATTCGCTTTTTAATACTGCCAGTAATCATTGGGGTAATAAGTGGCATTGGTGGTGGTACTCGCTTATACCGAACCTTATTTTTAGAAGAATCCGGTAAAGATTATGTTCGTACGGCGCGGGCTAAAGGTGTACCTGAGTTAACCGTGTTATTCAGACATATTCTACCTAACGGTTTGATTCCGATTTTAACCAGCGTGGTGGTGGTTATCCCCTCGCTCTTTATGGGCAGCCTGCTGGTGGAGTCTTTCTTTGGGATTCCGGGTTTAGGGAGTTACACCCTAGATGCGATTCAGGCACAAGATTTTGCCATTGTGCGGTCGATGGTGTTTTTAGGTTCTGTACTTTATATCTTAGGTTTATTGCTAACCGATATTTCTTACACCCTCGTTGATCCAAGGGTGCGCTTATCATGACATTTCCAAGGTTTAGTGATTTCAGCATGTTTCAGCCCATGCTCTTATGGAGCGATATTCTTATATTTATCTTGCTGTTTAGCTTGATAGCATTTTTTATAAATTTAAGCCGTAATCCAGTTGCTCGTGCTCGGTGGCGTCATGTATTTACTACGCGAATTGGCTCGGGTGCCTTTATCGTCATTGTGTTCTATGTGCTGATTGCCTTGTTAGATTCGCTGCATTTTCGTACGGCTTTACCGCCGGTTGAGGGCAGTGATGGGGCGATTTCCCAAGAAGCCGATGGGACTGTTCATTACAGCCAAGACGTGCGTAGCGTGTTGGATATTATTCTGCACGACCTCGATAGCCAAGATGAAAAAACCTATTCAGCTCCCTTTGCTTTGTATTCGTTTGCAAAAGAAAATCAAGAATCAGATGCGGGTTATGTTATTCGTGCCTTTCCGCGCTTGGAGCATGGAGGTAAGCATATTGTCCGCGATGAAGAGCATGTATTGGATATCTGGGTTAAGACAGCCCGAGCCATTGGCTTGACGATTTTGCCCTGCCTTTTAGTGATTTTTTTGCATTCGGCGTGGCGTCGGCGTAAGCCGCCTGTTGAGCATCCATTACCTTGGACCGTTATTTATACCACTTTAACCATTTTAGTATTGCTATGCGGCTGGGTCCTGAACTTAAGTCAGTATTATCATATTTTGGGTACCGATAAGGTTGGTCAAGATGTGCTATATCAAAGTATCAAAGCGATTCGCACCGGTGTTTTAATTGGTACGTTAGCAACTTTGGTAACCTTGCCCTTAGCGGTTGTACTCGGTATTGCTGCAGGGTACTTCAAGGGGAAGATAGATGATGTTGTGCAGTATATTTACACCACCTTAAATTCAATTCCTGGCATCTTATTAATCGCTGCGTCGGTGTTATTAATCGATGTGTATATTGAAACCAACCCCGAGCAATTTAAGCTGATCAGTGAACGTGCGGATTTCAAGTTTATTGCTTTGTGCTTTATTTTAGGTGTTACCAGTTGGACAGGCTTATGCCGTTTGTTGCGTGCAGAAACCTTAAAATTGAGCCAATTAGAATATGTACAAGCAGCACATGCCTTCGGCGTCGGGGATTGGCGCATTATCTTCCGGCATATCTTACCTAATGTGAATCATATTATTTTGATTGCACTGGTCCTCGATTTTAGCGCCTTTGTGTTAGCCGAAGCGGTTCTATCTTACATCGGTGTCGGTGTTGATCCATCGATGGCCAGTTGGGGCAATATGATTAACGAAGCGCGTGCCGAATTGGCGCGTGATCCTGTGGTTTGGTGGTCGGTATCCGCGGCATTTATATTGATGTTTGTGTTGGTGTTAGCGGCTAACTTATTTTCTGATCGTGTGCGTGATGCTTTCGATCCTCGTTCAGTTCACGGGCGGGTTTAGGAGTCGTTATGTCTACATTATTGCAAGTTCAAAATTTAAGCGTCAGCGTCGGGCAGCACTGTCTAGTTGATGACATCAGTTTTCATATTGACGCGGGTGAAGTCTTTGCTTTGGTGGGAGAGAGTGGTTCCGGTAAATCGGTGACCTCGTTAGCGATCATGCGATTACTGAGCGACGGTTTGCATATCGCGAGTGGCGATGTGCACTTGGTTGGACAGTCGCTATTCACCCTAACTGAAGCGCAAATGAACGGTGTGCGCGGGCGTCGTATTGCTATGGTATTTCAAGAGCCCCAGAGTTCGTTGAATCCTGTGCACACCATTGGTCGACAAATTGGTGAAGTATTAACGCTGCACCGTAAACGTTCGGGCGCTGAGCTTAAGCAAGATATTATTGCATTGCTGGAAGAAGTAGGAATTCCGGATGCGGAGCAACGTGCTTCTTGGTATCCGCATCAGTTGTCGGGTGGGCAAAAGCAGCGCGTCATGATCGCCATGGCTTTGGCATGCGAACCGGAGTTATTGATTGCCGATGAACCTACCACCGCTTTAGATGTGACCATTCAAAAGCAGATTCTGAATTTATTAAATGAGCTGCGTAAAAAACGTCAGTTGGGTATTTTACTCATTACCCATGATATGGGTGTTGTTGCGGAAATGGCCGATCGTATTGCGGTTATGCGCCATGGGCAATTACTAGAGCAAGCTCCACGAGATGTGTTTTTTAGTAGCCCTAAGCATGAGTACAGTCGGCAGCTAATTCATTCGCTACCGCGACAAGATGCATTTCGTAAAGCTATTGCTCAAGAAGAAACTCCCTTGCTGGAAATGAATAATGTCTGTGTTTGGTTTGCCCAACGCAAGGGAATACTGCAACGAATAGCCGGTTATACCAAAGCGGTTGATGGCATTAGCTTAACCATTGGTCACGGCGAAACGCTAGCCTTAGTCGGGGAGTCTGGCTCAGGTAAAAGTACAGCAGGCCGTGCAATTTTGCGGCTAATTCCAACGACTTATGGTGAGGTACTTTTTAATGGTTTGCGCATTGATCAGCTTGATGAATCGGAATTTATTGATCTGCGTAAACGTATTCAGGTGATTTTCCAAGATCCATTTTCGTCGATGAATCCGCGCATGACGGTGCGGGAAATTATCGAAGAGGGGATGATTAGTTTAAACGTTGGTGGTAACGACGGAAAATGGAACAAATCTGAGCGTGAACAAGAAATCCGCAGAATTTTGCAGCGCGTGGGCTTAGAGGCGGAACATTTGGATCGTTTCCCGCATGAGTTCTCTGGTGGGCAGCGTCAGCGTATTGCCATTGCTCGTGCTATTGCCGTGAAACCACAGCTGATTATTTGTGATGAACCGACCAGTGCGTTAGACGTATCTATTCGTGGCCAAGTATTGCAACTACTGCAAGAGCTTCAGCAAGAAATGGGGCTGTCGTATTTGTTTATCACGCATGATTTGTCCATTATTCCGCATATTGCCCATCGTGTCGCAGTAATGAAGGATGGGAAAATTGTAGAGCAAGGTTCGACCCAAGCAGTGATGCAGAATCCACAGCATGAATATACTCAGCAATTACTGAGTGCCGTGCCCATGATTCCCGAGCACGTTTAATTCACAACCCAGATGCGTTTCATACCAATTATTTGGTCGTAATTTAGAGGATTTATGAAAGATACTTTACGAAAACTATTTTCGCCGCTTTTGAAGCCATTAGAAGCAGGCACGGAAGAATATAGCTACAAGCCATCACATCGCACCATTCTGATAGGTGTCGGTAGTTTGTTTTTAGCCTTATCGACGATTTCGATTGTTTTGGCAATCGTGGGCGGGCAATTTGGTGCCATGATCCCAAGTGTTGTGTTTTTTATTGCTGGATGTGTTTGTGTCATTGTCGGTGCTTTAGGTAGCGATCGCGCAATTGCTAAAATTTGGGGTAATCGTTCTTAGTCTTTCCAGAAAGTAACCAAGTTCCAGCATCGGATACTGGCGCAAAATTTGTACCCAGTTCGCCAAATCCGGGCCCTAACACATTCACGCATGCCGCACAGCGACGACCAAAAATCTAAGCCTGTTGTCATTAGCATTAGGGTAATTATGATGGTTGAAATCGCTGAAAATGACATAAACGCCGTTACCGCGCTACGCACCTTTGTTTGCACTGGGCTACGTTGATATGTAGTTGCAAACTTACCATGTGGATGAATCATTTGCTTGAGGCTGCGATTAAAAATCTTAACGGTCAGAATAATCGCGATGGCTAAATACACGAAAATGCAGCCCAAAGTTGATAGCGCCAAGCACCATAAAAAAATTGCTTATCCAGAGTAGGGTATGACTATTAAAATAACCCATGCAATCGTCTGTTCCTCCAACTATCGCTGACTTTCTTTGTCTTGCGGCGTACAATCCAGCCATCCCGATTTTTATATATAGGAGTGGATTGTGTCTGAGTTATCTCTGATTCAAGTGAACGCTGCACTGGCAAGTTATACCGACCCGTATCTTGAAACTGATCTCGTCGCCGCCAACTGTGTACGCGATATTCGCATAGACGGTAGTCGTGTAAGTGTCGACATCCACCTCGATTATCCTTCTGATTTTTTGAAAAGTGGCGTTGCTCAAATGCTGCAAGTTGCGCTTGAAAACATCGACGGCTGTGACAGCGCAAGCGTGAACGTAACTTGGTCGGTTGCTGAGAGCAAAAGCCAAAACAGTGTTGAAGCGGTAGAGAATGTAAAAAACATTGTTGCCGTGGCGTCCGGCAAAGGCGGCGTAGGTAAATCGACCACAGCAGTTAATCTTGCGATTGCTTTAGCGAAAGACGGTGCCAAAGTGGGTTTGCTTGATGCCGATATTTATGGCCCAAGCCAAGGCATCATGCTTGGTGTTAAAGAAGGTACACGCCCTGACACGCGCGATGGTAAATGGTTTGTGCCGATTGAGGCGCATGGTCTTAAAACCATGTCGATGGCGTATTTAGTGACCGAAAGCACACCAATGGTGTGGCGTGGTCCTATGGTATCAGGTGCACTGATGCAGATCCTTACCCAGACTCAATGGGGTGAACTGGATTATCTCATCATTGATATGCCCCCGGGTACGGGGGATATTCAGTTAACTCTGAGCCAGAAATTCCCGGTATCTGGCTCTGTGGTTGTTACTACACCACAAGAAATTGCCCTTGCCGACGCGAAAAAAGGTATAGAAATGTTCAATAAAGTGAACATTCCGGTGCTGGGTATTATTGAAAATATGAGCATGCACATCTGCTCGAATTGCGGCCATGCAGAACATATTTTCGGTGAAAATGGTGCCGACCGATTGGCTGAGCAATACAACACCACAGTGTTAGGTTCATTGCCATTGTCTAAATACATTCGCGAACAGAGTGATATCGGCACGCCTGCCGTTGCTGCTGACGATTCATCTGAAGTCGCCATGATGTATCGACATGCTGCCCGTCGTATGGCCGTTGAGTTGGCTAAGCGAGCGGCTGCTGGGGTTATGATACCTGGGATTGATGTCAGCGAAGACTAGGGTGCCAACCTGCAATCGGGAGTACGAACAAGAAGCGTTCGTTGACTCCCTCCTACAATGTCATCTGAATGCATCTGCTTATTTGTTTGACCATGGCGTCTCCCTCCTATCATTCTTTCTGAATGCATCTGCTTATTTGTTTGAAGATGGTGTCTCTGTAGGAGTTACTCAGGGAGCGCCAGCGAGCAGTGACGACTTATGAAGGGTGACAAGCAGCGCCAGCCGTTACAAAATCGTCCAACAAACCAAAGCTATAGCCAACAAATCTTCCTAATCAGTACCATTTGTTCTAAATAGTTACTGATCTGCTTGTTACGGTCATTTATTTTGCTGCGAAGCGGGCTAAACTGGCTGCATCTATAAAAAAACAACTTGTTATGACCGAGGCAGCAACCATGAGTCAGTACCCACATATTCTTGAACCATTAGATCTGGGCTTCACCACGCTGAAAAACCGCGTGATGATGGGA
>NZ_JAWUWR010000014.1:0-20379 GCF_034111725.1 Thalassolituus sp. | reverse complement strand
CCGGCGGTGCTGTTGGCTATTTAGCCGCTGTATTTCATCCCACTGCGAACAGTGCTGATGGCACGGGCGGCGAAAGTGGTGAGCCGTTTACCGCGATTATCGGCGTCAGTGCGTCTATTGATCGCGCCGGTAGCCAGCCCGTTGCGCGTCAAAATGATTTGCAGTTTTTTATTATTGCCGGCGAGCAGTTAACGCTAAACGACTTCTTGCTTGATCAAGCCGATGGTCAGCGTAATGTCGTAGAGTTGAATAAACTCGGTAAAAATCTAGCGCGTCGTATTGAACCGCACAATATTGAAAAATACGACACGAAAAAGCAGTACCTACGCCGTTTATACGGTGCTCTGCGTGGTCGTAATGATGCGGTGCCAGAACGCGAAGCCATGAACGCAGCGCGTACTTTCTCACGCTTTATGGCCTATAAGCCGGTTAAAAGTATTAACGGCTTTGTGGCTAACGAAATTCTCGAAGCCAAAGATATGGGCGATGCTATTCGCAGTGTATCGGACTTAATGAAAACCATCTATGCGATGGAATCCGATGCCAATACCTTGGCTGAAACCATTGCGATTCTTAATAGCACCAAAGGCGCAACAGGCCGCTATATCGACCAGTGGATTGATTACAACGTACTGGAATATACCGCTGCCCGTAGCCGTTTTTTAAATGATCAGCGTGGTTATTTAGGCGCGAAAGAACAGCAACAAAATTTCCGTGAGCAATTAAATAAAACGCAAAAAGAGCGTGATGTTGCCCAAGATCGTCGTAAGCAATTACGCGAGCAACTGATCACCATGGAAGCGCGTCGTCGCGGTATTGATGCCCTGCAAGATAAAGATGCGGCTGAAAGCGCTTTAGCCGATGGCAAAAAGAAACTGCAACAGCAAGCTATTCCTTTATTGGAACAAGAGCAGCTATTGCAGGCCAGCTTGCGCGCGACCGAATTAGTACATGGTGCTTTGCAAAAGACGTCTGTTGCCGCAGAAATTCCGTCGTTAGGTTCTAAGCGAATTCTTGATCAAGCGAAACAAGTATTAGCCATTAAAGATCAAGATGCGGTCGATTTCCGTAAACTACTGGGTAAAGACTGGGTCGATTTGTCGCCGCTAGAAGCGCACTTAGACGAAGCGCGTGAGCAGCAATCATTGGTGAATCAATGGCGTGACCGCTTCCATAATGTGGATTTAGAAAGCAGCGGCATTTCATTGCGCGATCAAATTGCGCGTAACGTCGACCGTCGCGAACAAAAATTCCAACAAGTACAAGCGCGCATGAATCAAAAACAAGGCGACATTGATAGCCTTGAAGCGCGTCAGCTAAATTACCCCGGTTTCGTGCGCCAAGCACTTGAAGCCATTCTGCGCGAGTGCCCACAAGCTGATCCGCGCGTACTTGCCGACTACGTTGAAGTGACCGATCCTGCATGGCAGAGCGCCATTGAAGGTTATATTGGTGGTGCGCGTTTCAGTATTATCGTTGAAGCAGCATTTGAAGCCGAAGCGGCGCATATTTTGCGTTCGATTCCTGGTGGTAGCCGTGCTCGCGTTATTCAAGGGCAAAAAGCGAAGAAAGACTGCGAGCGTTTAAAGCTGCCGTCGAATTCGATTTTAAATGTGATGTCGTTCGAACACGCGACCGCACGTTATTACCTTGAAGCCAGCTACGGCACGGTAGAACAAGTCGAAGACCTACACACTCTGCGTTTAACTCGTCGTGGTGTTACTAAGGAAGGCTTGGGTTCGGGTGCGTATTCAATTTATCGTTGCGACTTAGATGATACCGAACTGGTATTTGGTTTGGGCGCGCGCGAACGTGCGCTATCGGCCAAGCGTGGTGAATTAGAAACCTTGGCTGAACAAGCTAACGAAGCTAATCATCAGTTCCGCCAAGCACAGCAATTATTGGATGCCGTTAATTTACTGCGTCACGTAACATTCGCCGACCAAATGCAGGGCATGTTAGATACTCAGTATCAAATGGATCAAGCTGAAAAAGCCTTGAACCAAGTCGACGTATCCGACTTTAGCAATATGGAAGACGAATTTACTGGCTTAAAAGAAAAAGCCGATGAACTCGATGCCGTGATTAAAGAGCTGGATGGTGAGCTAGGTCGTTTACAGCAAATGTTAAACGACAGCGAAAAATTCTGTAAAAACCTTAGCGATATGCAGGAAAAAACTTCTGAAATCGCCGATAAAAAAGAAGAAAACCTACGCGCTATCGTGAGTGTGTGGCCAGACTTTGATTCAGAAGCACGTCTCGCCGCCGCCGATGCGGAAGCCAATGACAGCCCAGCCGAAGCCATCGAAAATATGCGTAAGAGCGTATCCCAAGAGCTTAATGCCACGGCTTACGAAATTGAGCGTAATATTAACGAGCACAATCTGCGTTGCCAAACCGCCGATGCGATTGTTTATGCACCGGATTATCGCGAAGAGCACAGCGCCCATTTCTTTAAAGGCGTGTGTGGTTTGCAGCGTGAAATCGAACGCGTTCATAACCGTTTGAAAAACAATATTTTGGTTGAGAAACAAGACAAGCTGGCGCAACTGCGCGAAAGCTTCAATAACGTCTTTATCACCAACCTATGTCACTCCATTTATCAAGCCATTAATGATGGCAAACGTATTCTGGAAGACCTAAACAAAGAATTGGCTCATCACCAGTTCGGTGCCGACCGAGAAACCTATTGGTTTGATTGGGAATGGGTGCCTGAATATAAGGAATATTGGCAGTTCTTTGATGAGGTAATTAAAAACCCATCGTTAGGTGATGGCGCTACCTTATTTACTGCGGATATTTCTGCAGCATCGAAGAAAGTTCGCGATCATCTGATGGCAATGCTGTTGGATGACGATGAGCAAAAAGCGATGCGCGAATTAGAGCGTATCTCTGATTATCGAAATTACCGCGCTTACGAAATTTATAAGCAGCCTGCGAACAAAGAGCCGATTGCGCTTAGCCAATACGGCACAGGGTCGGGTGGTCAGTTAGAGACTCCGGCTTATATTATTCGTTCTGCTGCGATTACCTCTGCCTTCCGCTTTAACGAAGGTGATACCCACTTGCGTGTGGTATTGGTCGATGAAGCCTTCTCGAAAATGGATGAAACCCGTTCGAAAGAAGTGATTAATTACTTAACCGAAAGCTTAGGCTTACAGTTATTGTTTATTATGCCGACCAGTAAATCAGGGCCATTCATGGACTTGGTTTCTAACCAATTTGTGTTCAGTAAAGTGCCGTTAGTGGGAGGCCAAAGCAAGGGTGAATTGCAAACCCGCGTTCTGGTGGATCGCCAAGAGTGTAACCAAGACAAAGTGAAAGAATTGTGGGCAAACCATCGCCGTACTATTCGTCACCAAGCCGCGCTCGACTTTATGGAAGAGTTTGCTTAATGACAGACCAAACGCCAGCGTACGGACAGGGCGATGCCTCGTACCGTGCCGCAGGGCAAGAAGAGGGCATCCACCAATTGGTGGATGCTTTCTATGATGCTATGAGTGTATTGCCTGAAGCGGCAGCGATTCGGGCAATGCATAAAGATGACCTCGCAGAATCGCGTGACAAACTCCCGCGGTTTTTGTGTGGCTGGCTCGGCGGCCCGAAATTATACAGTGCTAAATACGGCCCGATTAATATTCCCGCTGCGCATCGACACTTATCTATTGGCCCTGCAGAGCGTGATGCTTGGCTTGCCTGCATGCAGGAAGCATTAAAATCACAGTCTTACGCTGAAGACTTTAAAACTTACCTAATGACGCAGTTATGGAAACCGGCAGAGCGCAGCCGGACGCATGATTAATCGCGTTAGTTAATAATTGTGCAATCGAAAAAATCCCGCCTCGACCGGTTTTTAAGCGTAAAAACCGGTACGCCGAAAGGTGATATTCGTATACTACTCGCGCAAAAACGCGTGCAAGTGGATGGCCGCGTCGCCACCGATGCGCAACAGGTTATTGATCAGTTCTCTCATATCACCCTTGATGGCGAAATACAGCAAAGCAATATCCGCCGCTACGTGATGCTAAATAAACCTGTGGGAGTGGTGAGCGCCACCAAAGACGACCAGCATAAAACCGTGTTAGACCTTCTAAGTGAATATAACAACGGCGAATTTTACGCACCTGATTTACACATTGTCGGACGTCTGGATTTAAATTCGTCGGGTTTATTACTGCTAACCAATGATGGTGAATGGTCGCGGTATTTAATGTCGCCCGAGAATAAAGTCGCCAAGGTCTATGAGGTAACGGTCGAAAATCCCATCAGCGACGAATGCATCCAAGCCTTTAGCGACGGCATCTATTTTCCCTTTGAAGACATCACCACCAAACCTGCAAAGCTTGAGCCTATCAGCGAGTGCGTAGGTCGCGTAACGCTAGAAGAAGGTCGCTATCATCAAATCAAACGCATGTTCGGCCGCTTTCGTAATCCCGTCCTTAAACTGCATCGAACTGCCGTGGGAAAGTTTCAATTGGATGATGCATTGCTAGCAGGGCAGGCCAAGACGCTTTCAGATCAGCGGATTGTTTGTGGGAAACTTTCACCTGACTCTTAAGCCAACGTTGAAGTCATTGTTGAGTTTAACGTCGGGTATTGGGCGCCTCAATTTTCATCGTTTTTAGCTAAAACCCAGACCTGATGCGGGTTTTCGAGCCAATTTGAGTGTCTGACCATTCATGTCTGACTCATCTAACCGACCTACTATTCATATCGAAAATGCGGACTATCTATATATACCCCTTGAGAAATGTCGCTTGTATGTGTACAAAGCGTCCTCAAATTTAAACTCGATGGTTTGAAGGCCAAAAGCCACCATTGTTTGGTGCTTATCCGCACCGGTTTTGTAATCGATTTTTACCTACAGGAAAAAATCCATACCTAAGATACAAGCAGACGCCCTGTTAGTGGGGGGTGGTGTTATGAGCGCGACTCTGGCCACTCTACTTAGCAAGCTAGACCCTTCTCTGAAACTGATTCTGGCTGAACGCTTGGATAACGTCGCCCACGAGAGTACTGATGGCTGGAACAACGCCGGTACTGGACACGCGGGCTATTGCGAGCTGAATTACACCACTGAAACTGCGGATGGCGTTGAAATCAATCGCGCTCTAAGCATCAATGCTAACTTCGAGATTTCGCTGCAGCTTTGGTCTTCATTGGTAAAAACCGGCGAGTTGCCGGCCCCTAATCAGTTCATCAATCCGACGCCACACATCAGTTTTGTGTGGGGTGAAAAAAACGTCGCCTTCTTGCGTGAGCGTTACAGCAAGCTGTCGCAGCACCACTTGTTCAAAGAAATGGAATACAGCGAAGATTTCGCCGTTCTAAACCAGTGGATGCCGTTAGTGATGACAGGCCGCGATTCTAGTGTGCCGGTTGCTGCTACTCATATTTCACACGGTTCAGATGTCGATTTCGGTTCTCTTACTCGTAATTTGATCGCTTCACTTGAATCTAACGAGCAGTTCGATTTACTGGTTAGCCATGAGGTGACCGATATTGAACGCGCGAAAGACAAGCGTTGGGATGTGCGTTTAAAGAATTTAGAAACTGGCAAGTCGATTACTATTAGCGCTGCTAACGTGTTTTTAGGCGCGGGTGGCGGTGCTTTACCATTGCTACAAAAATCCGGTATTCCAGAAAGTAAAGGATATGGCGGCTTCCCAGTATCTGGCCAGTGGTTAGTGTGTCAGAACGATGAAGCGGTAAAACGTCATCACGCCAAAGTGTATGGCAAGGCCGCTTTAGGTGCGCCCCCGATGTCGGTGCCGCATTTAGACACTCGCATCATTAACGGCAAGCCAGCCTTGTTGTTTGGTCCATTTGCTGGATTTACCACTAAGTTTTTAAAGAAAGGCTCGAGGCTTGATTTAATTAAATCAATTCGACCAAACAACTTAGTGCAAATGATGGATGTTGGCGTTAATAACATGGACTTAACCAAATATTTAATTGGTGAAGTGCGCCAGTCGCACGAAGATCGTGTTAACGCTTTACGTGATTATTTCCCTGAAGCTCGCAGTGATAAGTGGACGTTGGCTGAAGCCGGACAACGCGTACAGATCATTAAAAAAGATGCGAAAGGTCGCGGGAAATTAGAATTTGGTACTGAATTAGTCGCTTCTAAAGATGGCTCAATGTCTGCCTTGCTTGGCGCATCTCCTGGTGCATCGGTTGCAGCACAGGCCATGATCGAAGTGATTGAGCGTTGTTTTGCTTCACGGCTTACGGGCGACTGGCAAGCACGTTTAAAAGAACTAGTACCTTCATACGGCGAATCATTAGTTAACGATGCTGATTTATTACGTCGCGTGCGTGAGCACACGCTAAGCACATTAAAACTAACTGGCAAGTAAGCGCTGCTTACTTAGCGTTCAGTCGCGACGCTGTATTTAAAGATTTATAACATTTGGAGTTTTAATTATGTTGATTGGTATTCCTAAGGAAATTTTTCCTGGGGAAAATCGAGTTGCACAGATCCCAGCAGGGATTCAAGCACTCCTTTCTGCAGGCTTTGAAGTCGTAGTTCAAGAAGGTGCAGGCAGTAATGCACATTACCATGACGACGAATATCGTAATTGTGGTGCGAGCATTGCTCCAGATGCGGCAGCCCTATATGCCCAAGCAGACATCATTTTAAAAGTACGTCAGCCGTTAGCGGAAGAAGCTGAATTGCTGCGCGAAGATCAAACTCTTATTTGTTTGTTAGACGCTTGGTTCAACCAGCCGTTGATTAAAACCTTGGCAGAACGCAAAGTTCGTTCTTTCGCATTGGAATTTATTCCTCGTACCACTCGTGCGCAGAGCATGGACGTATTGAGTTCAATGGGTGCCATCAGCGGTTATCGTTCGGTATTGGCCGGTGCTATGGCATTGCCACAGTACTTCCCAATGTTGATGACGGCGGCGGGTACTATCCATCCTGCACGCGTATTCGTTATTGGCGCTGGTGTTGCCGGTTTGATGGCGATTTCTACGGCTCGTCGTTTAGGTGCTGTCGTAGAAGCCTACGACACGCGCGCAGAAGTACGCGAACAGGTTGAGTCTTTGGGCGCTAAATTCGTTGAATTCGACTTGCCACAAGAAGACAGCAAAAGCACTGGTGGTTATGCCACGCAGAAGTCTGAAGAATTTTATCGCAAGCAGCGCGAGCAGATGACCATCAAGGTTTCGCAAGCTGACTTGGTGATTACGACGGCGGCGATTCCGGGTAAAACTTCCCCCGTTCTGATCACTAAAGACATGCTGCACTACATGAAAAAGGGCAGCGTAATTGTCGATTTAGCGGCTGAACGTGGCGGTAACGTTGAAGGCACTGTGGCAAATGAAAAAGTCTATCTTGATGGCGTAACTATTATTGGCTACGTCGACCATGCGGGTCGTGTACCCGTACATGCGTCGCAATTGCTGACTAAAAACATCACCACGTTCTTGCTCAATATGGCGGCAGACGGCCAATTGAATGTGAATATGGAAGACGACATTGTGGCCGCTACTTTGATCACCGAAGCGGGCGAAATCAAACACGCGGGTCTAAAAGCCCAGATAGAGAAGGAATAATTCTGATGGAAATGTTCATCATGATGCTTACGATTTTTGTACTGGCAGTTTTCGTCGGTGTGGAAATTATTAACAAAGTACCACCAACATTACACACCCCATTAATGAGCGGTACTAACGCTATTTCGGGCATCGTTGTGGTTGGTGCAATCATCAGTTCTGGTGGCAGTGAGCACACGACTGTGTTGTCTACTGTGTTGGGTGTGGTCGCGATTGCGCTGGCTACGATTAATATTGTGGCTGGTTTTTTGGTAACCGACCGCATGCTCAACATGTTTAAAAAGAAGTAAGGTAAAGCACTCATGGAAATTTTAATTAACTTTGGTTACCTGATTGCGGCCATCTTATTTATTCTTGGCATCAAGGGTATGACCACCCCAAAAACAGCAGTACGTGGTAACCAAATGTCAGCAATCGGTATGCTGATTGCTGTGGTTGCAGCTTTGCTGGATTACAACGTTGTTGATTACACTTGGATTATTGTTGGTGTATTAATTGGCGGTATTCTAGGCGCGGTATTGGCTAAGAAAATTGCGATGACCGACATGCCAGAAATGGTTGCCGCATTAAACGGTGTAGGTGGCGGTGCATCTTTGCTGGTTGCAGCAGCTAACTACCTAGAAAGCCAAAAGCTGGCTGAGATGGGTAAGTTTGTTCCAACCTACGATTGGTCTATTGCCGTTATTCTATCCATCCTCATCGGTGCCGTGACCTTAACCGGTTCTTTAATTGCTGTTGGTAAATTAAAAGGCAAAATCGGCGATGCTAAAAAGGTGGGTTTGTTTAAAGCCATCGTTAAATTAGTACTGTTAACCTTAGTGGTTGGCGCAGGCTACTTTGCTTATGTTGATCCTTTGCACTCAGACATCTTGATCGCAGGTATGATCGTGTTGTGCTTAGTATTGGGTGTTTGCTTGGTAATGCCAATCGGTGGTGCCGATATGCCAGTAGTGGTGTCGTTGCTTAACTCATACTCAGGTTTGGCCGGTGCGTCAGCGGGTTTCGTATTAGGTAATAACGGATTGATCATCACCGGCTCATTGGTCGGTGCGTCGGGTATTATTCTGACCAGCATCATGTGTAAAGCGATGAACCGCTCACTGACTAACGTTTTGTTTGGTGGCTCTATGGCTGCAAGCGCTGGCGTTAGTAAAAGTGAAAACGATGCCTTCTATGATGGCAAAGTTAAATACTCAAGCGCTGATGAAGTTGCCATGTTGCTTGATAACGCACAAAAAGTGGTATTTGTACCGGGTTATGGTTTGGCGGTTGCTCAAGCACAACACGCCACTCGTGAATTAGCCAACATGCTAGAAGCTAGAGGTGTGAATGTTAAATACGCTATTCACCCGGTAGCAGGTCGTATGCCTGGTCACATGAACGTATTGTTAGCAGAAGCTGAAGTGCCTTACGATCAGTTGGTAGAGATGGATGTTATTAACCCAGAGTTCTCACAAACTGACGTCGCTATTGTCTTGGGTGCTAACGACGTTGTGAACCCAGCAGCCGCTAAAGATCCGCAATCACCAATTTATGGTATGCCAATCTTGAACGTGCATAACTCTAAGACAGTGGTTGTGGTTAAGCGTGGTTTGTCGCCAGGTTTTGCTGGTATTCCAAACGAACTTCTTATTCGCGACAACAGCTTGATGGTAGCTGGCGATGCGAAGAAAGTTCTGCAAGATATGATTGGTGCATTGAAAGATCTGTAATATCAGGTCGTTTAATAAACCTTAAAAAGGCTCCTTCGGGAGCCTTTTTTATGTATTTTTAAGAGAGTGAAAATACAAGTAAAATATGCTCAACGTTAACCTGTAACGTACCTACAGCGTTGCATTTTTATGGTTTAATTTTATCTTAGATAATCTTAGTCCTGTTAGCCGATACGTCTTTGCGGTTACACTCGATGGGTAGTTGTCTTCTGATTGTCGGACGGCAGCGTTACATTTGGAGTATGTAACATGCGTCTGATCGTAATTTCCATCAGTATTTTCCTCTCTATTTTGTCGGTGCCGGCGCTAGCCGTGGGCGCTGAGAAAATAATATCTGCCGCGCAGCTATCAGAGTTGGTGATGGATCCAAAGCAGGAGCTTTCTGCCCGTATTCTCGCCTTTCGGCAGTTATATCCCGATATTGATAGCACAGAATCTCGTTCAATTTGTGTTTGGGATCCGGTTGGCAAAACAGGGCCGATCTATAATCTTGCATTCGACCGCTCTACCTTGATGATGCAGTTAGGCATGTCGATAGACTTAAAGGCATACACGAATGAGGGCGTACTTACAGAAGATTTAAAAGCGGGGCAGTGTGATGCTGCCTTGTTTACAGGGCTAAGGGCACGTTCGTTTAATCGTTACACGGGTACGCTGGATGCGTTGGGTGCGGTGCCAGATTCAAAGCACTTGAATTTAATTATGCGTGCAATTACCAGTCCTAAAGCAGCCGACAGAATGGAAGAAGGGCAATTTGTTGTTATGGGTTACGCACCATTAGGTGCCGTTTATCTTTTTGTTAACGATCGCAGTATCAATACGCTGGCTGATGTCGCGGGTAAACGCTTCGCAGTTATGGATTACGATGACCAACAAGTTAAAATGGTCGCTCGAATTGGTGCTCAGCCTGTACCAACGGCGATTGTGAATATTGGCTCTAAGTTTAATAATCGTGGCGTTGATATTATCCCCGCCCCTTTAGTGGCCTACAATGTCATGGAGCTATATAAGGGGCTCGGTACTGATGGAGGAATTATTTCTTATCCATTTTTTCAAATGACACTGCAACTTGTCGGTCGTTCAGATAAGTTTCCGAAAGAATTTGCTCAGTTAATCAGAGAAGAGTTTATGGGTCTTTATTTCGATATCCAAACCGTTATTAACGCTCAAATTGGCGAAATTCCAGAAAGTGTATGGATTGCTGTTCCGGAAGATAAAATGCCGGAGTATCAATCGATAATGCAAAGTTCAAGACTTAGGCTGCGTGATGAGGGCTACTATGATCCAGATATGTTGAGCTTGGCCCGTAAAGTTCGTTGTAAGTTTGAACCAGCCAGTTTTGAATGTGCCAATCCTATAGAGTGAGGATTTAGCCGATAACCGTATTTCTTCCGCTATTTTTAGCGCGATAAAGTTTTTTGTCAGCCTCGCTTATTAAATCTTTGAGCGAGGTGTCAAATGAATTTGATTTACTGCTAACGCCAAAGCTTGCAGTGCATGAGATTTTTTCATCGTTGTATATCGTTAAATTCTCATCGAGAGCTTTACGCATTCGCTCTGCTATTTCTATGGCCTTTTGATGATTGGTACTCGGTAATAATACGGCGAATTCCTCACCTCCAAGGCGTGCAAATATATCGTCTTGTCGTAATGATTTTAAAGCAGCATGGCTAACATCAATAAGCACGTCGTCTCCGGCATCGTGCCCGAAATCATCATTAATTTGTTTGAAGTAATCTAAATCGAACATGATTACTGAAATAGGTTGATGGCTTTGGTTCGAGTCGCTGATAATTTCATTGCCGCGTTTAAAAAATGATCGCCTGTTATTCAGCCCAGTGAGAACATCGGTATCAGCAGCTTCCTCTGCTAAAATTTTTGCTTCGTACAGCTCTTGTTCCATGAGTTTACGTTCGGTGATATCAGTCGCTATCTCTATGCGCACCAAGCGGCCATCAGGCCATTTAATCAGTTGATCGCGGCACTGATACCAACTGCCATTGTGAGTGTTTTGGAACTCCCAAACATAGACCCCACTGGGTTCTCCACGTTCGTTGACCAGTTTAGGGTTAGTACAAAAGTCACATGGATTTTGCTGACCTGTTTGCAGTACCTCCCAGCAGCGACGACCTTCGGGTGCTCCCCATTGGGTTTGGCCGTAGTCGTTGAAGAATAGAAGTTCGTGAGTCTCGATATCAGCGACATATACCAAAGCATCTAAACTATTGAGAATGGTAGTGATGGCACTGTAATTCGCCTCGTTAGAATTATGCTCACTCGTTTCGTGCTCGCTCATAAGCCTCTGGGTGCTGATTATTGATACTCACTAGCTTAGATCTTCTGCTCGGAATGACCAATATATACTTATGATTGTTAAGGTTACTAAGTGTAAGCTGGTGCTAGGGTTTGCTGCGGTAATGAGATTACTGAGGACGATATATTGTTAAATAAGAATGATACAGGGCTGGTCGTTGTCGATGTTCAGGGTAAACTCGCGCACTTAGTGGGTGATGGCAATCAGGTGATTAAGCGTATTGCCACTCTGATTGAGGGAGCGAAAGCGCTAGGCTTGCCAATTGTGTGGCTAGAGCAAAATCCAACGAAGCTTGGCGTTACCGTACCGGAGCTTGCGCTGTTGTTGGAACCCTTGAGTCCTATTGCCAAATTCACCTTCAATGGTTGTGCCAACGAAGCCTTCTGTAACGCTGTTGAGCTGGCGAATGTTCATACTTGGCTAGTGTGCGGTGTCGAGGCTCATATTTGCGTGTATCAGACGGCTCTTGGGCTCAAAGAGCAAGGTTTTAACGTTGAGGTCGTGGTTGATTGTGTCGCCTCGCGCGCAGAAGCGAGTAAGGGCCTAGCAATAACGAAACTAGCGTCACAGCACGTCGGCCTGACCACTGTAGAGATGTGCCTGTACGAACTTGTGAAAGATTGTCGTGCGCCTGAGTTTAAAACGATTCTTAATTTGATTAAATAGGCCGTTCAGTCCTTGGTGGTGAATTGCTGATTACGGAAAAATACATGACTAGCTCATGCTGTAGTTGTTAAAATGCGAGCCCTAAGTTGCTCTGGTGTTGCCATTATGCAGTCTCATGTTTCGTTAATGGATCCTGCCGATATTTCACGCATTATTGAAATGGCATGGGAAGATCGCACGCCGTTTGAGGCGATAGAAACGCTTTACGGCCTTAATGAACCCGCCGTTATCCAACTGATGCGCAAAGAAATGAAAGCATCTTCATTTCGTATGTGGCGCAAGCGCGTCTCGGGACGCGTAACAAAGCACTTGCAGTTACGACATCCCGATATTAGTCGCGGCTATTGCGCTACCCAATATAAACAACGTTAAGTTTGAAGACTGTAGAGGTCAGTGAATAGGTTTTAAGCTAATTGCTCCCTTCTAATTCAACCTTTGCCGTCGTAATTCGCACAGGCACATATTTATGAAATGGTGTGCGAGAAAATGGGTCACACCAGTCACTCGACGTGAGTTTATTAAGCTCAGGTCCTATTGGAGCGCTGTCTTGATAACGCAATCCATAGCCATGAGGGAGAGTAACCATCCCTTTGCGTACGGTATCATCAATTTCAATAATAACTTGTATGCTGCCATTGGCTGACTCGCAAATTGCGGTTGCACCCTTGCTAAATTCAAACGCTTTAGCATCTTCGGGATGCATGCGCATAACACCTTCTTTATCGACCTTGCGCCAGCTCGGATCACGATAGATCTGATTGGCATTGTAACTACGGCGTTCGCCTGCCATTAATATAAATGGGAAGTCCTTATTTGATTCGCTACGTTTTTGGTCATCACTTTTCAAATTAGTGATTTCAGAAATCATTTCAGGAATCATTATATGAATCTGTTTGTCTTTGTGCTTAATAAAAGACCACATATCAGGCCACTCGTGATGACTGATTGCTGCTCCTGAAGGTTGGTTCAAAATGGCATCAAATAAAGCACTACTTATGGTGGCTCGATTACCTTTATGGCCTGCTTTTTTCACGGCTTTATAGTGTTCAAATGCGTATTGAATACATAGCGGTAGTAAGGGCGCGGCAGCTGCTGCTCCATAGGGCAAGGTCGGTCCTAACGTACGATAAATAATCGACGCAGCATGCGGTACCCATTGAGGATTCCTTGCTAAGGTTGCGCCTAGAGCTGTGATATAGCTTAAATGACGCGTCATTTTAGGTTCATTGCGTGCAATAGCGGATAATTTTGGAAATTCACGTGGAATAACATCCATATATTCCAGAAGACGCGTATAAATTTCGGGCTCGGTAAGTGTATTTCCAGTAGGCTTGAAAACAGGCCTTCTTAATTGAAATACTTGCTTAGGAAATTCGAGGTTAAAACCAGTCGCTTCGAATTTTTCGTATTGCGAAGATGCTGGCAATACATAGTCCGCTAACCGCGCTGTTTCAGTTAATGCGACATCAATTACCACAAGTAATTCGAGCGATGCGAATGAGCGTTCATTGGCCTGGCTATTTGCATAGGTCAATACTGGATTTGCGCTATCGACTACGACGGCTCTAATTCGTTTGGGGCTATCCTGTTCAATTTCATCGGGCAAAATATTAGGAGGGTAAATACCTGCAATAGGAAACATATTGTGCTTGGTGGTACGTTTTAGCGATTTTCCTTTTTTGCCATACCGTTCGTCTGTATGACCTAGTATAGGAAGCATCATAGTATGCAGGTTATTCGTGCCCGGTTTTCCAAAGTTGCCTGTAACAAGATAGAGTAACTTTTCGAGATAGCTATTTAATGTTGTATGCAGACTGTGTTGGATTCCAAGGTCGATTCTTATACAACCACGTTTAGCCTTAGCAAAACCCGTGGCGACACTCTCCACTTCTTTTAAATCTAAATCGGCTATGGCAATGTATTCTTCAATTGGAATGGCTTCTAACACCGGCTTTAGTTCTGACCAATCCGTACATTTGTGCGTTAAAAATTCTTCGTCATAGAGATGATCACTCAAGGTATCGCGAGCATTGGGTATGCCGTGAGCCTGAAATGGGTTAGTACCGATAAATAATATGTAATCTGCGTGTTCAACGTCTTCTGTTGTATGGCAGTTTTGACGGCCGAATAAACGTCCATTGACCCAGAAGTCGCCAGTTTTTTTCTGACCTAACGCGTTATAAGCAAATCGACTTTTCATTGCTGCGAGCAATTGGCGGCTATAAGCCGCACCCATGTGATTACCTTGACCGCCACCACCAACAAAAGCAAAGGCATCGCCGCCATGTTGATAGCGTATGGTATTTAATCGGGTAGCTATATCTCGAAGTGCTTCATCCCAAGAAACCTCGACGAACTGTCCATCAGGCTGTCGTTTTAGAGGGTGAGTTAAACGATCTTTATGACTTTGATAATGTGTTAATCGCGCTGCTTTTTGACAGATATAGCCTTCTGATAACGGATGATCAGGGTCACCTTTAATTTTATTAAAAACTTGGCCTTCTGCGGTATCTTTGATCGAAACATCCAAGCCGCAATTACGCGAACATAGAATACAAGCCGTTTTTATTGATTCATTGGTCATAACGTCATCTCGCGTAACGGCTATCTTTAGTGAAGTTCGATATTGCTTGTCGGAATGCCAGCTCAATCTAGGTTCTAAAAAAGGAACCTTTAAAAGGTCGAATTACGCCTATTATTTGGAATACGGAATTGAGATGTGAGATATAAATGACAAAGGTTAAAACGATGAACTGGCGCTAGAAGAGAGGGGCAAGAACTGATCGTGGGCAAGATTTTGCGAGTGAATCAGGCGAACGGTATGGATATTATTACTGCGCAACAAACCAATGTTTTTGCCAGTAATTCATTACTTTTTCAGGATATTTAGTACGGCCTAAGCTGCCGTTATAGCGCGCAAGAGCGCGAATCCAGTCGCCTTTTTCGCGATCAAGATAGTGCTTTAAAATCGTACAGCCGTAACGCAAGTTAGTACGAGTATCCATCAGGTTGTCTTCAGGGCGGCCAATTTCATTTTTCCAAAATGGCATCACCTGCATATAGCCTTGCGCACCGACATAGCTGAGTGCAAAACGGTCGAAGGCACTTTCTGTTTGAATAACAGCGAGTACGAGTTCAGGTTGGATATTTGCGCGTTTAGCTTCGGCGTGAATCATGCGCAGTAATTCTAGGCGTCGTTCGTCGTCTTTTACATAGCGACTAAGGCGAGTAGACATATCGACAAGCCATACTTGGGCAGCGAATTTATCTTCAAAAGAGTCTGCATTGGATACCGCTTCTAACAAGGCGGCTCGAAGGATTGGGTCGTGCTCTTCTTCATTGATAGCATGACTACTAACGGACGTTAGCAGCATGCTAAAAATAAGAGCGAACGCAGTAATCCAACGATTACTGCGTGCTTTTGTTAAATGCCAGATCAGCATTTAACTCGCTGACGCAACAACTCAACAATGCCGTCGAGAGCGACATCTTCTTTTTCACCGGCGCGGTGCTTATATTCCACCAAGCCTTCTTCTAAGCCGCGATCACTCAATACGATGCGGTGTGGCAAGCCCATTAATTCCATATCAGCGAATTTAACGCCTGGGCTGGTCTTTTTATCACGATCATCCAAATACACATCAAATCCGGCTTCTTTTAGCTGGGTGTACAAGGTTTCAGTGGCCGCTTGCACGACTTCTGAACGGTGGTAGTTCATTGGCACAATACCAATCTGGAAAGGCGCAATCGCATCTGGCCAGATAATGCCACTTTCATCGTAGTTTTGCTCAATGGCAGCGGCTACAACACGGCTCACACCGATACCGTAACAACCCATGATCATAGTTTGATCTTTGCCGTTTTCGTTCAATACCGTGGCCTTCATTGCGGCTGAGTACTTAGTACCTAGCTGGAAGATATGACCAACTTCAATACCACGCTTGATATCCAGCACACCTTTACCACAAGGGCTTGGGTCACCAGCAACCACATTGCGTAAATCAGCAACGGTGGGTAGCTCGGCATCGCGATCCCAGTTTACGCCAGTAAGGTGAGCGTCTTTTTCGTTAGCACCACAGATAAAATCGGCTAGATGCGCCGCGCTGCGATCAACATAGCAACGAGCGGACAAGTTGCGAGGGCCAACAAAACCGGTAACACCACCAATGGTTTGAATTTCCGCATCGCTAGCAAATTGCAGCGGCGATAACACACCCGGTAATTTCTCAGCTTTGATTTCGTTGAGTTCGTGGTCACCACGAATAAACAACACAACCGGCTCGCCTGCTGTGTCTTCATCGGCATTTTCATCTTCGCTAGTACCACGAACCACAATCGCTTTTAGGATCTGGTTGGCATTAACGTTGAGTAAAGTAGCCAAAGCATCAATGCTGCTGGTATCTGGAGTAGATACTTGTGCCATCGCTTGGCTAGCGGCTGGGCGTTCGCCAGCGGGCGCAACGGCTTCAGCAAGCTCAACGTTAGCGGCGTAATCGCTCTCGTTAGAGAAAGCGATATCGTCTTCGCCAGAATCGGCTAACACATGGAATTCGTGTGATAAAGCGCCACCAATAGAACCGGTATCAGCCAATACTGGGCGGAAATCTAGGCCTAAGCGGGTGAAAATACGAGAGTATGCTGCGTGCATAATTTCGTAGGTTTTGTTCAAACACTCTTCCGAAGCATGAAATGAATACGCATCTTTCATGATGAACTCACGCGCACGCATCACACCAAAACGAGGGCGGGTTTCATCACGGAACTTGGTTTGAATTTGGAATAGGTTCATCGGCAACTGCTTGTAGCTGCTTAGCTGGTTGCGTGCTAAATCAGTAACCACCTCTTCGTGAGTAGGGCCGATACAGAATTCACGATTGTGGCGGTCTTTAACGCGCAGCAATTCACCACCGTATTGGAACCAACGACCGGTTTCTTCCCATAATTCAGCAGGCTGGACGGCTGGCATCAGCACTTCTTGCGCGCCAGCATTTTCCATTTCTTCACGAACAATGGCTTCAACCTTGCGCAACGAACGTAAACCAAGGGGCATCCATGTGTATAAACCTGCAGCAAGTTTACGGATCATGCCCGAACGCATCATTAACTGATGGCTGATAACAACCGCATCGGCAGGGGTTTCTTTTTCTGTGGCGATCAAGAATTGAGTGGCGCGCATAAGCTGTATTTGAACTTCCGAAGAATGAATAGATGGCTCTATTCTAAAGCTTGTGGGCCTTGGCAGCAATTTAGCCTTTCGCGATAGTCAATTATCCTAAATTCTCTTGTCATATTGCGACCAAATTCGCCTTTTGAGGGGTTGAGCTCATGCATCACTATGCGATACTGGCACACACACTCGGCCGTCAGGAAACGACATGCAACCGGCAGACCCGCGTTTACAAATTACTAAGCTAGCGACACAGGATGAGTTGCCGGTAGCGGAATCTTGCCTTCGCAACCAAAAACCCATCGCAGACGTGCTGGCGCGCTTCTTAACCCCAGATATGGTGGTGTTTGAAGTGGGCAGTGGCACAGGCCAACACGCCGCGTATATGACCCAAAATCTCCCCGGAATTCATTGGCAATCTTCCGATTTACCTCATTGCTTACCTGCTATTCGAGCTTGGCGCGAGCATTCAAAACAGGCTGGCTTTTTACCACCAGTAGAACTCGATATTAGCCAAGACATCTGGCCACTACGAAATATGGATGCGGTGTTTAGCGCCAACGTCGTTCATTTCGTTGGCTGGAGCCAAGTCGTCGCCATGTTTAAAGGCATTAGCCGCTCGTTAAAAGACAACGGTTTAGTGCTTTTGTACGGCCCGTACAATTACGATGGCCGTTTTACCAGCGAAGGCAATATTGCTTTAGACGAATGGCTGAGAATGCGTGACCCTGATAGCGGCATTAAAGACTTTGAACAAATCGTCTTGCTTGGCCGCCAGCATCAACTGCATTTACTGCACGATATTGAAATGCCCGCGAATAATCGTATGCTCGTGTTTAAGAAACATCCGCAGCCCTAGCTGCTTTAATAGTAACAACCCGTTGGCTGTAAACATTCGCAGCCTCATACGATTAGCAGGACGCCTCCCATGAAAGACCTACAAACTTGCCCTTGGGCGCAAGGTGATATCTACATTGCCTACCACAATAACGAATGGGGCGTGCCGAATCGGAATCGCAACCAATTATTCGAAAAAATCTGTCTTGAAGGCCAACAAGCCGGACTCAGTTGGATTACCGTGTTGAAAAAGCGCGATAACTACCGCAAACGTTTTCATCAATTTAAACCCGAAAAAGTCGCCGCCATGACCGATGCTGATATCGCCGACTGCTTAACCGATGCAGGGCTTATCCGCCATGCAGGCAAACTCGAAGCCATTCGTAAAAATGCCAAAGCATGGTTAGCAATGGAAGCACAGGGCATTGATATGATGGAATGGCTTTGGGCGTTTGTCGGCAATAAAATCAAAGTGAATCACTTAAAAAATATGAGCGAAGCTCAAGCTCAAACTTCTGAATCCCAAGCCATGAGCAAAGCATTAAAAAAAGCAGGGTTTGGCTTTGTCGGCCCCACAACGTGTTACGCCTTTATGCAGAGCATGGGCATGGTGAACGACCATATGACCAACTGCCCGTGTCATCCAGATAACTTGAAGGCGTGAAGTAGCATAATGAAACTTGTTTATTCTGCTCAAAATGCGTTAGACGCGCAGTTGGCTGTCGATGTTTTGAATCAGCGCGGCATATTTTCTCAAGTCGACGGTGCTTATTTACAAGGTGGAATGGGAGAGTTACCCGCACTCGGTTTGATAAGGGTAATGGTTAGCGACGATGATTTTATTGTAGCGTCCACTGTAATTTCTAGTTGGGAAAAAGGTCAGTTAATGGATCTGCCAGAAACACTTGAAAAAGACAGCTCTATGCCGATTCAAGTGAAAGCAGATAAAAGCGGTATGACCGGTATCTTAAACGTTGTAACCCTACTAGCCGTTGGTTGTTTAGTCGGAGTGTTTGCAACGTTTATGTCACTTCGTTCTCCCGTAACTTATGACGGTGTTGATATAAATGGTGACGGAATACTTGATGAACATTGGAAGTACGCAGGGGGCCGTGCTTCTGAGTCAACAATAGACAGAAATTTAGATGGAAAAATTGACATTAAAACTTCATTTGATTACTACGGCATGGCCAAACGAACAGATGCAGACAATAACTTTGATGGTGTTTTTGAAACCATGTATTTGTATGACAATGGCAATGTCAGAATATCGAAATCAGATACTAATAATGACGGATTTTACGACCTCGTCGAAGATTATTCAGATGATGTTTTGCAGCGAATAACAGTAATGAACGCTAAAGCTAAGACCCCTGCTAAAGTGAAATACTATTCTTTAGGTCGCCTTGTTCGTGCAGAGGTTGATACTAATGAAAATGGTATGTTGGATACCGTATATGAATACGATGCCTTAGAAAGGGTGGTCGCAACTGATAGTTTGCCAGCTGATTGAAGAGTTTTTACTAGTAGAGCTTAGTAAGTTATGCGTAAAACCGATAAGAAAATAGATAAACAAATTTGCGATGTTCTTACTGAAGTTTGTGAGGTCGCATTAACTAAGAATAGTGGATTTAAGTGGCTAACGCATTTGGTTAACTACTCAAGCTTTCCGAGAAGTTTAAAGGTGATTTGTATTTTCGATACGAATGAAAATTTAAAAACTTTTACGACGAATAATGGCCACCTTGAGTTTAACGCTGCTATTCAAAAGGCGCTCGCAGGTATTGGTATTAGCATCAATAACGATCAGGTCTCATACGATACCGAAGAGAATTGTGATAAGGCGAACAGTGGCAAGTGGGCTGCTAGGTTTGCGAATATAACAGTTTAAGGCGATTTGCCTGTGATTTTTAAAATCGAATGCCATATTAATCGTCGCCAACTCAAACTACTTACCACTATAATTACCGCCTTTTATAGCTAGAAACACCAGATGTCTAAGATTTTTATCATCGGCTTACCCAGAACAGGCACCACGAGTATCAGTGTTGCGTTACTCGAACTGGGGTTCTTAGTAGCTCATACCGCGTTTACTAAAAAAGCCTTTGAAGTAGCGGAGG
>NZ_JAWUWR010000013.1:0-20309 GCF_034111725.1 Thalassolituus sp. | reverse complement strand
ACCGGTGGTCATGGGTGATGGTCAATTTGATAACGAGACGTTGGATGATTTTGATTTAAGCGACGATGATCTCACGGTTGCTGAAACCAATTTGGGTGAGGAAGATCTCGGCCTTGATGAGTTTGCAGACGAAGACGAAGGTAGCTACGAAACCGTTGCTCAAACTGAAGATGCCATTAGCGAGTCGGAAATCTACATCGCTTATGGAAAGTTTGACCAAGCAATCGACTTGTTGTCTTCGGCAATTCAATCTGAGCCAAGCCGCACTGATTTGCGCTTGAAGTTACTTGAACTGTATACCGAAGTTGATGACGCCGAAGCTTTCGCAAAAGCAGAAGGTGAACTGAGTGAGCTTGGCGATATTATCGCTAGTTCACAAGCAGAAGATCTACGTAAGCGTTTATCATCTCCTTTAAACCCGATGGTTGCTGGAGCAGCTATTGCTGCAGGAGCAATGTCATTAGATGATGATCAAATTCCATCACTCGATGAAGAGAGTGATGAATTCGCCGGTGGTTTAGATTTCGGTGACGCATTAGATTTTGGTGATGACACTGAAACCGTTGCCGACGATGGCCTAGGAAAATCTTTAGAAGAAGTACCATCTTTAGACTTAGATGCTAACGTCGATTTTGATGTGGCGAGTGAAGGCCCGCAGTTGTCACTTGATACGCCAGATTTGGATGACGAGTTTGATAGCGAAAGTGATGAACTTGAGTTTGATGTCGAAGAGTCGGCCGAGTTAGCTGAAAAGAAAGCAGATGATGAGCTCGACGAATTCGATTTCGATTTGGGTGATGACGCTGACGAGCCATTAGAATTTGATGAGCCTGCTGTAACAGAAGTGGCTGCAATTAAGGATGAACTCGTAGCCGATGACTTTGATTTTGCAGACGATGAAATGGAAGCTCAGTTAGATCTTGAAACCATTGATTTTACTCAAGAGCCAAAAGCTATTGTCACTGCTGAAGCTGAACAGGAAGAACTCGATTCAGATTCTGATGAAGATGACCTAGTTGAACTCGCCGAGACTACCGCGGAAGCGCCTGCTTCTGAAGATGACGTTTTAGCTTTCGATATGGATGCAGAAACAGGTTTTGAGTCTGATGATAGCGATATTGATTTGCAGTCGTTAGAAGCAGAACTTGATGCTATCGGTAGTGAAGCTGCGGATGCTGAAGTTGTATCAGGCGCAGATGATCTTGATGAAGATATGCCAATGGCCGATGTTCAAGATGATCTAGCCGACGCTGAAGATGATTTGGCAGAGTTCGATTTAGCTATTGCCGATGATGCAGAAGCGCAAGATGATATTGAAGTAGCAATTGAAGAAGATGAGGATGATCTGTCCATTCTTGATGGCTTAAGTGCCGGTGAGGATGACAGTGCATCCGAGTTAATTGGTGGCATTGATTTGGATGAGCTGGCAGCATCAGATGATGAGTTCGATTTCCTAGCTGGTACAGATGAATGTGCAACCAAGCTTGACCTTGCCCGTGCTTACATAGATATGGAAGATGTTGACGGTGCGAAAGAGTTGCTACAAGAAGTTGTGCAAGAGGGTAGTGATCAACAGAAGCAAGATGCTCGCGAGTTAATGGATAATCTCGCCTGATCTATGACTAATACCCGTCGTTACGCCGCCGTTGTTGAATACAACGGCGCGCGTTTTCATGGTTGGCAACGCCAAAAACACCATGATGAGCCTACCGTGCAAGCAGCCCTTGAGGCAGCACTTTCTAAGGTCGCGAATCACCCAGTTGAAGTAGGCTGTGCTGGCCGTACTGATGCTGGTGTTCATGCTACGCGCCAAGTTATTCACTTTGATAGTCATGCCATTCGTACTAATTACAGCTGGTTGATGGGTGTAAATACTAATCTTCCTAGTGGTGTCGCGTTGCAATGGGTTGATGCAATTGACGATGAGTTTCACGCCCGCTACAAGGCAAAAGCTCGTCGCTATCGCTACCTGATTTATAACAACCAAGCGCGTCCAGGATTAATGCACGATCAGTTAACTTGGTGGAAATATCCACTGGACGCTGCGCTCATGCACGAGGCCGCTCAGGCTTTGTTAGGCGAGCACGACTTTACGTCCTTTAGGGCGAAAGATTGCCAAGCGAAGTCGCCGATAAAAACTATGCATGCAATTACTGTGAAACGCTGGGGTTCCATCATCATGGTGGAATTGGAAGCGAGTGCATTTTTGTATCATATGGTTCGTAATATTGTTGGCGTACTGCTGCCGATTGGTGAAGGACATAAGCCAGTTGAGTGGATGGCGGACGTGTTAGCACAACAAGATCGAACTAAAGCGGGGGTGACCGCGCCTGGCGGAGGTTTGTACTTTGTTGGGGTGCAATATCCGGAGCGTTTTGAAATCCCTTGCGACCCTTGGGGTCCAGCCTTGCTTGAGCCTGTATTAGGGCTTTAGTAAATTTTTATTTGATTAGAGCATTATACCGTTATCTTTTTTGGCGTATCGGTTATGACTTCGTTTAACTCTCTTTGCTATCATGCTGAGTCTATTTTTATGACTCTGGGTGACAGAGTTGAATCTCAGTAGGAGAGCAGGGCATGTTACGCACACGCATTAAGATTTGCGGTATCACCCGAGCCGAAGATGCTCTGGCTGTCGTCGATGCAGGCGCAGATGCGCTAGGTTTAGTGTTTTACCCGCCGAGCCCGCGTGCGGTTGACATCGCCGCGGCGAAAATGATCGTCGCTGATGTTCCTGCATTTGTTAGTGTTACCGCTTTGTTTGTAAATCCTACCGTAGAAGAGGTGCAAAGCGTTTTAGATAGCGTTAGAATTGAGTTACTTCAATTTCATGGTGATGAAGAAGATGCCTTCTGTCGGCAGTTTAATCGTCCCTACATCAAAGCCCTCCGTGTCCGGCAAGCGTCGGACTTGGTGGCGTCGTGCCTGCGGTTCCCAAGCGCACTGGGCATCCTTCTAGATAGCTACAAGCCGGGGGTGCCCGGAGGAACAGGAGAGACATTTGATTGGTCTCTGGTTCCAGCAACACCACCAAAACCTATTATTCTTGCCGGTGGCTTAGTCCCTGAAAATGTTGCTGCTGCGATTGAACAAGTCGCGCCGTTTGCCGTCGATATTAGTGGTGGCGTAGAAGCAGCAAAAGGTATTAAAGATCACGGCAAAATCAACGAATTTGTAAAAGAGGTGTACCGTGTCGACCAACACAGACTTCAATGTTGAACTTCCAGATGAACGTGGCCATTTCGGTATTTTTGGCGGACGTTTTGTTTCTGAAACACTGACTGCAGCGTTAGATGAGTTGCAATCTACCTATGAAAAACTGCGTGATGATCCAGATTTTCAAGCGAAATTTGATTCAGACTTAGCCCATTATGTTGGCCGTCCTTCGCCTTTGTATTTGGCAGAACGTTTAACCGCTCATTGTGGTGGTGCGCAGATTTATCTGAAGCGTGAAGACTTAAACCATACTGGTGCTCACAAAATTAATAACACCATAGGCCAAGCCTTGTTGGCTAAGTTTATGGGCAAGAAAAAGATCATTGCAGAAACTGGTGCAGGGCAACACGGCGTGGCTTCTGCAACCGTAGCCGCGCGCTTCGGTTTGGAATGTAAAGTATTTATGGGCTCGACGGATATTGAGCGCCAGAAGCTTAACGTCTATCGCATGAAGCTGCTGGGTGCCGAGGTCGTGTCGGTGACGTCGGGTACAAAAACACTAAAGGATGCGATGAATTAAGACATGCGTCACTGGGTAACGAATGTCGATCATACCTATTATGTGATCGGCACCGCTGCGGGCCCGCATCCATACCCTATGTTAGTACGCGACTTCCAGAGTGTGATTGGTCGTGAAACGATTCGCCAATGCGATACGCAGATTGGTCGTCAGCCCGATGCTGTGGTTGCGTGCGTCGGCGGCGGTTCAAACGCCATTGGCATGTTTTATCCTTACATTAAGTACCCAGAAGTCGCCATGTATGGTGTCGAAGCGGGTGGCTTGGGTCTGGATGGCAATGACCATGCGGCGCCACTAAGTAAAGGGCGACCCGGCGTATTGCACGGCAACCGTACTTACTTAATGGAAGATGAGAACGGCCAAATTATGGGTACGCACTCTATTTCGGCAGGTCTAGATTATCCAGGTGTTGGTCCTGAGCACAGCTGGTTGAAAGACGTGGGTCGCGCGCAATATGTTGCGGCAACCGATGATGAAGCGATGGAAGCTTTCCATAAACTGACGCGCCTAGAAGGCATTATGCCAGCGTTAGAAACTGCCCATGCGGTTGCATACGCCATGCGTTTGGCAGCGACTATGGGTAAAGAACAGGTGATCGTGGTTAATCTTTCTGGGCGTGGTGATAAGGATATCCATACCGTAGCCACCTTAGACGGAGTAACGGCCTAGAAGCTCTAGTGGCTATTGCGCTAGAAACTACTTTGTTAAGAAGCAGCATCGAAATGTTCATTTATGGGTATAAACTCCGCTTTCTCGCTGCTTCTTGCCTCGTATTTTCGGCGCTCATAACGCCCCTATGTTTGAATGTGACGAATCTGCTGCGCTCGCGACGGTTCCGAAGCTCTTTAGGTATAGCTTTTTAGGTATAGCCCTCTATAGGGTGCTCAGAAATAATTATTCTTCCTCGCGATCAACATATCGAGAGGAATAGGTAGGATTAAAAAATGTCTCGTATCAATACTGTATTTACAGCTCTAAAAGAACAGGGTCGCCAAGCGCTGATCCCATACGTAACTGCCGGTGATCCGCTGAAAGAATCTACTGTGCCTATGATGCATGCGATGGTGGAAGCGGGTGCCGATATTATTGAATTGGGTGTGCCGTTTTCGGACCCAATGGCCGATGGCCCGACCATTCAATTGGCGTGCGAACGCGCGTTAGAACACGGCACGTCATTGCGCGATGTGTTGGCTATGGTGACGGAGTTCCGTAGCAAAGATAGCACTACTCCGATCGTGTTGATGGGGTATTTGAACCCTGTTGAAGCGATGGGTTATCAGACGTTTGTCGACGCTGCTATTAAGGCGGGTGTTGACGGTGTTTTGATGGTGGATTTACCGCCAGAAGAAGCGCACGACGTCGATAGTATCTTCAAAAAAGCAGGGCTGGATGTCGTCTATTTGATTGCGCCAACCACAACCGATAAACGTATAGAAAGCATTGGTCACGCCGGTAGTGGTTATGTGTATTACGTTTCTATCAAGGGTGTGACGGGTTCAAATACCTTAGATATTGATGACGTTGCGCGCAACTTAGAGCGTATTCGTAAGCACGTTAGCATCCCTGTCGGTGTGGGCTTTGGCATCCAGAACGGTGAAACTGCCGCTAAGGTTGCGAAAATTTCCGATGGTGTGATTGTCGGTAGTGCTTTGGTTAATCGTATTGCCGCGAACCAACATCAGCCAGACGTTGCGATTAAAGAAGTGTCCGACATTCTAAAGACTATGCGTTTAGCAATGGACGCATAAGCCAGTCATTATGTCGCAAACATTTTCTAGCGTTGATGAATGGCTAACTCATCTTGAAGGTATTCATCCGGCGGAGATCGAACTAGGTTTAGCGCGTGTCTCGCGGGTTGGTGCTGCAGTGGGCTGCTTACGAGCGGCACCACTGATGATTTTGGTGGGTGGAACCAACGGCAAAGGGACCACGAGTGCGCTGATTGCGGCTCTGTTACGCCAGCGTGGATTGCGCGTTGGTGTATACAGTTCGCCGCATATTTTGCGTTACAACGAGCGCGTGAGTATTGATGGTGTCGATATCAGCGACGCCGATTTATGCGCCACCTTCGCTCATATCGAAGCCGCGCGTGGCGATACCACGCTCACTTACTTTGAGTTCGGTACGTTAGCGGCATTGATTCATTTCCAACAGCAGGGCGTTGATGCTTGTGTGATGGAAATTGGCTTAGGCGGACGACTGGATGCGGTGAATATAGCGGAAGCCGATATTTCCGTGGTGACCAGTATTGGTCTCGATCACCAGTCATGGTTGGGTGATACGGTTGCAGAAATTGCTTACGAAAAATGCAGTATTGCTCGTAAAAACAGTTTTCTGGTTTGTGGTCAAACAGATGCACCCGATACAGCTGCAAGTACAGTAGCCAATATCGGCGGACAATTTGTTGGCCGTGATCAGGGGTTTGATGCTCACTTAAGCGATAACGGAATCGAGGTTCGGTTCCGCGATTTAAACGGCACTCCGCAATGCTGGGCTTTACCGACACCTAAAATTCCTTATCCAAACGTTGCTACTGCCATTCAAACATTGGCATTGATCAATCAACTGCCGAGTTACGAAGATGTTGCGGCTGTGGTTTCGACGTTGGCTGTTCCTGGTCGATTGCAGACCTTTGATTTTGGCGCTCTGCACTTGACGCTTGATGTTGCCCATAATCCTCAAGCAGCTGAGTTTATTGGTCAGCAGTTAGTTCAAGTGGATGGTATTGTGCTCGGTATGTTGGGCGATAAAGATGTCGAGGGTGTATTGCGAGTTTTACCGGCAAGTAAGGCCTTCCATCTCGTTAGTTTGACTCAGTGTCATCGCGGTTTAAGTGCTCAAGCATTGCACGCTCGTGCCGATTTTGCTGCAGGCGTTCAGGTGCAGGAGTGGGATACCGTCGAACAAGCATTGAATGCTTTGTTAGCGGCAGGTGCGACAGGACATTGGCTTATTGCCGGGTCATTTTATACCGTTGAAGCGGCTCAAATTTGGCTAAACACCTATCAGGCTGATCGGCAAATGCAGAGTAGCGGACAGGGAGCTGCATAATGGAACTACACCTTAAAAAGCGCATATTAGGCGCGCTCGTCACTGTTGGTATCGCTGCATTGGTGTTGCCGGTTGTGCTGGATGGTTCACGTACTCACCGCGGTTTGAGTTCAGATGTTCCTCCTATGCCAGAGCCGCCGCAGTGGTCAACATTAGAAGATGAACGAAAGGTGAGGAAAGAGCTGGAGCAGCTCGCCAGCGGTGAAGCCGAAAAAATGGTGTCCGTGCCTGATATCGTAGTGGTTGATCACGACGACACGTCTCGTGGTGGTGTTCAAGGCGATCGCTCAAGTTTGGATGATGAGCAGATGCCATATGCATGGACACTGCAGATCGGTGTTTTCTCTCAGCGCGATAACGCTCATCGCCTGCGCGATAAATTACGCGGTTTGGGTTACAAGGCTTATGTGCAAGAGTTTGCTGAAACCAAGCGTACCGGTGTCTATGTTGGACCTGAATTAACTCGCGCGAAGGCTGAAGAATTGCAGGCGGCTCTTAAGACAGAGTTGAAGCAAAAAGACATCTACCTTCGTCGCTACAAGGCTGAGAGTTAATCCAAGGAAGTGCCCAGCGATTAGAGCTTTCTTACCCTGCGTGCTTTGGTATACTGCGCGCTTTCTTGATGTACTCAGAGGCAGCGAATGGCAGTAATTGATTGGGTGATACTGGCCGTTGTCGTTGTGTCGGCCCTGATCAGTCTAAAGCGCGGCTTTGTGAAAGAAGCGCTGTCACTTGCCTCGTGGGTCGCTGCATTCTTGGTTGCGCGCTTTTTCAGCGCCAACCTATCAACCTTATTGGTTGGACAGATTGAAACGAACTCCCTTCGTTGGATCGTCGCTTTCGTTATTCTTTTTGCGGGCACTTTAGTTGTCTGTGCTTTACTGAACTATCTATTGTCTGAAGTTGTCAGGATGACGGGGCTGAGCGGTACGGATCGGGTTTTCGGTATGGTCTTCGGACTTGCTCGTGGCCTTTTAATCCTAGTCGCGATTGTGTTTTTGGCGCAGTTTACGCCAGTAGCGCAAGATCAGTGGTGGCAGGAATCCCTCTTTATACCTCATCTAGAAACAGTTGCTGATTGGGCGCGGAAAACGCTGCCATCAACGGTAACTCAGGTGATGACGACTACTAATTAAACTCTAGCTTTTTGAGGTTACACGCGCATGTGCGGAATAGTGGGTATTGTCGGCAAATCCCATGTCAATCAGGCTATCTATGATGCCCTGACAGTATTGCAACACCGTGGTCAAGATGCCGCAGGCATCGTGACTAGCTACGGCAATAAGCTGTGTTTACGTAAAGACAATGGTCTGGTGAGTGACGTATTCCGCACTCGTCATATGCAGCGTTTGTTGGGCAATATGGGTATTGGCCATGTGCGTTATCCAACGGCGGGGAGTTCTAGCTCTGCAGAAGCTCAGCCGTTCTACGTGAACTCGCCTTATGGCATTACCTTGGCGCACAACGGTAACCTGACCAATACAGAAGAATTGGCAGACGATATTTACCGTGAAGATCTACGTCATATTAATACAACGTCAGATTCAGAAGTATTGCTGAATATTTTTGCTCACGAGCTGCAAGAACAGCGTCAGTTGCTACCAACGCCAGACGTTATTTTTAAGGCAGTGAGGGAGGTACATAAGCGTATTCGTGGTGGTTATGCCGTGGTTGCTATGATCAGTGGCTATGGCATTGTTGCTTTCCGTGATCCTCATGGTATTCGTCCAGCTATTTTCGGTTCGCGTAAAACCGCGACAGGCATGGAATATATGGTTGCGTCTGAATCGGTTGCTCTAGATGCTCTTGGTTATAAAATCGAGCGCGATATTGCACCCGGTGAAGCCATTGTTATTACCGAAGATGGTCAGCTGTTTACTCAGCAATGTGCTGAGCACACAGAGCTAACTCCGTGTATTTTCGAACAGGTTTATTTTGCGCGTCCTGATTCTATTATTGATGGCGTTGCAGTGTATAAAGCGCGTTTGCGCATGGGTGAAAAGCTGGCAGAAAAGATTTTGCGCCAATACCCAGATCACGATATCGACGTTGTGATTCCAATTCCAGATACGAGCCGTTCATCAGCCTTGGAATTAGCCAATCGTTTGGGCGTGAAGTATCGCGAAGGCTTTATGAAAAATCGCTACATTGGCCGCACCTTTATTATGCCGGGCCAGCAGTTGCGTAAAAAATCCGTTAAGCAAAAGCTTAATGCCTTGGATTTAGAATTCCGCGGTAAAAACGTATTGTTAGTGGATGATTCAATTGTTCGCGGTACAACGTGCGAGCAGATCATTGAGATGGCTCGTGATGCTGGCGCGAATAAAGTGTATTTTGCTTCGGCGGCTCCTGCGGTTCGTTACCCCAACGTGTATGGTATCGATATGCCGGCGAAAGAAGAGTTCATCGCTCACGGTCGTACCACTGAAGAAATTGCCACGGCAATTGGTGCCGATTGGTTGGTGTATCAAGATATCGACGATCTCGTTTCTGCTTGTTTAGAGGGCAGTAAAACGTCGGCAAAGAGCTTTGATTGCTCGGTATTTAACGGTAATTATATTACTGGCGATATTAACGATGAGTATTTCGAGCGTCTTTCTCAGTTGCGCAATGATGCGACCAAAGAAGGTAAGCGAGTTGTTGAAAACGTTGCAATCGATCTACATAACGATGAAACCGAGTCCTGAGGGGATCAGGTAATGAAGGATTTTTCAGAATTTAATGGCCGTTATCAATCCGATTTAACTGATGCTGGATTTGATACGTTAGCGGTGCGAGCTGGGCAAGTTCGTACCCATGAGTGTGAGCATTCAGAAGCCATCTTCACGACCAGCAGTTATGTATTTAACTCGGCGGCAGAGGCCGCTGCGCGTTTTTCTGGCGAAGTGCCGGGTAACGTCTATTCACGCTACATGAACCCAACGGTTCGCACCTTTGAAGAGCGCTTAGCGGCACTTGAAGGCGGCGAACTGTGTGCAGCTACCGCATCCGGTATGGCGGCTATTTATTCTGTATGTATTGCTCACATGCAAGCGGGTGACCACTTAGTGTCGTCACGCAGCGTATTTGGTAGTACGAATATTCAGTTCGAGCGTTATTTACGTAAATTCAACGTCGATATTACCTACGTTGATTTATTGGATATTGATGCTTGGCGCGCAGCGATTAAAGACAACACTAAGATGTTGTTTTTAGAGTCGCCGTCGAATCCGTTAACTGAAATTGCGGATATTCGTGCTTTGGCTGCCTTAGCCAAAGAAACGAATACCTTATTAGTTGTCGATAACTGTTTCTGTACCCCTGCGCTGCAAAAGCCGTTAGCGTTAGGTGCCGATCTGGTTATTCACTCGGCTACCAAATATATCGACGGCCAAGGCCGTTGTATTGGTGGTGCCGTAGTGGGTTCTGCGGAATTAATTGAACCGGTAGTTGGCGTTTTGCGCTCGGTCGGCCCGACGATGAGTCCATTTAATGCGTGGGTATTTTTAAAAGGGTTAGAAACACTCGGTTTGCGCATGAAAGCGCACAGCGAGAATGCTCTAGCACTAGCGCAGTGGCTGGAACAGCATCCAAAAGTGGCGAAAGTCAATTATGTAGGTTTGCCTACGCATCCGCAGCATGTGCTGGCAATGAGTCAGCAAACGTTAGGTGGCGGCGTACTGTCATTTGAAGTCGCTGGAGGTCGCGAAGCGGCTTGGAAGGTCATCGATGCTACGCGTATGATCTCCATTACGGCGAACTTAGGTGATACTAAAACGACGGTGACGCATCCGGGCACGACGACCCATGGTCGTTTAACCGATGAGCAGCGCGACGCTGCTGGCATTAGCCAAGCCTTGATTCGTATCGCCGTTGGTTTAGAAGATGTTCGTGACATTATTGCGGATTTAGCCAGCGGTCTAGACGCACTGTAATTCAATACCAGCATCTTCGGGCTTATCGCTCGCAGATGCTTTCCCAAATTCCTTAAAAACTGGATTTTATCCTACTTTTACCCTTAAGCTCGAAGGCTGTCGATTTTTAAGGTGTCCTCATGGCTGAGCCAATTGCCAACGCATTAGAACAACTCAATAAAGTTATCCTTGGTAAAGAGCCAGAATTGAAATTGGCGCTGACGTGCTTGTTGGCAAAAGGTCATTTGCTTATTGAAGACTTGCCCGGTATGGGTAAAACCACCTTGTCCCATGCTTTAGCCATGGTGCTGGGGCTTGATTACAACCGGATTCAATTCACCAGTGATTTGCTGCCTGCGGATATTCTTGGCGTCAGTATTTTCGAGCGTGAAGGCGATCACGGACAATTCCGTTTTCATCCCGGACCGGTGTTTAGTCAGTTATTACTTGCGGATGAAATAAATCGTGCGACACCTAAGGCTCAAAGCGCTTTGTTAGAAGCGATGGAAGAGGGTCAAGTGACGGTTGAAGGCGAGACGCGTCCATTACCCGATCCATTCTTTGTGATTGCGACCCAAAATCCGATCTCTCAGGCGGGAACATTTCCCTTGCCAGAATCACAGCTCGACCGGTTTTTAATGTGTATTCAATTGGGTTATCCCGATGAACGTGCTGAACGTGAATTGTTAGAAGGGGTGGATCGTCGTTCGATGATTGCAGGTCTAAATGTCACCATCGACCATGCCATGCTAACTCGATTGCAAGCTGCGGTACTCAAAGTTAAAGCGTCGTCCAGTGTCTTGGATTACTTACAACGTATTGTTGCCTTTACGCGCACCCAAGGTGGCTACGCTTATGGACTATCGCCACGCGGTGCACTGGCGCTGCTACGTGCCGCCAAAGCATGGGCGGTGGTGCATAAACGTTTGTATTTGTTACCCGAAGATATTCAGGCCGTACTTCCTGCGGTAGCGGATCACCGTTTAGGTGATAGTGCCGGTGGTGGTGCTCATAGCGCATCGCAAACAATTTTAACGCGCGTGCCGGTATTGCTTTAAATCATGCGCGATTTTTTTCAACGACGTTGGGCCACTTGGTTAGATCAGCGCATACCCAGTACTGCGGTGTTAGCCTTATCTCATCGTTCGGTATTTATATTACCGAGTCGAGTCGGCTTTATGCTCGGCTTTGTTTTGTTGGTTATGCTGGTAACGGCCATTAATTATCAAAACAGCCTGATCTATGCCGTCACGTTTTGGTTATTCAGCGTTGCGTTGACCAGTATGTGGTTCACCTTTGCGAATTTGTCCGGTCTAACATTAACAGCAGGGCATGCTAATCCTGTATTTGCCGGAGAAATGTTGGATTTACCGGTAATCTTAGCTGCGCAACCTAAGCGCATGGCAGCTGGCGTTCGGGTGGGATATCGCGGGGAACCTTTGGTGATGCACACAATTCCTGCCAATGGACGCGTCATTGCGCGTTTATCGCAGCGAACCTCCAAGCGTGGTTACTTTAAGGCGGGGCGTTTACGCGTCGAAAGTCGTTTTCCATTGGGGTTCTATACGGCATGGTCGTGGGTGGCACTCGACTATCGAGTCTTGGTGTATCCAGCACCCGAATCTTCACCTTTGATTTTAGGTAACGGCGAAGAGGGAGAAACGCTCCTAGGTGCTGTCGCGCACAGATCGGGCGAGCAAGATTTTAATGGCTTACGTAATTATCAGCCTGGCGATTCCATGCGGCAAATTGCCTGGAAACATCTGGCGCGCGGTAAAGGTTTAATGACCAAGCAATTCGATCACGACGACGGCGCGATGTGCTGGTTGCGTTGGGATAATGTCAATATCGCCGATGTCGAGCGACGCTTATCACGACTGTGTGGCTGGGTATTAGAGGCTCATCACAATGGTTGGCGCTATGGCTTGCAATTACCGGCTATGGAAATTCCGCCCGCTAATAGCGACCTTCATCTGCAAGCCTGCTTAGAAGCCTTGGCGTTATATGGGCAGGATAAATCATGAAGCAAGCGGCCAACGCGATCCCGCGAATTTCGTTACTTTGGTTGCTTGCTGGTTTTGGCTCCTCGTTATTACTGCATACCAAACACCTACCCATTTGGTTTTTAATTCCATTAACCATTTGCGTCGGCTGGCGGGCGCTAACCCATGCGGGGCGTCTCCCATATCCTAATAAATTGGTTAAAGTTTTGGTTGTGGCGCTAGCGGGCGCTGTAGTTGTTATCTCGTTTGATCGACAATTGTCGCTGGAGGGAGCATCTGCCTTTTTAGTGATAGCCGCGATGCTGAAATTACTCGAGATGAAAACTCAGCGCGATGCTTATGTCATCGTATTTATCAGCTATTTCTTATTAGTTTGCGGATTTTTATTCGATCAATCCATCACTGCAGCGCTTATTGGTATTAGTTCTGTATGGATTATTACCAGCTCTATGGTCGCACTGCACATGAGTACCCCGGCGGGCAATGTCGGAGCACTTCCTGTTGCTCGTTACAGCGCTTCGGTATTAGCGGCGGCCTTGCCCTTTATGCTCTTTGCTTATTTGTTATTTCCGCGTTTAGGTCCGTTATGGAGTATTGGCCTACAGTCGAAAGAGGCACACACCGCGCTGTCGACAGAAATGGCCCCAGGTGATATAGCCAGTTTAAGTCAGTCGGACAAATTAGCCTTTCGCGTTACCTTTGATGACAACCGCCGTCCGCCACAAAATGAACTTTATTGGCGCGCGTTGATGCTGGATTTTTACGATGGCAATGCGTGGCAGCAATCGAAACCGGTGACAACGGCTAAATGGTTTAGTCCTCGCGATCTCGACAATCGAGGCGAGCAAGGTATTGGCTATGATGTTATTCAAGAGCCGACCGATCAGCAATATTTATTCTCACTGCGTGGCGTTCATGCCTTGGAAGAGAATACTGGCGTAACTAATGAAGATTTTCTATTAGCTCGTAAACCATTATTTCAGCGGCTACGATATCGTGCATGGTCTGATCCAACGGCTAGCAATCAATCTGATGGATTGACCTGGCTTGAGCGCAAACAATATTTACAATTACCCAGTCAGGGCAATATCGAAGCTCGGCAGTGGGCCAATGATTTGTATTCTGTGGCAACAACCGACTGGGCATTTGCACAAAACATCTTGACCTATTTCCGACAAAATCCTTTTTTCTACACACTAGAACCACCGCTACTTAAAGATAACGATATTGACGAGTTTTTATTTACTACCCAGCGTGGTTTTTGTGCCCATTATGCCTCGGCGATGACATTTGTTGCGCGTTCGGTTGGTATACCTGCGCGAGTTGTTGTGGGGTATCAAGGTGGTGAGTGGAATGCGCAAGAAAACTATTTAACGGTACGTCAATACGATGCTCATGCGTGGGTGGAGTTATGGATTCCTACTATGGGCTGGGTGCGGTTCGACCCAACGGCAGCGGTCGCACCGGATCGAATTGAATATGGCCTAGAGCGAGCAGTAGAAAAGGAAGGTACTTTTTTACGTGAGCAAATATTCTCTAGCCATAAAATGCGCGGTATTAGCTGGCTTAATAATTTGCGTTTAAAACTTGATTCGGCTAACTACTATTGGCAGCGCTGGGTGCTGTCCTACGATAAGCAGCGCCAAGGTAAGTTATTAAAGCAATGGTTTGATCGCGGTAGTTATCTTGATGGTCTTTATATGCTTGCGGCTGTTTTGGGTGGATTGTTTCTATTGTCGGCTATTGTGTTGTGGTGGCGCGATCGACCAAAACAATTGCCGCCGTTACAACGAGCTTGGGTGGCGTTACAAAATCGCGCACAGCGCAGTGGACTTGAGCCATTAGTAGGAGAAACCGGCTCCAGTTACTTAGCTCGTTTAGGTCAGGCTTGGCCTGAACTCGATCAACAGAGCCGCGATGTTGCCAGTTTAATGGATGCGTTTTTATACGGTGAATTAAGTGAAAAAGCCGATAAGGCTGACTATAAAATGCTGGTTAAGCGATTAGGGCAGTTGCGTAGAAGCCTTCGGCCACGGACAAAAACATCCGCTACCAGCAACGTTCATAAAGGGACCGTATGAGCCGGACTTCATATCGTTCACCATATTAGTGAACAAGCTATCTTCCGATAACGTACAGAGGGCACCAAAGCCATAAGCGCCATAGTAACTTAGCCGGTAGGCATTGCCGTTTTCGACCTTGTACAAGGCTAAACCCGGGCTAGCCGACAGTGGTAGCTCATCTTCCGATTTTAATACCAGCAGCTCCATACGCTGACCATTTAGGCGTTTAAAATCGTCGATCTGATCGGTTGTTATCGAGGCAGGTGCGAGTGCGATAGCGCGCAATTCTTGCTTAGAAAAGTGGCTTAACAAGGAATCTAGGTGACGCTGACTGACAGCGTTGCATAAGCAATCGGGATTCCATAGGTGCAACAGAATAATTTGTTGTTCAATCTCGCTTGCGGGTAATCGCTGCAAAATGGCCGATAAGGCTGTGTCCACAGCGCCTATCTGCATCGCTTCAACAGGATCGGTGTCTGCGACAAATGGCCTTAGTTGTTTCTGTTGAAACCACCAAAGACCAAAAAGAGAGCCTCCAAGCCAAAGAGTGATCAGGGCGATTAAGAGTATGTGTTTAACGGTTGAGGTAGATGTCGTCATGGCTGAATTATAACAGACTGATAGAATGTCACCCGCTAGGATTTTGGTGTATGTTAGCGTCATTCGTTAGTGAGCAACTGGACTTTCCTGATGCCCAAGACTTTTATTCAGGTTACTGATTCGAGTTTTTCTGCCTTAGTTGAAGATGCCTCTCGGCATGGACCTGTGTTGGTGGAAGTATGGGCGCCGCACTGCGCTCCTTGCCGAGCACTAGAGCCTTGGTTAAATACCCTTCAATATTCAATGCCACATCTCACGGTTTTGAAACTTAATGCCGAATCAGAGCTATCGATGGTGCACCGCTGGCAGATAAAACAGTTACCGACCTTGCTGTTATTTGCTGATGGCGAACTGCAGGCGAGGGCTGCTGGAGTAATAACTAGTAAGCAATTACAAGAGTTTGTGGCATCGGTTTTAACGCCTGCGTCAAAAGATATCACCGAGCCATGTAGCGTTAATGCTGATCATGTATTACTTACAGAATTAGAACAGCTCATTGCCTGTGAGGAGTTTGAAATGTTTGCGCAAAAAATAGCTAACTTACCGGATGCGGTAACTCGCGCTCCTGCATTTCAACTAATAATTGCACGAGTAAATGCACGTCAGATAACGCCGGAGCTTAATGGTATTGATCAACATTTAGCCGCTAGTATTCAGAATGCTCGGCGTTTGTCCGCTAACGAGGATTACTGCCAAGCGATTGAGCTCTTGTTGGCCATTGATGCGACACTCGCTGAACGTGAAGCTATCGCCAGTGCTCTATTACCGATCCTAGACACTATGACGGATCGACGCTTAGCGCATCAATATCGGCGCTTGTGGTTGCAGCGCTGAATTACGTTAGTGTTGTTTTGTTAATTTTTTTCTATAACTTTTCCTTTTAGGTCAATGACTTAGCATTTGTTGTTAAGTTGTAACTAAGTCCCAATCTCGTCCAGCAAATTCGCTAACCCCGACTATAGTCTGATGTGCAATTTATCAGTAAGGCTGACTTTTTAGACTGATGAATTATGCCTGTGGTCAATAACACGAAGTTGGGGAATTAATATGATGGATAAGGCTAAAATTACGATATCACAGCGGTTACTGCTGATTTTTAGTTCAGTATTTCTTGTTGGTGCAGCCTATCTACTTTTTGAGGTATCACAATATCGCGACGATATTTTACTGGAAAAGAAAATAGAGCTTGGTCAACTGATTGACGCCCAATCTTCACAAATTCAGGCGGTGATTCGTTCAGCCCAAGGATTGTCAAATAGCGAAGCGAAAGTTCACGCTGCAAATCTTGTACGTCAAATTCGTTACGATCAAAAGCAATATTTTTTTCTCATTGATGAAGACTTAACAATGGTCGTACATCCATATCAGCCTGTTCTTGAAGGGCAGTCGATGCTTACGGCGAAAGATCCGAAAATACGTGAACTCTTTCAACGGATGAAAACAGAAGCCTTTAAAGATCGGGTTGGTTATGTGGAATACGAGTGGCCGAAGCCAGGTAGTGATACGCCCGCGAAGAAATTGACGGCTGTAACTAAGGTGTCTGGCACCGATTGGATTGTCGGCACTGGTGTTTATATTGATGATATCGACGAAGCCATCACTCAACGTTTTATCCGAGCCTGCACATTGTTAACGGTTTGGGGCTTTGTCATGTGGTTGTTAGGCAATTATTTTGTTTCATCCATCCAACGGCCATTAGCACGTATTGCGCAAAATTTAGTCGGTATGACTCAAGGTGATTTAAGTACTGAGTGCCCGACATCAAGTACTTCTGAAATGGCAATTCTTGCAGAGAGCATTAATAGTATGCGCATGAGAACGCGGTCACTTATCGCCGCAGTCCAAGACAATAGTCGTGACCTGACAAAGTCTACCGGCAAGTTAAAAACGAGTATGTTGATTGTGAGTGATGGTTCAGAGCGTCAGCACAAGGAACTCGACACGATTGCGGAGTCAATGACGATGATGGTCGATACGATCTTCTTAATGGCGGGTCATGCTCGTGACGCGGCTGACGATATGCAGTCTGCTAGCCACCACGCATGTGAAGGTGAAACCCGAATGGATCAAGCGCGCAATCGGGTATTTTCGTTGTTAGATCAGCTCGAAACATCCGCAGCGGCTATTGCCGAACTTAATAGCTCGGCAGCGCAAATAGCCTCTGTTGCTGAAGTTATTGCTAGTATCTCTGAACAAACGAATTTACTGGCATTAAATGCCGCCATCGAAGCTGCTCGTGCGGGTGAGTCTGGCCGCGGCTTTGCTGTGGTTGCCGACGAGGTGCGTACTTTGGCGCAGCGTACTGGCGTAGCAACGGATGAAATAAAACAGGTTATTGAAGTGATCACCAGTGGTTCAAAAGCAGCTGTGGACGCAATGGAACACAGTGCTGAAGAGACCAGAGCTTGTGCCGAAGACGTAGACCAAGCTCAACAACAGCTGGCGCTAATTTCTACTGGTATGACGAAAGTTAAAGATCTTAATTTACAACTGGCGGCAGGTATTACTCAGCAAGAACAAGTCGCTCGTGAAATGAATAATAATTTAGGTGAAGTTACTCGTGCAGCGGATGAACATCAAGTAACCGCCAGACACTTAGATAAAGCCTGTAATACATTAACGGAACTCTCTGATTCGCTAGAGCAACAATTAACCCAATTCCGCACCGATACTGATATCAGGCCCGTACTCTAGGCCTTTCTTACAAATGACTTTGGCTCGCACTGGTTTCAATCGCCGTGCGGGCTAAGCATAATAAGCCAACTCGAAATTAAGAATGGGCATGTTATGCAAGAGCGACAGCTAGGAACGACGGATATTCAGGTAACCGAACTTTGCCTCGGTACAATGACTTGGGGCGAACAAAATACCGAAGCGGAAGCACATCAACAACTCGACTTTGCCCTAGATGCTGGTATCAACTTTATCGATACCGCCGAAATGTATCCTGTGCCTCCTAAGGCAGAAACCCAAGGTCGTACGGAACAATATCTCGGAACTTGGATAGCTAAACGTGGCCGCCGCGATGACTTTATTCTGGCTACCAAAGTGGCTGGTCCTGGCGACTGGATGACTCACATTCGCAATGGTCCGCAACTCACCGCCGATCATATCCAGCAAGCCTTAAATAGCAGCCTAACGCGGTTGCATACCGATTATGTCGACCTATATCAAATTCACTGGCCAGCGCGACCGACCAACTTTTTTGGACGTCTAGGCTATGCGCACGACGACGTAGAAACGACACCTCTTGAAGAGACTTTGCTGCCTCTGAAAACTCATCTACAAAGTGGAAAAATTCGCCATTACGGTTTATCCAACGAAACGCCGTGGGGCACGATGAAAGTTCTCGCGCTTGCTGACAAGTTGGGGATGCCTCGCCCAGTAAGTGTGCAGAACCCATACAACTTATTAAATCGCACTTATGAAATCGGTATGGCTGAAGTATCACATCGTGAGCAGGTGGGATTACTGGCGTATTCGCCGATGGCATTTGGTATGTTGAGTGGTAAATACCTGAATGGACAACGGCCAGAGAACGGTCGTATCACCTTATTTAGCCGTTTTACACGGTATACCAGTGAGCAATCCGAAGCTGCAATTACGCGTTATGTGGCACTTGCAAAAGATATTGGTCTGTCACCGGCCCAATTGGCACTCGCTTTTGTTACCCAACAAGGATTTGTTACCAGTAATATTATTGGCGCCACAACGATGGCGCAGTTGGAAGAAAATATTCGCAGCGTTGAGGTAAAATTAAGCTCGGATGTTTTGGCAGAAATTGAAGCAATTCATAAAGCCATTCCAAATCCAGCCCCATAACTAACACTCCAAATCGAGGCGGCGATGAACCGACAGCAAGCACTATTTGGTCGTTTCAGTGCCGACCTTCCAGCGGGAAAAGTTGAATGGATCGGCGTTCGTCCAGCACGCCGAGAACCTATGATTCGGATAACCGAGGCGGAAGCCATTGCCTCGCTTGGATTAAAGGGCGATCGTCGCATGGACGGCAGTCCCGGCTCTGGTCGGCAAGTGACATTTATTAGCGCCGAACATATTGATGTAGTTGCCCAACTACTGAAATACAGCAGCATTGATCCCGCGCGCTTACGCCGCAATATTGTTATTAGTGGCGTCAACTTAAATGCTTTAAGGCATCAACAATTTCGTATCGGCGACGCCATATTTCTAGCAACTGCTGCCTGTCATCCTTGTTCTCGCATGGATGAGGTGCTGGGGCAGGGCGGTCATGCCACGATGCTGGGACACGGTGGCTTATGCGCGAAAATACTGCGTAGCGGTAAGATAAAAATAGGCGATGAAGTTGTCTGTTTACTCGATGGTGAACGTTTGCCTGAAGTGTGATAGCGACAAATAAAGTTGCAATGATTGCTCCCTTTAGTTATTGGTAGAGAAATCGCGGCAGCGAGAATTCGTCGGCTTTTCGATGAGTCAAGTATAAAAAATGATGGAGCATTTAAGGCATGAACAATAAGCGACTTATCATTCTGAAAAATCAAGGAAGTATCAGATGACAAAATATATTCTATTGTTTTTGGCCTTAGTCGTCTTCGATCAACGAGAGAAGATTATTCATTATATCGACCCACCACCTGATTATGCCGCATTGCACGACGGTAAAGTTATTTTATATGCCACTTCTTGGTGTGGTTACTGCAAAAAAGCTCGCCAATTTTTAGATCAAAAGAAGATTCCGTATTTCGAATATGATATTGAAAAATCGGAAGAAGGGAAGCGCCAGCATCGTGCGCTTGGTGGTAGTGGCGTGCCTGTTTTATTGGTAAACGGCAGTGTGATAAAAGGCTACAGTCCAAGTGAAATATTGGCGAACCTATAAAGGTTTAAGTAAAGGTTTAGGTAAAGGTTTAGGTAAAGGTTTAGGTAAAGGTTTAAGTAAAGGTTTAAGTAAAGGTATAAGTAAAGGTTTAAGTAAAGGATTAAG
>NZ_JAWUWR010000012.1:0-97332 GCF_034111725.1 Thalassolituus sp. | reverse complement strand
TGGCTTCGACCCCACACAAATTACCGAACAACAAATTGACGAAGCCATGGCGATGGCCAACTTGGTGATCGAAGACCCAAGCCTGCGCGACATGCTCTATCAATTTGTAAAAGACTACGCCGAAGCCCAACACGCCATTGAAATCACTAATGTCGCAGGCACCGCCGCCTTTGAATTAATACTCACCATCATAGTGGCCGCCGTTACAGGTGGTGTTGGAGCTGTGGCCGCCATAGGCAGCAAAGCGCACCTAATTAAGAAATTCCAAAAGGTTGGGGATTTACTCAGCGACTTCGCCAAAGCCACGCGTAAACTGAAGCTACAAGGCAAAAAACGCAAAGCTAAAGGTAAGACCGCTAAATATACGGATTTGGATGCCGATCAAGTTCATGATAAAAAGACTGATCCTCATGGGGCTGAGGATGGGAAGCCATCCGACAAAAAAGATGATGGTCATGATGAAAAGAAAATACATAAAACATTAAAACCAACCCCTGAAGAAATTGAGCTAGCTAAATCGAAAGGTACGACACCTCAGCACATCGAAGCTAGAGAAAAGGTTTCACGATATTTTCTAGAAAATAACAATTTCAACGATAACCAAATAAGTGATGCAATCGGCGATTATCGTATTGGAGCAAAGGGAGGAGTTGATATGACCAAACCCTTAGAAATAGTTAACTTCCCACCTCCCGACACCATGTACCAGCATGTAAGATCGCATGGCAACCCAGGGAATTGGTTTGACCCAATAGGAGGACAAACTCCCGACTCACTCGGAATTAGTGGAGAGGGAAGACACGCAGCAGCCTTCAATGTACCACCAGGATCAGGCTTAAAATCAACTTCAAGACCTATTCTCGACAAATGGACGAATAAGAATAATCCTGTTCAAACAGAAGGTGGCGGCATTCAACTATTAGTAAATGACATAATAAAATCTGGTTCACAAGGTATCTAATTTTGGAAAAATTTAAATTCAATAATTTGGAAAAATCTGCAAGAGATGCCATAAATGAAATGGACTCTCTTTCAAAAAAACACGGGCATAACAACTGGATGGATTCAGTCAAATCTCAATTAGAATTCATAGAAAAAAATGCTATTAAAATGAAAAATCCTGTAAAAATGCTGAAGCCAGACGAAGAGTTCACATATGGAATAATTTCATCTAGGGAGCTTTCATCACCTGATGAAATGGTACTTAAAGAAAAATTGAATAATGTAACTAACAATCTTCGGGAACTATGGAACTAACACGTCTTAATTCAGAAAATTTATGACGCTATTCTCGCTGAATACATCGGACGATTTAGCAAAAGATAATTCTTATCAATTATTGGAGTTTTTTCATGAGTAACAACATAGTTATAAGAAGTATTTGACAGAATCCAAAGAAGCCCCGACCAATTTCGCAATCAAAAAAATCAAAAGATCTAAGTCACCGCAGATGCCATAGGCAGCAAAGCGCACCTAATTAAGAAATTCCAAAAAGTTGGAGACTTATTAAGCGACGTCGCCAAAGCCACACGCAAGTTAAAACTTGAAGGCAAGAAACGCAAAGCTAAAGGTAATAGCGCCAAGTTTTCTGACATGGAAGCCGATCAGGTACAGGCGAAGAAAACCGATGCGCATGGGGCTGAGGATGGAAAGGTATCGGACAAAAACGATGATAGCCACGATGATAAAAATAAACATAAGACACTAAAACCAACTCCTGAAGAAGTTGAGCTAGCGAAATCGAAAGGTTCAACCCCTGAGCATATTGCTGCCAGAGATAAAGTAGCTAGACATTATTTAGAAAACAATGGCTTTACGGAGGGACAAATCGATAACGCATTGGGAAGTGCTTCCGATGGAGTTATTGGTGGTGTCGACTTGGCGCAACCTCTTGAGGTAGTCTCTTTTCCTCCGCCGGACACAATGACTCAGTATGTCAAATCTCACGGCCATCCCGGAAACTGGTTCGATCCTTTAAGCAATCAATCCCCCGATTCTTTAGGTCTTAATAGTGACACTAGATCATTAAAAGCATTTAAAGTTCCGGAGGGTACAGGACTACAAAGTTATGCAAAGCCAGTGCTCGATGACTGGACCGTTCCCGCCAATCCAGTTAAAACATCCGGAGGAGGGGTTCAATTGTTAGTCAATAATTCAGTCAAAAACTCCACTATAGGTCTATAAGTATGAAAGATAAAATAGTCGACATGATCGACGAGGTATTACCAGAAATACAACTAAAAGAGAAAACATCTGAAGACTCTAACATTTACGCTTCTATAGCAAGACAGCTCGAATTTTTAAAAAACTGCTACGAAAATGGATTGGATTACCGAGTAGAGTTGAATGGCAAAACGTTAAACTTTGGCATAGTAGCATCTCGAAACTTTGCCGGACCAGAAGAAGAGTTAGAAGAGAAAATTAGCAAAATCAATTCATACATAATTCATAACTAGATAATAAATACGCTTCCAAAGCAAAGATTGAGACTACCACGTAAGAAAACATCTCCTCTAAAGCATTAGTCAAGAATGGAACCAAAGACTTCTGTTTTGATAGCTGAAGACCATTCAATAGATAGTGAAACTATATTTTTACTATGACTAGGCGATTTATAGTTTCAATACAACCATAACTACCGCAGGACCACCCACTACGTCGAGCAAGGTATCCATCCGATAACCAAACTACTTTTAGGATTTAGATATTCGTGCGAGAGCCACGCGACGAGGAGGTCAAATTAATAGAATTGCGAGGTGATGGTATCTACAGATGTGAACTAGAAAACCGCCAGTAGGAGCGATTCAACGAACGTTTTTTGTTCGTAATCGCGAAAGCTGTGATGGTATCAATAACGTAAATCGGCACTGCTCGCTTCGCTTCCCTGAGTACCTCCTACACATTCCTAAGTAGTTATTTCAGCGTATACATACTTAACTGCGCTGGGCTTTCTCGCAATATGAGTGCTGCTTTGGCTATTTTTTCAAGAGCAAGGATCATGCTCAAACTTCTTACTGCAACGCGTAAGCACCCATTTCTGCCGTGGTTAGATAACCCACAAGCCGTATTTATGGATCTACCGGGCTCACAACTGGTATTTAATGTACCGGCTGGCAACGAATGTGAAAGACGATATAGACCGCTAGCAACACCATTAATTAGCCAGTTCGATATTCACAACAAACGTGGCTACGAACTCACCCACGAAGGTTTCAGTACAGCGTGCCTGTTTCAATGGGGCTTGGACTACTTCTCCACGCCCCAACCACTGTGAACAAGTCATACAGCGATTGATGCAGGAGCGGCTTGATGTTGTAGGAGCGTTAACCATTACTTTACTGACCAGCTAGCCACACCAGATTTCTGTATCAGCCCCCTTTCCAGTACAATCTCGCTCCAGTTTGTACATCCATTAGCACGATCCAGTTAACCACGCCCGTAATCGAATCAGAAGGACACGCACGACATGAGTCAGGCCAGCGCCCATACCCCGATGATGCAGCAATACCTCAAGATCAAGGGGGAGTTTCCAGATACGATTCTGTTCTATCGTATGGGCGATTTTTATGAGCTGTTCTTCGATGATGCTAAGCGGGCAGCGCAGTTGCTGGATATCACGTTAACCGCGCGTGGTCAGAGTGGTGGCAAGCCAATTCCGATGGCGGGTGTGCCTTATCATGCGGCGGATAACTACATTGCTAAGCTGGTGCGCCAAGGTGTGTCGGTGGCGATTGCCGAGCAAATCGGTGACCCTGCCGCCAGTAAAGGGCCGGTTGAGCGCAAAGTGGTGCGTATTCTTACGCCCGGTACGCTGACCGACGAAGCCTTTCTGGATGAGCGCCAAGATAACTTATTAGTAGCGCTATGTTCATCCAAGCAACGCCACGGCTTGGCGGTGCTGGAAATCAGCAGTGGTCGTTTTACTGTGATGGAAGTCGATGGCGAAGCGTCGCTATTAGCCGAAATTGAGCGCTTACGCCCTGCCGAGTTATTGCTGGCCGAAGATCAAGATATTGCGGATGAGATAAGTGAACGCGCGGGCAGTAAAATGCTTGCGCCGTGGCATTTCGAAAGCGATACCGCGCTGCGTTTATTAACCGAACAATTAAAAACTCGCGATTTACGCGGCTTTGGCTGTGAAGGTATGACTGTGGCGATTCGTGCTGCCGGTGCCTTGTTGCATTACGCCCAAGATACCCAGCGCAATAGCTTGCCGCATATCCGTTCGATTGCGGTTGAGCAAGCCAGCGATGCCATTATTATCGACCCTGCTAGTCGACGTAATTTAGAAATCGATATTAATCAAAAAGGCGATTCGCTTTATACCCTCGCGTGGGTAATGGATAAAACCGCAACAGCGATGGGTAGCCGTTTATTGCGTCGTTGGTTAAATCGTCCGTTACGTGATCGTGCGCAACTACGGCAGCGCCAAGGCTTAATTGCCCAATGTTTGCAACATTATGCATGGGAGGATTTACACAAAGCCTTACGCCAAGTAGGCGACGTTGAACGTATTTTATCGCGTGTGGCACTGGGTTCTGCCCGCCCACGTGATCTCGCGCGTTTGCGCGATGCGTTCACCGTGATTCCAGAAATTCGCCAGCATTTAAGTGGCCTAGATGGCGAGCTAGCGGCTGGTATTGCTGAACGTGCGCCGGAATTTCCGCAATGGGTTGAGCGTTTAACTAAAGCGATTATTGAAAACCCACCCGTCATTATTCGTGATGGCGGTGTTATTGCCGAAGGCTACGACAGTGAACTCGATGAACTGCGTTCACTGAGCGAAAACGCGGGCGATTATCTGGTTAAATTAGAGCAAGAAGAATTAGCGCGCACGGGCTTAAGTACGTTAAAAGTCGGCTATAACCGTGTGCATGGTTATTACATCGAAATCAGTAAATCCCAAGCAGAAAAAGCACCAGTCGAATATATACGCCGACAAACATTAAAAAATGCCGAACGATTTATTACTCCAGAATTAAAAGCATTTGAAGATAAAGCACTCAGTGCCAAGAGCCGTTCGCTAAGTCGTGAAAAGTTTTTATACGAAGAATTATTAACCGCACTGGCCGAGGATTTAATTCCACTGCAAGTATGCGCTGCAGCGCTATCTGAGCTTGATGTTTTGGTGTGTTTTGCCGAGCGTGCCGATAGCCTGCGTTTAACTCAACCAGAGTTGGTCGACGAAAGCCGCTTGGAAATTATCCAAGGTCGTCATCCGGTGGTGGAAAGCTTAATTACCGATCCGTTTGTTGCCAACAATACGTCGCTGACGAATGATCGACGCATGCAGATCATTACCGGCCCGAACATGGGCGGTAAATCGACCTACATGCGGCAAGTCGCGGTCATTACTTTGCTGGCTCATGTCGGCAGTTATGTACCCGCAGAATCGTGCCGACTGGGGCCGATTGATCGCATCTTTACCCGTATGGGTTCGGCGGATGATGTCGCCGGTGGTCGTTCGACCTTTATGGTGGAAATGACCGAAACGGCCAATATTTTACACAATGCCACGCGCGACAGTTTGGTATTGATGGATGAAGTCGGTCGCGGCACCAGCACCTTTGATGGCTTGTCGCTGGCATGGGCCGCTGCCGCGCATTTAGCCGACAAGACAGAAGCTTTTACCTTGTTCGCGACCCACTACTTCGAGATGACTGCCCTGCCCGAGCACCACCCAACCGCCGTTAACGTGCATCTTAAAGCCACCGAACATGACGAGCGTATTATCTTTATGCACTCCGTCGAAGATGGTCCTGCGAGTCAGAGCTATGGCCTGCAAGTTGCCCAATTGGCGGGCGTTCCGGCCACTGTGATCCAACAAGCGCGGGCGCAATTGCAACTTCTTGAACAAGGCAGCCACGAGCTAGCGGCACCGGTTAAAACCACCAGCAAAACAGCAAAAGTGTTGCCACTGCAAAACGATTTATTTGCGGCCGCACCCTCGATTGTGGAGGAGAAATTAGCGGGCATTAGCCCCGATGATTTATCACCTCGGCAGGCGCTTGAACTGCTCTATCAATTGAAAGGGCTGCTCTAATTCGGTAAAACCGATAAGACATTCTCGGATTATGGCGATAGATAACCGTTCAAATCCGAGGATTGACCTTGCTCCCAAGCCACTAGCTACCTAGAATAGCGGGCTTAATTATAGGTGAATATAAAATCGCCAACTGCCGACACCGTTTCGGCCTGCGCCGTAGATTAGGAGAGAACGCATGACCTTCGTTGTGGTTGATAACTGTGTGAAGTGTAAATACACCGACTGTGTTGAAGTATGCCCAGTTGATTGTTTCTATGAAGGCCCGAACTTTCTAGTTATTCACCCAGACGAGTGCATTGATTGCGCCCTGTGTGAACCTGAGTGCCCAGCAGAAGCTATCTTCTCGGAAGATGAAGTACCAACCGGTCAAGAAAAGTACATTGAATTGAACGCTGAGTTGGCAGAAATCTGGCCAAACATCACGGAACAGAAAGATCCTATGCCAGACGCGGCAGAATGGGACGGCGTTCCTGATAAGATGGAACACATCATTCGTTAATATTGTTATTAACGAAGCCTGCAAAAAAGCGCCTAACTCAGGCGCTTTTTTGTTTTCTGCGATAGCTAAGTCAGCTACGAAACATAAGCAGGTTAAGCCAGCCACTGATCAAACAGCTCAACCGTGACGCTTTCACCCGCACTCACCCGTCCGCGCTCTTGTTCCAACACGATATAGCAGTTCGCTTGGCTCATAGAACTGAGTACACCCGACCCTTGTGCCCCAGTCGTCGCTACCACCAACTGCCCTTCTTCATTTGGCTTGGCGATGGCGCGCTGATAATCTGCTCGACCGGGCGATTTACGTAAATCGATTAGCGTAGTTGCATTAAAACGCAGTGGCTTCGCTAATGTTTCACCCGCCATCGTGCGCAGCAAAGGTAAAGCAAGCTGATGCAAAGTGACTAAGGCCGATACTGGATTACCCGGCAAGCCAATAAACCAACTGGAGGGTAAGCGTCCAAACGCAAACGGCTTGCCCGGTTTAATCGCTAACTTCCAAAAATTTAATTGCCCCAGTTCTTCCAGCACAGTGCGAGTTAAATCCGCTTCGCCTACAGACACGCCACCGGAAGTAATCACCACATCGGCTTGTTCATCCGCTTGGGTAAACGCCTTACGTAACGCGGTTAAATCATCCGCCACGGCTGGCATAGTAATCAGTTCAACCCCTAAGCGCTGCAACATGGGTGTCAGGGTAAATGAATTACTTTCGTAAATATTACCCGGCAGCAATGGTGTCCCGGGTGTTTGCAATTCGTCGCCAGTGGTCACCAGCGCAACACGCAAGCGACGGACTACAGCCACAGTGGCGACGCCAATGCTGGCCAGTAAACCGCAGTCGGCCACGCGCAAGCGGCGACCCGCGGGTAAAATAATGGCGTGCTGGCGAATGTCTTCACCTGTGCGACGAATATTCATGCCTTCGTTCAATGCCACACCCGCAGCAAATACTACGGAATCGCCGGTACGTTGCGCATCTTCTTGCATCACTACTGCGCTTGCACCTTGCGGTACTGGCGCACCCGTCATAATACGCACGGCTTTACCCTGCGCGAGCTCCTCGGTATACGGATGACCTGCTAAAACCGTCGCAACAATCTCTATCGGCTGCGTCACATCACTAAGGTGATGCAGCGCGTATCCATCCATCGCGGAGTTGTCGTGTGGCGGTACATTGATAGGGCTAATGACATCGGCCGCTAATACTCGACCATGCGCTTCACTTAATGGAATAACCTCCGTTTCGGTCAGAACTGAAATGGTTTCTAACAAATATTGCAGCGCATCTTCAATCGGGGTTAAACCGGGTTTATTGCAATGATCTTGTGTTTGCTTCATGCAGGATCACGCCCTTTAACGTGGGTATTCACCACCAGCCAATCTTGCAGATGCGCTTCAAGTTCATCACCGACCTCTAAAGGGCCAACACCTGCTGGGGTGCCGGTCATGATGACGTCGCCGGGGTTTAAGGTGAAGTGACGAGACATGCGTGCGATCAGCGCAATAATTGGGAACAACATAGCACTGCTATTGCCCTCCTGCTGTACTTTGCCATTGCGGATCAAACGGATTTCGATATCAGCCCAGTCTTCGACTTTGTCGGCAGCGATAAAATCACTTAGCGGACAAGCGCCATCAAATGACTTAGCAATTTCCCACGGTAAGCTCTTGGCTTTTAACCCGTCTTGTACATCACGCAGCGTTAAGTCTAAGCCGATGCCTACGCCAGCAAGACTGGCTAGAACTGTTTCTTCACTCGCATTGCTGAGTGTTTCACCGATCAATACGGCAATTTCAAGTTCATGGTGCACCGACCCCATGCCTTGCGGCACTGCGAATACAGGACCTAAAGCACACGCTGCATCAGCGGGCTTAATAAATAAAATGGGCTCAGCAGGTACGGGAATATTTAGCTCCGCAGCATGAGCGGCGTAGTTGCGTCCAACGCAGACAATTTTGCCGACGGGGGATGGATAGATATGCTGCTCAAGTCGCGGCTGAAACATAGGAGATTCCTACTGTTAAGGAGAGCTTCACTATATCGTTCGAGCATGACAGGCGCTAGACAGTCTTATGACTCTGTCTGTAGTTTTTGCCGCCTCACAACTATTCTGGTGTACGGATTAACTCTGAGAGTTCGCGATTAGCATGAGATGGGATTTCAAGGTTTTCTTCCAATAACCGACGTAAAGCGGTGAGGTTATCAATATCCATCGAGTCACAGGCACAACCGACAACATCATCATCAAGATGAACAAGAAAACAGTTCATAATAATATTTTCGCCATCAGCCAAACCCAATGTCACTTTGAGTGGTTGCTCTAAGCGCCATGTCACGTGCTCAGGCAAGACCAATAAGATGCCGCGCAAACTAACATCGAGGCAATAGGTCTCTAAAATTTTGCCTTCGCTTTCCACTTGTACACGCTGGAAGAAATGAACGCGTTTAAACTGGCGTTGTTCCATGATGATTTCCTGTAGAGTCTGTATACAGGTTTAGCTGTTTTAACGCAGATCGCAACTGCTAAGAGACGACTCAATAAGACATTCGTCACACTGCATTATAAAAATAGCGGAAACTGCCGAGTTTTACCTCGGCAATATTTCCGTCTAGGCCAATCGACTGAATTAAGCGAGACGCTTGTATTTCATTCGTTTCGGCTGAGCATCGTTACCCATGCGCTTTTTACGATCTTCTTCATACTCAGTGTAGTTACCTTCAAAGAAGGTCACTTGCGAGTCGCCTTCGTAGGCCATGATATGAGTAGCAATACGATCCAAGAACCAGCGATCATGCGACACCACCATTACCGCACCGGGGAATGCCAACACGGCTTCTTCTAAGGCTCGTAAGGTTTCAACGTCCAAGTCGTTAGACGGTTCATCGAGCAGAAGCACGTTAGCCCCTTGCTTTAAGGTGTAAGCCAACTGCAAACGTCCGCGCTCACCACCGGATAAATCACCAACACGTTTCTGTTGATCACCACCCTTAAAGTTAAAGCGACCAATATACGAACGACTTGGGTATTCTTTGCCGTTGATATTGAGCATGTCGTTGCCGTCTGAAATCGCTTCCCATACAGTTTTCTTGTCGTCTAGCTCATCGCGCAACTGCTCGACAAAGGCCATCTTCACGGTTGAACCTAACACCACTTCACCAGAATCAGGCTGTTCACGGCCAGCAATCATGCGGAATAACGTCGATTTACCCGCACCGTTACCACCGACGATACCGACAATTGCGCCAGCAGGTACGGTAAAGCTCAAGTTATCAATCAGCACGCGGTCACCATACGACTTAGTGACATTGTGGAATTCGATAACCTTGTCGCCCAAACGCGGGCCTGGTGGAATATAAATTTCGTTGGTTTCGTTACGCGTTTGGAATTCGCGCGATGATAACTCTTCAAATGCAGCCAAACGCGCTTTGCTCTTACTTTGACGGCCTTTCGCACCCTGACGAACCCACTCCAATTCGTGCTTAACAGCACGAGCGTGAGCATCTTCTTGTTTCTTCTCGGTCTCTAAGCGTTTTTCTTTTTGCTCAAGCCAATTGGTGTAGTTGCCTTCGTAAGGAATGCCGTGACCACGGTCGAGTTCCAGAATCCACTCAGCACAGTTATCCAAGAAATAACGGTCGTGGGTAATCGCCACCACAGTACCCGGGTATTCATCAAGGAAGCGTTCCAGCCAACCCACAGACTCGGCATCCAAATGGTTCGTTGGTTCGTCCAGCAACAGCATGTCTGGTTTCGACATCAATAAGCGACATAAAGCAACGCGACGACGCTCACCACCAGAGAGTTTAGTGACATCCGCATCCCATGGTGGAAGACGCAAAGCATCAGCGGCAATTTCCATCTGACGGTCGATATCATGCCCATCCGATGATTCAATAATGGCTTCTAAACGCCCCTGCTTTTTAGCGAGTGCATCAAAATCGGCATCGGGTTCTGCGTAGGCCGCATAAACTGCGTCCAATTCAGCACGAGCATTCATTAGCTCACTTAGGCCGTCTTCTACGTTACCCTTTACATCTTTGTTAGGATCAAGTTCCGGCTCTTGCGGAAGGTAGCCAATGTTTAGCTCGGGTTGTGGCCTAGCTTCGCCTATGAAATCCTGATCAATACCAGCCATAATGCGCAGCAGACTTGATTTGCCCGAGCCATTTAAGCCGAGCACGCCGATTTTAGCGCCAGGGAAAAAAGATAATGAGATATCACGTAAAATCTGTCGCTTGGGCGGTACAATTTTGCCAAGACGATTCATTGTAAAAACATATTGAGCCATAGCTTAGGTCCTCGAATCGATTTGCTGGCAAAGCTACTGAAAAGGCTCGCGCTTGGCAATCGCTAAAACGTAGGATGGGTCAGCAAGCACTACGAAATCTAAGACTTGTGTCTATAATGAAGGATCGGATAACAGCCAGATAGGTAACCATGCTTTCTAGTATTAATGATGCAACTGAGAATGGACGAGGCCTCAGTAACTCAACAGGCGTAAACTTACCCCTGTTTATTCTTAGTTTTATCTTTTTAGCAGTGGTTCTCGGCTTTAATGCATTTCAGCAGTGGCAAGAGGATGAGCGCCGCTTCGTCGAAGACGTTCACCGCACACTCGACAACTATGCCATGCAAGCCGGACTGCTTACCCGAGCAGGCCTGCATGCCAACAATACTCTGGCGCGCAGTTACAGTGAATTCCTCGAACAATGTATAAATTCCCCCGAGACTGTCGATGAAGAGGAACTTTGGGGGCATATCAGTGCCGCCATATTCAACGCGACCGGCTTCTTTTTAACTTCCTCAGCGGGCGATCTGCTTTATCAGTATGGCCAACTGATGGGCGATAACGAGATTCAAGATCTCAATAATCATCTGCAAAGAGCAGATTATAAAGCCACTGTTTTTTCACTGCGATATGGCCACATGGGTGGCTATTACATAGCGACACCATTTAAAACGGCCGGCGGCGAATACATTCTGGTTAGCCGCCGCTCATACAGCAACCTCTCGGATATTATTTATAACGGACGTTTTCCTGGGTTCGAAATGCTCTTGATTGAGCGGGATAGCTACAAAGTGTCTATTCGTGAGAAATATTTCGCCAGCACCGGCAACCAACCGCAATTAAGCGCCGACGAACAAACCAATATTATTTATTCCACCCCTGTACCAACGACTGGTTGGAATGTTGCTGCACTGCCCGTTCAAGGGTATGAATCTCAGCAGTTGTGGGCGCGACTGCGTAATCCTCTGATATTTCTTATTGTCTTTGGCTTGATCTTAGTTGGCTTGTGGCATTTTTTGCGCCATCAAGAACGTCAGGTTACCCACTTACGTGCACAGCGCAGCCACATAGAACGACGCGCAGACAAAGCATTAAAATCAATTGATGAAGCGCTAATTTCCACCGATGTTTTAGGTACCATCAATTACGTTAACCCCAAAGCAGTCGATATGCTGGGTTACCAAAGTCGTGACGATATTATTGGACGACAACTGAGCGATTTATGGTCTGACCAACAGGCGCTGTGGAATCGCGGATTGGATATTGAAGAACTTAACTCGCTACAAGATAGTGGCCGCCAACTTAATCTCATACAAAAAGGTAAAGCTCGAATTTTAGAGCAGAGCTATCACCCACTGTATGAGTACAACAAAATTACCGGCATTGTCTGGCTACTGCGTGACGTTACTGAAGCCGTTAAAGCCAAAAGTGCACTTGAAGAAAGCCGTACACGCTACAAGGCGCTCTTTGAAGAGGCGGGTGTTGCACACTGTTTATTGGGCTTAAAAGATTTCAATAATGATGTCGCCAATATAGATGTCATTGCCGTCAACGATGCTGCACTGCAGTTGGCAGACGCCAGCGATAAACTCGAACTAGAAAAGCACTACGCTAACCATCCAGACGATTTCAAACCCTTAGTTGCGGCACTGCAGCACGCGCGCGATTTAAAGCTATCGAATACTGAATTCGAGATGACACTGCATACAATGAGCGGTGAACTGCGTCATATATGGGCCAATCTTAGCTTACGTTCTGGTGCCGATGGTCAGGCGCTAATGACATTAGTGAATGTGACTGACCGCAAGAATGCGACAGAGCAAATTCGTGAACGCGAGAGCTTTTGGGCACACGTCATGGATTCAATGCCGGACTTAGTTTATGTAGTCGATCTTGATGACAACATGCGCCAACATGTCGCCTTCAAAAATCGCGCTATATCCGAGATTCTGGGCTATCCCGACACGCCAGAGTTTACCGAGCGCAACTGGATATCGTTTGCCGACCCAGATGAGGTACCTCAGCTACATAAAGCCCTCATGCATATACATCGCATGCAACCCGGCACTACCCGTGAAGGCACGGCCCGTTTTTTACATGCAAACGGCAGTATACGTATTCTTAAATTCCGTGACTCCCCCTTTGATACCAACGAAAGTGGCGAAATTGTGCGGTATGTCGGCACCATTCGTGACGTCACAGAAGACGTTGAGAAACAAGAACAGATCGTTGAAAGTGAACGCCGCTACCGACTGCTTGCCGAAAATATGAAAGATATTGTTTGGGCAACCGATGCCGAGCTTAACTTTAATTTTGTGAGTACTTCGGTAACCCGCGTACTCGGCTATCAACCCGATGAATTATTACGTGAAGGTGTCAGCGCTATCTTTACCAAAGCAGATATTCGCTCGCTTTTTAAAACTATGCGCCACCATGTGCAGCTCGCGATTCGAAATCCCGTAGGAACTCAACGCCTTAATTCCATGATTCGTCAGGATATGATCGCCACTAGTAAAACTGGTAACGAGATCAAGCTAGAACTGCAAGCCAGCCTACTGTGGAACGAAAACGGCGAATTACAAGGAATGCTTGGTATTTGTCGCGATGTCACCGAATCACGGCAAATAGAGCAAGAACTGCAGCTAGCCGCCGAAGTATTTGAAAACAGCAACGAAGCCATCTTAATTACCGATCGCCAGTTGCGAATCGCCAATACCAATAAATCATTCACTCACATTACCGGTTATAGCCAACAAGAAGTCATTGGCCAAACACCAGACTTCTTGATTTCATCAGAACGCCATAACACGGATTTCTTCGAACAAATCGGTGAGTCTTTAGTTGTGGATGGCTACTGGCAAGGTGAAATTTTCTACAAACGAGTAAATAACGATATCCGCACGGGTTGGGCCGGAGTGAGTGCCATTCGCGATCATAACCACGAAGTGCAAAGTCTGATTATCATTATGTCGGACATCACCGAGCGTAAGGTGATCGAGGAGCGCATTCATCGTCTCGCCTACTTCGACCCACTCACCGGACTACCCAATCGCAGCCAAATGCATGAACGTTTAGAGAGCATGCTTACGAGTGCTCGCGAAAACGAAGGCAGTGTTGCATTGCTGTTTATCGACCTTGACCGCTTCAAGCCGATTAACGATTCGATGGGGCACCCAGCCGGTGATCAGGTTCTGAAACAAGTCGCTTTGCGCCTCAGCAACTGCGTGAAAAAACAAGATATGGTCTGTCGCATGGGCGGCGATGAATTCACCATCGCTGTGGGCGAACAAGCAAACAATGAAGCCGCAGCAGATACTGCCGTGCGTATTGGCGAGCGTATTTTACATGCGCTTAATCGCCCATTCTTGCTCGGCCAGCGCGAAGTATTCATCAGTGCCAGCGTTGGTATTGGTATCTATCCTAACGACGGCGGCAGTGTTATTGAGTTATTGAAGAACGCCGATATGGCGATGTACCACGCCAAAGATATGGGCCGCAATAACGTTCAGTTCTTTAATGCTTCGATGAATAAAAAAGCAGTACAGCTATTAGAACTTGAAAACGATCTGCGCCATGTACTCGCGCGCCAAGAACTCGAGCTGTATTTCCAACCACAATACGAGGCAGCTACCGCGTCTCCTGTTGGCGTTGAAGCCTTATTGCGCTGGAATCATCCATCAAAAGGCATGATCGCACCGGGTGTGTTTATTCCTATTATTGAAGATACCGGTTTAATCGTACCGATTGGTCAATGGGTATTGGAGCAAGCTTGTTTACAGTTCGCCGAATGGAAAGAAAAATACAATATCGCTCTTGATCGTATCGCAGTTAACGTATCGGCACGTCAATTTAAGCAAGACAATTTCCTCGATGTGGTAAAAGACGCCATCTTTAAATCTGGCCTGCATCCACGCCAACTCGAGCTAGAACTAACAGAAAGTATCTTGATGGACGATGTCGCTCACACCTTAGAAACGCTCAATGGTTTGCGCCGTTTAGGGGTTAAAACCGCCATCGACGACTTTGGCACCGGTTATTCATCACTTAACTATTTAAAGCAGTTCCCCGTCGACACCCTAAAAATCGACCGTTCATTTATCCAAAATTTACCGACCAATACGGATGATGCCCAGATAACCCGTACGATCATAGCTATGGGTCATAACCTTGGCATGGGCATTATTGCCGAAGGCGTTGAAACTGCAGAGCAACTCGAGTTTTTGGTAAAAGCAAAGTGCGAAGAAGTACAAGGATTCCTATTTAGCAAACCTATTCCTGAACAGGAATTACTCGAAATGTTCGAAATTGAAGTAGATCAATCAGCAACTTGAAGATAGATCATAATCATTGTGATCCATCGTCAAGTGCCACGAGCCGCAGTTTGCGTTAGAATGCCGCCTTTGAGATTACTACCTGTCTACGTGAGGACACCCTGATGTTTAGCCGTGATATGAACATAGCGGATTTCGACCCTGATCTGTGGGCGGCGATGAAAGCCGAAGACGCTCGTCAAGAGCACCACATTGAGCTGATCGCATCCGAAAACTACACCAGCCCACGCGTCATGGAAGCTCAGGGTTCACAACTAACCAATAAGTACGCCGAAGGTTATCCGGGCAAGCGTTATTACGGCGGTTGTGAGCACGTTGACGTGATTGAGCAATTAGCAATCGACCGTGCCAAAGAATTGTTTGGCGCAGGTTACGCTAACGTGCAACCACACTCGGGCTCACAAGCCAACGCTGCGGTTTACTTCGCGCTTTGCCAGCCAGGCGACACCATTCTAGGCATGAGCTTGGCACATGGCGGTCACTTGACGCATGGTGCATCAGTATCCTTTTCTGGCCGCGTATACAATGCAGTTCAGTACGGTCTTAACCCTGAAACGGGCGAAATTGATTACGCAGAGGTTGAGCGTCTAGCAATTGAGCACAAGCCAAAAATGATCGTAGCGGGCTTCTCGGCTTACTCACGCGTTGTTGATTGGAAGCGTTTCCGTGAAATTGCTGATCAAGTAGGCGCATACCTATTTGTTGATATGGCACACGTTGCTGGCCTTATCGCTGCTGGCGTGTACCCAAGCCCCGTAGGGATTGCAGACGTCGTAACCACAACGACTCACAAAACCTTACGCGGTCCACGCGGCGGTTTGATTCTGGCTAACGACAATGAAGAGCTAAACAAAAAGTTTAACTTTGCCGTATTCCCAGAATCACAAGGCGGTCCATTGATGCACGTAATCGCTGCTAAAGCGGTGTGTTTCAAAGAAGCCATGTCAGAAGACTACAAAACCTACCAAGCGCAAGTGGTAAAAAATGCCCAAGCGATGGCTGAAACCTTTATCAGCCGTGGTATCAAAGTCGTTTCTGGCGGTACTGACGATCACTTATTCTTAGTTGATTTAATCGGCAAAGAATACACAGGTAAAGATGCGGATGCAGCCCTAGGCCGCGCTAACATTACTGTGAACAAAAACTCAGTACCAAACGATCCACGCTCACCATTCGTAACCTCAGGTTTGCGTATCGGTAGCCCTGCCATCACTAGCCGTGGCTTTAAAGAAGCTCAGGCAACTGAGTTAGCAGGTTGGATTTGTGACGTATTAGATGGCCTAGAAAACGGCACATCTGAAGCGGCTGAAGCGGCTGCAAAAGCCAAAGTGGTTGCCCTTTGCGAACAGTTCCCTGTTTACAAATAAGCAATTTCTGATTAAAAAAACCGGCCAATGGCCGGTTTTTTTATGCGTGTCATTCTCGCCAGTGTAATCTGTATTGGACGTTGTCACGATGCTGTCACACTTCTGTCATATCGTCTTACTCGAACTGACACTATAAGTGGACACGTATGAATCAGTCATGGACCCCTGTTACCGAAACCCAGCTCATTCAACAAATTGCGCTTGAGGTCACTTCTCTCGACGCCGACGTACACAACCTGTGGAAATTAATACATTTACCAAACCCAGAATTATGGCAGCAGCATCCATGGGGCGACGAATGTTGCGGTTTTTGGGTACTCGCGACCTTCGGTCGTCATTGTGTTTATTTTAATGACATTACTCAAAGTTATGCGCTTGGACAGTTTGAACACTGGGGACGCATCGCCGACTATCGTGCAGGCGTTGATTCACTAAACTACCTTCTCGATCCTTTAGTGAACGCCCTAACTCAAGAAAACACAGATACCAGCAATGCCTAAGCGCCACTAAGTGGCGTGTCTAGTGCCTATGTTTGGCACCTTTCGCATACGGTGTGGCCGTAGTTAACCCTAGCTCCGTTAACGAATACTTATCGGTTTATTGATCTCGCTCAATTTATTAAACCCCTTTTGCCAAACCTGAGTGATTCAAGCACCTCTTGGCCTTATAAGTGGCGATAAATAATGGCTAATTCCTACCTTCAAACCTGCCGTCGCAGCGCGTTAAATAATCCTACGAAAACACAATTCGACAAAATCTAAAACAATAAGAGGTAATTGCGATGACTCAGGCAGCTAACGCAAATAATGATTCAACACGCATGACCGCCGGTGAAAGAGCGGGAATTCCGCCACGTCGTATGGATTTCCAGTTTGCTGACGACACCAAGCGTTATTGGTACGCCGATAACGCATTTTTAACCACTTTTTGGACAACGCTATCAGCGCTTTTTCCAGCGGGTGAAACCTTCTTCATCGACTCCGTTAAAAACTACCGTGATCGTGTCACCGGTCAAGAATTAAAAGATGAGATTTCCGGCTTCATCGGTCAAGAAGCGATGCATACAAAAGAACATCAGGCCTTTAATGATATGGGAGCCAAGCACGGCCTACCAACTCTACAACTAGATAAAGAACTGTGGGGCTTGTTAGGCTTAGTAAAAAAAATATTTCCGAAAAAACTGCAGCTAGCAACTACGGTAGCGCTTGAGCACTATACGGCAATTTTAGCTGAGCAATTATTGCGCGATAATCAACATCAAGAGAACATCCAAGATCAAGAAGCCTTAAAGTTATGGATGTGGCACGCGCTAGAAGAGAACGAACACAAAGCAGTTGCTTATGATGTGTATGAATTAATTGGTGGCGGTTATTTCACTCGCGCAACGGCAATGATACTTGCGACGCTCGGTTTTATTATCTTCGTTGGCCAAGGTCATATCCGTCTGTTATGGGCAAATGGCTCCCTATTCAATTTGAAAGACAACTTAAAGGGCATGTGGGCCTTGTGGGGTTGGAAAGGTCTATTCCCGCGTTTGCTGTTTAAGTATCTAGACTTCTTCCGTCCAGGATTTCATCCGAATGACCACGATACCGTGCAACTACTGGATGATTGGCGTCACCGCATGCTCGATCAAGGCGGTATTCTGGCTAGCCAGATTAAAAACCCGAGCAAAACAGCAGCTGCATAAGCGAATATCAACTGCAATAAGAGGGCTAGTTCTGGCCCTCTTAGCCAACATCCAGAAAAGAATTGGCATTTTAAGCCCAAGGTTTGGCACACTCTGCACATCCGTGGCAGATTAAAACCCCACCTCACCTCGTAGAAATTTCACCCTCATACCCGTATTTGACGGAAAAACACCGATTGTTGCTTTGTAGTACAAGAATTTTGATATTTTCAGTCTTAGCACGCCACAAACAACCCTGGCGTGACATATTATGACTCCAAGTACAGAAAAAAATTGGCGGACTGCTACCTTTAGAGATAGTCATGGACGGCGTCTAATAGTGTAGTGAAATAAACAAACAACAAAGCACAGCAGGACTCTCATATGACAAATGCAACTTTAGCCGACACCAACACTGGCACTGTCCGTATGACAGCCGGCGAGCGAGCAGGCATTCCTCCGCGTCGCATGGACTTCGAGTTCACCGACGAAACAACCCGTTACTGGTATGGCGATAACGCCTTCTTAACGACGTTTTGGACGACGCTGTCAGCGCTATTTCCCGAAGGCGAGACCTTCTTCGTTGATACGGTAAAAAACTACCGTCACATCATTACTGAACAAACACTGAAAGACCAAGTATCTGGCTTCATTGGGCAAGAAGCGATGCACAGCAAAGAACATGAAGCGTTCAACGGTATGGCCAGCAAGCACGGCTTTCCGACTGAAAAACTTGATAAAGAGCTGGGCTGGTTATTTAAGGTCATTCGCAAAGTTATTCCTAAGCGCATGCAACTTGCAGCAACCGTAGCTCTAGAACACTACACCGCAATTCTAGCGGAACAGCTCTTGCGCGATGAACGTCACCAAGAAATGTTCAAAGACAAAGAAGCATTAAAATTGTGGATGTGGCACGCCCTAGAAGAAAACGAACACAAAATTGTTGCCTACGACGTGTATAAATTAGCCGGCGGTAATTACGCTGAGCGCGTTTTTGTTATGTTCATTGCGACAGTGATCTTTTTCACCGTTGTTGGCACTGGCCATATCCGCCTCCTGTGGGCAGACAAAAGCTTGTTCAACTTCAAAGAAAACTGGAAAGGTTTGAAGTTCCTATGGGGCTTTAATGGCTTATTCCCGCGCTTGGCTGGCCAGTACTTTGATTTTTATCGCCCAGGTTTCCACCCGAACGATCATGATACTGAGGCGCTACTAGACGATTGGCGTCATCGTATGCTAGGTGACGGCGGTATGTTGGCGGATCAAATCAAAAATCCAAGCAAGACACGCCCAGCGGCTGCGGTTTAATATCATCTCAGCTTAGCAAGTAGCTCTAAAAGAGGCCGATTCGTCGGCCTCTTTTTTTTATGTACGTCGCCAGATATGACACATATGCAAATATCTTTTGGCACATATAACACCAATGGCAGTTAAAAACCCCCTCGGTGTAACATAACCTCCCATAAATTTACCGAATATTGAGCGTAAAATACGGGTAGAAGTCTTGTATAAGTATTTATCGACGCATTTTCGGCATGACCTCGCCAAAATCGTTAATGATCTGTCTTTCTTGCACCCATAACACCTGAATCAAATTGGCGGAGAGCTACCTTTTACCAATGACTTAGACAACGTTTAATAGTTTTCGTGATTTAAACAAACAACAGCAGGACTCTCATATGACACAAGCAACATTAGCCGATACAAACACTGGCAATGTCCGCATGACTGCAGGCGAGCGTGCCGGTATTCCACCACGCCGTATGGACTTTGAGTTCTCAGAGGACACCAATCGTTATTGGTATGGCGACAATGCTTTTTTAACGACATTCTGGACCACGCTATCAGCGCTTTTTCCAGAAGGTGAGACCTTCTTCGTAGACTCTGTGAAAAACTACCGTGGCATCATTACAGATCCAATGCAAAAAGCGCAGGTATCTGGGTTTATTGGTCAAGAAGCCATGCACAGTAAAGAGCATGCCGCTTTCAATAATATGGCCGCTAATCATGGATTCCCTGCCGAGCAGTTGGATAAAGAACTCGGTATGTTATTCAAACTTGGCCGTAAAATATTGCCAAAGAAAATTCAGTTAGCGATCACTGTAGCGCTTGAACACTACACCGCGATTTTGGCAGAACAGCTACTACGCGATGAACGCCACCAGCAAATGATTAAAGACCCTGAAGCATTAAAGCTTTGGATGTGGCATGCCCTAGAAGAAAACGAGCATAAAGTCGTGGCTTACGATGTTTACGAATTGGCCGGGGGCGGTTACTTCACTCGTACACTGACGATGATTATCGCCACTATTTTCTTCTTTGGAGTAGTAGGTACAGGTCATATGCGCTTGTTATGGGCAGATAAGAGCTTATTTAAGTTCAAGGACAACTGGAAAGGCTTCACCTTCTTGTGGGGTTGGAAAGGTTTGTTCCCACAACTTGCTGGTAAGTATCTTGATTTCTTCCGTCCGGGCTTCCACCCGAACGATCACGACACAGTGGCACTACTTGATGAGTGGCGCCATAAGATGCTGGACGAAGGCGGAATGCTTGCTGACCAGATCAAAAACCCATATCGCGCAGCGAAGTCCACCGCTGCTGCTTGATTGTTCGATTGCTTCACACTTTGGGCCGCCTCGAGCGGCCTTTTTTATGGCTGATATTCGTGTTTGATAACGGCCCATTACTTGCCTGAAACGCCCAGCCGGAGTACCATGCGCTCTCTGGCTGAATCGCCTATTTCCCTTATTCGGAACGCTCTTTAACGTATGCATTGTCCTTTTTGCGCCCATCCAGAAACCAAAGTCATAGACTCCCGTCTGGTTGCCGATGGTGAGCAAGTGCGCCGACGCCGGGAATGCATACAGTGTGGTGAACGTTACACCACGTTCGAAACCGCCGAATTAGTCATGCCTCGTATCATCAAACACGACGGTACCCGTGAGCCCTTCCACGAAGAAAAACTCCGCTCAGGTATCCAGCGAGCGCTGGAAAAACGCCCTGTTAGTGTCGAGGACGTGGAAGCCGCTATCGTACGTATCAAACATAAGCTGCGCGCCATGGGCGAACGCGAAATTAATAGCCGCGTTCTTGGTGAATGCGTTATGGCTGAACTTCGCCAACTAGACCAAGTTGCGTATGTTAGATTCGCCTCTGTTTACCGCAGTTTCAAAGACCTCGACGAATTCCGCGCTGAAATTGAGCGTTTGTCGCCATCCAGTCATGATGAGGTCAGTACGCAATGAATCACGAATATTATATGGCCCGTGCCCTACAGCTCGCCAAACTCGGTTTATACAGCACTAGCCCTAACCCTAGAGTTGGCTGCGTCATTGTGCGTGAAGGCGTTATTGTTGGTGAAGGCTGGCACAAAAAAGCCGGTGGCCCTCATGCCGAAGTGCAGGCCTTACAGGATGCTGGCGATATGGCCAAAGGCGCAACCGCTTACGTTACCTTAGAGCCTTGTGCACACACAGGACGCACAGCCCCATGTGCACAAGGTTTAATTGATGCCGGTATTGCTGAAGTTATTGGTGCCACACGCGATCCTAACCCTTTGGTGTCTGGTCGTGGTTACAACATGCTACGTGACGCTGATATCGAAGTGACAGAGCACTGTCTGCAAGCCGAAGCTGAGGCACTCAATGCTGGCTTTATGAAGCGTATGCGCACTGGCCTACCTTTCGTTCGCGTTAAATTAGCGCAAAGCCTAGATGGTCGTACCGCAATGGCATCCGGCGAAAGTCAATGGATTACCGGCCCAGCAGCACGTCGTGATGTGCAAAGAACGCGCGCACGCAGCTGCGCTGTTATTACAGGTGCCGATAGTATCCTGATTGATAACCCTGCCATGACGGTACGCCCAGAAGAAACCGGGATAGAACTCGAAGAGCACCTATGGCGTCAGCCATTACGCGTTGTCATCGACGGACGCAACCGTATTGGCGGCGATGCTAAATTATTTGCCCAGAAAGGTGATGTATTAATTGCCACTCGCAAGGTTAGCGCTGATCCCATTTCCCGCGACGAAAAGTTAGGGAAACTGGCTTACTGGAGCGGAGAGAAAAAAGACAAAGTCGATCTTTACGCTCTATTACAGGAACTTGGCGAGCGCGGATGCAACGAAGTATTAGTTGAATCGGGGGCTGCTCTTGCGGGTGCATTTGTCGCTGCAGGATTAGTCGATGAACTGATTTTATATTGTGCCCCCACCCTATTGGGGAGCAACGCTCGCCCACTGCTATCCTTACCTTTGGATAGCATGGAAGAACAAATACGCTGGCATTGGCAGGACTCACGTCAAGTAGGTGATGATTTACGTCTTACCTTGCGCCCCGTCAAACCCCCAGTCGCAAAAGAAGCGTAACGAAAGGTCTGTAACGTGTTTACCGGAATCATTGAAGCGGTTGGCCGTGTCGCCAATATATCGCAACAACAAGGGGATATCCGCTTACGGGTAGCAACCCAGTCATTGGACCTTAGCGACGTTAAGTTGGGCGACAGTATCGCCACCAATGGCGTTTGCCTAACTGTCGTTACTTTGCATGGTGATGGTTTTGAAGCGGATGTCTCGCGCGAATCCATTACGCACACCCGAATTGCTCAATGGCAGATGGGTGATAAGCTGAATTTAGAGAAGGCCATGATGCCAACCACGCGAATGGGCGGACACATTGTCAGCGGGCACGTTGACGGTGTAGGCCGAGTACAAAGCCGTCATGCTGACGCTCGCTCTGTGCGCTTTGATATCGAGGTACCAGCAGACTTGCGCCGTTATAATGCCTCAAAAGGGTCTAGTACGGTTGATGGCGTGAGTTTAACCACCAATGACTTAACCGCCACTGGGTTTAGTCTCAATATCGTGCCGCATACTGCTGAGCAGACGACCCTGTGCGATTTACAACCTGGTCATCATGTTCACTTGGAAGTCGATGTCATTGCTCGTTACCTAGAGCAATTACTAACAGGCAGCAAAACAGCAAGTAACGCTATTACACCCAGCTTTTTAGCCGAGAATGGTTTCTGGAAATAATTTCGTTACGGTCGTGAGTACATCGCCACGATCAACATAGACATTTTAGATAGGGTGAGCAGCTATGCCACTGAATAAAATCGAAGACATTATTGCCGACATTCGCGCCGGAAAAATGGTCATTCTTATGGATGACGAAGATCGTGAAAACGAAGGCGACATTATTGTTGCTGCGGAAAAAGTAACGCCTGAAATTATCAATTTTATGGCCACGGAAGCACGCGGATTAATCTGCTTAACTCTAACCGGTGATCGCTGTGATTACTTAGGCTTACCGTCAATGGTTGCTGGAAATGGTGCGCGTTTTTCCACGCCGTTCACTGTCTCTATTGAAGCAGCCGAAGGTGTGACCACGGGTATTTCAGCGGCTGATCGCGCGCGTACTATTCGCGTGGCGGTCGATTCTTACAGCAAACCGGAAGACATAGTACAGCCTGGTCATATATTCCCATTACGTGCGCGTCCTGGCGGTGTATTAAGCCGCGCCGGTCATACCGAAGCCGGTTGTGATTTAGCGCGTCTGGCGGGGCTACTGCCATCGTCCGCGATTGTTGAAGTCATGAATGCCGATGGCACTATGGCGCGTCGTCCAGATTTAGAAATTTTTGCGGAAAAGCACGGCCTTAAAATCGGTACGATTGCCGATTTAATTCACTACCGCATGGCCAACGAAAAAACCGTTGAGTGTTTATCCCAAGACACAGTGCACACCGAATTTGGTGATTTTACGTTGCACACCTTCCGCGACACGATTTTAGGTGAAACTCATTTAGCGTTGAGCTTAGGCACGGTATCGCAAAACGAACCGACACTCGTGCGGGTACAAACCAATAATCTCATTCGCGATGTTCTAGGTTTACGCACCCCTGACTCACCAAGCTGGTCATCTACCCAAGCATTAAAGCGTATTGCTGAAGAAGGCAAAGGTGTCTTGGTGTTGTTGTCTGCTGATCAAAAAGAAGATGTTAACGATAATCTTGATGCCTTCTTTGGTCGTGCGCGTCCGGTACGTAGTCCTAACACCGATAGCTCAGGCGCCTTTTTAACCATAGGCACTGGCTCCCAAATATTACGCGAGCTAGGCATTAAAAAAATGCGTTTACTCAGCTCCGAAATGAAATACAGCGGGATTTCTGGCTTTGATCTAGAAATCACCGAATACATCCCTTTTTGCGAATAAGTTTAGAGATAAGACTATGAAACATATTAAGACGATTGAAGGAAACCTCACTCCAAACGATGGCCGCTACGCCATTGTTGTTGGCCGCTGGAATGCTTTCGTTGTTGAAAGTTTACTAGAAGGTTCGGTTGATTCTTTGTTACGTCATGGCGTCGACAAAGATAACATCACCATCATTCGTGCTCCGGGTGCCGTCGAAATTCCATTAGTGGTTAAAAAAGCCGCTGCTAGCGCTAAATACGATGCGATTATCGCATTGGGTGCTGTTATTCGTGGCGGCACACCGCATTTCGAATACGTGGCTGGTGAATGTGTGAAAGGCTTGTCGTCAGTGGCAATGCAGTACGACATTCCAGTGGCATTTGGCGTACTAACCGTAGATACCATCGAACAAGCAATCGAACGCTCTGGCACAAAAGCAGGCAATAAAGGCGAAGAGGCAGCCATGTCTGCCTTCGAGATGGTTGCTCTACTTAAAGCCATGGAGGCTTAATTTCGATGTCACGCATTTCTGGCACTCAAAAAGCGAGCCCTGCAGCACGTCGAAAAGCACGTCGCTTCGCCGTTCAAGCTTTGTATCAATGGCAAGTAGGTGGTGCAAACCTAACTCAAATCGAAGCGGAATTCCGTACTGACAACGATATGAGCAATGTGGATTTAGAATATTTCAGCGATATTTTGCATGGAGTGCCGCGCGAGAAAGGACGTCTTGATGAAAAATTTGCACCCTTCTTAGATCGCCGTATTGATGAAATGACACCGGTTGAACTCGCCATTTTGCGTTTAGCAGCCTACGAAATGGCCCATCGTTTAGACGTACCTTACAAGGTCGTTATTAACGAAGCCGTCGAGCTAGCGAAAACCTTCGGCGCTACCGATGGCCATAAATACGTCAATGGTGTGCTTGATCGTTTAGCACAGCGCGAACGTATGGTCGAAATCAAAGGCCCTCGCGGTTAATCCGCTGCCGGAGCGATCATGAGCGAGCACAGAGGCGAGTTCGATCTGATCCGGCGTTACTTTGCCGACGGGTATCCCCAATGCGAGAATATTCGTTTAGGAAATGGTGATGATGCCTCCGTTATCACCGTACCTGCAGATATGGATTTAGCGCAAAGCATTGATACCCAAGTGGCCGATGTTCACTTTCCGGCCAAGGCTCCCGCCCATTTAATTGCTGGCCGCGCTCTGCGTTGTGCCGTTAGTGACTTAGCCGCGATGGGGGCATGGCCTCAAGGCTTTCATTTAGCATTAACCTTGCCTAAAGCCGACGAAGAATGGCTAGCGGATTTCGCCACGGGTTTGAGGCAAACGGCACATGAGTTAGGGATTGGACTGTTAGGTGGAGACACCACATCCGGACCAACCACCGTAATCACTATCGCTGTGCAAGGCTTACTACCACAGAATGAACGCCTTATTCGCTCTGGAGCAGAAGCCGGTGATGATATTTGGCTCACCGGTAACCTAGGTGCGGCGACGCTGGCGTTGGATACGGTAATCAACGAGCCCGCTCGTCAAACCAAATTCACTCAGGCGTATTACCATCCACAAGTGCACATCGCCTTTGGACAATTACTGTTAACCGTGGCATCGGCATGCCTAGATATATCCGATGGGCTATTGCAAGATGCTACGCATATCGCAAAACAATCTAATGTCACTATGCACATAGAGGCAGCATGGATTCCAACGGCTGTGCCAATGAGTAACAGTAACTGGTCTCGTTGCCTTACCGGCGGAGATGATTACCAATTATTGTTTACAGCACCACCAGAGTACCGCACTCGAATTGAAGCCTTTGCAACCACCGTTGGCTTAGATCAGTGCCTGCGTATTGGTAGCGTTAAAGCCGGTGCTGCTAAAGTTGAGTTATGCCACAATGGAGAGCCTCTCGAATTGGCGACCAGTGGTTACCAACACTTTTAAGCTTCGATATTTTTAAACCACAAACTTCGCAACCATTATGATGCACTAAGGTCGAACCTAGTGGTCACAATTTACTGCTACACAGGATACGCCATGACCAAAACTGAAATAGAAGCTGCCGCATTCCGCCGATTATTGAAACATCTAGACGAACGCAAAGACGTGCAAAATATTGATTTAATGAACCTCGCAGGATTTTGCCGCAATTGCTTAGCAAAATGGTACACCTCTGCGGCAGCCGAAGGCGGAGAAGCGTTAACCTATGATGCTGCGCGCGAGATTATTTACGGTATGCCATATGATGTTTGGAAGGCGCAATACCAGCAAGAAGCAACACCAGAACAATTAGCCGCTATGGATAATTCGTCACAGTTATAAAACAATAAACTAGACGACATGTGCGTATAAAACACGAAGGAGATTGAACCTGTGAAACAATTATCTGCGTTTATTATTGCCCTATTTATTATTTTCCCTAGCTGGGCCGACGAACCTTTTATCGACGTCAGTGGTTACGGCAAAATCGAAGTAATGCCCGATTATTTGCAGCTGTACATTTCTCTTAGTGATACCAAGAAAACATTAGCCGAAGCCCGCGACAGCGTTGAGTCCGTGTTCCAGCAAGTATTGAAAGTGCGGTCTGATTTAAATATTAGTAAAGATGACATCGACGCAGCGCACATTAGCAATCAACCAATGTACGAATGGCAACGCGATAGCAGCACGCGCAAATACACCGGCGAACAAGTCACCCGCCGCGTGACTATTACACTGCGCAATCTTGATGATTACGGCCGTTTAGTACACCGCTTAATGGAAGATGGCCGCATTCAAATTCAAAATACTAATCTGCGTTTTAATGACCTGCCAAGCTTACAGCGTCAAGCCGCCAAACTTGCTCTACTCGATGCACGCGACAAAGCGAATTTTATGGCCACAACGTTAGATAACAGCCTAGGCGCAGTGCAGTTTATTCAAGAGCAAGGCGGCTACAGTCCTCAGCCGGTTATGATGATGGCGCAAATGCGCAACGCAAAAATGGAAGATTCGTCAGTTGGATCAGAAATGTTGATTCAAAAACAAGATATCGAACAGAGTGTGCAAGTTCGCTTTGCCATTACAGAAAAATAGTAAAAATGAACGAAGATATAACAACACCTAGTATAAAAAGTGGTCGCTACCGTCACTACAAGGGTAGCGATTACGAAGTGTTCGGTTTAGTGCGCCACAGTGAAACCGAAGAGTGGTTGGTGCATTATCGTACGCTCTACGGTGATTTTAGCCACTGGGTCAGGCCGTATGCTATGTTCACGGAAGAAGTTGTTATTGGCGGTGTTGCCCAACCACGCTTTGCTCTAATAGATGACAAAACAGTGATTGTTAACGGCCAATAACATCATGACTCCCGCCATTAATGCCGCGAAAAAAGCGGGTATTCGCTACGACATTCTAGAATATCAACACGATCCTGATGCCCCATCTTACGGCGAAGAAGCAGCCAACGTTTTAAATCTCCCTCCTGCGCAAGTCTTTAAAACCTTACTGGTCAGCCTCAGCGGTCATAAAAGTCCACTTGCGGTTGCCGTTCTGCCGGTTAGTCATCAACTCAGCCTCAAGGCTATCGCGAAAGCGCTTGGTGCAAAGAAAGCAGATATGGCCGATCCTAAAGTGGCTGAACGAACAACGGGGTACATCGTTGGGGGGATTAGTCCAATTGGTCAAAAGAAAGCTCTGCCTACCGTAATAGACCAGAGTGCGACGGCATTTACCGCCATTTATTGCAGCGCAGGACGTCGAGGTTTAGAAATTGGCCTAGCAGCTAACGATTTAGCCTCACTCACCCGAGGTATTTTTGCAGAAATTACGGCACAATAGGCAAAGCGTTGTTTTTTCTATTGTTGTCATAAGTGATTTCGCATGAAGCTGCCTAAGCTCGCCCCATTATTAATGCTCCCTTTGCTGCTAATAGCAGCATGTACACCACTGGGATACCAAAAAGCACAAGTTAGCCCAGACACTCACCAAGACGGCTATCTAGATAAAGAGGTCTCGCCTGGAGTTCATATAATTGAAGTCCGCCAAGAAGCGCGCTACGTCCTGATGTTTCATCGCGAGACGACGGAAGCTCGTTTTCGTACTCACTGGGAACGCCGCGCTGCCGAACTGTGCCCTAACGGTTATACCGGCACACCCGAGATGATTTCTCCGCGCGAAGCGCGTATCGACGAATTTTATTGCACTCTCGAAGTCTGTCAGAAATATCCTTTATTATCGGGTGTCGCCTTCTGCAAAAAAGTATACGAGCTGTAAATACAGCTCGTCACTATCGCGCAAAATCGCGCAAAATCGCGCAAAATCGCGCAAACTAGATCAAAACATCCGCATTTAAGCTAGGCCGCCCCGAGTTAAGTGGTCTGGATCAAGTAATTTCGTTAATTCTGCCCGCGTTAAATCAGTATGTTCTTCGGCAACATCAATAATCGCACGCTGCTCGCGGTAAGCGAGCTTGGCAATTTCTGCCGCTTTGGCGTAGCCAATAATCGGATTCAACGCCGTTACTAAAATTGGATTGCGCGCCAAAGCCTCTTGCAGTCGGGCATCGTTCACCTTAAAAGTCGCAATTGCTTTATCCGCTAACACTAGACTGGCTTGGGTCAGTAAATGAATACTGTGCAGTAAATTACTCGCTATCAATGGCAACATGACATTCAGTTCAAAATTACCTGACTGCCCAGCAACTGTTATGGTGGTGTCATTGCCAATAACTTGGGCAGCCACCATAGCAACCGCTTCAGGGATAACGGGATTAACCTTACCTGGCATAATCGACGAGCCAGGCTGCAGCGCTTCCAACTCTATCTCGCCCAATCCTGCGAATGGTCCAGAATTCATCCAGCGTAAATCATTGGCGATTTTCATTAGGGACACGGCTAAGGTTTTCAACTGACCCGACACAGCTACAGCACTATCTTGGCTCCCCATTTGACTAAACCGATTATCCGCCTCAGTAAAAGCTATGCCCGTTTGCTGCGACAATACTTGGCAAAATAATGCGGCAAATTCAGGGTGAGCATTAATTCCCGTACCGACCGCCGTACCACCTTGAGCAAGGGATTGAATAACTGGCTGCAACTGTTCAAGGTTGCGGATATTTTGCTGAATTTGGCTCGACCAAGCGTAAATGGTTTGATCCATACGCACGGGCATAGCATCCATTAAATGCGTGCGACCTGTTTTTACGATATTTTTTAAACTTTCCGCTTTGACATCCATGACCTGCTTTAAATGGTTCAATGCTGGCAATAATTCACAGACTAAGCCAATAGATGCCGCGACATGAATGCTGGTAGGAATAACATCGTTACTGCTTTGCCCAGCGTTCACGTGGTCATTCGCATTCACCGTTTGCTCACACATCATAGAAGCTAGGTGTGCCAAGACTTCATTAGCATTCATGTTGGTGCTGGTGCCAGAGCCAGTTTGAAATATATCAATGGGAAAGTGATCCATAAAATCATCACTGTCGAGCAAGCCTTGTGCAGACTTCTTAATTGCTGCTGCAATTTCAGTATCTAATTGATCGAGCCGACAATTGGCTTCTGCCGCAGCCATTTTCACATTTAACAAAGCGCGAATAAATGCGCTCGGCATTGTCTGTTGACTGATATTGAAGTTATTAATTGCTCGCTGAGTTTGCGCGCCGTAGAGGGCGTAGTTAGGGACTTCAAGATCCCCCATGCTGTCGTGTTCTATTCGTGTTGCACTAGTCATGCGCCATACACTCCTATGATCGCCAATGTTCAATCCCCAGACTAAGGGAATACACAGCTATTAGCCAATAAGACTCATGTATCAAACTGCTAGATACTCTTATGACGTCAGCAGGGTGTTTTTTTACGCCAAATAAAAAAGAGCGCCGTGGCGCTCTTTTCAATCGAATAAACCGGATTTAAGCGGCTTTCGTATTCATCTTCTTCTGTAGGCCAACTACTTTAGTGAAAATCCACTGATAAGAAGTCGGCAATAGACGTACCATAATATCTAAGAAGTGAGCATCCGGCCCAATCAGCACACGACGCTTGTTCTTCTTAACACCATTAAGAATGGTCTTAGCAGCTTTATCAGGGGTAGTGATAAACATCTTCTCGAAGTTGGCAACGGTATCGTTGTCATCAGTACCAGTAATCGAAGCCGTGCTCGATGACATACGTGAAGACTTAGCGATGTTAGTTTTGATACCACCTGGATGAATACAGGTCATGCTTACCGGGGATCCAGTGCTCTCTAAATCCTGACGTAACGATTCACTCAAACCACGCACTGCGAACTTACTGGCATTATAACCGCTCATCAGTGGCTGAGATGCCAAACCAAATACGCTAGAGATATTAATGATATGCCCTTCTCCACCACGTTCCATGTGCGGCAAGAAGGCTTTAATACCATACAAAACGCCGTAGAAGTTGATGTTCATAATCCATTCGAAATCTGAGATTTCTAAAGCAGCTACCGTACCCGCTAGAGCAACACCTGCGTTATTGAATACCATACTTACTTTACCGTGATCGGCGACTACTTGGTCTGCCCAAGCAAATACGGCTTCTTTATCCGATACATCAAGCTTTTGGATGGTCACTTTAACTGGGTAGCGACCCAACATCTCCGCAGTGTCCGCTAAACCGGCTTCACTTACATCGCTGATCGCTAGGTTGCAGCCTTGCTGCGCAAGATTCATAGCTAACGCACGCCCGATACCTGAACCAGCACCTGTAATAGCTGCTACTTTATTATTAAAATTTTGCATAATGAATCCTCAGTTTTAACTCCCTAGTGATGGGAGCTATCGGTCTAGTCGCGCCTAAACACGACCATCGTTAAATGTCTTTGCCTACAATGCATGCACTTTAACTGCCTTTGCCAAAATGCACAGGTCAGTTACGGACATTATCCAGCGTCGTAGAAGCGCTCTAGGAATCCAAAAGCAAAAAAAGGACGCCAAAGCATCCTGAAGGTACTGCAACCCAAAAATATTCAAGCAGCTTTTTTATTCAGTTTGCCCTGAAGCTTAACCACTTTAGTAATAATCCACTGATATCCAGCAGGAAATAAACGAACCATAGCGTCAAACACGTAAGCATCTGGACCAATCAATACTCGACGTTTATTTTTCTTAACACCATTTAGAATAGTTTTTGCAGCTTTATCTGGAGTAGTGATAAAGGTTCGCTCGAAGTCTTTAATTGTTTTATCGTTATCTGATCCCATCACTTCAGATGTACTAGCAGACATACGCGACTGCTTAGCAATATTCGTTTTAATACCACCAGGATGAACACAAGTAGAACTCACGACAGATTTAGTACTCTCCAAATCTTGGCGCAAAGATTCAGTTAAGCCACGAACCGCAAATTTACTGGCGTTATAACCACTCATTAAAGGTTGAGATGCTAAACCGAAAATACTGGAAATATTAACAATTTGACCTTCACCACTGCGTTCTAAATGTGGCAAAAAGGCTTTAGTACCATAAAGTACGCCATAGAAATTAATATTCATGATCCATTCGTAATCAGAGATATCTAACGCAGCAACAGTGCCAGACAAAGCCACTCCGGCATTATTAAATATCATATTTACGCGACCATGATCCGCCACTACTTGATCTGCCCAAGCATAAAATGCATCTTTATCTGAAACATCAAGTTTCGCCGTTGTGACCGTTACCGAATATTCGCTCAATAAGGCAAGCGTTTCAGCCAAACCCGCTTCGCTGACATCACTCAACGCCAAGTGACACCCTTGCTGGGCAAGATTAGTCGCTAACTCACGCCCGATACCTGATCCTGCCCCCGTAATCGCAGCAACTTTATTATTAAAATTTTTCATGGCGCTTCTCTCAATTTATCGTGTGATCGGCACTGCGAAAGTTTTTCGTCCAGCGCAAGTAGGTAAAGCTAAAGCCAGGGAACATGGCTATAACATGCCCACTTTTACTTTTATACCAGCTATTGCAACCACCCGACTGCCAAACCGTTTTATTCATTTCTTTATGAATGTGGGTGGTATAACTGTCTTCAGCTTCAGGCGTTACTTCAATCGTTTTAGCGCGGCGACCACGCACTGTTTTAATAGCCGACAGGATGTAATTCATTTGCGCTTCAATCACAAAGATAGCGGATGTATGACCAATGCCGGTATTTGGCCCTGTCACCACGAACAAGTTTGGAAAATTCGGTACTGTTGTACCTAGATAAGCGCGCGGGAATTCACTCCAGACTTCGCCAAGCTCTTTTCCTCCGCGACCAATAACAGGGTAAGAAATAACCCCATCGGTAGCATCGTAACCAGTGGAGTAAATAATCAAATCAAGATCTAGCGTCTCACCATCCTGAGTCTTAATGCCGGTTGCGGTGATCTCTTCAATCCCTTGCTCTTTACTATGCAGAGTAACGTTATCGCGACAAAAAGCGGGATACAAAGTGTTCGATAAAATAATACGCTTACAGCCAATAGTGTAATCAGGTGTCACCTTGCGGCGTAATTCTTCATCTTTAATTTGATGCTTAATATGGTTTTCTGCTTCGCGTTGAGCAACTAACTTAAGCATGGTCTTAGAATACTTAAATCCAACAACACGCGATTCTAGACTCCAATAGATAAAGGTACGCAACGCTTTATAAATAGATTTATTACGCAATAACGCCCGCTGCCATGGTTTAAATACACGATCTGCACGAGGCATTACCCAATGTGGCGTACGTTGAAATACATGAAGATGCTCGCAATCAGGAGCGATCGCAGGAATAACCTGTGCTGCACTGGCACCACTACCAATAATAGCGACTTTTTTACCGCGCAAATCATAATCGTTATCCCAATTATTCGTATGAAAACTCTTACCCTGAAAAGAATCACGGCCTTTAAAACTCGGAATAACGGGCGTGCTAAGCGGGCCTGATGCATTAATCACAAATTGCGAATCCAACGGCTCTTTGCCATCAAGTTCAATCTGCCAACGCTGACTGGCGGCATCCCACTCAATACGGTTTACATTGGCATTGGTGAGTGTTTTTTCACGCAATTTGTATTTTTCAATAACGTAATTGGTGTACTGGTTCAGCTCTTTTTGCTCAGCAAACATTTGCGACCAGTCATACGGCTCATGCGAAATAGAATACAACGCCGACTGAACATCGACTGCGGCACCTGGATAAGTGTTTTGGCACCAAGTACCGCCCATGAACTCGCGGCGCTCAAGAATAATAAAATCCGTAATACCCTGCTTGAGCAGATTAATAGCAGCACACTGCCCACCGAAACCACTACCGATAATAATTACGTTGTAACTTTTCATACCTGAGTACCGCCTTAAAAACGTATCAGCACAAAATTCAACCAAGACTGCTGCTGATATTGTTATTTTTATATCTATCTGACGACAGACAATGTCACTTTACTTCTGACGACAGCTGTTGTCAAATTAGCGTATGACAAAATCTACAGTACAAACAACGGGCAGAACTTACGGTGGCATGAGCCAAGAAGAGCGCATAGCCCAACGCCGTCAGCAGTTCTTGCGCGCCGGTATCGATGTTTTTGGGACAGAAGGCTTTCGCAGCGTGACGGTACGCCGTATCTGTAAAGAAGCGAAACTAACCGACCGTTATTTCTACGAATGCTGTGGCTCTATTGAATCTCTGCTGATGGATGTGTACGAACACTGCATGCAGAAAACGCTCAAAAGGGTGACGACACACATCGCCAGCCAAGCCAGCTCTAAGCAGTGGCAACAACTCATTGATACCATTTTGGATAGTTTTTTCCAGGAGATGGAAGATCCGCGTATTGCGCGTATTTGTATGTTCGAGGCTGACGGCGCCAGCGAAGAGATGCATCAGTTGTATAACCGCTACATCAGTCAGTTCGCGCAGCTAACCATTCAAGTCAGCAAACACTATGTTGATGAGTGGGCATTGAGCGATGAAGAAAGCGATGTCATTGGTAATGCGTTAATCGGCGGGGTTATTCAAGTAACTCGCAATTGGGTGCTGCAAGACTACAACACGCCGCGCGCTGTATTAGTTAGTGGTGCAGGGAAGATTTTCGCGGGTATGGCCACCCTCTTTGGTTTAACCACGAATAAAGATCTACAGCCCGCTTAAACCACAGATTTAGAAGGCATACCGGCAAGGCTCTAACTGACAGCATCAGTTGCTAAGGGTACAATACGCTCCATTCTTAGTGGCGCTTCAGCCACTAACTCTTTATTTGATAACCTCTGCCGGAGTCACCGGCCAGGATTTTGTATGATTCGTATCAACGAACTTGCCTTACCTCTAGACCATCCTACTGACGCCATTCGTAGCGCCATATTGCAGCGTTTAGCCATCAAAGATGCCGATCTTATTCAGTTCACGGTATTTAAGCGCAGCTATGATGCGCGAAAAAAATCGACTGAAATTAAGTTCATCTACATCATTGATCTAGAAACCCGCAACGATACCGAGATACTAGAGCGCTTCGCGGATGACCAGCATATTCGTGTCGCACCTGACACCGGCTACTATCCCGTCGCTCAAGCACCAGAGAATTTAACCGAACGACCGATAGTGGTTGGCTTCGGCCCATGCGGATTGTTTGCCGCACTAACGCTAGCGCAAATGGGCTTTAACCCTATCGTGCTAGAACGTGGTAAAGAAGTGCGCCAGCGCACCAAAGATACTTGGGCACTCTGGCGCAAGAAGGTACTCACCGCAGAATCAAACGTCCAATTTGGTGAAGGTGGTGCGGGTTTGTTCTCCGACGGTAAACTTTACAGCCAAATCAAAGATCCCAAGTTTTATGGCCGCAAAGTCATGCACGAATTCGTCCGTGCCGGTGCACCAGAAGAAATCTTATTTATCAGCAAACCGCATATCGGCACCTTCCGTCTAACAGGCGTTGTGTCCACCATGCGCGAAGAAATCAAAGCCTTAGGCGGTGATGTTCGTTTTGATCAAAAAGTAACTGACTTATTGATTGAAGATGGTCGGATTGAAGGTGTTGTTTTAAACGATGGCGAAATTATTCGCAGCCGTTATGTGATTTTGGCGCTGGGCCACAGCGCTCGTGATAGCTTCCGCATGCTGCATGCGCGCAATGTCTTTATTGAAGCTAAGCCGTTCGCCATTGGCTTCCGTATTGAACACCCACAATCATTAATTGATAACGCACGCTTGGGTAAATACGCAGGTCATCCTGAATTAGGCGCTGCCGATTATAAATTGGTTCACCATGCTAAAAATGGTCGCACGGTGTACTCCTTTTGCATGTGCCCTGGCGGCACTGTGGTCGCGGCAACATCAGAACCAGAGCGAGTCGTTACTAACGGCATGAGCCAATACTCTCGTAACGAGCGTAATGCCAACTCCGGCATCGTTGTGGGTATTCACCCTGAGAAAGACTTCCCCGGCGGCCCACTAGCGGGAGTGGAATTACAAGAAGCACTTGAATCAAAAGCCTATGAGCTAGGTGGCAGAGATTACTGCGCGCCCGGCCAATTGGTTGGCGATTTTATTCGTGGCAAGCCATCAACTGAGTTTGGTGAAGTTGAGGCTTCGTACAAACCCGGTGTGAAACTCGGTGATTTATTCCCGTCGCTACCGGATTACGCCATTGAAGCAATTCGCGAAGCCTTGCCAGAATTTGGTAAACAGATTCGTGGATTTGATCGCGACGACGCCATCTTAACTGGTATTGAAACGCGTACGTCATCGCCCGTTCGAGTCACTCGCGGCAACGATTTACAAAGTTTAAATACCCGAGGTTTATATCCAGCCGGTGAAGGCGCGGGTTACGCCGGTGGTATTTTGTCGGCGGGTGTTGATGGGATTAAAGTAGCTGAGGCGCTTGCGCTTGCCATGCTTGCTGACCTCAACTAAGCAATAGGTCTCTATTACGGACAGAGGTGATGCCATGAAACTCGACGATATTAAAAAACTACACCAAAAAAAATACCGCACCCAGTTCGGCCATTTTTTAGTAGAAGGTGAGCATTTAATTCTCGAATTACAGCGGGCGGCCAAGTCGCAGCCGCAACTTGGGCTCAGTGAGTTATTGGTGACGGAGCAATATGCCGATTGGCACAGCGACTTCAAAACCACGGTCATTAGCGAACGCCAGATGACGCAAATCTCGGATACCAAGTCACCTCAAGGCATTATTGCCGTGGTGCCATTATTGACCCCGTCAAATGATGACGCCCACCTTAGCAAAGCCGTTTATTTGCACGAGATTCAAGATCCCGGCAATTTAGGAACCATTATTCGCACCTTAGGTTGGTTTGGTGGTTTGCGGTTATTGCTCAGCAGCAATAGCGTCGACCCTTACAACCCCAAAGTCGTGCGCGCCAGCATGGGCGCTATCTTCCATGTCGCGATTGAACAAGAGGTCGAACTCGATAGCTTACCCCACCGCTATAAGAATATTGCCTGCCTAGACATGCAAGGCGAGGCGCTAAGCCACCCATCCTTCCATGCCTGTGAATGCTATGTTTTCGGCAATGAAGCCCGTGGCATTCCACGCGAACAGCTAGAAGAACTCAGCCCACATCCATTTACCATTAAAGGTTGCGGCGATATTGAGTCGCTGAATTTAGCAACTGCGGTGAATATGTGTGTCTATGAGATGAATCGCTAATACAGACGATTAGCGATTACTCAGACAATCCCTCCCTTCGGCGTTGCCGTTACTGACAATCTGCGAGACAATGCCGCCCAAATTTTCTGTCTAGCGGTTGTCACAAACCACCGCTAGTCTAAAGCCGCATTTCAACTGTGATCTAGGAGTCGTTACATGACTACCCGTACCGAACTGGCTAACGCCATCCGCGCACTTAGCATGGACGCTGTACAGAAGGCTAAATCTGGCCACCCTGGTGCCCCAATGGGCATGGCCGACATCGCCGAAGTGCTATGGAACGACTACCTCCAGCACAACCCTGAAAATCCAGAATGGGCTGATCGCGACCGTTTTATTCTATCTAACGGCCACGGCTCAATGCTGATTTACTCACTGCTTCACTTAAGCGGTTACGATCTCAGCATCGACGACCTGAAAAACTTCCGTCAGCTGCACTCTAAAACACCGGGTCACCCAGAATACGGCTACGCACCAGGTATCGAGACCACTACCGGTCCTCTAGGCCAAGGCATTGCCAACGGTGTTGGTATGGCACTGGCTGAAAAAGTATTGGCGGCACAGTTCAACCGCGAAGGTCATGACGTCGTTGATCACAACACCTATGTCTTTATGGGTGACGGCTGCATGATGGAAGGTATCTCACACGAAGCGTGCTCACTGGCCGGTACGTTAGGGCTAGGCAAATTAATCGCGTTCTATGACGACAACGGCATCTCAATTGATGGCGAAGTTGAAGGTTGGTTTACCGACGATACCGTTAAGCGTTTTGAAGCTTACGGCTGGCAAGTAATCCCGCGCGTTAACGGCCATGATTCTGATGAAATAAAGCAAGCCATTGAAACGGCTCGCGCTAACAGCGATCAACCAACCTTGATTTGCTGTAAAACCATTATCGGTTTTGGCTCACCGAATAAAGAAGGCAAAGAAGATTGCCACGGTGCACCACTAGGCGACGATGAAATTGCTCTAACACGCGAACGTTTAGGTTGGAAATACGGCCCATTTGAAATTCCAGAAAACGTGCACGCAGGCTGGAGCGCAAAAGAAAAAGGCGCTAAAGCTGAACAAACTTGGAATGCTAAGTTTGATGCCTATGCCAAAGCTTATCCAGAATTAGCGGCTGAATTTAAGCGCCGTGCTAACAGCGAATTGCCAGCGGATTTCTCTGCCAAAGCGCAAGCCTATATCGAAGAATGCCAAGCCAAAGGCGAAGTCATTGCTAGCCGTAAAGCATCGCAAAATACCTTGAATGCTTTCGGTCCACTGCTTCCAGAATTTTTAGGCGGCTCAGCCGATTTGGCTGGCTCAAACCTGACCTTATGGAAAGGTTGTGAAGGCGTAAGTGCCAACGATGCTGCAGGTAACTACATATTCTACGGTGTGCGTGAGTTCGCTATGAGTGCCATGATGAATGGTATTGCTCTGCACCGTGGCTTTGTTCCTTATGGCGCAACCTTCCTGATGTTTATGGAATATGCACGTAACGCCGTGCGCATGGCGTCACTTATGAAGCAACGCGTTATCTTCGTTTATACCCACGATTCAATTGGCTTAGGCGAAGACGGCCCGACTCACCAGCCAGTAGAACAAGTCGCTAGCTTACGTTACACCCCTAACCTGCAAACTTGGCGTCCATGCGACACCGTTGAATCCGCAGTGTCTTGGAAAGCAGCGATCGAACGCACGGATGGCCCAAGCGCCCTCATCTTCTCGCGTCAGAACCTAGCGCACCAAACTCGTGATGCACAGCAAGTTGCCGACATCACCAAAGGTGGCTACATCCTGAAAGATTGCGCGGGCACACCAGACGCTATCATCATGGCGACTGGCTCCGAAGTGCAGTTGGCGGTGGAAGCTGCCGAGAAACTCACCGGTAAAAATATCCGTGTGGTTTCAATGCCATGTGCAGAACTCTTCTCTGCGCAAGACGCGGCCTACCGCGAAGCCGTATTACCGGCGGCGGTCAGCGCACGCGTTGCGGTTGAAGCACTGCACAAAGATTACTGGTACAAGTTCGTCGGTCTAAACGGCGCTGTGATTGGTATGGAAACCTTCGGTGAATCTGCACCAGCAGGCGACCTGATGAAACACTTCAACATCACCACCGAAGCGGTAGTTGAAGCGGTTAGCGGCCTGCTCTGATACAAGAGACAGCGCAGAAAAAACCGGGCCTAGTGCCCGGTTTTTTTATTCCTGTATACTGCTTCTTAGACCAATAAGGCCAGCACGGTTGTGCACCCATGACTCCTGCACGATAGGGCCAGTACATAAACAAGGAACGTTGCTAAATGCCGACTCGCATTCTTTCACCCCTTCTAAAAACCGGTATTCTCACGGCATTAGCCACTGCTCTGATCACTGTTGCGCCTTATTCAATGGCAATTACCGACTTTGATGGCGATGGCATTGCAGATATCGATGATAACTGCCCAGAGATAGCAAACCCAGATCAAACAAACTCCGATTTCGACGATGAGTTCCTAGGTGATGCCTGTGACGATGACGACGACGACGATGGGGTGTCTGACGTACTTGAAGATCTATTCGGCAGTGACCCAACGAATCCCGACGTACTCTCAGATGATTTTGATGGTGACGGTTACAACAACCTGATTGAAATACTCTTGGGTTCCGCAGCAGATGATATTAACTCCATTCCCGAATCGGTCACATTTTTCGAAAAAGATTTCACTGATATAAGCCAAATTCACTTCGCGCCATATTACGCATGGAACTATCAAGATTGGGCCATAGAACTTGGTAGAGGTTACACCGAAAATATTATTGCAACTCTGGATATTCCATTGAACCCAGCGATCGACGGCATTGTAAAAATATCTTTTTATAGTAGTGACGGGGTAGTACTTCCCGATGTTTATATCAATGGTGTAAAACAAGGCAATGAAATTTATGGTGAAACACAAGCTGATTATACAGCCGATCTCACCATGAAAATTACTGCCGGTCCAACCCTGATAACGATTGCACATGAAATACCCACCTCGAGCGATCAGGTTCTTCAATTCAAAGACATAATCTTTGCGGCCGATACCGACAACGACGGCATTATAGAAACTGAAGATAACTGCACCTTAATAAGTAACACCGATCAGTTAAATTCAGATAATGATAGTTTTGGTGATGTCTGTGATGACGATGACGACGATGATGGTATTTCCGACGATTTGGAAGCCACATTAAATACCGATCCGAAAACGCCGACGGATGCGACCGAAGATTTTGACGGCGACGGCTACAATAATCTTATTGAAGTATTACTAGGCTCATCACCAACCGATTCAGAATCAATTCCTGCGACCACCGATGACCTTGTCATTGATTTTAGCAGTGGCAGATCAGACCGGGTGTTGGCGACGCCGAGTCAATTGTGGGCGCTTGACGATACCGGTGACGTTGGCACCAAGAGCTATCGAACCCTAATGATCCGAAGCGTCATCAATGCCCACAACCCATACGAAAATATTGACGAAACTATCACAAGCCAATTTACTGTTGCGCTTAATAACGCGTCTGCTGGCCTATTAAATATAGTTTTTTTAGAAGATAGCAACCCTTATGCGGCTGAAGCAATAACCGTCAGCGTAATAATTGATGGGAGCGAGAACGTTAACAGGTTAGGATATAGATCTTTAACCAGTGGCCCTCACCTAGTTACCATTGTATTTACTGCTGAATTTAGCTGGTACTCGGACACTTACGCATCACTCAATGTCGATGCCATTGCCTTCGGACAAGATGCCGACAACGACGGTATTGTTAACCAATTAGATAACTGCCCATACCAATACGAGGAAGATCAAACCGATTCCGACGGTGACGGCCTCGGTGATCTCTGTGATTACGGCGATGCTGATACCGACAGTGATGGTGTCGCCGACATTGATGATAACTGCCCCCTGGTCTACAACCCTTATCAAGAAAACTATGAAGACAGCAGCTTACTTTTTATAGATAGCTGGGGCGATGCCTGCGATACCGACGATGACCAAGATGGCTTGTCTGACGCCCTCGAAGCGACGATAGAATCAAGAGATCCACGCTACCGCGAAAATTTCTATGGAGATTCTGACAGCGACGGTGCGGTCGATGTGTATGAATGGAATATCGGCACCGATCCTTTCGTTTATAACGAGTTTGAAACGATCGATATTACCCAGTATTTTCCCCTTGGAAATATCGAATACACCTATGAGGCTTTTTCTGATCACAGTGGCACTCCGTCTCTACATGATATTTTCACTGGCAATATTGAAGCGCTAGAAAATAATCAATTTCACGACGATGCAGTAGGTTTAATCGGTTTATACGAAAGAGTTTACGAAATTCGTGAAGACGGTATTTATATCACCCAACGCGGGTATGATGGCGAAATTACCTATCCTGATGGATTAAAATATTTACCTTTTGAAATGCGGGAAGGCGAAAGCTTTTATTCTGAAACCACAGCACAATATCATTTTTCGAGATCAGAAAGCCCCCGAGACTATACAGAACACAACTTAATCATAATGCTCGACAAAGGCGTGATGGAGTTTAATGGCCAGCAAGTTAATTACATCACCTTGTTCGACGGCGAAAGAAATTCTCGCTTTCTAGAGGGCATAGGTCGTTACGGTATGGAATCACTGCATATAATAAGTACTAATACTGATGACCGTGTCGATATCAAACAGATTGCAGCAGACATCACTGAAAGCAGCCAAACACCAGAAATTCCAGAGCCAGTAACCGAACAGACAGTAGAACGCAAAAGTAGCTCTGGAGGCGGTGGCAGCCTATCGCCATTCTGGCTACTCATCGCTTGTATAAGCGTCGTCTTCCGACAGCGCTATTTTTACGCCAGACGATTCCAACCAATATAGGTACCTCATCGTCTTCCTAGAGTATAAAAAGCCGAGAATAACTCGGTTTTTTATACTCCAAATATCCGCTCAATAGTGGCGTACTTAGACTAAGCTTAAAATACTGTATTTGAGAGCGGTTTTCATTTATCTAGCAATGCAATTCCACGACTGCTAACCTATAAATCGCTTTGATTTAGTACAGGCATAGAATTTCCAATGTTATCTAGGATCACCGGTACCGCACTGCAGCTTTGCGTAGGGCTACTAATGAATTCAATAGTAGCCGCTGAAGGTATGAATTTCGCTCTAGTCGGTAAAAGTATTGATGATCAAAACTTCATCGATGCCGCTCAGGGATGCCAAGAAGCCGCCGCATTAAATGCCGATACTTGCGTTTTACTAGGAGGACACGGAGATTCCAATGCCCACTTGCAATACAATGCAATCGAGACAGCACTCGCCTCTCGCCAATACGATGCCATTGCGATTTCTGTAACTAAGTCTGAATTTATCGCACAAGCCATTAGTCAGGCACGCATTCCTATTTTAACGTTTGATTCACCGTTCAGTGGTGTCGATAAAGTACTTAGCCGTGGCTATGTCGGTGCCGATAACGTGACTTTCGGACAAGAACTCGCCCTGATGGCACAAGAACTCAAGCCTAACGGCGGTTGCATCTGTTTAATGACGGTAAACCATGACCCCAATCTTGCCGAACGAATCTTAGCCGTACGGCGCACTCTAAGCGGTCAAAAAAGCTTCTTGGATGGTCAACGTTTACAAGGTGAAGGTGGTTGGTACGAGCCTGAACGTTGCCCATGGAACTCTGGCGATAATGTTGAACGTACCATGACGCAACTCAGCAATACCTTTAATGGTATTGGTTCTGATGTATTTCTCTCCGTAGGCGCTTGGCCAATGAATGATATCGACACCTTCCGGGATACGGTAGAAATCTATAACAACGAACTAAAGACGCATAAAAAGATTATCATTATTGGTGTCGGCAAAATATTGCCGAGCTATAAAGCATTATTAAAAGACCATTTAGTACACGCCTTCGTGAGTATCGACTTCTTCGAAATGGGTCGAGAAACCTATCGAAATATGAAAAAAGCGGCAAATGGCGAGAGCATTGCGAGAACAACATATACCAAAAATGAAATCGTGCGCTTAAATTCAAGTCTGGAAAATACCACTAAAGAAGCAGTGATCCCCACCGACAAGTAATATCTATTACTTCAACTCAATGGTCTGAATGCTGTCTTTTTCGATACATAACTCTAAACGTACTGCTTGCAGCAAATGATGCTCGCTGCCTAACATTCGAAAGTCTTCTGCGGTTAACGGGCCTTGAAAGCGTTTTAAATAATAAAGACCATCAAATGCATAAATCTTATCGCCAACAATGGGATACCCAAGATAAGCTAAATGCGTACGAATTTGATGTTTTTTACCGGTAAATAATCGACATTCAATGAGCGACCTATCATCTTCATTACGAATTACTTGAAAATGGGTTTTACTAAGTTTCGGGTTTTTATAATCGCTAACATCGTCTTCAACGACGTACATACGACTACGAATAGCACTGCCTTCGCGCTCGGAGATGTCGCATTCCAATGTCATTTCTTGCCAATCCGGTTTGCCAAACACCCAAGCATGATAAATTTTACCTTGCATTAGACGCTCAAACTTTTTCTTCCATTTTTTATCAGCGTAAGAATTTTTCGCCAATAAAATAAGACCTGATGTTTCTGTATCTAAGCGATGTAATAACTGTGCTTGCGTCCACGGACTATGGCGACGAACAAGAGAAATCAAAGTACCGTATAAATTTCGCGTCGTGCGACTAACCGGCAACAGCGGTGGCTTGTATATCGCTAGTAATTCGTGATTTTCCCATACAGTCGTCCACTGAGTGTTAACGGGATCTTCGCTATGATTTGGAATTTCAACATAAAGACAATCGTGAGTCTGCAATACATACTGAGCCGATATTAATACCTGCTTAGTCTCAGCATGATTATCTTCGCTAACCTTAAGCCAAACTCTTTCGTCGGCAAAGAATTGAGCTAATTCGTCTAGATTCAGCCGCGGAAAATGTGGCGCTATATAATCAATGGCTGCCATACCCGCATGCGCTTCAAAAACACTAAACCCCAATTGATATGATGCATGCTCGCTTAGCGAGTCAAACGTTACCAATTTAAGCCGAACCGCAAACAAAAAATGGGAGGAAAGTTTCTAGACATAATGTCACTTTTGCATACTAAAACGGCTTTGATTGTATCACTTTCGATTCCACGCCCCATCATTGAGTGAAAAATACGCAAATAGACCGAATTTCGGCATGATAATCCCTTATATTAATTGCATTATCCGTAGACAATAGTCGCCATCATCAAATGAGGTTGAATTATGTTCCAGCGAGCCTTGGCGTCGTTATCCGAAGAGCGTTTCGCGATCCCCCTAGAGGAAATCAAACAACGCCACGAATTACCCGACTCGAAGTATCTAGAGCTGCAGGGGATGAAGATTCATTACCGTGACGTCGGCCAAGGTCCTGTATTGCTTTTACTCCATGGTATGTTTTCTTCTCTGCATACTTGGAACGATTGGAGCGACATTCTCAGCAAGCACTTCCGTGTCATCTGTTTAGACAATCCAAACTATGGTCTTACAGGCCCACACCCAAAAGGTGTGTACAAACACATGTACAGTGACTTTTTGAACGAATTTACTGATGCACTAGGGATAGAAACCTGCATGGTAGCCGGAAATTCGTTAGGTGGTTGGATGACCTGGGACTTTGCAGCACGCTATCCGCATAAAGTGAGTAAGTTTGTACTATTAGATGCTGCTGGTTTCTTTTTTATTCCACCTGCGACTATCTCATCATTGGCTGTGCCCTTTGCTGGATGGTCAGCATCGCGTATGAAGATCCCGCGCAAGGCTTTGTATGGTTCAGTACGCTCTCTTTACGGCCAGCCAGATCGCATTAAAAAAGAACAATTAGAATGCTACTACGACATGATGATGCGCCCGGGAAACCGGGCTTCAGCCGCTCGTGTTGTGCGTTACATTCGTAATAATGTTGGTTTCGATACGCGCCCACTGAAAAATATTACTCAGCCAGCACTGATCATGTGGGGCAAGCAAGATGCATGGATTCCAGTTGCCCATGCGCATCGTTTTGCTAAGGAGATTCCAAACGCTCGTGCGGTGATTTACGATAATTGCGGACATATGCCCATGGAAGAAATTCCAGAGCAAAGTGCCGCCGACTGCCTAGCGTTTTTATTAGAAAAGTAATCGTATTTAGCGTGATGCTTGTGCGGCGATCATACCATCAACACCTTGGTTTTCTGGTCGTCGCCATTCGCGCAAGTAAGTGAACTCACCGGAAAAACTCGGGATATCTGCCAAGTTTTGCTGCTTAGATGGAGTGATTTCAGGGGCAACAATAAATGTCGCTTCGCCTGCTGGAATCTGTAACGCACGCAAGCAATCACTGCGATATTTATAATTATCAACCTGATCAACGACCCACCATTCTGCCTGCATACGCTCATGCGTAATATCTAACAGCACATAGCCGCGATAATAAAAATCAACAAATTCAAGATGTGGTAGTAAGGCTTCTAGCGAAGACGCTGCTAATTTTGCTTGCGCATACTGGGTAATCCCAGGTGAGGTCACCCCTGGCGTCACTAGTTCAACACCCAGCGCAGGTGTCGGTAAATCTGCGAATGGATCATCATGTAAGGTCATTGCCCAACTCGAATGAATATCGCCAGTTAATACCACCCAATTTTCAACATTTGCTGAGCGAACACTGTCGAATAAGCGCTGTCTTGCCGCTGGGTATCCGTCCCATTGATCGTAATTAAAAGGACGATCATTGGTACCAAGCTGCGCTACCATGACCTGTTGGCCCATGACTTTCCAACGCACTCCTTGCTGTTGGGCCGCTTGCAAGCATTCACTTAACCATTGCTCTTGAGGATGGCCCAACAAGGTTCGATCACTATGATTGCGCTCCTCCAAGGTTTCAGCTTGGGCATCGCGACCGGCTAGGCGCGTATCTAACATGTTTAAGTCGAGTAAATCACCAAAACGAACATTGCGATAAACCCCTTGTTGATTAACGGGTTCGCGCACCGGCATCCATTCAAAATAGGCTTGAACAGCTCCAGTTAAACGATTCTGCCAAGCGCCTTCGGTCGCTTCATCGTGATTACCTGCGCCACCTAGCCATGCGTTATTAGCGACTTCATGATCATCCCAAATGATATAGAAACCATGCTGGCGATGTACCTGCTGTAAATCACGATCGCTCTTATAGCAAGCATGACGCGCTCGATAATCAGCGAGGGTTAATGTCTCGCGTGGAGGTTCATGTATGCGTCCAGTGGTTAGGCTTTCTTCGAGGTTAGCGTATTCATAAATGTAATCACCGAGATGCAAAATAGCATCGAGATCGGTACGCGCGGCTAAATCGCGATAAACATTAAAATAACCTTGGGCAAAGTTAGAACAGGAGGTGAATGCAATACGTAGATGTTTGCATGAACCTTCCGGCAACGTGCGAGTTCGCCCTGTGTCTGACCACTGACCTAAAGCTTCAAAAGCATAAAAATACGTGGTGTTTGCTTGCAAGCCATCGACATCAATCTTAACCGTAAAATCGCGACTAGAATCCGTAACTCCGTAGGCATCGACGACCCTGTTTTTCAAATCTTGATCCAGAGCGACGACATAGCGAAAGCCAACACTGGCGGTATCATGATCGGAAGATATTCGAGTCCATAATATGACTCGGTCGGTTAGAGCATCGCCACTTGCCACGCCATGACGAAATGGAAATCCGCGACGCGATGACGGTAAACGAAACAAGGGCGCGAGCAATGTACTACCAGCGCTATCCAACAAAAACTCACGACGCGAAAGAGGCATTGGCCAGCGTCCACTGTAGACCTTTGATGGAATGCTAGTTAATCCGATCGGTATGACAGCGCCGTGGCAGGAGTCTGACAATATGGTTGCCATCTGCTTACAGACAAAAGACAAAGTACTACGGAATCCTGACCCAATCGCACCTAGTCAGCCAACACACGCACAGGCATGCTAGGTCAAATCTTGCAGAAACAAGCCACTTCCTAAGCTTGTTTTACCAATAACAACAACGATGGAGCTCCGACATGTCTTCTTCTAAACCCTCTTTATTCGCGCGCACACTGCGTTATATGGGTATGACGACCCTTGATCAGCAAACAATGCGCGCCACCTATGCCAATGAAGACTCGAAGTTCTTTCCTTGTGATGGCAACGAAATTCATTATCGCGTTGAAGGACGTACAGATTCCGATGCACCTGTGCTGGTTATGCTGCATGGCATTATGGCGTCGCTGCACACTTGGGACGGTTGGGTTAAAGAACTAAAAGAAGACTACAAGCTTGTTCGTATCGACGTTCCCGCCTTCGGCCTAACCGGTGCGATTGCCAATGGCCGTTACGAAGTCGAGCGTATTGGTGACAAGATCAATGCTTTGTTAGAGCACCTAAAACTGGAGCACTTTAGCTTGGTGGGTAGTTCGTTGGGCGGATATATTTCTTGGGAACTTGCGGCCAAGCACCCAAGTAAAGTTGATAGCCTAATACTGCTAGATGCTGCTGGTTATCCCATGCCTTTACCTTGGTTAATGAGGCTTCTCACGACTCCCATACTGCGCCATGCAATTGTTTTAGGCACACCGCGCTTTATGGTGAATATCACCCTTGGGGATGTTTATGGGGATCGCTCGAAAATAACCGATAACGCCATTACGTATTACCACGACATGATGTTAGCACGCGGCAATCGTCAGTCTTTAATTCGCCTGTTTGAAGAGCTAGAACACATGACAGCAGAGCGCGTTAAGCATGTAAAAGCGCCTACATTGATTATGTGGGGTGATAAAGATCGCTGGATTCCACCTGCGAATGCCAAACTTTTCGCACGCGATATACCCGGATCAGAAGTGATTGTGTACCCAGGTGTTGGTCATATTCCGATGGAAGAAATTCCAGAGCAATCAGCAGCCGATGCACATCAGTTTTTAAGCCGTGTATTGGTAAAACCCGCAGTTTCTAAGCCCAAAAAAGAAGCCGCTAGCGCAAGCTAACCATTGTGGCCGTGCATATGTTCATGTAGAGCACGGCCATCGTTATCCTTCGAGTACACCGTCAGGCGACAACCTCTTCCGGCATTGCCGACTCCGCCAGCAATACCACCGCAAACACCACTGCAGACCACAGCGATTCTGGCGTTATTGATAATACATATAGGTCGATAGCTGTTTTCATATAATAACCCCTCTTTGTTAGCATTAAACTATTAAACGCACGGAGGACTTATTATTGAAATGATATATTTCTTACGACTCGATTATAGAAAACTATAACGATGACCAAGCCTTGCAGTAGAAAACAAGACTCAGTCATGAGAACTTATTTCTGCTGCACCGGCCCAACCAACCAATGTGCCAAGCGATTGCCTACTAATAAGGCAGCAACAAAAATCAAAATACTAGGATCAAATGCGAACAAGTCGACCAATGCAGGCCCCGGACACAATCCTACTAACCCCCAACCAATCCCAAATAATACAGCGCCAGAAACTAAACGAAGATCAATTCGGCTAATGCTTGGGGTATGAAATGCACCGGTAAACCAAGGCTGTTTTTTGCCTAAGCTCACACGATATACCAAAGCAAAAATAACCACAGCTGAGCCCATTACTGCCAGTAACTCGGGGCGCCAATTGCCTGCTATATCTAAAAATGCTCGTACTTTTTCCGGATCATTCATACCAGATAGTAGTAATCCTAAACCAAATATTAGGCCGCTTAATAGCGCAATTAGATGACTCATAGATCACCCCCAACGACGCGCATCAACCAAACAGTAATAATCCCCGACACCATAAAAACAACCGTCGCAATAGTAGAGCGCACCGATAAGCGCCCCATACCGCAGACGCCATGACCACTGGTGCAGCCGTTACCCACGTAGGTACCAAAACCAACAAATAAACCGGCAATAATCAGCAAAGGTACATTCGAGGTAATATGAATTGGAGCAGCTAAACCGAAAAGCTGAAATAAGGGATAAGCCAACACCAATCCCAATAAAAAGAAAATTGCCCAATGACGTTGAGTTTCGCGCAATAAAAATAGGCTCGACAATACGCCGGTCATACCACTGATGCGACCAATACCTAGCCATAACAGTCCTGCAGCTAGGCCGATAAGCGCCCCGCCTGCAAATTCATTTACCATATCACCCTCGCTTCAGCACCGTCAGGGGCTTTAGGTATGTATCAAAAAGTGGGCAATGTTACCGCAAATACCGGTTAGCGTCAGCGACCTTAAGGTAGCTGTTTTGTGACGCACTAATGTCACCTATACTGAGCGCAGTGTTTATATTTATTAGGATATTGTTTTTATGTCAGTGCGCGCTGCAATAACAACCCAGTTGATCCATGGCCAACAAGGTATTCCACTCAGCCTTATTGAAAAAGCAGACTACGAACGCTGGCTAGCAGAGCAACCAGCCAGTACCAGTAACTGGCTCAAAAACTCTGGCTACAAAGGCAGTGGCACCGCCCTTATTCCCGCAGCCGACGGGGCGCTGGGACAAGTAGTGTTTGCCTGCGAATCGCTTGACGATTTTTTCGCTTGCGGACAGCTGGCAAGCACCCTTCCTGCTGGAATCTACACACCGGATCGCGCCTTCGATACCAACCAATTAACGGCTATTGCTTTCGCATGGGGAGTTGGCGCCTACCGCTTTGATCGCTACACAGAAAAAGCCAGTGCCGAAGCACTTTTAGCCCTACCCGATGCACTGGCAATTGCTGAGGCCGAGCGCCTTATCGAAGGTACCTTCCGCGTCCGTGATCTAATTAATACCCCTGCCGCCGATATGATGCCGCAAGATCTTTCGGCACAGGTTAAAGCGCTTGCTGGCGAATTTAACGCCGACTTTGATGAAATCGTCGGTGATGCTTTGCTGCAAGAAAATTATCCTATGATTCACGCTGTGGGTCGCGCCAGCGCCCATGCACCGCGACTATTGGATTTACACTGGGGCGATGAAAATCATCCTAAGGTTACCTTAGTGGGTAAGGGAATTTGCTTTGATACCGGTGGCTTAAATTTAAAACCGGGCGAAGCCATGCGTTATATGAAAAAGGATATGGGCGGCGCAGCACACACAGTTGGGCTTGCTTACCTTATTATGGCTGCCAATCTCCCTGTACGTTTGCGTTTGTTAATTCCTGCGGCAGACAATGCCGTTAGTAGCGATTCGTTTCGCCCAGGTGATGTATTAAATACCCGTAAAGGATTAACAGTAGAAATTGATAACACCGATGCCGAAGGCCGTTTAGTCTTATGCGATGCGTTAGCTGAAGGTGCGAGCGAAAAACCGGAATTAATGATCGATTTTGCAACATTAACCGGCGCTTGCCGTGTTGCTCTAGGTACAGAATTACCCGGATTTTTTACCAATCAGCAGCAATTAGCGGGAGACCTGATGCAAGTTGGTGAACAGGTCAGTGATCCGGTCTGGAACTTACCCCTGCATAAAGCTTATAAAGACGCATTAAAAAGTGATATTGCTGATTTAGTCAATTCCGTGCCAACGCCATTTGGTGGAGCCATTACTGCGGCCTTGTATCTTGAAGCTTTTGTCGATAACACTCCATGGGTGCACTTTGATGTTATGGCGTGGAATCGTCGTTCACTACCTGGCCGCCCCGTTGGCGGAGAGGCGATGGGCTTACGAGCAATGTTTAATTACCTGCGTAATCGTTTCGCTGATTAACGACAGATATAAAAAAACCCGCTATTAGCGGGTTTTTTTTACAAACAATAGCGCCTATTAATTAAGCAGCGTTATTGCCTGTGGTGCTTGCTACGATTTCACGTTGTTCAATTTCAGACAAAGTGATTTCTACGGTTTCTGGCTTGTGATTAACCACAGCAGAACTCGCTTGTTTCTTAGCATTGCGATTGCCCTTTTTGAACAGGGTACGACGCATATCCAGCAGTGCACGACCAAACGTGCTCCAGCTCAGTGAACCAGCACAAGCCATTTCACTACCATTCATCCAATCTGGATTGCACTTTTCGAAGAAAGCAATCTTAGGAACCTGACGTTCTTTATCGGTAATTGGCGTTACGAAATCAGACAAGGCACAAGCTTCATCACCAAACTCAACTAAACCATTCTCGCGGTTTAATTTGCCTGGAAATAATGTATCCGCGGCAGCAAAAGCAACATTTTTAAGATGCTTATTTTCACCGTCAATATTTGGGTAATAATCATAAAAATTGTTAGCCAAAATTAAATAGGTGCGGTAACCCATTGAGATAAGGAACCAATTTAATTCGATAAACGGATGCTTTAAACGCTCTGCTAATACCCAACGGAAGAAAGACTGAGGGAATGCAGGATTACCCCAATATTCTTTTGCCATAACAGTATCACCGCTAAATAGCATACGCACTTGCCTGCCATCGACTTCAGTCAAAAAAGACACTGCGGTAGAAAAACCGACTACTTTGCCGTCGGTTACTCGCTTAGCAATATGCACACCCGTCTTCTTGGACAAGTCTGCCATAAATGTTTCAAACGGCGTATTTTGATAATACACACTAAATAATTTGTACATGCCGATGCAATCGTCAACGCTGACGTTTTCACGCTTCACATAGCGCATATTAATTGGTGGCAATTTTTTCGCTGGAGCATTCGATTTTTCGTGAGACATTTGCAGCACTCCTGTCCTGACCCAAGGTTGGTCGGTTTATTCTTTTATTATAATAATGGTGCAAAACTATCAGGACACGACCGTGCTTCAGAAATTGTACGAATTTCTCGGACGACAAAAACAAGAAGGGAACAACATATATTAGCGTGTCAACTACAGGCCACTCACTGTGGGCTTTTCCTGACTAACTAACCACGAACGTTGTTTTTCTTATTGTTTAATGTGTTCGATATTTCTACTAATTTTGCCCAAACCGGCAGAAATCAATCCAGCGGGGACATAAGGGCTTGCGGTCTTTCCTGATCTTGTGTCTGTGACACCTTCATCACCAATGCGATCCCTTGCATCTGCAGATAATCTGCTAATTGAGTCAGTCATATTATGACTCTTGGTAATGAGATGTTGATGATACGCTCAAAAAGAGTACAGCCAATAGACTATTCAAGCCACGACCGCCTTGGCTCAAATGGCCTCATTTTTATTTAGTTTTTGTAGGACAATCTTGAAATATCATCCCTATAGTGCTCATCAAAATCGGTAAATGCATCACTATGCTGATCGCAGCAACGTATCTGTCCCGACTCGATATTGTAAACCCAGCCATGAATTTGTACCTTCTTGGTCGCCAATTTGGCAGCCACAATCGGATGTGTACGCATGTGCTGCACCTGCTGCAATACGTTCTCTTCGATAGCTTCGTTTAAATGCTCTGGTGCCAAACAAGCGCCGCTTTCAATACCATGACGCTCGCGCACAATCTCCATTGCCGAACGGCAGTGACCTAACCATTCTTTAACATGAGGTAAGCCCTTGAGTGCGCTAAGATCCATCGCCCCCTTGATAGCGCCACAATCAGTATGTCCACAAACAATAATATGGCGTACACCTAACACTGCAACGGCGTATTCAATCGAGGCTGTCATGCCGCCTGTTTCATTACTGTGCGGTGGGATGATATTGCCAGCATTGCGACAAATGAAGAGATCACCAGGGTCAGAACCCGTTAACAGATTAGGATCAATTCGAGAATCCGAACAGGTTATGAATAAAGTATCTGGATCTTGGCCTCCTGCTAGAGTACCAAACAGATCTTTGCGAGCAGGGTAGACATTCTGCCGGAAATCGAGCACACCCTTGATGATGTTATCCACGGTCAATCCTCATATAAGTCTGCATAGCATAAGGCATTACAGTTTCAGGGCGAAGCCTTAGAGATGACATCTCCAACAATATTCGGCAAGAGTGCGCGACTTGGCATTTGCTGAACAAGCCGCTAACCAATCAGCTTAAGCAGTGATTTCGATCAAAATTTCGCCTGGGGTGACACGATCTCCCTTTTGAATGTGAACCGCGCTAACCGTACCGGCAATATTGGCGTGCACTTCGCTTTCCATCTTCATGGCTTCGGTAACCATAACGGCTTGACCGGCCTTAACGACATCGCCCACTTTTACCAACACATCTACGACATTACCCGGCATAGCAGGTGTTACGTGACCCGGTTCAGTAGCGCGACCGCGTCCACTGCCAGCTTTTCCTTCGTATTGATTCAATGGCTCAAAGATTACCTCTTCGGGCATACCGTCTAATGACAAGTACAATTTACGACGGCCAGATCCAGTTTCACCAACCCCCGTCACCGCAATTTCGTAGGTTTCGCCATGAACATCAATTAAAAATTCAGTGGCCACCGACGTGCCCATCTTACCTTTCGCAACGGCCTCGACTGGCAATAACTCTTCTGGCTTCAAGGTACCATCTGCACGCTGTTGTAAAAACTCGCGACCTAAGTCTGGGAACATAGCAAAGGTCAGCACGTCTTCTTCGGAAAGCGCTAATGCACCGATATCAGCACGCAACTTCTCTAGCTCTGGCGAGAGCAAATCCGCTGGACGTCCCTCTAAAACCTCTTCGTTACCGATGGCTTTTTTCAGTAACTCCGCGCTTACCGCGGCAGGCGCATGGCCGTAGCCGCCTTGCAGGTAACGTTTTACTTCATTGGTGATGGTTTTATAGCGCTGCCCCGCCAGCACGTTGTACACCGCTTGGGTGCCAACAATTTGCGATGTAGGCGTTACCAACGGAGGAAAACCTAGATCTTCACGCACGCGTGGAATTTCGGCAAATACGTCGCGAATTTTATCTAATGCATTTTGTTCTTTTAGCTGGTTCGCTAAATTCGACATCATTCCGCCCGGTACTTGGCTAATCTGCACCGATACGTCTTCGCGAGTAAATTCGCTCTCAAACTGGTGATACTTTTTACGCACTTCGCGGAAATAATCAGCAATTTCGCCCAGTAATACCAGATCTAGACCGGTGTCGTAATCGGTACCTTTTAGCGCAGCTACCTGCGATTCAGTGGCTGGGTGACTTGTACCTGACGAGAATGAAGAAATTGCGGTATCAATGCGATCGGCACCTGCTTCAATCGCCTTCATTTGACACAAAGGTGCCAAGCCAGAAGTCGAATGACTATGAACAACCAAAGGTAAATCCACGGCAGCTTTAATGGCCTTAACCAAATCGTAAGTACCATAAGGCGTCAGTAAGCCCGCCATGTCTTTAATGGCGATAGAATCTGCCCCCATGGCTTGCATGTCTTTCGCTTGCTGCACAAATAATGCCGCAGTGTGCACTGGGCTTGTGGTGTAACAAATCACACCTTGAGCATGCTTACCGGCTTTTTTAACCGCTTTCATTGCTGTTTCGATGTTACGCATATCGTTGAGTGCATCGAATACACGGAACACATCAATGCCGTTATCCGCTGCTTTTTGCACAAATGCTTCGACCACGTCATCAGCGTAATGGCGATAACCCAATAAATTTTGACCGCGTAGCAACATTTGCAAGCGGGTATTTGGCAGAGCTTTACGCAACTGACGTAAGCGCTCCCAAGGATCTTCTTTTAAGAAGCGCACACAGGCATCGAATGTTGCCCCGCCCCATACTTCCAGAGACCAATAGCCCACTTGATCTAGCTTTTCGCAAATTGGCAGCATGTCTTCGGTGCGTAAACGCGTAGCGATTAATGACTGGTGGGCGTCACGTAAAACAACATCGGTTACTTCAATTTTCTTTGCGTTAGTCATGTGTTTTCTCCTGTGACTTACCAACCCGCATGGGCTGCAATGGCAGTGGCAATGGCCAAAGCAACTTCGCTTGGATGACGTTTATCTGAGTAATTCATTAATTCGGGGTGGCTTGGTACGAAGCTGGTATCAAACTCGCCCTTTTTGAAATCAGGGTGCTGTAAAATTTGCTGATAATAATTTGCGGTAGTTTTAATGCCGTGCAAGCGCATGTCATCGAGGGCACGCTGACCACGAGCAATTACCTCATCCCAAGTAAGTGCCCACACCACCAGTTTTAAACACATGGAATCGAAATACGGCGGTATTTCGTATCCGGTATAAATGGCCGTATCAACCCGTACGCCCGGCCCACCCGGTGCGTAATAATGACTGATACGACCAAAGCTTGGTAAAAAGTCGTTCTTCGGATCTTCCGCATTAATACGAAACTGCAGAGCGTAGCCGCGATATTGAATATCTTCTTGGCGATAACTGAGCGGTAACCCTGCAGCAATGCGCAACTGTTCACGCACAATATCAACACCGGTAATGGCTTCAGTAATGGTGTGCTCAACCTGTACACGAGTATTCATTTCCATGAAGTACACTTCGTTACCGGTTAATAGAAACTCAACCGTACCCGCATTCTCATAACCAACCGCCTCCGCGGCTTTTACCGCTAAGCCGCCTATGTATTGTCGTTGCTCTGGAGTCAGTTGCGGGCTAGGGGCGATTTCGATCAGTTTTTGGTTACGGCGTTGGATAGAACAATCGCGTTCGAATAAATGCACGACGCTACCGTGACTATCACCGAGAATTTGCACCTCAATATGACGCGGATTAACGATGCACTTTTCCATGAAGACATCGGCCGAGCCGAAGGCTTTTGTTGCTTCAGAAATTACTCGCGGGTACTGGGATTTTAATTCTTCCGGCGTATCACAACGACGAATGCCACGACCACCACCACCGGATGTTGCTTTCAACATCACTGGGTAACCAATTTCACCCGCTAACGTTAACGCTTCATCGAGATCGGCTAAGTTGCCGTCAGAACCTGGAGTGATAGGCACACCCGCCGCACGCATACTGTCGCGTGCTTGGGTCTTATCGCCCATTTTATGAATCACATCCGATGCAGGCCCAATAAAGATGACGCCCTTTTCTTCGCATAACCGGGCAAAATTTTGATTTTCAGACAAGAAGCCATAACCCGGATGAATGGCATCACAGCCGGTTTCTACCGCTAGATTGACTATACGCGCTGGATCTAAGTAGCCGGCAATAGGGTCTTCACCCAACGAATAGGACTCATCCGCACGCTTCACATGCAAACCATAACGATCAGGTTCGGTATAAATGGCCACCGAGCGCACACCGGCTTCGGCACAGGCACGCACAATACGTACGGCAATCTCACCACGGTTAGCGATTAGTACTTTTTTCAACATGGGGCGGCCCTTTTCTGCGGACTGAAAACTGACATAACAGTAGACCAGTCGAAACCAAAGTAATAATTGATATTTCTTAGTCTATCTATAACCTATGACTTATAGATAAGCTTTAGAGTCGATCAAAATGCCATTATCCGTACAGAAAATAGCCAGCCGACTCACCTTTCGCCAGCTGCAGGTATTTAAGGCCGTTTATGATTTGTCGAGTTACAGCCAAGCAGGCGAACTATTAGGATTGACCCAGCCCGCGGTAAGTAGCCAAATCAGACAGGTTGAGCAGGCACTGCGCACGCCGCTATTTGAGTACGTTGGGCGTAAGCTATACACCACAGCGGCTGCAGAACGCCTATACCTAGCCGTGGTGAGTATTTTTAGCAAATTAAAAGCCTTACAAACTGATCTGGCGGCAATACAAGGAAAAGTGGCGGGAGAGTTAAAGCTGGTTGCGGTTAATACTGCTCAATACGTCGTGCCCTACTTACTGAGAGCTTTCCTTAACCTTCATCCAGATATCAATGTCAGCGTAAAAGTTGTTAACCGCGCCACTGCGGTCAAACGACTCAGCGAAAACAGCGATGACTTAGTTATTATGGGGATGGTACCCGACGAAAAACCCTTAACGTCACTCCCCTTTCTCGATAATGAACTGGTTCCGGTTGTACCAACAGGACATCCTCTGCTGAAACAAGACGTGGTAACACCACAAGAGTTTTTAGATAGCCAACTATTGCTACGCGAATCAGGATCGGGAAGTCGCTTAGCTCTGGAGCTACATTGCCAAGATAAGCGCTTCAAAATGCCTAAAGGCATGGAGTTGGGATCAAATGATGCGGTAAAACATGCCGTACTTGCGGGTCTTGGCGTGGCTGTTCTCCCTAAACTTAGCATCTTGCCAGAACTAGAACTGGGTACGCTCGTTATCCCTAATGTGCAGGGCTTCCCCCTGCGTCGCAGCTGGTGTGTGGTGTATCCCGCTGCCAAACACCCAACCCCAGCCATGCGCGCATTTATTGAATATATTCAGCAAAACATTAAACAATTCGAACGGATGTTTTTGCGCAATTCACAGCCGTCTAAAGCATAACAACGGCCAAGCAGCTCATACCTCCATCCGTTTCAGCTCAGCTGGCTGAGCACCAAACCCGACTTTGATTTGTTGCAGCTGACGGTAACGTCCTATTTTGCCTTTCACATTCTTAAGTGCAGGGATAGCAAGCGCCAATAAACAATAAGTCATATTCAATGGAGCATATAACAAGGGATACCAAGGCAAGATGTAAGGTGGCAAGCCCAGGGCTTTCATGCCTCGCTGTCCTACTGCTAAACGTGTCACGCTGAGATGAATTTGCTTTTCGATACGACGCCGTAACCAAGGAAATACACGGTAGTGGCGCTCAAGAGGCTCATCCATTAATGCCCGCCCAAGAACACGACTACTCTCATCAGCAGTTGGTTGACTTAAAATATTCCGATAGAGCGCAACTCGACCACTCTCCTCAGAGTGACTCAATAGCGCTTCATCGACTCCCATTAGCCAGCCAATATAACGCCAAAGGTGCATAACCGACTCGGCCTCTTCCTTCGTAAATATACAGCCAAGCAAACGACAGCCAATTAAGAACACAGCTGAGAAACCTAAGTAGGTCGCCTGCATATCAACCTGATTAATCGGTAAGCCGTAATAACTGGCGTCCCATTCGGGCTTGGCTGCAACATGACGTCGAACCATGGCGTGGATAGCACGCACTTTTAATGTAGAGCGAAAGCCGGCACCACCAATGTTCAACGCAACCGAACCTGTGCAATCTATCCACCATTTCGTTGTTTCTGCTATACGCCGCGGAGCACCCTTTTCCAGAGTGCCTGTTGTCACCAAAGTATGATTAATCGCACCAGCCTGATAACCCGCCATTAAGCCGAAATCACGCAGAACCCGCATACCAATTTTGCCCGTGCGTGCAATGACGTCCGTCGCAATGGCCAGCTGCTTATGATCAAGCCACTTTGGCGCTGTTGTAACGGCCTGCATGAAAGCCAACAATGGCTCCGGCAGTTGTGAATCGACAGGAATGACACCATCAACGACTTGGTAGAACAGCTTGCGTCTATTAGCTGCATCTTCAGCCAGCATCCAAGCAACCAGGGCATCTGCCAGCGGATCGCCATCATTCAACTTGCGCCCTAAAGTAAACCAATCCACATCACTCGGTTGAACTACCTCGATATTTCCTAAAAACAGCGTCATCGGCTGTAAAACTGTGTATGCAGCCTCTTTGTCTGCACCATGGCGGCTCGGTATTGTTTCGCTTTTCATAAGAATACGACCTTATTGGTACCTGACAGTACCAATCTAATGACAGGTTATGGTACTTTCAAGTACCAAATCTAAGGTGAAGAATAAGTGAATGCTTAGATAGACCACAACAGAGGCCTCGAATACACTTTAATGTATGGAAAATATTGCACTCCCCCAAAGCACTTCACATCGCACTCGCATTCTAGAATCGTTAGAAACGTGTCTAGACGCCAAGTCGTTTCGTGATATCACCCTAACCGATATTACAGCCGCAGCGCATATATCTCGCCGGACTTTTTATGAACATTTTACCAACAAGGACGAGTGCCTGTTGGCATTAAGCGAAGAAACAAGTACGCAGATAATGAAGGCAATTCTTACTTCATTTTTAAGCACTGATTCGTGGCAAGAGAAAGTAGAGAAAATTAGCCATGCTTATTTAGAAGAAATTCAAAACAAAACGGTACTAATGCGAGCTTTGTATATCGAATTAGGAGCACTGGGCTTAGAAGGACAGGAATTACGCCGCAAAGTTGCTGATGTATTTGCTGATTTTTTATGCAATCAAGTAAAAATACATATATTAAATGGCGATAATTTAAACGAAATATCACATGATATAGGCGTTATAATTGTTTCGGGTATAAACCAATTAATACTTAATCGATTGCTAGATGACAATAAAGCCAGATTAACTGACCTCACCAGCACTGCGGTACAAATTATTTACAGCGTCTCTAAAAATTAGCAATTAAAATTCCGACCTAATATTAGCGAACACACATCCGAGTGATGCAGAAGAACTGTCACCAATAGAGATCAGAATGCAAACTCCATAATTTGGTGATACTGATAAAAAAGTTATGATGTATAAGCTGCCAAGCTAAAAGAAATACAGAGAATATTCTTGCAACAACGAAGGCAGCCTTATAAATTTAACGATAGAAAGAAGAGTTAACGTATAACTAGATTTTTGACTTCTAAGCGTGTATCACCACAATCGCCACCTCTTGGTGAAGATAAATCGAATATCACGCGACTAGTAGACTCGAGTAATGGTGAAATATGTTTTCCTTTCAAAGTAAACTCTAAATTGGTCCAGTCTCGTTCCGCATCAGAATACACACCCAATCTCTTTAAATCTCCTGAAGTGTCGCCTACAGATACAACTAAGGGATAATGACAACTTTGAGCTGCAAAGCTTTCATCAGTAATAATGCGATATGAGAGCGCCATGGTATGACCCGTCACATCTACCGAATCAAAGGCTGCTTCTAATTGAAAGCGCCCTCTCTTGCTTGTCCAACCTGCATCAATCGCGATTAAATAATCCGGTTCTGTATCCAAAGTTAATGGTTCAACCAAATCAACTTCAGCATTTTTGTACTGGCGAATGTTCCAATTAATTTTACTTTGATCAGTACCCTCAAAGAAAACCATATTACCGAATGCTGTAGCTGCATGGCGATAAGGTAGTACTGCCTGATAGTTGTCGCTGTAGTACCATTCTTTAGCCGCATCTAATGATGGGAAAGTTAGAATAATTGTCCAATTGTTATCCCATTCCCCCTCAAAAACTTCTTTATCGAAAGTTGCAACCAGTGGCTTTCCACCGTAAAAATCAACTTCAACTTCGGCTGGCACTGCATACTGATTAAAGAACATGTCTACATCAACGATTTCCGCCTGCAAAATAATATATGCTTTATTAACTTTATCATTTTGATCAATAAGTGCATCTTCTTGCGCATAGGCTAACTGAGTTAACATCGAGATTCCGCTAACAACTAACCACTTTAGATACTTCATAAAATCCTCCATTTTTTATATAAATTTAAGCAGGAACAACAACTTCAAGACCAAAACTTAACAACATCGAATCAACGTCACTAAATAACCGTTCTGGATTCATCGTTTGCAATTCCTTGGCGCTAGAATACCCCCACAATACTGCAATTGAGTTAATTCCAGCATTACGGGCTGTTTGCAGATCAACGATGGTATCTCCGATCATGAAACACTCAACTGGTTTAAACTGATTTATCAGTCTGAGTAAGGTCTCAGGATCTGGTTTCGCTTTATTTTCAGGACTTAGCCCGACAATGGCATCGAAAGAAACGTTAGGGAACATTGCAGCAACAATCTTCTGAGCTAACGGCTGAATTTTATTGGTTAAGACCGCCAGATAATGACCTGAGCTAACAATAGCCGCCATCGCAACGTCGATATCAGGAAATGGCTTAGAACGAACCAAGCAATCTTCTCGGTAGTTCAACTCAAACAAGAAATGAGCTTCCTCAACGGCATTAAAATCATCTCCTAACGTCTTATTAACCATATTCAATGTTCCATTACCAACGAGCTTGCGGTAATGCTCTAATGGTTTAATTGGCAATTTATAGTAATTAAGAACAGCATTCATTGATGCAGCGATATCTTCCACAGTATCTACGATTGTGCCATCAAGATCGAATACAAATAATTTTTTGTTTTCCATTAAAGCCTCATAACGCATTAACTAATACAGCCACGCCATCGACGAATATAACAGCGATAATAAAGTGCTTCAGTCTATCGCCAGATTTGATATTAAATACTTTTCCAACGCCACCACTATCACCACAAATGGCTACGCCCATTCTGGCCCCCAAACGGCCGCCAATGACAACTCCAGGCGCTGTGAACGCGAGGAAATCCCAACGAATACCGCCTAATTCAGAATGAATAAGCAATCCAGCAATCGAGCAGCCGGCCAATGCAGCCACACCGGTTGAAATACATAGCGCAAGCGGATAGCGCCAACGCAATAGCATCCATAACGCGACAACCTCACCAATACCGATAGAAACCCAAGCGTTTACCATTCCACCGATAAGACACAAAACGGCAAATACAATAAGGTCGAAACGAGTCGGCTTACGGATGTCCGTATGCCCAGAACTATTTCTGGAATAGTAAACTTCGATAACCAAGATAACCGCTAAACCTAAAGATGCGGCACCGAAGGCAATGTCGATATAATTTTGATCAGGAGTAATATAGAAACTTCCGATAAGCATCCCGGTAATGGCAAAGACTAGCGAGAATCCTAGAACACTCATTACGATTCGCTTTGCCGACCAAGCCAAGGCTCCAGACGTCATTCCAAATGCTTGCGTCGCCAATGCTAATTTTAACGATTCTAGAGAAGTGAACCCATAACCGAAGGTAAACAATGGCATGAATATAAAACCGCCACCAACAGCCGTTGCATTAGCAACGGCTGCGGCGACGATAGCGGTAAAAAACACGGGCCATCGCTCTAAAATCAGCTCCATTGGCGCATCGAAAGAAAACACAATGACCAATAAACCGACTAAAATGGCACTTATAAAGAAAATTAAATCTTTAACGAACTGACTTGTTGATGAATTTTTCGAAGACTCATCATTGATAGTTCTTCTATCGCTAACATCTATATGCATAGCCACCTCTAAAGGATATGCACGCGCTGTATGCGCCGCCGATCCGAAGCACTCTGAAATGAGTTTCTACCGTGCAACAACGCATTGTTGTTAAACATCAAAAACTCACCCTTTGTCCAACGGTGCTCATAGAGATACTTCGGATTATACAAATGAGCATTAAGCTCACGTAAGAAGGCATCCGAATTTGAGCGATCCATACCATCAACCGACACATCGATGGGATTGATATCTTCATTATCTTCGTTAAAGGCCTCCATATAACGAATCACCGGCCGACCGTCGTTGGTCATAGGACAAACAAGTGGCCAAGACAAGGTTCCACCAAAGTGAGCTTTTCTTTCGGTTTGATAGGTAATCTTGGCGGCCTTTAACTTGCTCTTGAATTCTTCGTCGCTGTCGTCAAATGCGTTGATGGAATTACAAAAAATCGTCTCACCACCCTCAAAATCATTACCCTCGACACACTGAAAAAAGCTGTATTTCGGCGTCTTTTCAGGCCCAAGATAACTACCGTCCCAATGCAGTTCCAAACGACCTTCACGAAAGATGTGATTCTTAGGATCTTCTTGGATTTGTAAGTCAAAAACATAGCCAAAATCCCATTTCAATAGCGGCCCGAATCGCTCCGAAAAAGCCACCATTTCCTCCTTAGATAAAGAATCAAACCCACGAAATAGTAGTAAATGATAATCCCTAAATAAGTTCTCGATGTAGCTGCTAGGCAATTCGAGCAAATTGGTATTGTCCGCTGCGTGAACGATACCTCCGAATTCACATAGATTTTCGATATTCATATCAAGAAGCTCGCTCTAATTGCATCTGACGCACGAAGTGACTCGGACGACCATCTTGGTATGCAAGTAGCACGTCTGGCTGCGATTCTGCATCAGAACGTTTCATAAAAAGAACGCGATCATCTTCAACAACCGCGACAGAATGCCAAGGTGTTACCCAAGCATTTTCTGCATCACCAAGATAGATGCCTATCTTCTCTGATACTCGAAACTGCGGGTGTATAGAAAGGCGCACGGCCTTCGGAAACTGCTCTTTTAATAAACGGCTCCAGGCATTCGAGCGCTGAATAACACGATAAGAGACCAGCTTTGAAGCTTTTTGTATAGCATTTCGAGCCAATGATCGGAATGGATCAATTCCGCTAAAATCTTCAAAAATAAAACGCGTGATTCCAAGGTACATGGATTTAGCATGAGGCTCGGTTTTAGTTCGATAAACTAAATCCGACAGCGCTTCGCCATAGGATACCATTAGATCTTCTCGCATCGTCTCAAAACACGATATCGAGCTATAAACCTTATCTAAATTAAAGAAGGTAAATACACCAGGGTGCGACTCTTCGACCATTGATCTTAAGGTCTCACCATATTCGGTGACGTGCTCATCTGAAATTCGTAGTAAATCTGAAAAAACTCGGCCATCAGAGCAGATAGAAATTTCAGCACCTGGTGAATAAATAGACTTTATTTCATCACATAATAGGCTCAACTGCTTAAATGCATGGCGTTCTGCGTAGTCGGGTAAGTGAGCCAATGTTTTATTACGATTTGGAGACTTAACCGGAAATGCTGGTAAAATCATTTGAATTTTCTCTCTTGCTTCGACATAAGCAAGGATTCTCTCAAAGTGAACTTGACGCTCTTCTCGCTCATCTACTTCGGCGATATCTTCGTCGGGTAGTAAACGGCGCTTATCAAAAATGACATTCAAAATTTGATCAGCCAACATTGCTGCATTAGCGGTAGGAATGAGAGAGTTCTCTGTATCTAACATTTCAGTATCGCGGTGACTTACGGTTAAATCTTCCATAGTTTAGATCTCCATGTGGGTGGGTTAGGCCATTGCTACTTGGCTTTCTTGCTCTTTACGAGTCTTATTAGCTTTCGTACATAAAGTGTTAAAGGCCTCCAATACAGTCAATTCGTATTGGCAGGACTCTCGCGCTGCATCCATTAGGTCGGCTTTAGTTGCCTGAACATTGTCTAGTTCAGCCAAACGCTGAAGAATGCCGAGATAAGTAACTTCAAGCATCTTTTGTTCGATGTGCATAATAGAGTCCATGGTCAATGTGCTACCCATGGTGCGGGTGTTTTCCATGAAACAATCGTCGATTTCAACATCGAAGAATTGACCTTCATTATGCGAAAATTCCAATCCACGACTCTTCAATAAGTCTTCAAATTCATGAGCTATATGATCAATTTTATGGATAACATTATTAGCACTTAAATAATCCATCTGATTATAAAAACCCTGTAAATCCGCCATCGTCATACCGGGCATATAGCCCCAGTTCTTCACCATTGACGAAGGCAGAATAATCCCAAACCACTGCATCAACATCGAGGTAAAATAGACTTTTTGACGGTCATAACAAGGATGATATAGACCTTTAATATGCAGAAAAAAGTTATCAAGCCAGAACTGGGAGAAACGGTTAAAGACTGGAACCATTACACGGTAAGCTTCATCATCGCCTTGCATATCCGCTTTGATCATGTCACCGATCATGCGATTACTATCGGAAAGATAAGCCGACCCTGGTGACAATAGAGGATCTAAGAATACGGCAGACATACCCGTTAAGAACCAACGATCTTCAGAATAAGGAGCCGATACTCGACGAGACAGATTTTTCATCTGGGTATAGTCAAGAATCTTTGTCGTTTCTACTGGCAATAGCTCTTCCATGCACTTATGAGTGCGTAAGAAATCTAAAAATTCTTGTTCGCCTTTAATCTTTATGTCGCATTCATCATTTTTGGTAACAAGCCCGATACTGTATGTCTCGGCATCAAGAGGGATTAACCAAAACCAGTAGCCGCCGTACATAAAGTGTGTTGTTGCCAAGGTACGAGTGGTATAACGCACTCTTTCACGCCATTCTTTGCCACCAAGTAAATCAAGATTTGCCACGCCTGATACACGGGCCCAATATGAACTAATCGGGTGTTCATCATTTTTTATTTCACAAATGCCAAGTTGGCGAGCAATCGGCGAGGCAAAACCAGCAGCATCTACCACCCATTTTGCTCGAAAATTACCGCTAGGAGTTGTAATTATGTGGCCGTTATCACGGTCCAAAACGATATCCGTAACGGTTAAACCGAGTCGTACATCAATGCCCGATTCAATATTCATACGACAAAGATCAGTATCAAACTTTTTACGATCAATTTGATGAGCGGGAGTACCGTGATACCAAGAACGTCCGACTTCGCTCATATCTTTTAGCGCTAAGTCATGTTCCTTCGAGTCATAGAAAAAGCGCAGACCATGCTTGTACAAGTGATTAGTGTCGAGATAATGGCCCAAATCTAAACTAGTGGCAGCATAATTCCAAAATGCCTCTAAAGTAGATTCGCCTACCCAGTACCCGAATTCAGTTTTTCGCTCAATGACGGTAATTTTCATTTCCGGATGTGAGATCTTCATCTGTCTTGCAAGGCACCCGCCAGCCATTGAGTGCCCAATAATTAGCAAGTCGCACTGAGCTTCATGATCTTCTACTGAAATTAATTCGTTCATATCATCTCCCTGATTTAAATAAATTAGTATTATATTCGTTCGCATTAACTGCACGAATCAGAATATTTTTTCTTATAATCCTAATGATATTCGGTTAATGCTAAAACAATATTTCAAAATTAAAATATTTTATAAGTTAAATTAAGCTGGCTCCATTGATCTTGCATAAGCCATAAAATCGCGCCAAATATCGTTCATTGTCCAGTTGGGGTCTGATTTCCAAATGGAATCTATCAGTTTTTTGGAATGATCTTCGGTCCAATCCAAATTTTTCTCTGCCCAAATAGAAAAAAATACTGTGACGCGATAATTAGCAGCACAATGAATCCATATTTTTTTTCCGTAATTTTTCTTTAGCGTGTTGCTGAAATATTCGTAATCTTCGATAGCTGGAGATTTAAAGTCGACGGGGATGTGAATGTAGGGTAATTCTAAAACTCTTAGAACTTCTGGTTGGTCTTGTATTGAGTATCTTTCATAATCTATAGGAGCCAGATCAATAATTAATTCAAAACCATCCTCTTTAATCTTCCTAAAGTCCTCTTTCGAGGGTTGACCACTTGTACTTATAAAGTCATTTATTTTTTTATAGTTAAATACTTCGCTATTTTTCATTGTATTCATGACCTAGCCTCCTCCCGAGTAAACGCTTTTATGCCACCAATCAGTCGTATTTCTACAAATTAATTAAATTTAAAAGTATTGAGACTTACGAACATACATTATTTGCTCTAACACTTACCAAATGCATGCTAATACATGAATTTATCAGTTGCAATCAGATTGCATTACCATGCACCTACATAATATGTACTTTCAAGTAATTTTAATACACGCAACCTGACAAACAGGTCAATAAAAAATCAGACTGAACTTACTAAAAATCCATAAAATCGCTGTTTTTTAGCTTAAAAAGGTCAGATAGTGATTTTGTAACATATAAGTCTATCTAAGAATCCTTCAATCAAACTATTCCAAATCCAGTTTGACAATGCATGCATGTACATGCATTATCGGTCTGGAGTGCCGTGCGATGACTATAGCTATCAAAGCAAAGGCTCATTACGTCTAATAACAATGGAGGTTGGTCCATGAGAAACGACACTGCCAGCTGGCGATTTTTTTCAAATCTGTTCAGGAATCCAATTATTTTGGTAATTGTTCCGCTCATCTTTTTTATAGGTGCCGCGAGCTTTTTGCCAACAATAGTGAAAGATACACGCGGGGATGCGTTCCTTTCTCCTGAAAATCCTGCGCTGCTATATCGCGAGAGAGTTCGCGATCAATTTGGTTTAAACGATCCAGTTGTGGTCGCAATAAAAGCCGACATCTACACCCCTGAAGTACTTCAACTAATAGCTAGCTTAACGAGCACATTACAAGACTTTGAAAATATTAAGGAAGACAAAGTCTTTAGTTTGGCTACAGAGAAGAACATGTTCGGGGATGATGGAAGCTTAATAGTTGAGGATTTTCTTGATCCTATGCCGTCGTCGGTCTCGGAGGCACTTCTAGTTAAAAAAGCTATTCAGAATTTTCCACTTTACAACGGTAGTATCGTATCGAAAGAAGGTGATGTTGCTCTTATAATTGCTGAGCTATGGAATCAGGATATATCCAATCTAACCTACAAGCAGGTCAACGATTTAACTTCTGCGGAAGTTACTAAATTTAATGAAGAGCACAATACAAGTATCGAGTCCTACGTTGCTGGCGAAGGCGCTATTGCTGGCTACCTCGGTGAGTATATCGATAATGATATGAAGATATTGAACCCAATTGCAGGACTAATTATCTTCACAGTCGTAGTCATCTGCTTCTCAGCACTCAGTTCAGGTTTACTGGCTTTGATGATGATTGCCACCACGGTTCTTTCTACTATTGGCATTATGGCAGCTTCTGGAGTTTCGTTTTACGTTATTACCAATGCTTTACCCGTTATCCTTATTGGCATTGCCGTTGCCGATACTATTCATATATTGGGTCATTATTTCGAACTTCAGGCAGATACAAAGCGTGATATTAATCGTGACTTAGTTATTGATACGATGGCGGAGATGTGGCGGCCGGTTGCACTAACCTCTCTAACGACGATCGCTGGCTTCGCTGGGCTTTATCTTGCATCGGACATGCCTCCATTTAAATTTTTTGGTCTTTTCGCTGCCGTTGGGGTTGCTCTTGCATGGGTCTACTCTATGACCCTACTCCCTGCAGTGCTCATTTTAACTAAACCCAAAGCGTCTAAGCGCTACTTACAGAATTACCTAAACAACGATGACAAAAAGCGAGATATATTTACGCGCTTCATCCAAAAAATTGGCACTTTGTCATTAAAGTACTCTAAGTCAGTTGTAGTAATAGGTTGCATGATCATTGCGATAGGAGCGATCACGGGCTCAAATATTGTTATTGATGAAGACCGAATAGATACCTTTAATAAAAAAGAACAAATTTATAAGGCCGACAAACTCATCAACGGCCATACAAATGGCGCAAATAACTTAGATATCATTGTCGAAACTAATGAAAAGGAGGGTTTATTTTCACCACAAGCTCTACTTAAAGTAGAAGCTTTGCAAAATTACGCTCTAGCTTTTGACGATGTCACTAGTGCTACATCTATCGTTGATTATCTTAAGCAAATGAATATGTCGCTTAATAATAGCGACCCTTCCGCCTATGTATTACCTAGCGATCGTAAGAGCATTGCGCAGTACTTCTTAATCTATTCAGCTTCAGGTGAATCAACAGATTTCGATGAAGAGGTCGATTATGACTATAAAGTAGCTAACGTACGACTCACATTTAAGACTGGAAGCTATCACCGTAATAAAGAAATTGTTGAGAGCCTAGAAGCTTATATTGGACGCGAGTTCAACGATGAAAATATAACGGCAACTATGACTGGCCGCGTAACCGTTGATTACTTCTGGATACGAGACCTAGGAGATGGTCACTTCTTCAGTCTTGGTATCGCTTTAGTTCTCGTACTATTAGTGTCCGCACTCATGTTCCGTTCAATGCTCGCAGGAATATTCACACTAATACCTGTTTGTACCGCACTACTATTTGTCTACGCGACTATGGCCATCCTAAAAATTCCACTAGGAATCGGTGCCTCTATGTTTGCATCAATAGCAATAGGCTTAGGAGTAGACTTTTCGATCCACACAATTGATCGCATTAGAGAGTTATTTCGTACAGAGGAGAACATAGATGGGCAGCCCGATCAAAATGTCGATGACTTAATCGCCAAGTTATATCCAAGCACGGGACGAGCATTACTCTTTAACTTTATCGCTCTTGCGTGTGGATTCGGTGTTCTGATCGCCAGTAGTGTAGTGCCGCTAAATGAGTTTGGATCTATTGTTGTAGTTGCCGTTGTCGGTAGTTTTTTGTGCAGCATGACCCTACTTCCTGCACTTATTAAGCTGACCAAACCCGCCTTTATACATGGTGCAAAAGAATCACTTGTGATTCCGCTATCAAGCACTGCCATTCTACTTATCGTAGCGGGTACATTAGGCCTCGCTAACAAATCTGACGCCAGCGAGAGCTTGATAAACGTAGAAGAAATTGTCACCAAAATCGTTCAGGTAGACGAAGGGGATCACGTTACTCGTAGCCTCAGGATGCGTCTGATTAACAAACAAGGTAAGGAGCGCATCAGCGAAACTACAATTTATCGTCGCACTTTAGACGAAGAGAAGAGAACCTTAGTTGTTTATAATCGTCCGACTAACGTAAAGGATACCGCATTCCTTACCTATGACTATCAATCCCCTGAGCACGAAGATGATCAGTGGCTATATCTACCAGCCACTAAAAAATCAAGACGGATATCTGCATCAAATCGTGGCGACTACTTTCTAGGCACTGATTTCACCTATGAAGATATTAAAAACGAGGGAAAAATGGAGTTGTCAGATTATAACTTCACTCTATTAGGTAGTGTTCAATACGAAGGTCAGGATGTTTTTCAAATTCGTGCCATACCAAAATCGGATAAAATAGCCGACGAACTCGGCTATAGTCGCACTGAATTTCTAGTTGATAAGACCAATTGGATTATTGTTAAGAATGATTATTGGGATGGTAAGGATAAACCGCTAAAAACCATATACCTTAAAGATCTAGAAAAAATTCAAGGAATATGGAGTCGTAAGAAACTAGTGGTGATGAACTATAAAACAGGTCATACGACCGAGTTTATTTTCTCCGACATTGATTATGATACAGAAGTTCCCGAATCAATATTTGATGTTCGGGCGCTATCGCGTCGCTAATAATAATGAAATAACTATTTAATTTTTGTGGGCCAACGGTGAAAAGGTTTGAAATGCTTAAAGAAAATAAGAATCTCGGTCTGTATTTCGGAATTACCGCTCTGATTTTTAGCCCACAAGTTTTATATGCAGGTGACATATCTATAGCTAATCAAGTAGTACACGAAACATCGATAACTCAGAATGATAACCTCGATGAGGTTGATGTAGTTAAATCGGAAAGCTTATTGAAATCCGATATATATGGTGAATTTAACCAAATAGGTTTCAAAATTGACGTCCGATTCCGTTATGATCTTGAGAACGAAATAGATAGTCGACAATCAGAAATTCAGTTTAGAGAGGCCTTCGTAGACTTGGAAACACAAGAAATCTACTGGCGTCTTGGGAAGCAAACTATTGTTTGGGGTGCAAGCGATGGCTTACGACTACTGGACGTTATTAATCCACTGAATTATCGTGAATTTATTCTTGATGACTTCGATAATTCACGGATCTCGCTTACATCTGCTAGCGCGGACATTCCTATTAGCGATGGCAGCTCTCTTACTGTCATCGTCATACCAGAGCTTAAATTCAATCAATACGCCAAAACTGGCACACAGTTTGAACTAAGCCATCCGTTGCCTGAGCTATCGCAAATGGCAACCTCATTGCAGGTCAATTCAGCAAAAGAACCACAGCAATCATTACATAATAGCGAACTGGCATTGCGCTATGCGACTTTCGCATCTGGCTGGGATATTACCTTCAATTACTTTTACCATTATCAAGATGACCCTGTTGTCTTCATTGACATTGATGGTGGTGCGGTAAGCGTCAACCAAGAGTACAAGCGTAATACTCTTATCGGCGGCACAGCGAATAACGCCTTTGGAGATTTCGTACTAAGAACTGAATTTGTTTTAAACAACTCGCGCTATTATTCAACAGACAATCCTGATCAGCGATTTATCAATAAAGCGCAAGAACTTCAATACGTTATCGGTTTGGATTACTCAGGTATTAGCGACACCTTAATCAGTGGCCAATGGTTTCGACGCCAATTGTTAAGTTACGAACAAGATATTACAGAAGATGCCGTAGAGAATACGCTCACATTATTGTTACGCCGCTACTACGCCAATGAAACGATTATATTAGAGGCCTTGGCCTTGCATTCCTTAGATAACTCGGACGGTCTGGTAAGACCAAAAGTGAAGTACGAACTCAGTACTTTTGTTCAACTTGAGTTAGGTGCAGATATATTTTATGGAGTCCATCGCGGCTTCTTTGGCCAGTTTGCGGCCAAAGATCAAATAACATTAGGTATTAACATTGGATTTTAGTATGAAGGGATAGTTTTAAATGGGAGTGCCGCACTTTTCGACGATCGTATCACTTAACTCAATAATTTGGTCTGCGATGCTACTACCGAGAGTTTCTCTCATTTCGTTTTGCGCTAACTTCCAATGCTTTTCTCCAGCTGAAAACATTATATTTCCCTTAGCTGAAAGCGAGAGTAGTTTTCGACGACGGTCCTCCTTATCTTCCTTCATAACAACCATGCCATCGCTAACCAATTTTTTAAGGTTACGGCTGAGAGTCGTTTGGTCTAACACGAGGATGTCTTGAATCACCTGACTAGTGCAAGTCCCCGCATAATGCATCGCTCGCATGACCGAAAACTGACTGACGGATAAACCGCACTCAGCAAGGTGGCGGTTATAGACATGGTTAATAACTCGATCTGCTTTACGCAAACTAAGATTGAGACAAGGTTCTGGTGCCATAGGGCTTACTGGTGAGTTTTCTTTTAGCATCGGTTTAGTTTATCTCGTTTTTCTAGTATTTCAAATGGCAATCATATATGGCCGTTGGGTAAGACCCAATTGGCCCAAACATCAACATAAGATATTTCTGGGAAATATCACTTTCAATTTACGACATTTGTTGACTTATTTACTCAAAAAATAGAAATCATTTGATAACCATAATTATTCGTATACATAAACTTTGATTTCTATTTTCAAAGTCTATGTTCTAGTTAGAAATATCTAAGCCTTTCAATAATGTCAACGCATGCAAACGCTTATCTCGATCATAGATATCATTTGTAAACATAAGCTCATTGATTTGAAACTGCTTAAGTATCGTTTGTAATTTAAAGCTAACTGTCTTTGAATTACCAACAACTGACAGTGCTAAAAATTTTTCTACTTGGCGCTTACTTGCATAATCCCAGTGAAGATCCATATCGGTAACAGGAGGTGGTAGATACAGTGGCTTACCATACATAAGCGCCAATACCCTTTGCTGCGAACTAGTACTGAGGTAGTGCGCCTCCTTATCCGTATCTGCAAGAATTAGCGGCAAGCATAAGATTGCGTAAGGGCGCTGCAAAGTTGACGATGGCTTAAATAAACGTCTATACAAACTTAAAGCTTCTTGAGCTAAAGCAGGTGCAAAGTGCCCAGCAAATGCATAGGGCAGTCCGCGTTTAGCGGCCAACTGCGCACTGAATAAACTGGATCCTAAAATCCAAATTGGTACATTAGTATCACGACCTGGGTATGCATGTACTTTACCTAGGCTAGCATCAACATCTTTTCCCAACAGTCGTTGCAACTCAGCAACTTCTTCCGGGAAATTATCGGCGCGACGTTCATCTCGATACAAAGCTCGACTAGTAAGCGGGTCAGTACCCGGTGCTCTACCCAGTCCCAAATCAATTCGGTCAGGGTATAAGGAAGCCAAAGTACCAAATTGTTCGGCCACCACCAATGGCGGATGATTAGGTAGCATAATGCCGCCAGAACCAATGCGCATTAGCTCGGTATGTGCCGCTAAATCGCTTATAAGCACGCTAGTCGCGCTACTCGCTATACCTTCCATATTATGGTGTTCGGCTAACCATAGTCTGGTAAAACCTAATGTATCAGCATGCTGCGCATAGCGACGTAGCTCTAACAATGTTGTGGAAATATCAGAGCCGGTAGGAACCGAGGCCAGCTCTAACAAAGAGAAAGGCATTTTCTCTAAAACAGACATAGACCCAGCCTCTATAAAATAAGGATCAAAGCCTGACAGAAAGCCTAGCTCGCGTCTGCCTGGTTTTAAGGAACAGATTGTTACCGCACGGGCTTATAACTCTTTAACGGCGCCTTTACCGGTTAAATATATAAATAGACCTAGAGCCGTTAACAATAGCGCGGTACTTGCGATGATCGCCACGGGATAATACAAGTTACCCGCCAATTCTAGCTGGCTATATTTGATAACCATAATTAATCCCTCAAGTGATAAAGCGACACAAACCATGCCGATGAAACGTGGCAGTGTTTCACGAAGACTGGATACGGCATCTTTTTCTTCATCATCGTTGGGCGATGCATATTCTTTCTTAACCACTAATGCCAACTCAAACACCGCCAGCGCTATAACCCCAGTATTAATACTCCCAAGAAGTACAGTGGTGATATCTTCTTGATTGATTATCCCTTCGCCAACATTTACAAACAACGAAAAAATAATAACCGCCGTAAGACAGAAGAATATTACGGTAAGCGTTTTGGCAAAAATCATTTTCGTCAATTGTGCGCTCGATTTTTTCATTATTAGTCTCAATTAAGTGTAAGATTGCAATCCAGTCAATATAGGAATAACTGGAAAAGTTGAGAAATTTTTCAAGGAATAACGTTCAAGTATTGATAAATATACACTGAAGTCTATGCACTTATAACTACAGGTCACTAAACCAGCTAGTCATTCGAACAATACTTTGCAAGGTAGAATGACACACTAGAAGGCGTTAAAATCGACTTCTGGCAATTGCTCAAAGGCTGGTTTGGCAAAAAGATATCCTTGCATCAACTCGACACCAGAATCTCGAAGCCACTCCATTTCTTCAATCACCTCAATACCTTCGGCTAACGGTGTAATATTTAATTCATGGAGCATTGCCAATACATTCCTTATAATAATTTGTCGATTGATGTCTTTATGAATGTCTCGAATCAATCCCATATCAAGCTTAATAATATTTGTTTGGAAATCAGCCAGAAGTCCTAAACCTGAATTCCCAGCACCAAAGTCATCAACAGCCGTAATAAAACCCAACTCACTATAATATTCAACAATCTTTTTTATAAAAGAAGAGTCTTCAATTTTCTCCACCTCAGTAAATTCAAACATAATTTTATTGGCAGGAAAATTATATTTCTTAGCAGCATCTAAGGTTGTACGGATACAGCGTTCCGGCTTATATATAGCATTCGGTAAGAAGTTAATACTTAGCATTGAATCCAAATTTAATTTGGCAGCAAGTGCTATGGCCTTTATCCTACATAGCTGATCGAACAAATAGCGATTATCATCATTTACTTTCGATATTATAGAGAAGGCCGATTCATTATTTAAACCGCGAACCAAAGCTTCGTATCCAAATATGGTTTTATTTTTACAGTTAACAATAGGTTGGAATGCCATCGTAAAATCAAAATCAAGATGACCGTTGTGCGCACAATGGTCGCAAGAAAATCGATCATAGACTACTATTGCTTCGGTCATTGACATTCGCCCCCTCGTTATTTACAACTCAAACGTCTCATTTTTGATCACAAGCTTAGTAGTAAATACGGCATCCTGCTGAATCTCGTTACAAAAATGCGTATATCTCAGGAACTTTCATTAGCATCAAGATGTTAGGGACAAATGATTCGCACTCAGCAACTATCTCTAAATCATTGAATTCAGTTAGCACGACTGACTGTTACTGCCGACAAAAAACCGGCCCAAGACATTCATTGCCAAGGACCGGTCGGTTCCCAACCTGACGACGCCTACTTCATTCCAAGCGGACTCAGGGGTGCTGCGGGTTCAGTTGCGGATCATTAATTTCGAATTAAGTAATCAAAAGCACCAAGAGCAGCGGTTGCGCCTGCACCCATGGAAATAATGATCTGCTTATACGCTACGTTCGTACAATCGCCTGCGGCGAGTATCCCTGATACGTTGGTTTGACCATGACCGTCGATAATAATTTCACCACGCTGAGTCAGGCCTACTGTGTCTTTTAAGAATTCGGTATTCGGTACTAGGCCGATTTGCACAAAAATACCCGCTAATTCAACAACATGCGTCTCATCAGTGGCGCGGTCTTTGTACTGCAAGGCGGTCACGCGAGTACCATCACCCAGCACTTCGGTGGTCATTGCTTGTTTGATAATGGTGATATTACTCATGGATTGAGCTTTTTTCACCAATACCGCATCGGCGCGCAAGGTATCAGCAAATTCCAATACCGTGACATGCGCAACGATACCCGCTAAGTCAATCGCAGCTTCAATACCCGAGTTACCACCACCAATGACTGCAACTTTTTTGCCCTTAAATAGAGGGCCGTCACAGTGTGGGCAGTAGGCAACCCCCTTATTACGGTATTGCTCTTCGCCCGGCACGTTCATTTCTCTCCAGCGCGCACCAGTGGCCAAAATTACTGATTTACTGCTCAATACGGCACCGTTAGCCAATTCAACTTCGCTTAAACCAGAGTCGATTTTACGCACCGCCACAACTTTTTGCGTGTTCATAATGTCAACATCATATTCTTTGACGTGCTCTTCTAAATGCGCAACCAGTTTTGGGCCCTCGGTATACTTCACCGAAATGAAGTTCTCGATACCCACGGTATCAGACACTTGGCCACCAAAACGCTCAGCAACAATACCGGTGCGAATGCCTTTACGCGCGGCATAAATCGCAGCGGAAGCGCCAGCAGGACCACCACCAACAACCAATACGTCATAAGGTGCTTTATCGGCCAGTGCCGCCGCCGCTTTGGCATCTGCTTCATCATCAACCTTGTTGAGTATTTCCGCCAAGGTCATTTTACCATTACCGAATAGCTCACCATTCAGGTAAAGCGATGGCACCGCCATAATATCGCGTTGCTTTACTTCATCCGGAAATACACCGCCGTCGATCATAGTGGCGGTGATTTTTGGATTCAGCGCCGCCATTAAGTTAGTCGCTTGCACGACGTCTGGGCAGTTGTGACACGATAGCGACACGTACACTTCGAAGTTCAGTTCACGGCTCAGCGACTTAGCTTGATCCTGCAAAGCCTGCGCTTCTTTGGATGGATGACTGCCCGCTTGCAATAGCGCCAATACCAAAGAAGTGAATTCATGTCCCATTGGCACACCAGCAAATGCAACACGGGCTTCTGCGCCTTCTTTGGCAATCGTCATCACTGGCGAACGACCACCGATCTTATCGGACGTCGTGCTCACAGAAATTTTTTCGTTTAGTGCCGCAATCTCGTTGGCTAACTCTTCTAGCTCCTTCGATTTTGGCGAATCATTTACAGACACCAATAATTCAATCGGATTACGCAGATTGTTTAAGTAGGCGCCCAATTGTTGTTTCATCGTTGCATCAAGCATGGTGTTTACCTTCTGTTATGAATTTCACTCTATGGACTTATAGTAGCGACGACCAATCAATAATTGAAATCAATGTTTTCTAAGACTTCGATAGGTTTTTACTAACAGCTATAAGCTGCAAGGCATTTTTAAGCATAACTAGGAACAAATGACCCGAGACACAACAAATGGGTAGGCGAAGGGTCGAACGAAAAAATAACGCCAGAGACAAAAAAGCCCCAGCTTACGCTGAGGCTTTATGTCTAACGTCTGAACGTTTGCGAGAAGCTCGCTTTTGCTCAGAAAATCTGGCAATACTGAAGCGATGAGCTGCTAGGCATTTTTAAGTGAGAACCCGAGACATACCAAATAGGTAGGCGAAGGGTCGAACGAAAAAATAACGCCAGAAACAAAAAAGCCCCAGCTTACGCTGAGGCTTTCTGTCTAGAGTCTGAACGTTTGCGAGGCAGGCTGTGCGAGGCAAAAGTTGGTGAAGAAGCGGAGTTTAGTTTCCTAAATGAGCATTCTGAACCAACTTTTAACAATGCACAGGCAACGCAGCTAGTTCAGATTTAGATCTTACCGACTAGGTCGAGTGAAGGTGCCAAAGTCGCTTCGCCTTCTTTCCACTTAGCTGGGCACACTTCACCTGGGTGAGAAGCCACATACTGAGCTGCTTTCACTTTGCGCATCAGTTCTTCAGCGTTACGGCCAATGCCTTCTGCAGTGATTTCCATCGCTTGGATGATGCCTTCCGGATCAACCAAGAAAGTGGCGCGGTCTGCTAGGCCTTGACCTTCGCGCATAACACCGAAGTTGTTGGTGATGTTGCCGCTTTGGTCGCCAACCATGTAGTAATTGATCTTGCCGATGGTTTCAGACGCATCGTGCCAAGCTTTGTGTACGAAGTGAGTGTCGGTTGATACTGAGTACACTTCTACGCCTAGCTTTTGCAATTCTTCGTAGTGATCAGCAACGTCGCCAAGCTCAGTTGGGCATACGAAAGTGAAGTCAGCTGGGTAGAAGAAGAAGATCGCCCACTTGCCTTTCACGTCTGCTTCAGTGATGTCTACGAATTCTCCTGCTTTGAAGGCAGTTGCGCTGAAAGGTTTGATTTCTGTGTTGATCATGGTCTAGCTCCATTGAGTGTGTTTTGGTAACAGTTGCCATAGTAGGGGAATAAAATCTATAAGTTAAATTAAGGTTTTTTAACAGGTCGATTAAATTTAACTATCGGCTTAAGCAAACGGCTATTTAAAAAATTAATCATCGAGCCAAATACAACAACGCAGATGATTGGCTCTCTTGTCGCACACTGGATAAATCGCGTTCTTTTCACTTACTTCGGATTAGACACAGGAGCATAAGGCCCCTTGAGCAATCCTTGGTTTGGAGCATTTAGCACAGTCTCATTGGCTGCTCGAGCCAATTGCGGTGTTGCGTCAGAGATGGAACCAACAATTTGATTTGCAACGGCACTCACCAGCATACCGACCAGACCACCGCCGCTCGCCCCTGGATCTTTTACTACAGAGGCTGCGCCATCCCAAAGCAAATTACCGGTGCGCGCATCAACCAGTTTCATGCTGACACTAACCATCGCCTTCGATGAGACGACATTGTACTTCTGCCCCCACTGATTGATATTCACGTAGAGGACAGCATCAGCCCCAATATTCTCGTAGATTTTATCCAGCGGAACATTGTTCATTTCTTCCGGTGTTGGCAGACCATTTTCTTTCATGAAATTATCAATCACTGCAACAGGAAATACGTAATAGCCCTTTTCCGCTAGTGGACGCGAAATAGTTGATAGGTAGATGTATGGTGCATCCACTTCAACGGTATTGTTCTTTGGTGGAATAACGACAATTGAACGAGGGCTTGCTGCTAGTAAGGCTTCGTAATTATAAGGCGGAGTACTGGCACACCCCGTAACAAGTGCAGTAGAAATCAGAGTAGAAAGTATCGCGATACGAGTTAAATAATTCATTGTTTTTTAACTCCATCAATGCGGCTCATCATGCCGTCGATGAAACTTGCCGATTCTGGGAATAACGTTTTTTCAGTTAAGAACGCTGCTTTCGCCTGACCAATATCCCCTTCTAACGCATACATATAACCCAAGTGAGCATGCACACCCGGAGCAATGGGCATATTCTTAGCTTCTGCTTTTTGTATATCAGTCGTTAACTTAGAAATTTGTGTGGTGGTATCAGCGCTGCCGGGATTGATGTACATGTCGTACACCAATCCCTCGTATTCGCCCCAATAAAATATTTCCTTCTTCCCAGCACAACCCGCTATGGTCATGAGAGATAAAAGACCAACAGCCATCAAACTGCGGCGCAATAACATATTACCGTTACCTGTTTTAATTGGCTTCTACTTTCCAGGAACCGTAATCAATATCACGAGCCATGTTATTGACGGCTTCTGTGATAGCGAAGTTCAATACCTTGCCATTGAGTGTTGCGTCATAGCTCGCGGTAGAACCAAAACCGATGACTTCACGATTACTCATTTCGTATTCGCCTGCAGCTTGAGTCGAATAAACGATTTCACCATTAACCACATCAACAATATTCAAAGTAACTTTAGCATAGGCGGTTTGTTTTTTGCCTGACCCTAAAATACCGAAAAATTGCTTATCGCCTGTTACTTTACGACCAAACTCTGTGACATCGCCAGTGACGGTATAACGTGCACCCGTCAACTTCATTTCAACGCCATTTAACTTGGCTTCGTTTTGCATGGTTTCGATATTTTCGCGATCCACAACTTTAAACCGATTAGTTTGCTGCAAATGGGTTTTCAGAATAGTTTTCGCCTGATTACCGAGTTTATCGTCGCCAGACGAAAATAGCCCCTGCAGATAGGTCGAACGATTTTGAAAGTTACCGACCACTAAGGTTGTTTTAACGCCGCTGTAATCGGATTTATAGGTTTCGACAGTTGCTGATTTTACCATTTGATGGGACTCAGTAGCCGTACAACCGGAAATTGCCACTGCCATCAGCATTGCAGCCCCAAGAGTAGAAAAATTAATGACAGTTTTGTGACATTTCATGAGCTGCAAATCCCTATAAATGAAAGACTAAACAATCCTACTCGGCTAGCTCTTGTTCAACAACTCAAAGACAACTAAAGGCGACTTTTTTGAAGAAAGGCTTTCAGAATCGAAAGCCTAGATCACAATAAAATTACGATTGAACAACCGCTGGCGGCAAACTATCGATGTGCAATGTTTGTGTTGGGAAGGCGCAATCGGCGTTGGCGTCATGAATAATGGCCATAACCTTGAGCAGCACGTCTTGTTTAATATCGTGATACTTCACCCACTCAGTGGTTTTAGTAAAGGTATAAATAAAGAAGTCGAGACTTGAGGCTCCAAAACCATTGAAGTTCACTATCATGGTTTGATTTTGATCGATCTCGTCGTGTTCGCGCAGCATTTTACGCACGGCTTCCATAATCGCCGGCACCTGACGTGCATCTTGATAACGGACACCGATGGTTTCATAAATACGGCGGTTCAACATACGCGATGGATTCTCAACCGCGATGCTAGTAAATACTGAGTTAGGCACATAAAGAGGACGCTTATCGAAGGTACGAATGCACGTGATGCGGAATCCGATACTTTCTACCGTACCTTCAATGCTGCGATCAGGTGAGCGAATCCAGTCGCCTACTTTAAATGGCTTATCCATGTAAATAATCATGGAGCCAAAGAAATTGGCGAGTAAATCTTTTGCCGCTAAACCAACAATCAAGCCACCCATACCACCAAAAGCCAAAATACCAGAAATGGAAATACCTAATAATTGGAATAGTGGCAAGATGATTAAAATAGTAACGCTCAACTTGGCAAGCTTACCTACTAGCTGCACGGTTGTTGGATCCATACCGCTAATCAGTTGATTTTCTTCAACGCGATTAATTAAGCGCCAAAGAGCCCACGCAGCCATAATCAACAGTGATAATTGTCGTACTGCAGAAATACTGTCGCCGATATCACGTTCGAAGTAGGTCGATGTAATATCGCCTGCCCAAGTAAAACCAACGACGACAATCATCCAAGTAATGGGCATGCCAATCGCTGCAATAACGACATCATCCCAATGATTTTGCGTATTCGCAAACACTTGCACCAAGCGCTTACGAGCAAAGCGCCAAAGTAATGAAACAACGACGGTAATTCCCAGCACAATGCTGATATCCCAGAACCAGTCGTAATTCTGCTGAATCAGCTCACCCCACCAAGACACGCGTTATCTCCTCTGCTTTTTATATAAATGAATTAGGCGGGAACGTTAATACGACGTTGACGCACTGCTTCGAACAAACAAACACCTGTGGCTACCGATACATTCAGCGAACTCACTTCTCCGGCCATAGGAATATTAATTAAAAAATCACAATGCTCGCGAGTTAAACGACGCATACCATTACCTTCAGCACCCATCACCAAGGCCAATGCGCCTGTTAGCGGTTGCTCGAAGACACTTTGCTCAGCTTCACCAGCAGTTCCACCAATCCAAATACCGCGTTCTTGCAGTTCTTTCATGGTACGCGCTAAGTTGGTCACTTGAATATAAGGGACGGCTTCCGCTGCGCCGCAAGCGACTTTAGCAACCGTGGCGTTCATAGGTGCGGATTTGTCTTTCGGTGCGATGACGACATGAACGCCCGCGGCATCGGCGGTACGCAAACAAGCACCGAGGTTATGAGGGTCGGTAACCCCATCTAAAATCAAGACAAAAGGATCGCCATCAATGGCATCAAGGATGTCGGGTAGATTCTTTTCAGACTTACCCTGCACTGGCTTACGCATGGCAATAATGCCTTGGTGATTGCCATCGACTTTCTGATTCATTAAGCCTTTATCGGCTTCACGAACGTCCATACCTTCGGCTTGGGCCACCTCTAACAAGCGCTGCATACGCTCATCTACACGGCCTTTTTGCACCCAAATCTCAACCACTTGATCAGGGCTACGCTGCAGCAGGGTCATCACGGCATGAATGCCAAATACTATGTCTAACTTCATGGGGGTGGTGACCTATTTCTTCGCTGCTGGCTTTTTACGCGCTGGTTTCTTGGCTGCCGGCTGAGCACCTGCTGTTGGTGCTTTTTTCGCATTCAACTTTTGACGCTTGCTCGGCTTTTTCTTTTTACTTTTCGCTGCTGGCTTACCACCAACATCGGCTTTTGCAGCACCCGCTTTAGGCTTAGCGGCACCGCTGCGCGCAGGGCGCTTGCTCGGGGTTAAGGTTTCTTCTTTTCCACCCGCACTGCGGCGGCGCGGCGAACGCGCCGGCGTTGGTGCATCTAACGTCGCCTTGCCTTTATTTTCTGGCGATGTGGCTAACTCGAAATCGACTTTACGATCATCAAGATTAACGCCAACCACACGAATCCAAATACTGTCGCCGAGTCGGAAGCTACGACGCGTGCGCTCGCCAGTTAAGCGATGCTTAATCGAATCAAACTGATAGAAATCGTTGGCTAAGCTGCTGATATGAATCAGACCTTCGACGTACACGTCTTTTAGCGATACGAATAAACCAAAACCGGTTACCGCCGAAATAACCCCTTCGAATTCTTCGCCAACACGATCACGAATGTATTCGCATTTTAAGAAGTCGGTTACATCGCGAGTCGCGTCATCCGCACGACGCTCAGTCATGGAGCACTGCTCACCAAACTGCACCATGGCCGCGAAATCGTACGGGTAAATATCTTTTGCCGCGATGGGCTTAGCACCGTCAACGCGACGCACATGATTACACTCACGCTCACTGCGAATCATACTGCGAATACCGCGATGAACCAAGAGATCGGGGTAACGACGAATCGGCGAGGTAAAGTGGGTATAGGCTTTATACGCTAAACCAAAGTGGCCTTCGTTTTCTGGGCTGTATACCGCTTGGCTAAGCGAGCGCAATAAAACCGTCTGAATTAAATGTGAATCAGGACGGTTTTGAATTTGCTGCAACAAGGCCTGATAATCTTTTGGCGACGGGTCTTTGCCATGATTCATGCTCAAACCCATTTCACCTAAAAACTGTGCGAGGTTTTCCAGTTTTTCGGCGCCGGGTCCAGCATGCACTCGGTATAACGCAGGAATTTCGTAACGCTGGAAGAAGTCTGCCGAACACACGTTAGCAGCGAGCATGCACTCTTCAATCAGCATGTGAGCATCGTTACGAGTGGTCGGTACGATTTCTTGGATTTTGCGCTCAGCATCAAACACAATGCGGGTTTCGACCGAATCAAAATCCATCGCGCCGCGAATTTCACGTTGCTCGCGTAAAATTTTAAATAGGCAATAAAGCTCTTCTACATGAGGGACGACCGAATAGAATTGCTGACGCAATTGCAACTGAGTTTCAACGTCGTCATCTTCACCAAGTGGTTTTAAGATGTCCCATACTTTGTTGTAGGTCAGACGCGCATGGGAGTGGATAACCCCTTCCATGAACTTATAACCAGAAATACGACCCCCTTTTGAGATCGTCATTTCACACACCATGACCAAACGATCGACCTGCGGATTTAACGAGCATAATCCGTTGGATAATTTCTCTGGCAACATAGGCACAACAAAGCCGGGGAAATACACGGAATTGCCGCGGTTGTGTGCTTCTTTGTCTAGGGGCGACCGAACACCAACATAATGTGAAACATCGGCAATGGCGACGTATAAGCGCCAGCCGCCGGTGCTTTTGTTTTTCTCACAATAGACAGCGTCATCAAAATCGCGGGCGTCTTCACCGTCGATGGTAACAAACGGCAAATCGCGTAAATCAATACGGCGCGCTTTATCGCCCTCTTGAACTTCGGCTGGAATGCCTTCTGCCTGAGCCAGAACATCCGCTGGCCAATCGTGAGGAATATTATGACTGCGAATCGCCACGTCGATTTCCATTCCAGGAGCCAAGTGCTCACCCAAAACTTCAACCACCTCGCCCATCGGCAACCCTTTTGCGGAAGGCTGACGAGTAATCTGCACCACCACAAACTGGCCATGTTCGGCACCATTACGACAATCCGACGGTACTAATACTTCTTGCGACACACGTTTGTTATCAGGCTGCACTGTGCCAACACCCGATTCTTCAAAATAACGACCCACTATTTGTTGGGTATTTTGTTCTAGCACTTCAACGATACGTCCTTCTGGGCGACCACGACGGTCTAAACCCATAATCTGTACGGTGACCTTGTCGCCATGAAACACACGACGCATCTGGCTATTCGATAAATACACATCATCGGCACCATCGCGCAATACAAAACCAAAGCCGTCACGATGCCCATGCACTGTGCCTTTAACCAGGTCGACTTTTTTCATTGGCATGTATTGGTTGCGGCGATTACTGATCATTTGACCATCGCGACACATGGCGATTAGACGACGGCGCAAGGCTTCGATGCGATCTTCGTCGGTTTCTTGCAGAGCCGCACAGACATCGCTGTGCGTCATTGGACTGCCATTTTGCTCAATTAAGGCAAGTAAAGCATCGCGGCTGGGAACTGGATTTTCGTATTTTTCTGCCTCAAGCGCAGCATTCGGATCGTGAATTGGGCTTTGCTTAGTTTTTTGGGAATCCGTCAAGTTACGGCTCCTATCTGATAGTTACACTGAGTATACCGGATAGATGACCATCCGACGCATGCAATTGGCGTCGGCCTTCCGGCTCATAGCGCTTTAAAATTGATCTGCTGCGCTTCGCGGCTTTTACCCGCGTCATTTAAGCGTTGCAGGTAGGTATCCCACAGCGTTTGCTGATTGTCACACAAGTGCTTTAGATACACCCAATCGTACAGGCCAGAATCATGGCCGTCATCAAATACTAATTTAAGGGCGTAATTGCCCGCTGGGTCAATGCGAACAAGGTTCACGTCCTTTTTACCAAATTGCAGCACATCATTGCCTACACCATGACCACGCACTTCCGCAGACGGCGACTGAACTCGCAGGAATTCATAAGGTAATTGAAAGCTCTCATCACCGTAAGTGAGTTCTAAACACCGACTGGCTTTTCTTACTTTGATACCGGTTGGGATCATGATTCACCTTCTTTTTAACCATCAGGATTCTACCCTGTTGCTAATACGATTTACGACGATAAGAGCGATTTTCTTAAGCCAATGTTAACGCATGGCTGCAACAAAAAACCCGCCGCAGCGGGTTTTTATGCGCTCACAAAATAAACTGACTAAGGTCTTGGTCTTTCGCCAAGGCACCAAGTTTATCTTCCACATAAGCAGCATCAACATTGACGGCTTCGGTTAAGTCCGTTGCATCAAAAGACACACTTTCTAACAGCCGCTCCATCAGCGTGTGCAAACGACGCGCGCCGATATTTTCGGTGCTTTCATTAACGTCATAAGCGATCTGTGCCAAACGAGCGACCGCATCAGCGGTAAAATCAATATCCACGCCTTCGGTTTTCATCAAAGCTTTGTACTGCACGGTTAGCGAAGCATTCGGCTCGGTGAGAATGCGTTCAAAATCGTTGGGTGTCAGCGCTTTTAATTCTACGCGAATTGGCAAACGACCTTGCAGCTCAGGAATCAAATCCGATGGCTTAGCCAAGTGGAAAGCACCCGACGCCACAAACAAAATATGATCTGTTTTGATCATGCCGTATTTAGTGCTTACGGTGCAGCCTTCGATCAATGGCAATAAATCGCGCTGCACGCCCTCGCGCGATACATCGCCACCCGTGCCGCTTTCACCACGCTTAGCCACCTTGTCGATTTCGTCGATAAAAACGATACCGTTTTGTTCCACCAGCTCAACTGCTCGAGCTTTTAGCTCGTCCATATTCAGCAACTTGGCGGCTTCTTCATCGCGCATTTGCTTAAGCGCGTCTTTAATTTTGAGCTTACGCTTGGTCTTTTTGTCGCCGCCCATGTTCGAGAACATGCTTTGCAACTGATTGGTCATCTCTTCCATGCCCGGCGGTGCCATGATTTCAACACCAACAGACGCTTGCGCCAGCGACACTTCAATTTCTTTATCGTCGAGATCGCCTTCACGCAGTTTTTTGCGGAAGATCTGACGCGTCGAGCTGTCTTCTACTTTTGGTTCTTCGGTCGTATCCCAACTGGTGGTATTGCTACGCGCAGGCGGCAACAAAGCATCTAATACGCGTTCTTCGGCCAACTCACCGGCACGGGTGCTGACCTTTTTCATTTCTTGCTCGCGCAGCAGCTTTACGCCGGTTTCAACCAAGTCGCGAATGATCGATTCAACGTCTTTACCAACATAACCGACTTCTGTGAACTTGGTCGCTTCTACTTTAATAAAGGGCGCATTAGCGAGTTTGGCCAAACGCCGCGCAATTTCGGTTTTACCGACACCGGTTGGGCCTATCATCAAAATATTCTTTGGCGTTACTTCTTCGCGCAGCCCAGGCTCAAGCTGCATACGACGCCAGCGGTTGCGCAGTGCAATCGCCACCGCACGCTTAGCATCGTGCTGGCCAATAATATGCTGGTCTAACTCGTGCACGATTTCGCGAGGTGTCATCTGGCTCATGCGTTTTCCCCCGCCGTTAGCGCGTCTGAATTCAATGTTTCTATCGTCAGATTGCCATTAGTGAATACACAAATATCACCGGCAATTTTTAAGCTTTTCTCAACAATGTCTTTTGCGCTTAGCTCAGTATTGTCGAGTAAGGCACGTGCTGCAGATAAGGCATAGTTGCCGCCGGAGCCAACACCAATCAAATCATCTTCCGGCTGCAGTACATCACCGTTACCGGTGATGATTAAGCTCGCGGTGTGATCCGCGACGGCTAAAATCGCTTCAAGTTTGCGCAAAGCGCGATCCGAGCGCCACTCTTTAGCGAGTTCAACGGCAGCGCGAGTCAATTGTCCGTTGTGCTTTTGCAATTGACCTTCAAATTTTTCGAATAGGGTAAAGGCGTCCGCGGTACTACCAGCAAAACCGGCGAGCACTTGTCCGTTATAAAGGCGGCGAACCTTTCGCGCATTGGCTTTCATCACGGTGTTGCCTAAAGAAACTTGGCCATCACCACCGATGACGACTTCATTGCCGCGTCGTACGGATACAATTGTTGTCATGTAAATCTATCCTAACTGTGTCTAGAACTTCGAATATGGGGGTGTTTAATGGCATATCAAGGGTTGAAAACTGCCGTACCTTGCCAAAGACCGAACGGCGCTAGATACTGCCGCCCTTTCTGATGTTATTTACTCTTTCGATGTAGGAGTTTGCTCATGCAAATCGCCAAAAATTCTGTTGTTCAGCTGCATTACGTTCTGTCTGATGAGCAAGGCCAAACGATAGAACGCACCCCTAGCGATCAGCCAATTGCCTATCTGCAAGGCCACAACAATATGATTCCTGGCTTCGAGAAGGCAATGGAAGGCAAACAAGCGGGCGATAAACTCAGTGTCGCCGTTACGCCTGAAGAAGGTTATGGCCAACGTATTGAAGGTTCCGTTCAGCGCGTGCCAGTAAAACACTTACAGGGGGCTAAAGTCTGGAAAAAGGGCATGATTGGCTTCGTGCAAACCGAACAAGGCGAACGCCAAGTCACTGTCGTTAAAGTAGGTCGATTCATGGTTGATGTTGATACCAATCACCCGTTAGCCGGCAAGACCCTTAATTTTGATGTTGAAATTGTTAGCGTACGTGCGGCCACTCAAGACGAGATTTCTCATCGTCACGCGCATGGTGACGGCGGTCACCATCACTAATCATTAACCCAAATGCCTGCGGGTAGGCGGTGGTATTTTTAAAATCCATCCGCTATGCTCGGAGAAATTATTTACTGCAAGATTGAAGGAGAGTCAGGATGAACATCCGTAATCTTTTCGCTGCTGCCGCGGCTACTTTGTTAGTTGCTTGCTCGTCGAATCAACCTGTACCGCAAGAAGCTGTTAGTTGTGCATTTGCTGATGGCTCTGGCCAAGCAGCGCCCGAGTGGGTTTGTGGCGCTCCAGTAGAAGGCTTAGATCTATCTGCTGTTGGCTATTCTGACAAATCCGCAGCAGGCCCGAACTTCATGAAGCAAATGGCCGCCACGGCAGCACGTGTTGAACTTGCACAAACGATGCAAGTAGAAATTGAAAACATGATCAAGCAGTATGCTGAAACCACAGGTGCTGGCGATGCAGAAACGGTTGATCGTGTGAATACCTCTGTGACCAAGCAAATTACTAAGCAAACCTTAGTCGGCTCTAAGATCTTCCGCCAAATGCCAACCCCAACCGGTGGCATGGTAGTTTTGGTAGGCTTAGATGCAGATACAGTGAACCAATTAGCTGAACAGGCAATCAAAACATCAATGAATAACGAAAAAGCATTGTGGCAGAAATTCCAAGCGGAAAAATCTTTCGATGAATTAGCAGCAGAAATCGCTAAACGTAAGTAATCCGTCGTTCGTATCAAAGCCGGTGCTGGATTATTCCTCACCGGCTTTTTTTATGATTGTTAGATACTATGGGCACCAAGCGCGCTATCACACAATAAGAATTTTGCAGACAACGACACTTTTGGGGCAAAGCCATGCTGACGCTAAAAAACATAGGTATTTCATTGGCGGTAACGAGTCTTTGTAGCCTCACAACGCTATCCAGCTACGCCAACACTCCATCCAATCCGCGCTCTGCTGCGGATGAATTTGCCCAGTGGCGGCAACAAACAAAAGAAACGTTTCAGCAGTACCTCGATGAAAATGACCGTGCTTTTATTGGCTTTTTAAAGGAAAGCTGGGACCCCGTTGAGCTGAAACGCCCTGAACAACAAAACACGGAACCTAAACCCGTTGAGCTGCCAAAAGCACCTTTAATAAAAGTGCCTAAGGTAAAAGAGCCGATTGCAAACAAACCCATTATTGATAGCCAACCACAAGCTACTCCTACTCCGCCGCTACCGGTTTCAACACCCCAAATAGAAATCACGCCCTTAGCACCGAGCCAGCAACCCAGTGCTGAGTTCAACTTTTATGGCTATGCCGTCGAAGTGCCGTACGATAACAAACTAATTAAGCCCGCTAAAGGCAGCCCTAATAGCGACATGATCGCGAATCAATGGCAAAGCATGGCGCTGAGTAATTTTCAGCCCACGGTCGAACGCTTACAGCAAATTCAACACGAATTACAGCTAAGCGATTGGGCCATGTTGCAACTCACTGCGGCGTTTTCAGGAACGTTATATCCGCGTGATGATAATAGCCGCTCCTTATTAAGTTGGTTCTTGCTGGTTAAATCGGGATACGACGCCCGGGTTGCATTTAACAATTCCATTTTATTGTTAATGCCAGCAGACGAGCCGGTATTTGGCGTCACTTACTTCACCTTAAACGATAAGCGTTATTACACATTAAATAACGCATTAAAGAGTCCGGATAAACGTCCGTCGTCAAACTCTCAAGCCTATACTTATCAAGGGCAATACGATGCAGCGCGCACGCAAATGCGCTTTATCCCTGCGGATGGATTCATGGCCAGCGGCGAATCTAAAGTACGTCAGTTAACATTCACTGATGCCGGGCAAGAATGGCATGTCGACATTCCTTACAACGACGCACAAATAGCCTACTTAAACAGCTTGCCGCAGCTACCCTTGCGTCGTTACTTTCGCGCAGGACTGCCCACTAACGCAAAAGATGCTTTACTTACGCAACTGCGGCCGATGATTAACGGTCAAAGTGAAGTAGTTGCCGTTAATCGCTTACTGCGATTTGTACAAACCGCATTTGCGTATCAAACCGATGAGCAGCAATTTCATTACGAAAATTATTTATTTCCATTGGAAACCTTGTACTACCCCTACTCCGACTGTGAAGATCGTGCAGCACTGTTCGCGTGGTTAACCGAAACACTATTAAATTTGGATGTCGTGATTTTGGATTATCCTGGGCACGTAGCCACAGCAGTGGCCTTCACCGAACCGGCTGTGGGCAGCTCTATCAACTTTGGCGGAAAGCATTACACCATTGCTGACCCAACCTATATCAATGCCCTTGCGGGTATGAGCATGCCGCAATACGAGCAGGTACAACCTAAAGTCGAAGCGTTTTGAATCAAACTTGCAATAAACGGGCACCGATATTGAGAATGACTCGCGGTTGCCCGCTTTGTCGTAAGGGTTGGCCTGTACGACAACACTAGTCCTTTTCTAGAAGGCGCTAGCGCGCTACTCTTGCGCCTCATCTTTAGCTCATGATTGTTGTAGAAAGGTTTATCATGTCTCTTGTTATCGCCGTAGTTCCCGTTACTGCCTTTGCGCAAAACTGCACCATTATTATGTGTAAAAACACTCTTGAAGCCGCGATTATTGATCCCGGTGGCGATATCGATCGTGTTATTGAACAGCTTGATTCGATGGGGGCAAAACCCACTAAAATTTTACTGACTCACGCTCACATCGATCACGCTGGCGGCACCGCCGAGCTAGCCAAGCAGCTCCATCTACCGATTGTAGGTCCGCATAAAGATGATGATTTTTGGATCCAAGCGTTACCGCAGCAATCGGCCATGTTTGGTTTTCCAGCCGTTGAGAAATTCACACCAACGCAATGGCTAAACGATGGCGATAAGGTACAGGTTGGCGAAGTGGAATTGGATGTGATTCATTGTCCGGGGCATACGCCTGGGCATGTGGTGTTTTACAGCAAAGAGAATCAATTCGCACAAGTTGGTGATGTGATTTTTAACGGGTCAATTGGCCGCACCGACTTCCCGAAAGGTAACCACCAGCAGTTGCTCGAGTCCATTCGCACAAAACTATTTCCTCTGGGCGATAACGTCGAATTTGTTTGCGGTCACGGCCCTAACTCAACCTTTGGCAATGAGCGTTTGCACAACCCATTTGTATCCGATCATCGCGGCTAAACTCGATTGATAGCGACTTCTTTTATGGTTTCGAGGCAGTCGCAGCTTGCCCAGGAATAGCTTGCGGGATTAGCAACGCATTGGTTTGCAGAGCAGCAAGTTGCTTACTCCGCGCCACACTCTGAGCGATCGCAGCATTCATTTGCTCATCGTACATATCTAGCCATGTACGCGAACCTGGCAGCATACGAGCAAGATCACGCATCCCTTGCTTTAATGCTGTTAGGTGCAATTGATAACTCTGCTCTTGATCCAACAACACACTTTTGAAAGCAGTAGCACTGCTGCTATCCAATATTTGCTTCGCTTGGCTAAAGCTTTCTGCAGACTCTGTCGCTTGCTTACGTAACAAATCAACTTCTTCTTGCAACTGAGTCAAGGCACGCTTATCGACGTACTCAACGTCAGGCTGCAACAAACTAACAATGCCTAGAGTTGAAGCCGTAGAAAGACCAACAATAGCGAGGATAGCCAGCACAAATACGATCTTACGATTGAGGGACACCGAGTCCTCCAACGCCGCAATCCGCTGAACTTCGGTGAGTTCAACCTCTTCTTCTTCGCTTTTTGCCATAACTGATGCTCACGTTAAATCATTACAGTCTAAGCGTAGCAGAATATGGAACATTCGAAATTTAATAGCTGAAAGCCTAATCGCCAGACATAAAAAAACCCGCACAAGGCGGGTTTCTTCATTCGCTTTGGGGCTATTACTTCTTGAAGCCACCGAAACGCTTCTGGAACTTGTCGATACGACCACCAGTGTCCAGAACTTTCTGCTTACCAGTGTAGAACGGGTGACAAGCAGAACATACGTCCAAGTACATAGTACCAGGCTTAGTTGAACGGGTTTTAACCACGTTACCACAAGAACAAGTTGCTTCTAGAGCAGCGTATTCTGGATGAATACCTTCTTTCATAGGACACCTCATGTCTTCACGCCGCCACCTGCCGACTGTCGCCAAGCACCGCGTTACTAGCTAATGATTTAAATACAAGTTGCCCTTGCAAGGGCAATAAGGACGCGCATAATACCAGAGCCGACCTAAGCAGCAAGTCTTTTCATGTCCTTTTTTGTAGTCGAGATCGCCCTACCCGTCCCATTGCACCGCACGTTCGACTATTTACCGGTGCAAAACGACGCGCAAAAACACTACCTTCCGGGCCAACGTGTGCGGGCTGAATTCGGCCGACAATTGCTCACTGGTATCGTTGTTGGGTGTAAAAGCAGCACGGAAGTTCCGCAGAATAAATTACGAGCCCTACTCGAACGTTGTGATGACGCACCCTTAATCAATGAGCACAGCTTAGCCTTGTGTCGCTGGTTAGCCGATTACTACCACCACAGCTTAGGCGAAGTGCTGGAGCACATGCTGCCGGTAATGCTACGCCGTGGCTGCGCGCTTAGCGAAGCCAACGAACGCATTTGGCGCCGTGTCGCCAGTGTTGACGCCAATCCCAAACTGCGTGGTGATAAGCAAATTGCCTTATGGGCAAAGTTTCAGCACAGCGAATGCTGGGCTCATGCCGATATGACGGCAGCAGGCTTCACCCTTGTGCAACTTAAGCGTCTGGCTGAGCTTGAGCTGATTGTTGAAGAGGAAGCCCTACCGCTACCGAATATTCCAACCGTTGATCCGGTATTTCATACCTTAAATACTGAACAGCAAGCCGCACTGCATGCGATTCAGCCTTACTTAGGTCGTTTTAAAGCCTGCTTACTGGAAGGCGTTACCGGTTCTGGCAAAACCGAAGTCTATCTACGTTTAATCAATCAGGTATTAAGTACGGGCCAACAAGCCTTGGTGTTAGTGCCAGAAATTGGCCTTACCCCACAAACGGTTCAGCGCTTTCAAGAACGCTTTAATGTCCCCGTTGCTCTATTGCACAGTGGTTTGAATGATCGTGAACGCCTACAAGGTTGGCGTCAGGTTAGCGAAGGCAAAGCACGCATTCTTATCGGAACACGCTCCGCAGTGTTTACCCCCATGCCCGAACTTGGTCTGATTATTTTGGACGAAGAACACGATGGTTCGTTTAAGCAGCAAGATGGCTTGCGCTATTCCGCTCGCGACTTCGCCTTAGTGCGTGCGCATCAAAGCCAAGTGCCCATCGTGCTGGGCTCAGCAACACCATCATTAGAGACGCTGCACAATGCGCTGACGGGTCGCTATTTACACTTAAAACTGACCCAACGTGCCGGTAAAGCCAAACCGCCGCAAATGAAGCTACACAGTATATTGCATCAGCCACTGACGGCAGGGTTTGCCCAACCCGTGTTGGCGGCAATGCAAAAACACTTAGAAAATAATAAGCAGGTGCTGGTGTTTATTAACCGTCGCGGTTTTGCCCCCTTGCTCGCGTGTCGTGATTGCGGCTGGATGGCTGAGTGTCGGCGCTGCGATGCGCGCTTAACCCTGCACCAGTATCCACCGCACTTGCATTGCCATCATTGCGATTTTCAACAAGGTATTCCGGCGCATTGCCCGCAGTGCCAAAGCAGCAAAGTCGAAGCGGTCGGGCAAGGCACCGAGCGTATTGAAGAGCAGCTTGCACAGCTATTTCCGCAACGCCCAATTCGCCGTGTTGATCGTGATACGGTGCGCAATAAACAGGCATTCGACGAGCTATTTAATGAGATTCACACCGGTGGCTCGTGCATTTTGGTCGGCACACAGATGCTGGCCAAAGGACATCATTTCCCAGATGTAACTTTGGTGGTGATTCTCGATAGCGATGCTGGACTGTTCAGTGCCGATTTTCGTGGCATGGAGCACAGCGCGCAATTGATTGAACAAGTATCGGGGCGTGCTGGGCGGGCCGATAGCCCCGGGCAAGTGTGGATTCAAACCTTGTACGCCGATCACCCGCAACTCAATCTGCTGATTGATAGTGGCTATCATGCATTAGCCCTCTCCATGCTGCAGGAACGCCAGTTACAGCAGCTGCCACCCTATACTCACATGGCGTTGCTGCGCAGCGAGTGTGAAGATCGCATTCAAGCGCAACAGTTACTGCAACATGCACGTGCTTTTATTCAAGATTGGCTGCGCCAGCATGCCCATAATGATGCACCGGTCACGCTACTCGGGCCATTTCCTGCGATTATGGAACGTAGAGCTGGACGCTTTCGCTACCAACTACAATTGTTCTGCCCAGGGCGCGTTCCCCTGCATCAAACCTTAGAAGCCCTCGTACAGTATTTGCAGCAGCTGAAAGGCTTTGGCAAAGTACGTTGGAATTTAGACGTTGATCCACTCGATACGATATAAACACAAGGCATTTTTATGCCCGCTAATAAAGAGAGAAATCCTGTGACGCCACCAAATATGAAGAACCCGATTCATCTGCTCGCCTTTGGTCTTGGCTCAGGGTTAGCAAAAAAAGCACCGGGCACCTTCGGTACTCTCGCTGCCGTGCCGGTTTGGTGGCTGTTTTTAGATGGCGCGCCGCTATCGGCTTATTTAGGGGTTCTTATTGCAGGGTTTGCTCTTGGCGTTGTCATTTGTGAAATCACCTCGCGCGATATGGGCGTGCACGATCACGGCGGTATTGTGTGGGATGAATGGATCGGCGTTTGGTTAACTCTGTTATGGCTGCCGAGCTCAGACAGCGCCTTGGCTAACCTAGGTTGGTTAGCGTATGGCGTCGCCTTGTTCCGCTTCTTCGACATTCTGAAACCTTGGCCGATTAAATGGCTGGATCAAAAAGTACATGGCGGCTTTGGCATTATGATTGATGACGTATTAGCGGGTGTATTTGCGCTGATCATTGTTCAATTAACCGCTCTAATGATCTAGTTTTAACGCGCCACTTGTAATATTTGTCACTCCACATTGGTTGTTTAGCAACCAAATAGTTCTGAAAACTGACATTTTAGATAGAATTCCCAATCACACGCCGCCTCAGTAGTTATCGACACGCGACGCGAATGAGAGGGAATTCTCTATGCAATTTAGTCGTCAAGTAACTGTTGTCTTAATCCATATTTTGCTTTTTGGAATAATACAAAACCACGCATCAGCAGTGGAAACGATCAATAAAGATTTTGAAGTCAAAGCCTTGATCGGAACGTCACTCACCGATGTAAACTTTACCGCGCCAGCAGAAGGTATTGAGTTTTATCACAGTACCGATAGGAATTGCGATCTCAGTAATTACGCTACCTGTGCAACCTTAGATATTATAAGCAATACCACCGTCACTGATAACAAAGCGACCCTGAGTCGCACCGGCTATTACACCTTCAAAGAAGGAAGCGCTGAACGCAAGATTGAGGTCTCGTCGAAACATTTTTCCAATCGCTACAACCATCAAACCGTTAAATTCCTCGACCGTCTCTGGCTCATTGGCGGCTTGGCTGGCATTGGAAAGAATGACGTATGGTCATCGGCTGACGGGATTAATTGGGTTATCGCTAAATCCGAAGCTGCATTTTCTCCGCGACACGGCCATCAGGTCGTCGTACATGATGACAAACTTTGGCTTATCGGCGGTAAAGACGACGAACGTAAAAATGACGTCTGGTCTTCGGTCGATGGTAAAACTTGGGTATTAGCAACCAGCGCTGCGGCATTTTCACCACGCCGCGGCCATCAAGTCGTGTCATTTAACAACAAAATGTGGCTCATTGGTGGCTACGATGGCGCAGCTCAACACGATGTTTGGTCTTCTGAAGATGGCATTGAATGGACTGAAGTAAGCCCTACCGAGGGTGCTAGTTTCTCTGCACGCTACAATCATAGGGTAGCCGCATTCAACGATCAGCTCTGGTTAGTGGGTGGCTTCAATGACGGCTCAGGTCGAGTCAACGACGTTTGGTCATCGGCTGACGGCATTGCTTGGAGTGAAGTAACCGCAAGCGCCGATTTTACTGCGCGGGAATCTCATCAATTAACCAACTTTGATGACAAGCTTTGGGTCATTGGCGGCAGCGGCACAGACTCTTTACTCAACGATGTCTGGTCATCTGCCGACGGTGAAACTTGGACAGAAGAAACATCGGCCGCAGGGTTTTCACCACGCTATGGCCATCAAATCACTGGATTTAACGGCAAGCTCTGGCTCGTTGCTGGAGACAACGACGGTGCGATTAACGACGTTTGGTCATCCTCTGATGGTCAGCTCTGGTCGCAAGAAAGTAGCGCCGCCGCCTTTTCGGGACGATATAGCCATCAAGTCGTAGAATTCAACAATAAGCTTTGGCTTGTTGGTGGTTTTGACGACTATCCAAAAAATGACGTCTGGTCGTCCGTCGATGGATACTCTTGGATACAAGCAACGCCCCACGCCGAGTTTTCTCCGCGCCAAGGACATCAAGTCGTCGCCTACGCCAACAAGTTATGGATCATCGGCGGCATGGAAAACTCTGAAGATGAAAAACTGAACGATGTCTGGTCGTCAGAAGACGGCGTAACTTGGACACAGGTGACCGCTGCCGCCGCATTCTCAGCGCGCGTATATCACCAAGTGATCGTATTTGAAGATCAACTATGGCTCATCGCAGGCTCTGCCGAAGGATTTAAAACTGATGTCTGGACGTCAACTGATGGGGCCACTTGGACACGGCAAACCGCTGAAGCGGGCTTTACCGCCCGTTACCACCACCAAGTTGTTCTGTTTCATGACAAGCTTTGGGCGATTGCTGGCCATGCGGGCCCAGTACAAAGTGACGTCTGGTCGTCGACCGATGGCACCACTTGGGTCGAGGAAACGGCCGCGGCCGAATTCCCTGCGCGCGAAGCCCATCAGGTGGTGGTGTTCAACGATAAGCTTTGGCTCATTGGTGGCTATGGCACGAGCGGTATAACCGACGATGCCTGGTCATCCGACAACGGCGTAAGCTGGACTCAAGTCAACACTACCTCAGGAGTCACTTTACGCAAAAACCATCAAACGGTGGTATTTAACAATTCACTCATGGTCATCGGCGGGTTCGCATCAGGACTCAAAAACGATGTATGGGTTAGCGCCGATGGCAGCAACTGGAAGATGCCATATCATATGGCCGTCGATTTTGAGGTGACTTACTATCAAGTCAGTGTCACTGAATCAGCGAATGGTACAGTAACACCCACCAGCCAAACGGTAGCAAGTGGCGACAATATCGTATTGACCATCACACCAAATAATCACTATCGCCTTAACAGCATTAGCGGCTGTGGTGGGAGCATACTCAATCCCATGGCCAGCACTTACTATACGGTTAACGGCGTAACCAGCGATTGCAGCATAAGCGCCGTATTCGACGCCATCATGATGACAGTTGGGTCTACTACCATAGGCAATGGCAGTCTCGAACCAGCATCAATGGATTTAATTGAAGGTAGTTCGGCAAGCATGCGCGTTATTCCGGGAGATCGCCAAGAGCTGGCCAGCATATCGGGCTGTAACGGCACACTGGATGGTGATACCTATGTGCTTAGTAATCTTACCGAAAGCTGCAATATCACTGCGGAATTCCGCGCTAAAGCGCGCACACCAACACCAGCCGTGAAAGACGATACAGTGGATGAAAGCCCTGTCGTACCTAGCGAGCCTGTTACCGCGGAAGAAGTCGCGACACCATCACAACGTAAAGGTGGCGCGATGTCGATATTCATTCTGCTAACTCTGCTATCTCTATTCTTGCAGCGCAGCAGAATCAAACACACGGTTCGATAGAACTAAAATAGGTAGAAGTCAGCGGGGGGGATATGCCCCCCTTTCTTATACGAGAATCAGCGTCTCAAGACCCTAAGCCAAGCGCCCACGCTCAGTAAACTGATCAGGGAACCTGCCACGTATGTCATGGCTGCGGCTAATAAAATATGCCTTGCGTCTTTCATATCCTCGTCGCTTAGATAATCACCGCTTTTCAAAATTGGAAGTGCTTTACCAAAGCTGGCATCCCATTCCACTGGCAAAGTCACTAAGCTAACTAACGTGCTAATCAACATGGAACCAACCGCGGCAATCAGCGCCCAACGCGAAATCGCAGGATTCCAAACAGCCAACAAGGGCACAGCGATAAGCGCCGCCGGAGCAATTTTCTGCAGTAGGTAACTAAATACTGCTAGCCCTGAACGCAATTTAAACGAAGCCTCACCGCGTTTATCCTGCAAGGCATGACCAACTTCATGCGCAGCAACCACAACCGCAGTTAAGCTACGACCTTCCAGTTTGTCTTTCGTCAACCTTACCGTTTTGCTGCTAGGGTCGTAGTGGTCTCC
>NZ_JAWUWR010000011.1:0-63813 GCF_034111725.1 Thalassolituus sp. | reverse complement strand
CGTCTATGTTCAAAACTACGGCCTTCGTTGTCTGTTCCACATAAGAATGCACGCCTTACACAGCGCGAAACACAGTGGTAGTAGGGTGTGGCTTCGAGTGATATGAGTTCTTTTCTTGGTTTAGGCATCCTAGCCTCCTGCAACTTGCTTCGTATTTTAAAGCTAGCGGTATTGAAGTTCGAGAACAATCAGGCATTCTTCTTATGATGACTGTCCAAGGGAATGACTGTCCAAGGGAATGATGCTGGAAATACAGTTCGACAACAAATAACAGAAATAGAAAGTTTGCTCGGTAATATGGTGCATCTAGAAAAATAAGTGAAAACATTACGCTAGTTAACGAGTATATATAAACAACAAAATTAATTATATAGAATCAGATTAGACATTTCATACTGAACAATAGGGCGTTACCTGCTGCTTTTTCATAGTATGGGATTTGAGTATGTTCAGTATTCTGTATTTTTTAAAAGTGTTGACGTTCGGGAACAATCAGGCATTCATATTTATTATGACTGTCCAAATATTACGACTGTCCAAATATTACGACTGTCCAAATATGACGTCCAAATATTACGTAGGAAATTATGAAATACCTTGGGTACATCCTTTCTCTCGTTCTAGGTTTGGGTTGCGGTATTTTGCTCATGAACGGTGAGGCTACTCCGCAGTCTCTATCTACGGTTCAAGTGAATATCCGTAATGCAACGGATGAGCCGGTAATCAATATTGTCGTAACTCATGAAGATGGTTCCGTTACTCTAAATACTCTGGCCTCGGGAAGGTCACAGATATTGCCTCTGTTGGTGTTTGGTGAAAGCTCTTATCAAATCGAAGCGCGGCTCCAAAATGGAGACGTGGTTTATGGTCATGGCGGTTATGTTGAGCCTGGTTATGCAGTCGAGGAAGTCATAACCAAAGAAGGTATAATGCATAGGCCGTCGTCATAATGACCATAAAACTGATATCAGAGAATAATAAATGCCTCTTAAAGAGCAGCCAGAGTACTCCCTTGTTGATGATTTCGTAGTTCCGGTATGTAGCGATTTTGTAGAGATTCTGTATCAGGACGACGATATTTTATTGATCAATAAGCCCAGTGGTATATTGAGTTTGTCGGGAAAAAACCCGCTTAACTGGGATTCTGTGCATCATCGGTTAATTTATGGCCAAGAGGGTATGACTCCTGCATTTCCAGAGGCAAAATTACCGCATCGATTAGATTTTGGTACCTCCGGCGTTATGGTCGTGGGTTTGAATGCGCGGGCAGCGCAGCATCTTAATCAGCAGTTTCAAGCGGGTACTGTTCAAAAGCGTTATATCGCAGTGCTGGATGGTTGGCTGGCAGAGGATCACGGGCAGATCAGCGCAGCGATAGCGAAGGATAAAACTCAGTTTCCTCGAGTTAAAATATGCGACAGCACTGGCAAGGCTGCGATCAGCGACTACGTAGTTTTACAGCGTTTAGATAAGCCGCGCCGCAGCATAGTGCAGTTTTCTCCCATTACTGGGCGTACACATCAGTTAAGAATTCATAGCCAATCGATAGGCCACCCAATTTTAGGATGCGACTTGTATAGCAACGATCATAGCGAGCAGATGGCAGACCGGCTGCAGTTACATGCCAGCGATTTGTATTTTGAGCATCCTACAAGTGGCGAGCAGTACCATGGGCACAGCCCTTATGCGTTGTAATCGCGGGTCTTTAGATCACTATGGTTTGCAACGCTTTTTAGTTCAGATTTAGTGTTCTGTTGGGCATCGCTCCGCTGTCTGCAAAGGCTAACCCCATTAGAGTGTGTTTTGCTCCATATCGTCTAGACTTAGACGACTGATTGAGGAGCTAAGGGTTATGATAAGTGCTGCGCTGCACCCCCAAGAGACGGAACGTTTAGAAGAGTTACTTCGTTATGAAGTATTGGATAGCGATGACGAAAAAGCACTGGATGAACTGACACAGCTGGCGAGTGTTATTTGCGGCACTCCTATCTCACTTATCTCGCTTGTTGACAGAGATCGTCAATGGTTTAAATCTCGCGTCGGTCTGGATGCTCCTGAGACTTCTAGAGATATAGCCTTTTGTTCTCACGCTATATTGCAGGACCAAGTCTTTGAAGTACCAGATACTTTGGAAGACGATCGCTTCTCTGATAATCCATTAGTAACTGGCGCGCCGGATATTCGCTTTTATGCGGGGGCACCTCTTGTTAGCAAAAATGGGATGCCAATTGGTACGTTATGTGTGATTGATACGGAACCTAAAAAGCTGGATGAGAAACAACAGCTAGCATTAAATATTTTGGCTAAGCAGGTTATTAGTCAATTAGAGCTGAGACTTCATAACCGTTACTTGCAGCGTATGCAAAAAAATCAGCAACAAATATTCGCTGTTATTTCTCATGATTTACGCTCTCCTTTTAACGGTATTTTGGGTCTTTCGAGACTGTTGCAGAATAAAGTAGATACCCTAAAGCCAGAGCGCGTAGTTCAAATGGCAAACGGAATTTTGGAATCATCACTTAAAGTCTATCAATTACTCGATGAAATTTTACAATGGTCTCGCAGTCAACTAGGTGCTATTCAGGTTGAGTTGAAAGCGACTTCTTTAGATCCGCTGATAATAGAGTCGCTGGATTTGATGAGCGATAGTTTGACATTGAAAAATCTTAAAGTCACACATGATAAGAACGTGAATGCAATCGCGATTCTTGATTCTAATTTAACTAAAACAATTATCCGAAACCTATTGGCAAATGCAATTAAGTTTACCCAAGATAATGGCAGTATTCATATTGAAACCAAGTTTGTCGGATCAGAGGTTAGATTAATTGTAACGGATACAGGTGACGGTATTCCATTGAAACTAATAAATGAACTATTTAATGGCAGTGTTGCTAGTAATCTAGGCACTCAAGGAGAGGCCGGTTATGGTTTAGGTTTGAGTTTGTGCGGCGAATTTGCACGTAAGCAGAAAGGATACTTATCGCTAGATGACGATTATAAAGACGGTGCTAGATTAATACTCAATATACCGAGCGCTTCTTAATTAAAAAACTAAAATATTCCATAAAGGCATAGTTCCCACCAACGGTGGCAACGCCCATCATCGTATATTGCCCGTCAGACATGAAACGGCTCATTTTGGCGCTGGTAAATACCTGCATCAGTAATTGCAAGTGTTTGCGCTCGGGCAATGCCCCAACAGCTTCAATCGTGCCAGTGAATTTATTAAACTGCATAGCCATTGCGCCGCGACTTAATATAGCATCGCAGGTGGTTCGAGTTTCAAAATTTTCAACTAAATCACGTTCATTATTAAGAATAGTAACATTTAAATCCATTCCATAGTGAAGTGATCTGAGTGCCTGATCTTCAACAGTGTTGGCAATCGGGTTAGATTTTCCTAAAGGATTTCAGATGCAGATATTTCGTGTGATACGTCCATTTGTAGTGAGGCTACTATAAAGGGTCTTTAGTGCTTTTATTCTTTTTTCTAACGGTATGTTCTGATTCATCACTGTTGCTTCGAGCTTAGCCTTCTTTTCGGTGGCGGTATTGTTCTCAAATGACGAATCATCAGCGGCCCAACTGATGGACCTGAATATTAAAACCAAAACAGATGCGAGAATTATTTTGGTGCTCATTGTATATCCTTTTTTATTATTCTTCGGTCTTATAAGGCCAAGCTGATATCGGTAAATTTTTATGTACTAAGAGTGTTTCGAATTACCCGAAAGAGGATACCTTTTTGATTAGGTTAGAAAAGACAAGATCGAAAGTATGTCTTGCTTTGTTACATACTCGTCTCGTAGTGTTAAAAATGCAGGTCGTTGATTCGGGTTTCTGCTGAATTGGAAGTTGGATCATCCAGTAATAAGAAGAGTAGCTCGGTGTGCTAGATTGCTACTTATGGCCGCATTTAACCGGTATTTGAATTATTGAGAGGGCTTTATCTTAACTAAGCGGTTAAAAAGAGGATTAACAAAATTTTAAGAATAAGAAAGTGCAGTTTTGATCGGGGTGATACGCATAGTCACCCGCTTTAGTGACTGTTAAGTAAGACGTCTGCATGACCAGGCAGTGGAAATGACGGTTGCTGGAGAAACCGAAGTTAAGTTGATCTCGATTTAATAGGCCAACTGCAATAGACTTTTGTTGGTTCTAGGTTTGAGCAGCCCGCTTAGGCAGGCGTTTTTATGGTGGAGATAAAAATACATGCCAACATTCGTTATTGATCCAGCGTTATGCCCACTGTGTAAGACTTCAAACGCTTGTGCGGTGGAGGCAGGAAAATCGCAGTGCTGGTGTATGGCTGAAGACTTGTCAGTACCGCGAGCGCTTATCGATTTATTGCCCGATGAATTGCAAGGCAAAGCCTGTATCTGTGAAACTTGTGTGCGGCAGTTTTTAGCCGTTAATCAGTCAGAATAAGCTCTTACCATAAGTCGCCGTATTCATCTCTATGGCATAAGTAGAGTCGTACATCTAATTCCAATTGAAAGTAATTAGGCTCCATATATTGGCAAAGTTTATAAAACGCCTTGTTGTGATCTTTTTCGCGTAAATGCGCTAACTCATGAACAATAATCATGCGTAAAAAGGTTTCAGGCGTGTTGCGAAACAATGTGGATATGCGGATTTCATGTTTGGCTTTAAGTTTATTGCCCTGAATTCGGCTAATAAAGGTATGCAAACCAAGTGCGTGCTCGACCACATGAATTTTATCGTCGTAAATGACTTTGCTAATGGGCGGAGATGAACGCAGGTACTCATTTTTAATTTCTTGAGCGTAGGCGTACAGTACGTTTGCAGAAGAAAGGGTATGTTTATCAGGGTGCCGTTTTTTGATGATCTCGCCAAGGCGATTGGCCGCAAGAAGCTCACTAGCTTGATGCTGGACGTCAGCAGAGTAGGCGGTTAGGTAACGTAATGCGCGAGAATTCATAAGAACAGTGGTCATCTAATACAAGCTAAGGCCACAGTATAAGAGATTCGCCTCTGCAAAACACGGAGCAGAGGCTTATGGGCTGGTATCCTATCCCTTGATAATTAGCAGTAAATTCTGGGCGTGCTCGGCGGCATTGCGTCCTAGTTCTGTTAGGTAGCCACCATCTGCTTGGCTTATTAGGCCTTTGTTGAATAGTCGCTCGGTGGCAGCAATGACATCTGGCGCGGCTGATGAATGAATCTTGATGCCTTCTTGAGTGGTCGAAAGGTTGAAACGAGCAAGGATGTTCAGTTCTGCGGTTATGTCGGGTGTGTAGGGCATAGTTCGATCCTTTTTATGATTCTTGTCATCGTGTTTTCGGATTTCAGTGTACTTGAAAATCCGTTGATACCTATCTGACTTTAGTCAATTCTTCTCAGGATTGCGATCTATGCCCGTTCCTTTAACCAACAAACATCTTCTTGGCTAACCCAAGTCCCTTCCAGCCACTAAGGCCTAAAGTGGTTATTAAGCCGCCGATCATAGCGCCAGCAACGCCACAGGTCATGATGTCTTGTCCTGTAAGATATAGCCCCGGAATCTGAGTTTTCGGCTTTAGCCAATCTTGCTCAAAGCGGCTTGGGGTATGGTCTAGACCATAAATTTCGCCTTCGCTGTAGCGGCAGAAGTAATCGGTTGATAGTGGCGTCGAGAGTTCGTAGTAATCGATTTTTCCACGCAAGTGTGGCAATTTTTCGTAGAGTTTTTCCAGCAGGCGCTGGGAATAAGCTTCTTTCTTGGCTTCGTAGTCGTCACCACGCTTGCCCCACGGCTTATCTTTCCACTCTGAGTACCACTCGAATGGCCCAGGTGCGACTATCTCAATCGTCGCTCGGCCCGGATAACGGCTGGCGAAGCTTGGATCTTTAGCTGATGGAAATGAGATGTACACGAGCGGCACGTCGTGGTCGTCAGGGGAGGCTAAGAACTCACTAACGTGTTTGGCATAATCGGTCCCAGGGTATATCCATAAATTGGTTTTCGGCAGTTGCAAATTTTCTGCAGTGTCTTTTATGCCAATATATAAACACACGCTGGCCATAGAGCGGCGCACATGCGTGAGTTTTTCTTGGTAATAATCTTTGCTGGGCGCGTTGTCTGGCAGCAGGGGGCCAAAGGTATTGTACACACCGGCATTACTGATAATAGCGGGTGCGAAAATATTCTCGCCATCCGCCATTTTAACCCCTGCAGCAGCACCATTTTTAATGATGATTTGTTTAACATCGGCGTAGGTAAATACGTCACCGCCACTTTGCTGAATAACGGGAATTATGTTTTTCGCCATTTCCGACGCACCACCAATCGGATAATAACCACCGTATAAATAGTGGCGAGCGATTAGGGCATGAATAATAAAACTCGACTCATTCGGTGGCAGGCCGTTGTCACCCCATTGACCTGTGAGTGCGGCGATGAGCTCTTGATTTTTCGTCAGAGTTTCTAGTACTTCTTGAGTAGTCTTACGAACAAAGCTAGGTGCTTTTTTACTTTGCCAGCGATTAAATGTTCCGGCGATAAATTCGGGTAGTATTTTTCCAATGGTAATGCCCGGCATTGCTTTTGCGACTTGGGCTAAATAATCGAGATAAGTATCGATTGCTTGTTCTTCACCGGGAAAATTTCTCTTTAATTCATCACTGAATGCTTTAGGACCAGCCACTAAATTAATTTGGCGATCACCAATAAACAAGCGGTCGTAGTTATCCGCGAGTGGCGCCCATTTAAGTTTGCCATCGGTAATGTAGTCGAAAAGGCGTTTGCTCAGAGTATGATTTGCACCCACATCGCCGATGTAATGCACGCCTACATCCCATTCGTAGCCATTTCGATCATAGCTATGAGTAAAACCCCCAGCGGTGTAATGCTGCTCGAACACAGCGACTTTTTTCCCCATTTTGCTTAGGCAGGCAGCGGTTGTTAGGCCACCAATGCCGGAGCCAATAACGATGGCGTCGTAGGGGCCGTTTAAGCGGTTAGCGCGATAACGACGGCCTACACGTAGGGTGCTCGGTTGCGTGCTCATAAATGACTCTCAGTTAATTATTCTTGTATTAATTCAGCATGGCCCTTTTCTAACTACCAAGAAATACCTCGATCAGATGATTTAATGATCAAGTAGAACAGATGCCGTTAGCCGGTTTTGGTCATACACAAGTCAATCCACGCTTGAATGCCAGCGCTGCGGTACTTCTGCTTATGCACAATTAAATATAATTGGCGGCGAAAATTTCGGGTGGGTGTATGTAGCTGCGTCAGATTGCCGCGTTTAAAGGCGTCTTCTAAGGTAATTAACGATAAACAGCCCACTCCGAGTTGCGCTTCAACGGCACGCTTAATGGCTTCTGTGTGTTGTAACTGCAAGGCGATGTGTAATTTGGGCAAGATACCGTGCATAGCCCGATCAAACGCTTGGCGTGTTCCCGAGCCGCTTTCACGCAAAATCCAACGAGGGGTCAGTAAATCGTCGTCGGTAAGTGGGCGTTGATTTTGCAGCTCAGCCAAGGGATGGCTAGGGTCGCAGAACACCGCTAGCGAATCTTCCCGCCAAGGAATTACATCAAGTTCTGGGTGATGTAATTCGCCTTCAATGAGGCCGATATCCAGTTCAAAATTCAGCACCCGTTCAGCAATGTGCTCGGTATTGGCGACATCCAAGGTGACGGGGGCGTCGGGGTGATCGTTCATATACTCGGCCATTAAGCCAACCGCTAGATAGTTACCGATGGATAGGGTGGCGCCAACATTCAATGGCCCAGCCTCGGCATGGCGAATAAGCGCCTGCTCAAAGTCTTGGGCGAGCGCCATAAGTGCTTCTGCCTTTGGGCGAACTAATCGGCCTTGCTCATTTAGTTGCAGACGTTTACCCACGCGATCAAACAGCTGCACTTCGAACTGCGTTTCAAAATCCTTTAGTGCGCTGCTGGCCGCACTCTGCGACATGGCCAAATGATTGGCGGCGCGGGTGAGGTTACCTGTGTGAGCAATGGCGAGGAAAACTTCCAACTGGCGTAGCGTATAGCGCATAAGCGATTCCGAGTTCCAATGTTACTTGATCGGTAAAACCGAATACCGATATCAAAACAAGTCATTTTACCGATAGTTTGCCGAGGCGTAACCTGTTTAGCAAGTAATCAATTTGTTGTAATTTTTCACGAGGCGAACATGAGTAATTTGATCCGCGAAACCGTTACCAGCGTGCATCACTGGAATGACACCTTGTTCAGCTTTACGACGACTCGTAATCAAGGGCTGCGTTTCAAAAACGGTCACTTCACAATGATCGGCTTGGAGATAAATGATAAGCCCTTATTACGCGCTTACAGCATAGCCAGTGCAAACTATGAAGAAGAGATGGAATTCTTTTCTATTAAAGTTCAAGACGGCCCGTTGACTCAACATCTACAAAAATTAGCCGTGGGTGATGAGGTGCTGGTGGGTACTAAGCCCGTGGGCACGTTAGTGACGGATCATTTATTGCCGGGTAAGAATTTATACTTACTGAGCACAGGTACTGGATTAGCACCGTTTTTAAGCATTATTAAAGACCCGGATGTGTATGAGCAGTTTGATAAAGTGATTCTGACTCACGGCGTGCGTAATATTTCTGAGTTGGCGTACCGTGATCGTATTGAAAATGAACTGCCAAACAACGAATATTTTGGCGATATCGTGCGCGAAAAACTGTTGTATTACCCAACGGTCACCCGTGAAGAATTCCGCAATCAGGGGCGCTTAACTGATTTATTAACTAGCGGAAAGCTGACGGCGGATTTGGGATTGGAAGATCTTAATCCTGAAACTGATCGTTTCATGCTGTGCGGCAGTCCTGCCATGCTGGCAGACTTTACGAAAATTCTTGATGAGCGCGGATTCAAAGAAACTCGCAGTGGTGAATTAGGTCACTACGTGATTGAACGGGCCTTTGTAGAAAAGTAAGCGGGGTTGGCTGTGGGCGTTATTCAAACGCTGACAGCCACTTTTTAAGCAAGGTATTCAATTGTGTTTGATCATCTTGTGTCAGGTTATTCAGAAGTTTAGTTTCTATCTTTAAGTGCTCTACGATCATTTGATCTATGAGTGCTTTGCCGTCTTTTGATAATTGTACGAGTAAACTACGACGATCATTTTGATCGTGGATACGCTCAATCCATCCCGCTTTTTCGAGGTGATTCAGGCGATTAGTCATTGCTCCCGATGTCAACATAGCTGAGCGGAACAACGCCGTTGGAGTCATGCAATAGGGTTCGCCATTTCTCAGTAATGTCGCTAATACATCAAACTCGCCGGTCGCGAGCCCGAACTGCTGGTGGACGGTCTCGATTGCGGTTCTCAAGTGCTGATATAGACGATAAATCCTTCCAATTGGCAGCATAGGGTTTGGGTCTAGATCGGGTCTTTCTCGTTGCCATTGTTTGGCAATCTCATCGATATGATCATTAATTGATGTATGTGATTCGTCATCTGTCACGGGTTGCTGCTCTTATCTGGATAGACTGTAAAATTATGCCGTTAGATTTATCTTAATGTAAAGGTAATTGCCTCTTGGTGTATAACCATTTATCTTTCAATAAAGAATCTTTATATGAAGGTAGTTTATGCAGCTGCAACCACAAAGTACGCTATCTATTTGGCTGATGGCTTTAATGGCGCCAATCATTTGGGGAACGACTTATTCGGTTACTCAACGATGGCTGGTTGGAATTGATCCTTTTTGGCTGGCCGCTTTAAGGATCAGTATTCCTGGATGCTTAATGGTATGGATGGTTCCCAAGTCGGTATGGATCCAATTCGGTTGGCGCATTGCTTTGCTAAGTATGCTGAATATTGCCATTTTTACATCGTTGCTATTTATTGCGATCGGGCGTTTGCCGGGTGGTATTGCAGCAACCTTGGTTGCCACGTTACCTCTGCAAGTAATTATGATTCGCGCGATCTTCGGTATACGCCCAGAGATGCATCATGTGTTTGCCGCTATCGGTGGCGTGCTTGGGGTCGCTTGTTTAGTTTGGCAATCAACAGAATCGTTAGATTCATGGGGTGTGGCTGCGGCTTTATCGGCGAGCTTTATTATGGCGTGCGGTAGTTTGCTGACGGCGCGTTGGATTAAGGATATCCCGCCGCTGCAATTCACCAGTGCTCAGCTGTTTATTTCTGGGGTGGTTTTGCTGCTCTACGTAATTTTAAGTGGTCGCGAGGTTCCCGATATTACGCCAAGTGGCATGCTGGCATTGGCTTGGTTAGGCCCTATTGGTATGGGCGTGGGTTATTGGGCGTGGTTTCGGGCGATGAAAGCTATTCCAATTCAACGGCTGAGTTTTTTAGGATTGGTCAATCCTGTTGTTGCGGTGCTTGTCGGGATATTTTTTATGTCCGAAGAGATTAGCATGGGACAGCTCTTTGGCATGTGCTTGGTTTTGCTATGCGTTGTCGTAGGTCAACGCAAGTAGCGTTTTAGAGTTGCAAACTAAGCCTATCAAATTTGGCACCAATTCTGCTGTATCCCTCTAAATATTGGGTTTTGACGGCTTTTCGTCAGAATTTCGTCGAGTTTTGAATGCTCGAACGCCATAAAAAGAATGATAGAGGTGATTATATGGCAGGTCATGGGAAAGTTAGCTCGGTATTAGATTGTTTACAGGGCGCGTTAGAGATTGCCCGCTTGTTTCGTGCATCGGGTTACGTGCTCGATAAAAGCGAGATGAAGCGTCTATTAGCCGAACTGGTTGGCTCTATTTCAGAAGCTAAGATGGAGCTGTCGATATTGCAGGGCAATGTTGAAGACAAAGACGCTGAGCTGATTCGCTTAAATGAGGTCTTAACCTATCGCGGCAATATGCGGCGTCGCGGCGATGCTTACTATCGTACATTGGATAGCAAGCCCTATGGCCAGCCGTATTGTTCCTATTGTTGGGAGAAGGACAGCCAGCAGTATCACTTGCACAATCGTATCTTGAGCAAAGAAGTTCGTGTTTGCCCGCATTGCAAAAACGAGTTCCAAGCTGCGCGCACGCCATATTTCGAAGCAGACAAACTTGCCGTGTGAATAGCTAGCGCGTGAATTTTTAATTCCTCATAGCGGCTGGCTTACTTGGCCGCTATCATGAGCGCTAATTTGGTTTGCCTATAGTCGTTAATGCCATGCGTATCTCTTTGTTGGTTCCCTTGTTACTAGTATTGTCGTCTCTCCTCTGTGCGCAAGAGGATGACAACCTTCCGGTATTTGGGGCTGTTAATTTTGAATCAGACATAGCCACCGAATCTCAGCGTGTTGAAGTGCTTTCCGAAGAGGAGCTTGATCCTACCGTTCGTCAATTTCGGGGGCTAGTAGAGAAAATACAAACAGAACGTTTAGCGTCATCTAATCCGTATGTGCTGCTTCCTCATCGGCCTAACTATATTTTGCCTCTAACATATCAAGTCCGTCCTAGTGATAAAGAAATAGAGCGAGCCATTAGTAATGTAAGTGGTGGTGATGGTACGCGTGAAGATGGTTTTCAGCATGTTGAAGCCGTGATGCAGTTAAGTATCAAAACAGTTCTTGCTGAAGATGTGCTAGGCAAGTTGAGTAAAGTTGAATTTGGTTATACCAGTGTGTCGTATTGGCAGGTATACAATGCAGCCATCTCTAAGCCATTTCGCGAAACGAACCACGAACCAGAGTTAATGTTTACCTGGCAGTTGAAAAACTATTGGTTGGATTTGGTTGGGGTGTCATTAAATCATCAGTCAAATGGTCAAACGAGCACTCTATCTCGTAGTTGGAATCGGATCATCGGCGACGCCGCTGTTGTTGTTCCTATTGGTGTCTTTCACATGCGCGCATGGTGGCGTATTCCAGAAAGTAAGTCTGCGGATCCTGAAGATCCAAGCGATAACGACAATCCAGACATCGAAGACTACTTAGGATACGGTGAATTAACGTATTTGCATGTGATGAGACATCACCAATTTATGATCACTTTACGTGATAACTTAGATTGGAATGAAAATCGAGGCTCGGTTAATTTAGGTTGGAGTTTTCCATTGACCCGTAAAATGAAAGGGTACGTACAGTATTTTAATGGCTATGGTGAAAGCTTAATCGATTATAATCGATACCAAGAACGCTTTGGTATTGGTATTAAATTGAGCGATTGGTTCTAGCATTACTAACAATAGTTATTTCACCAGTTTAGAGAAATTGCATGTTGACCTTTGGTCTGATTATTAACCCTTTTGCGGGCATTGGCGGCGCTGTTGGTTTAAAGGGGAGTGATGGTGAACTCGTTGTAGCTGAAGCTTTTGCTCGTGGTGCTGAGCAGCGCTCCGGTGTGCGTACCGAACAAGCTTTACAAGTGCTTTTGCCCTACCGAGATCACTGTCGATTTATAACTTGTCCAGATGATATGGGCGAGAATTTGTTGAAGAAGCTTGGCTTTGATTATCAAACCTTGCCGATATCTATGGCTCAACCAACCTCTGCTCAGCAAACCCGTGAAGCCGCTGAATTCATGTTGTCGGCAAAACCAGACGTCCTTGTTTTTGCCGGTGGCGATGGCACTGCACGCGATATTTGCGCTGTGATCGGCGAGCAACTTCCTGTACTCGGCGTCCCTGCCGGCGTGAAAATACATTCTAGCGTTTATGGTGTTACCCCAGTGGCGAGTGGCGAAGTATTACGTCATTTGTTGGATGGCAAGCTGGTGGATATCCGCGCAGCAGAAGTACGTGATTTAGATGAAGATGCATTTCGCCAGAATCAAGTTCGCGCCAAACACTACGGTGATATGCGGGTTCCTCAGGCCGGACATTTTGTCCAAGCTGTTAAGCAGGGTGGAGTAGAGGATGAATCGTTAGTTGTTGCTGATATCGCTGCGGATATCATTAATTCTATGGACGAGGACGTCGTGTATTTGATCGGCTCAGGTAAAACGACGCTAGCGATCATGGATGAACTTGGTTTAGACAATACTTTGTTGGGTGTTGATGCCGTACTTAATCGTGAATTAATAGCCCATGACATCAACGAACAACAGATTTGGGCACTGATGCAAGAGCATGCACATTGTAAAGCGGTAGTGAGTAGTATGGGGGGGCAAGGACATATATTTGGACGCGGAAATCAACAGTTTAGTCCCCGAATTTTGCGAGGAATGGGTAAAGACAATATTTTAATTATCTCTACCAAAACGAAAATTACAGCGCTTACTGGGCGGCCTTTAATTATTGATAGCGGCGATACCACTCTCGATCAAGAGTGGCATGGAACGGTTGAAGTCATCACAGGCTATAACGATCGTATTGTGTATCCTATCGCGTAATTACAGGCGCTTTAATCGACTTTTAAACGGGCAGTATTGTGCGACAAGCTAATCGCCAGTTCCTTTAATTTACTGCCTGCACCAGAGGCATCTTGTGCCTGATAGTGACAAGATACTGCGAGTCCATTGATTCGTCCTACATTACGATTTATTTCTGCTGCCGCAACCGTTTGTTCCTCTGCTGCTGTAGATTACTGGCTTTAGAAACTTCATTGGTAATGTGCGTCAGCGTTACCGATGCATCAGATACTGAATTTGATGTGCCTTTAACAGCAACAGTCGTATCACACAGTACTCCCAGCAAATGATCGAAGGAGTTCGACAATGAACCAATTTCATCACGCGAATTGAAGTTGACTCTTTGGGTGAGGTCGAGATTTTGTGAAATATTGCGAATTTTGCTGGTAATCAATTGAATGGGTAAATAGATAGTTCGAGATACCATGGTGATTAAAACAACACTAATACCAATAATAGCGGCAATGACGATGCCAAGTGTTATAAAAACATTGGTTTGAAGCTTTGCTACTGCGTCTCTCAAAGCGTTTTGCATGATGTTTAACGCGTCTTCGGTGGCATGAATTTTGGTGCGCATATCACCAATTAACCCTTCACTTGGGCTCATGCCTACGGCTTCTTGTTCAGCAACTAGGCCTAAGAATTCGGTTTCATAGTTCTTCAATGAGGCATTAAGGTGGGTTAAATCTTAACTGACGGAACTCTGCCATTTGGCTAATAAATTTATCGCGATACTTGAGATCAAGACGCAACATAAAGTCCTTTTCGTGGCGACGAAGCATGAGTACTTGATAGAGTACATCGTATTGATTGTCTGCCTACGCGTCGTCCTCGATTTGATGTACGGCCTCACGCAGCCGTCCGTAACGCCCTGTTGTTGTTACTAACTACCGCATTAAATTGAACAGCATATGCAGCAATGATATCGCTCAGCTGGCTAACTGGAGTGGTGCTTAAATTTAACGCTTCTAGATCTTTTAACAAGCTGGTGATGTGAGCTTGCATTGCTGTAACGCTATCGTTAAATTTGGCCTGATAGGACACGTTGTTGCGAGCTAGAAAATCCTTTTCATGGCGACGTAATAACAGAATATCGCTTTGCACTCGCTCGATATTGATCTGTGTTTCACTAAGAAGTTTGGTTTTAACGAGCTGCTGAACACTAGCAAAGGCCATGATCCCAAGCCCAACAACGACAAGTCCAATGATGACGCTGTGGCGCATCTTGATGTTTAGGTTGTCTAATAGCATGTCCAAAATCCTCTACGTAGTGCTTATAGCCTAGCAGGCTAAAAAGCAATGTGCAGAGAATCTGCGGAGAAGTAGTATCGACACTCTCGTGGGAATCAGACGATCAGTTGATTACATTTCGATAGGATAGGCCGGTTTTTTCTGAATCAGTTCTATCTTATAGCCATCGGGATCTTCAACAAATGCAATCACAGTGGATCCTCCTTTTACTGGCCCTGCTTCACGAGTGATTTTGCCACCGGCAGCGCGAATGGCGTCACATGTCTCGGCGGCATCATCGACTTCGATTGCGATATGACCGTAGCCACTGCCTAAGTCATAGCTGTTTTGATCCCAGTTATAAGTGAGTTCTAACACAGCTCCTTCAGACTCGGATTGAAAGCCAACGAAAGCTAAAGTGTACTTGTATTCCTCATTGTCGCTGCGACGCAGAAGCTTCATACCCATAACTTGGGTGTAAAAATGAATGGCAGCGTCGAGATCGCCAACACGTATCATAGTGTGCAAAATTCTCATCGTTAAATCCTCTTACCGGTTAAATATTTAATCGCTCGTTTTGTCTTTAAACTCACACAAATCTTCAATCAAGCATGAACCGCACTTAGGTTTTCTGGCGACACATACGTATCGTCCATGAAGAATGAGCCAATGATGTGCATCCATTAAGTATTCTTGTGGTACCAAGCGCAAGAGTCGTTGTTCTACTTCATCAACGTTTTTTCCAGGAGCGATTTTAGTACGATTCGATACCCTAAAAATATGAGTATCCACTGCCATCGCAATCTGCCCAAAAGCGGTATTCAACACAACGTTGGCTGTTTTACGTCCCACTCCGGGTAAGGTAACAAGATCATCGCGGTTATCCGGCACGATACTGTTGTGGCGTTCGATTAGCAGTTCTGCCATCTTGATGACATTCTTGGCTTTGCTATTAAATAAGCCGATCGTTTTGATGTACTCTTTTAGGCCTTCTTCGCCTAACTTCAGCATAGCTTCTGGGGTATTAGCGACAGGAAAGAGCTTGCGTGTTGCTTTATTGACACTCACGTCGGTTGCTTGAGCGGATAGCGTTACGGCCACTAACAACTCATAGGGTGAGCTGTATTCTAGCTCCGTAATGGGGGTCGGATTTTCAGCCCTAAGTCGGTTGAATATTTCGATGCGTTTTTGTTTATTCATAAAAGTAGACGCTAGCAATTTCAATTGAGGCAATGGTATCACAGCCAGAAATAGTCGCTTCTTTACACTTTATTATTAATTTTATCATTAGTGCGCGACATTGAGATCGAGATGCATTAACTTACACGGCAGATCCATTCCTGCCAGCAGTTGAGTTTTCGCTATGCACATTGGGCAATCCTACGTTTTTAATTACCGCGTTACCGAATCAGATACCTGCGCATTGACCGCGACGGACCAGGCTAAAGTTCTTTCAACACCGCAAATTGTGGCCTTGATGGAGCATTCGGCTCGTGAGTTGTTGCAACCCGCGTTAGTCGATGGCGAGGCATTGGTTGTACAAACTACCATTCTATCGGTTATCTCACCGGTCAGTTTAGGTGCCGAACTGATGATTGAGGCTAGTTTTCAGGGGGTGTTGCACGGTCTGTACGAGACCGACATTTCGATATCCGATCTCGCGGGCGTTGTTGCACGCGCTCAGCTGGTGCTGTCACCTGGTAACACTAAAGAATACTATCAAGCTGCGTTGAAACGGCAGCGCGGTATTTCAGCTGTTTGAGTTGGAATAGGACGGCATTTAAAAAATGTTCATACGATTATTAATGTTAAGTAAAGTTCCTGCAAACTAACCTTCTAAGCTTTACAAAACTACACATTCGGGGTGTCTTTTTCTGTCAATTCGGTACTATGCGCCAAATTCAAATTTGTACCGTGTAAACAAGGACTGAACATGAATAAGCATCCAATCTTAAAAGCAGGCTTGATCGCACTAGGCGCTCTTGCGTCTACCTCTGCCATTGCCAATGAAAATATGTATATGACGTTTGGTGCAGGTTATTTTGACAATGATCCGTTCGGTGATGTTTACGACGAACAAGGTATTAGAGCTCGTCATAGCTACGAAATTGAAGCATCACTAGGCTATATGTTTAACAATAATTTCGCGGTAGAGGGTTCAGTTGTTATGCCATCTCCGACCCAAGCCTCTGAGCGTGCTGATATCAATCAGTTTCGTTTAAGTGGTTTGTACTTTTTCGGCGAAAAAGCATTAAAGCCATACGTGGCACTTGGTTTAGGTCAGGAAGAGTTTGAAAAAGATGGTTATCCATCGCTCGACTCTCGAGGTGGCTTTTTGTCGCTAGGTGCTGGCATACAGTACGAAATGAACGATGAGTTTTTTGGTCGTGTGGAAGCGCGCATTGATGATTTACAAGACAATATTTCATACCACGCCGTATACATGTTGGAAGTCGGTTATCGCTTTGGCATAGAAAGCAGCGATCGGGTTGCCAGCTATGACGCGGAAAAATCTGCTGTTGCCGCCAATGACTTCTCATCGGAATACTATGATGGCTGCTGCACCGAGGGCAAAGCCGAAGATGCTGGCTCTGCAGAAGCAATGCAATTGGATACCGAGCAACTTGCCGCTTTACCTGCGACAGCAGCGGGTTCGAATGACGATGATCATGGCGGTATTGCTAACGATCTTGATCAGTGTGCACTGACGGCTAAAGGCTTAACGGTTGATGCCAATGGCTGTGCTCAGTTCACAGGTTCTATCAGTAATGTTTTGTTCGAGGTCGAGTCGTCGGTGTTGTCAGTATCGATAAAGTAGATGCTGGACGATGCTGCGAACGAGCTAGCACAATATCCAAATGCTTCTATCACTGTGTCTGCCTTCACCGATAACACAGGTCCTGAGACGTTTAATAAAAACCTCAGCCAAGAACGTGCTAACAACGTGCGTGCTTACCTAATGAAGAAGGGTGTAAGTGCTGATCGTATTGATGCAAAAGGGTTTGGTGAAACCAGTCCTGTTGCGAGCAATGATACTGCTGAAGGTCGTGCTCAAAATCGCCGCGCCGTCTTTGATATTAAATAAGATCTCTTAGTTATTAGCGTTAGAAAAACAAAAGGCCTCGATTTGTTTCGGGGCTTTTTTGTATATGTATTTTGGATTTACGGGCTTAGAAATGAAGAGGGCCTAACACATGTTATGTTAGGCCCGAGCAGGGAGTGTCTGAGCTTTATTCTTGTATTCGTCGCCGTTGTTATTTTTATTCTATCGGTGACGTCGCTCTTTTTATTACTGCTGTTGTTATCGTGGTGAGAGGCTGTTTCGCTTCTTCTGATTCTAATGTTAGTCATGTTTTTTAGGTTTACATTGGCTGTGAGCAAATCGACACAAATAGCCACCTACTGAGTTACATATCAGTACAGGGGTTTACAGTGTCGGGAAAATGACTGATTTACAATTGTTCAAAATACTATTTTGGTCAAAACTTTGACCAAGCAATAGGCGGCGTGCTTAAAAAATTACGAAGGGCGTTGCGGTGTTGAGAGGCCAAAACTGCGTTTACAGCTTCAGCCTCGCGAAGGTCTAACGATCGTTAGACCTGTTGGAGTAAGCGGACGCTTAGTTATTCGCGTGTAATTCTTCGTTTAGAGCAATTGCACTCTTGTTGGTCACACACTCAACAGCACCAGAGATAGAGTTACGACGGAACAGTAGGTCCGATTTACCGGCAAGATCACGACCCTTAACAGTATCGACAACTTGCTTTTGATCATCCAATACTTGGATCTTAGTGCCTGCAGTAACGTACAAACCTGATTCCACCGTACAACGATCACCTAGTGGAATACCGATACCAGCGTTCGCACCTAGTAAACATTTTTCGCCGACTGAAATGATGATGTTGCCGCCACCGGATAGGGTGCCCATTGTCGAACAACCGCCACCTAGATCTGAGCCGTCGCCAACAACAACTCCAGCAGAGATACGACCTTCGACCATAGAAACGCCCAATGTACCGGCATTAAAGTTAACGAAGCCTTCATGCATGATGGTTGTGCCTTCACCAATATGAGCACCTAAACGTACACGCGCAGTATGCGCAATACGTGTGCCGCTTGGCACTATGTAATCGGTCATACGTGGGAATTTATCAACGCTGTTAACGCTGAGTAATTCGCCATTCAAACGTGCTTTTAACTGTGCTTCGGGAAGTTCTGCTAGATCAATTGCACCTTGGTTTGTCCAAGCAACGTTTGGTAGTAGACCAAACATACCGGCCAGATTAACACCGTGTGGTTTAACCAAACGGTGCGACAGAAGATGCAGCTTGAGATAAACCTCTGGGGTGCTGGTCGCTTGTGCATCGGTATCTAAAATTGTCACAGTGATTGGACGAACGCTTTCTGTACATGCGCGTGCTAACGCAGCTTGCTCTGGGGCTACTGCTTCAATGGCATCAGCGAAAGCGGTTAGTTCACCACCATCGACATCCAGTGCCACGTTGCCACCTTCGTAGCCCAAGGTTTCAAGAGCCGCATTAACTAAGCTATCGGCAGGGTGTAATAATGGCTTTTGGAAGTACACTTCCAACCATTCGCCTTTGCTGTTTTTAGTACCTACACCGATAGCTAGTGCAAAAGTTGTCATGGGAATTCCTCACATTATTTCTTGTAGTAGATGTTTGTATTCGTCGGCTTTAAAACCAAGATGTCGAGTGCTGCCGGTATCTAATAGCGGACGCTTAATGATTGATGGGTTCTCTAGCATAATGGCCCGAGCAGAAGTCTCATCAATGGCTTCTTTAACGTCGTCTGGTAGCTTCCGCCAAGTCGTGCCTCGGCGATTTATTAGCGCATCCCAACCAGGGCTTGCTAACCAAGCGTCCAATAACACCGCTGGTAGGCCATCTTTTTTGTAATCATGGAATTCATAGGCAACGCCGGCATCATCAAGCCATGTGCGGGCCTTCTTCATAGTGTCGCAGTTTTTTATGCCGTAGAGGGTAATCATATCCAGTCCTACAGGGCTCTGTTCTTGAGTCTTGGCTAAATTCATTTGGCCATTTGAGGATGCGAAGGATACCAGAAGGCAGGAAGAGGTTCAGCCCAAAGAGGGGGAATTGGCGTCTTGAAGCAGTTATCGGCTTAGTTCGTGCTTAGTAAGGTTCACAAACAAATGATATTCGGTCTCTAATGACTCATATAACAAGTTATCTTTGGCGCTTTGTAACTCTTCTTCGTTTGCCGACTCAAGCTGCAGCGCAATTTGAGCAACTTTAATGGCGCCAACGGTCAACGCTGGACTTTTTAACTTGTGGGCTTGGCGATGGATGGCATCGATATCCAATTTGTCTAAAGCTAACTTCAATGACGCCAGTATTTCTGGACTCGTTTCGCAGAAAATATCGTAGATACTTATCAGTAGTTCTTGGCTGTTGTTGAGGCGAGATAACGCGCCTTGTCTATCCCAAATAGCGTCTATATCTAGAACTGGATTTTGGATTGATGTCGAAATATCTTCTACGTTTTCTATATAAAACTTAAGTTTAAATATCAATTGATCGAAGTCGACGGGTTTCGCTAAGTAGTCATTCATGCCAGCAGCTAAACACCTCTCTTTTTCCCCCGACATTGCGGCAGCTGTTAATGCGATGATGGGTATAGCAGCGTACTTTTGGCCTACTTCGCCATTCCGAATGCATTGAGTTGTTTGATAACCATCCAGTTTTGGCATCTGACAATCCATTAAAATGATATCAATGGAGCTCTTGTTGTATGTCTTCAATATATTTAGTGCATCTTCACCATCAACGGCTTCGAGAATAGTGCCATTTTGTGCCTCCAATAGCCCTAGAACAACGGATCTGTTTGTGAGGTTGTCATCTACAACAAGTATGGTGCAGTTAGCCAAAAAATCACCTATGTCTGGCGTGATAGACCTTGTTGAGCTAGCAATATCTACAGTAGGTTGAGCTAACGGTATTGTAATTGATAAGAGATTAGAAGGTAATTGGTGGTTCAACAAGGTTGGTTTTAAACTACTTGGCACAGACTAACGTGTTACTGAGTTCAATTATATTACAGATAGTTTAGCCTAATTTTCTGTACCGTTATTGCCAAAACAGGACGCTTTGCTCGATATTGGCCTGTTTAGAGCTATTGCTATTGTGTGTTAGTCTATTCTTACTAGGTTCAGTTGTTATTCCACGGCTATCATCGAGTGCTTCCTGAGCTGGTTAAAGCCATCATCAATCAAGTACAAACTATTATTGTTGATTGCGGCTCCCTTGTTAATGATCTCTTGTTTTAAGTTGCTAGATATCGCGAATATTGCTAATTAGAGACCGTACAAGCAGCGGTAGAACTAACCCCGATCAATAGCTAACTGGCTCTCGAGCTGTAGAAAGAGGGAGGCAGGACCGCCGACTTTATCGGCGATTACGTCAGGGTATTTGTTTTGGAAGCAGAGTAGATAGCTACATATTTTTTAGTTAATCAGCGCTGTAAACACTCGCGAATAAATTCCAAAATAATATTGATTTCCTTCTCGCATACTTCATGTGCCATCGCTAAACGATGGCTCTGTGGTTTTAATCCCAGCTCTTGCAGGGCGATGAGGGTGTCATCGGCCAAGGGTATTGGTACGACCATATCCTCAGTGCCATGAACTAATAATATGGGCAGTTCGCAATGAGATACGTGTTTTGGTGCCTTGATCAAATAGGTCGACAACGCCATTAAACCGGCTAAGGCCTTGGGATGGGTTAATGCACATTCCAAGGCCACGGCGCCACCTTGTGAAAATCCGGCTAATAGGATGCGGTTAGCTGCAATACCGAGCGCTATTTGTTGATTTATTAGTTCGTTTATTTGCGCGCAAGTTTCAGCCACATGTTGTGGGTTAACAACACGAGAGGGATTAACAGCTAATATGTCATACCAACACGGCATAGGCATACCGCCATTGATAAAAACCGGCCTAATCGGTGCTTGTGGAAATATCCAACGAATAGCGTGTTCAGCTAAAATAGGACTAAGCATCTTTCCTATGGGATAAAAATCGGATGCATCTGCCCCTAGGCCATGGAGCCAAATAATACAGCTATCTGCCTGTTTTTCAGGCTCAATAGATAGTATTTTTAATGAGTTATTTGTCTTCATTTTAATGGGTAAATTTCCGCTGTAGGGATATCAGAATATACCGGCGGTTGTTCGATGTCGTTCTCTTGAAACACATTCCACCAAGCGGATATCCTGCCATCTTCATAAACACCTATGGTACCAAATTGTAGGAATACCGATTCGCTCTGCTGCGGAGTCATAAAAATAAAGTCATCTTGCTTTATATCGCTATCCACGGGAATGCCATACATTTCTTGATTGCTTGAGCGACCAAAAATTTTGCAATGTTGGGTATCTTCAGGGTAACAAGGATCTGCTAGCCAGTTGCCGCCATAGATAAAACAAGCCCGCTTAGGCAATACACCAATAATACGCAACATGGTTGATATAGCAGGTGTTAACGGAATTTCTGGTTTAGAAATATTTTTTAGTATCGGTGCGGCGATAAAGGCTGCCTTGTGGTGATGCTCTAATGTTTCGGCGGAAAAATTAGAGGGCATTACTAAGGCCGCGCCCGCAGCAATTTCATTCACGAGTTTAGAATTGTGGTACAGGGTGTAGGTAGTACTGCCGCCAGTATTAATGCATAGGTTGTCGAGAATGTGATCACCCAATTCTGCCTTTGCCGCATTTAAAAAATTTGTATAGCGACCTTGTGTATCGGCGAAGGCGCCTTTTATGCCACCTAATATCAGCGGCATTTTAGTGATATGGGCTTCGTAACCCATTAAGCCACTGAGCGTAAGATAATTAGAGCGACGAATAAATCGAAGGGCTGCAGTGAAGTCGGCAGTATTGCGAAACCCTCCTCGATGCAAACCAACGTCGATTTCCAAGCATATGCGAAGGCGCAGATTACGTTGACTCGCTAGGTTTTCGTATTGCTCTAAACGTTCCATGCTGTCGATCAGCCATTGGAGTTGTAATTCGGGCGCAAAGCACATGCTACTTGTTTGCCCTGAATGCCAATCGTAAAACTCCTGAGCGGCACGCACAGGCATAGGTTTGCCCATCAAAATGTCGGACGATGGAATATGATTAACCAATTGCAGTAAAAATGGCAGGTGAAAGCACATAAGGCGCTGGGTTCCCGTTCTCCGCATAACATACTGGAGTAGCGGGATAGATGGCAGCGACTTCGTTACAAGGCGATATTCAAAGCCTTTGTTTAATACATCTATTACGTGATCAATGTTTCTGTCGAGACGTGCTCTATCTATGATTAGAGTCGGGGTGCAGACGCCGGCGGTGTGTAGTGCTGCAGTGATACCTTTAAAATACGCGTCGTTCATTAGGAACCCGAGTCAATTAACATTATTACTGTTGTTATTATGACAACACTATAATGCCAGTGAGACGAATAATCCACGGTTATGCCCATTTGGGCCAATCTCTAGATGAACGACGGTGAGTTTAGAAGAATAACCCTGCTTCTAGCTGAGCTTCTTCGGTCATCATGTCACGATGCCAAGGGGGATCGAAAACCAGTTCAACACTGACTTTAGTGACGTTTGGCACCTTAGCTACGCGGTACTTAACATCGGATATCAACACTGGTCCCATGCCACACGTCGGCGCTGTCAGAGTCATATCAATGACGACTTCTGTGTCGCGAATCTTAATACCGTAGATTAAACCAAGATCGAGTAGGTTGATTGGGATTTCAGGATCATAAATCGTGCGTAGGGCTTGGCGAACTTGTTCTTCATGAACGGCACCATCATCGTGATTTTCAAACACGATCTCTTCGGCTTCTAAGCCTAACGCTGCGGCATCAGTACCATCAACACGCACCATATTGCCATTCATGGTGACAGTGTAATTACCACCAAGGGCTTGGTTAATAGTTACGAAGGTGCCCGCGGGAATAACCGTGGGTATGCCAGATGGAACCTGACGAGCCGGACATGCTTCTTGCGCGACCACCATGCGGCGTTCCATATTCTTCTCCAAAATCGTTTTAGCCGCAGGGGCGATTAGTAAATAGACAGGAACTAATATTACCTATTTTAAAAATTTAAACCGAAAACGACTCGCCACATCCGCACAAATCTTTTGCATTCGGGTTATTGAATTTGATTGTGCTGTTTAACCCTTCTTTGGTGAAATCGATCACAGTACCACGTAAGTATGGCCGTGCTTCTTCCGACACAAACAAGGCAACATCGTCGGCTACTTGAATGGTTTGATCGCCATCAGTTGCTTGTTCAACAAATTCAATATCGTATTTAAAACCAGAGCAGCCGCTCTTTTTAACGCCTAAGCGAATGCCCGCCATATTAGCGTTTTTAATTAGTTGTTTACGAATATGCGCGATAGCGGTGTCGGTCATGCTGACATCGGCCATAGCATTAGGATCAAAGGTTTCGATACTCATAGTGTTTCCTTCTATCCGTTACAGTAAAAACATTTTGGCTTTTTCAAGGCCAGCAAATAAGCGTTCAACATCGTCTAATGTGTTATAAAAACTGAACGACGCTCGTACTGTACCTGGTATTGCATATTGATCCATCAATGGCATTGCACAATGATGACCCGTGCGCACGGCAATACCTTGTTGATCGAGTAGGGTGCCTACATCCCCAGGATGTGCATTAGCGAGTAAAAAGCTAAACACACTGGCTTTTTTTGCAGCAGTACCAATACGACGAATATCTCCGAGCTGCTCAGCTAGTTCATTCGCTTTCAGTAATAACGAGTCTTCGTGCTTGGCTAATGCTACGCGATCGAGCGTATTTAAATAATCAATTGCCGCAGCTAAGCCAATGGCACCGGCAATATTTGGCGTACCGGCTTCAAATTTATACGGCAATACATTGTACGTCGTTTTCTCAAACGAGCAGTGCGCAATCATCTCGCCGCCGCCTTGGTATGGGGGCATTGCATTGAGTAAATCTTCTTTGCCGTACAATACGCCGATGCCGGTAGGCCCGTACAATTTATGACCAGAAAATGCGTAAAAATCGACGTCTAAAGCCTGCACGTCGACATTCCAATGCGATACCGCCTGAGCACCATCGACCAAAACTTTAGCACCAACTTCGTGTGCCATCTTAATAATGGTTTCGACTGGGTTTATGGTGCCAAGTGCGTTCGATACATGCACGACAGATACTAGCTTCACCTTATCGCTCAACATGGTGGCAAAGGCGTCCATATCAAGCTCGCCATTTTCCTTTACTGGAATTGGGCGCAATTTAGAGCCAGTTTGCTCACACAGCATTTGCCACCGCACTATGTTGGAGTGGTGCTCCATGCCGGTGACTAGAATTTCGTCACCCGCTGTTAAATTCTGACGACCCCAAGTGGAAGCCACGAGATTGATGGACTCGGTTGTGCCGCGTGTCCATACAATTTCTTCAGATTTCTTTGCATTTAAAAACTGTTGTAATGTGACACGAGCCCCCTCAAATGCTTGAGTCGCTCGGTCGCTTAAAGTGTGCGCACCACGATGCACGTTCGAGTTGTCGTGCGCGTAATAATGCGCAAGCGCGTCGATGACGGCTTGGGGCTTTTGCGTCGTCGCACCGTTGTCTAAATACACTAATGGCTTGCCATTAACGTCTTGGTTTAACGCTGGAAAGTCGGCACGAATTCGCAGTATATCTGCATTGGTCATGCATGTTCTCCCGCTAATGCCTTGGCCAACTCAGGACTACGACCAAAACGTTCAGAAAGAATAGGGTAAAGCCATTCGCCTACACCGGTATGAACCGTGGCAGCTAATAGTTCGTTAATAAAACCAAAGCTCAGCATGATCTCAGCATCTTTGGCGCTGATGCCACGGCTTTGCAAATAGAAACTGGCTTTCTCATCCAGTTGTGCAACGGTTGCGCCGTGAGCACATTTTACATCGTCGGCGTAGATTTCTAATTCTGGCTTGGTGTAAATCTCTGCAGTATTGGTTAGCAACAAATTCTTATTGCTTAATTCAGCCAAGGTTTTTTGTGCATCCGGGTGAATATGAATACGACCGTTAAATACGGCTTTGGATTTGTGATTCATAATCCCACGGAAAACTTCATTGCTAGTGCAATGTGCCGCCTTGTGTTCGATACAGGTGTGAAAGTCGATCAACTGCTGGTTTTGCGGAACATAAATACCCGCCATTTCGCAGTGCGAGCCACCAATGTTGTGATTTACCACCACATCATTACGGGTTAAACGAGTACCTAAGCCAAGGTAGAAGCCGTTGTAATTGGCATCGCGTTGCAGATCAATGTGCGTGCTACCAATATGCAGTGCATCTTCTTGCATCAGCTGTAAGCGGTAATGTGTGAGACGCGCATTATCTCCGACAACAATTTCGGTTACTGTATTCGTGAAGCTATTTTGATTTTCGTTAGTCGAGCCAAAGTGTTCAATTATATTGGCACTGGCACCTTGCTCTAACACCACCAATAAGCGCTCGTTTAAGGTGAATGCGCTTTTTTGTTGCGTCGTAATGTAGCTGATTTGCAATAGGGTCTCAGCTTGCACATTGCGATTAACCAGCACAAAGTAACCATCACTAATCGCAGCATTGTTAAGCTGGTTGAATACATGTCCGCTTTTGTCACTTAGGGTTTGGCCTAAGTACTGAGCGATCTGATCTTTTTGATCTGCGTTGGCATCGGCAAAACGAACAATGCGATTAAGCGCAGCTTCGTCGGATAGCTCTGCGCATAACTGGCCATTAACGAGTACCAAACGATCAGCGTTGATATTTGGAATCGTTACTAAGGTACGAATCGCATCAATATCAAAATCGGCAGACTTTGCTCGAGAGGCGAAATTGCCGGTTAGCAAGGTATGTAGCGATGTATATTTCCACGCTTCTGTTTTACGGTTAGGCATACTGGCTTGGGCAAATGCACTGCGGCCACGCTCATTCAGCGTGCTCAATAGTGCCAATGGTGTTTGCGCTGTGGCTAACGCCAGTTGCTGATTTTGAAACTGCTCAGGCATGTTAAGCGGCTCCGTTGTCTGCGGTTTCTAACCAGCCATAACCTTTTTCTTCTAACTCTAAGGCCAGTTCTTTACCACCTGATTTTACGATGCGGCCGTTAGCCAATACGTGAACATAATCCGGTACGATGTAATCCAACAAACGCTGATAGTGAGTAACTACAATAAAACTGCGGTTAGCATCACGCATGGCATTAACGCCTTCTGCTACTACTTGTAATGCGTCGATATCTAAACCTGAATCAGTTTCATCAAGAATGCACAGGCTCGGCTCTAGCATCATCATTTGCATTAATTCGTTACGCTTTTTCTCGCCGCCGGAGAAACCTTCGTTAACACCGCGCTTTAAAAAGCCTTGGTCTAAGTTAACGGCTTTGCATTTTTCTCGTGCCAATTTCAAAAACTGCACAGAATCCAATGCTTTTTTGCCTTGGTGCGCACGTACCGCATCAACAGAGGCGTTTAAAAATTCGAGATTCGATACACCCGGAATTTCAACAGGATATTGGAATGCCAAAAACACACCTTCGCGGGCGCGTTCTTCTGTATCCATTGCAAAAATATCTTTACCGTTCAGCGTTGCTGTGCCGCTAGTCACTTCGTAACCTGGGCGACCGGCTAGTACGTTACCAAGAGTACTTTTACCGGCACCGTTAGGCCCCATGATGGCGTGTACTTCCCCCGGCTTAATATCCAATGATAAACCTTTCAGAATATCTTTTTCTTCAACGCGGGCGTGTAAGTTATTAATGCTGATCATGCTGTTACCTTGTTTTCATTAGCCTCACTTAATTCGTTTTATTGGTTGATTAAGTTGGGCGTTAAATTTTAATTTCGACTCATGGAATTAGCGGATTGGCCATCGCCACTGCTCGCTTCGCTCCCTGAGTACCTCCTACAGGATCTGACTACTTCAATTCAACGAAGTAATCGGTTAACCGACAGAACCCTCAAGCGAAATCTCTAATAGCTTGCCTGCCTCAACCGCAAATTCCATCGGCAACTCTTTAAATACTTCTTTGCAAAAGCCATTAACAATCATAGAAACGGCTTTTTCAGTATCTATACCGCGTTGCTGACACAAAAATAGTTGGTCATCACTTACCGTAGAGGTCGTTGCTTCGTGCTCAATAATTGCAGAAGGGTGCTTGCTCTCGATATAAGGGAAGGTATGTGCGCCACACTTATCACCAATTAATAGCGAGTCACACTGGGTGTAGTTACGAGCGCCTTCGGCTGTTGGATTCATTCGCACTAAACCGCGATAGGCGTTCGAGCTTTTACCCGCTGAAATACCTTTCGAGATGATGGTCGAGCGCGTATTTTTACCCAAATGAATCATCTTCGTGCCAGTATCGGCTTGCTGATAATTGTTGGTTAACGCGACGGAATAAAATTCACCGATGGAATTATCGCCTTTTAATACACAACTTGGGTATTTCCAAGTAACAGCAGAACCAGTTTCCACCTGAGTCCAACTGACCTTAGCGTTGGTATGGGCAACCGCACGTTTAGTCACGAAGTTGTAACTACCACCTTTACCTTCGGCATCACCTGGGTACCAGTTTTGTACTGTGCTGTATTTGATTTCAGCATTATCTAACACAATCAATTCAACGACGGCGGCGTGCAATTGATTTTCATCGCGCATGGGTGCAGTGCAGCCTTCGAGGTAGCTCACATAAGAACCTTCGTCGGCAATAATCAATGTACGTTCGAACTGACCCGTTTTGGCTTCGTTAATACGAAAGTAAGTTGATAGTTCCATTGGGCAACGCACACCCTTGGGAATATATACGAACGAGCCATCACTAAATACCGCACTATTTAACGCCGCAAAATAGTTATCGCGTTGAGGCACCACACTGCCCATGTACTTTTTAATCAGCTCAGGGTGCTTATGTACCGCTTCTGAAATTGGCATGAAGATGACGCCGGCTTCTTCTAGCTTAGCTTTGAACGTTGTACCAAGAGACACAGAGTCGAATACCGCATCGACGGCAATACCTGCCAGCGCCATCTGCTCGTGCAATGGAATGCCGAGCTTGTCGTAAACTGCCAATAACTCAGGATCGACCTCATCTAAGCTCTTTGGCATGTCGGCCAAGCTCTTGGGGGCAGAGTAGTAGGACACCTCTTGATAATCAATCTTCGGGAAATGAACATGAGCCCATTCAGGCTCCTTCATATCCAGCCACTGGTGATAGGCCTTCAAGCGCCACTCCAGCAACCACTCAGGCTCGCCTTTTTTGTTCGAAATAAAACGGACAGTATCTTCGCTCAGGCCCGCAGCAAGGGTCTCTGACTCGATATCACTGATAAATCCGGCTTTGTATTCCCCGCCCATGCGGCGTTCGATTTCGGCGTTACTACTCATGGCGATCTCTCTTGGGTGTCTGGCTCATGAATGCTCCTGGCGTGCCTGCGGGTTGCGCGAAGACGAGCTAAGAACCATGCTTGTGGCGCTGATTTGCGTGTGCGTTCTAATGCGCATCATTCTACCAAATCTCAACGCTGTATCGGAGTATTTTACTCGGGTATCGCAATCAATACCAACTTGGTATGATTTGATTTATGGTGATTCTATCAAAGAGAATGAATTCTGACCAATCTACTGGGGTATTTGTTCTCAAAGTCTCGCAAAATCGACCTGTCAGATGGTTCATACAAGCAAAATAAGGCGTTAAAAGGTGGGATTATGCTGAAGATCGGCAAACTGACAGATTATGGGATCGTGGTACTTAACCACCTTGCCCAGTCGGCCTCGTTGCAGCAATCGACCGACGACATAGGTCTTGCCACTGGTTTGGCTACCGCAACGGTACGCAAAGTGATGAAAGCGCTGGCCGATGCCGGCCTAGTGATTACCCGTCGCGGTGCTCATGGTGGCTATCGCCTAGCACGTTCGCCATTGCAGATTAGCGTACTAGATGTCGTAGAGGCCTTTGAAGGCCCAGTCGCGCTGACCGAATGCAGCACTGACGACCATCACTGCGATATTACCGAAAACTGCTCACTCGCCAGCAACTGGGGTGGAATCAATCAACTTTTGATGCAGGTGCTATCCCGAGTGACGCTAGAAGACCTGCGTAACCCACATGTGCAAGACAGGTTGTATCGCGAATTAGTGCAGCAATCGCCACGGATACAGTTGGTGAATTTGTGAGGGGAGAGGGATCTTTTTAACTGTTTGTGCCGATGTCTTTTTTGTAAGAGCACTCAACGAATCCATTTGCTCGTATTTCCTACCACATCGATATGAATCCATTTCACTATTTCAATCCAACTTTTTCACAGGGTCGGCTTTTCTAGCTCTTGAATTAGGTAACTCAATTCGTCGGCTTTTTCAGAAAACAGCGTCTGTGCATCAGATAGGCCTTGGTTGTAAAAGTAGGCTCCGATTTCTTTAGCGAAAAAGTCGATTAAAAATTCAGCTTGAAATCCACCAATGTCTTGGTTTAATTCAGCATTGAAGTAGTTTTTTACTTTACGGATCACTCGATCTTTCTCTTCCGTAGATAATTTAATATCGGTCATTGTTACCTCATGGTTTATCTGCGTTATGGCGAACGTCTATATTGCAGGTTTTAGCATCTTGAGCAATGTTTTTGCTCATCATGCTCAATCGCGGATAAGATCCTCTCTTTCAGCCTAGATTCGCTCGCAAGAGACTCGTGTTGCTCAATAAACCCATGTCCCGCAAGTCGTTCGCCTATATAATCGGCATATTGTTTTCATCCCAAACTCAATAGGAATCCGCGTGACACCTGATTATCTCGATCGTTTTGGTGGTATTGGTCGCTTGTATGGCACTGCTGGTTTGCAGCGTTTGCACGCTGCGCATGTATGCGTGATTGGTATTGGTGGTGTCGGCTCTTGGGCGGCGGAGGCCTTGGCGCGTTCCGGTATTGGCCGTATCACCTTGATCGATATGGATGATATCTGTGTGACCAACACCAACCGTCAGATTCATGCGATGAAGGGCACGGTCGGGCAATTGAAGGTGGAAGCCGTGGCCGAGCGTATTCGTTTGATCAATCCTGACTGCCAAGTTGATGCCCGTATGGCGTTTGTGACAGCGGCGAATTTGGAGGAAATGATCAGTGCGGATATGGATTACGTGGTCGATTGCATCGACAGTGTGAAGAATAAAGCCGCGCTTATCGCTTTTTGTAAGCGTCGTAAAATTCGCATTGTGACTACCGGTGCCGCGGGTGGGCAAACCGATCCTACGCAAATTCAAATTGGTGACTTAAATAAAACCTTTAATGATCCATTAGCGCGCAAAGTGCGGTCTTTATTACGGCGCGAATACAATTTTTCCCGTAATCCATCGCGTAATTATTCGATTCCGTGTGTGTTCTCGACTGAGCAGCTGCAATATCCGCAGGCGGATGGCACTGTGTGTCAAACCAAGCGTTTTGATGGTGATAGTACGCGCTTAGATTGCGCCAGCGGTTTTGGTGCGGCCACTATGGTCACCGGTACTTTTGGTTTTGTGGCGGCGTCGCGTGTGGTTAAGCGTATTGCTGAAGATGCGGGGAAAAAGGCATGAGTAAGCTTGCGTCGTTATTAATGGATTTGCTCTGCCACATTACAATTGAGCCCGACGATGGCCTAAATCCAGACGATACGGCTGATCTGCAAATTGATACTTGGCAGGCGTTAATTCACGATCTTTCTGATTCCGAATTGAGCTTAGTTAAAACCGCCGCGCAGGCCAAGCTAACGGCGTTAGAAAGTATTTCACGGCCATCTGCAGACGAGGAGCAGTTGATGGCGATTCTCGACGCCTTTATCAACAATGAGCTGCAATAAGTCGCTATTATTCCACTGGTGTTTGACTAGTCATTATCTGCCACTATTCGACATTATGACCCCTTGTTGTTTCTGTGAGTCAACTTATCCTCGTGTTTATCTATAACTGTCCGAACCTAACCTCAAAGACGAGTTCTTATCGCTGGTAGGATGTGGGTCTGTTTGCGTTGATGAGGCATTCCTCGCGGCGGCATAACTTTTTGGCAAAGGATTATAACAATGACAACTCTCACGAAAGTTTTGGGGCATGGCGCGGTTGCGATGGCAATGGCACTGAGTTTAACGGCGTGTAATTGGGGTGATGAGGTTATCGACGAAATCGGTACTGATGATCCAACAACGGATCCAGTCGATCCAGATCCGATTGATCCAGCACCAGTTGATTTGTCGGGCTTACCTGCTGCGAACTCTGCGTTAAGCACCACCTCTCCAGAAGGCATCTGGATGTTGATAGCGACTGAAGACTCAACGCTACCAAACGATGCCGACAGCATGAACCCATTTAATTTTACTAGCACTAGCCGCGAGCTAGTCGCTATCAGTGTAAATGCTGATGGTATTTATACTGTTACTCGTTGCGAAGGCGGCTGGCGTGATGCGTATACGTTAACAGCTACCGCTGATGGTTATACCGCTTCTTTAAGCGAAACGACGGCCGCTGATTCGTCAGGTGTGTCTTACACCACAGATACGAATTTCACTGTGACTTATAGCGCGGACTTCCAAACACTAACCGTGAACGGCAGCGCGATTACCACGCCAGTGGGCGAGAACTTAACGTTAGCTATTGAAGGCGTAAAGGTCAGCGACAGTACTGATTTCTCGACGGCTCCTGAGCTGACCTATAGCTACAACTTGGATTACACCAACTTAGGTACGGCGGGCGAGCAAACGTCGGCTATTGCGCAGTGTATTGGTGTGCAAACGGCAACGAAAACGACCGAGCAACCGAATGATGTTTGGCAGGTGGATCAAAGCGAATACACCTTTTACAACGCCAGCAATCAGCAGCTTCAGTACTATCGTTTTGATCAAAACATTGATGGTGTGATCACAAATACGTTAGGTGCGACGATTAATACCGCCGCGGTAACGACTTTGTACATTAATACCTGCAATGACACTGAGCCAGACTGCAATGCAGCTGCGAACTGGGCAGAGGCTATTTCAAACGATGCGACGACCGTTGCCTTTGATGTTAATTACGAAGTAGTGAATAACGACTATGTGATTAATCCATTAGCGTTAACGCCGTTTACTGCATTCTTGTGGCCACATGATGGTGACTTTATGCATGGTGCTGCTTCTGTGGTTATTAACCCCGTTGCTCCTTGATCTTAAGTGAAATATTAATTTGCGTTGATTAGCAAATAATAAAAACCCGCGAAAGCGGGTTTTTTTATACTTGTTCGTTGGTCATTCTCAGCACTGCTGAGCTTGGCGTAACCGCTATTTATTAACCAGTCGTAATGCTAAGCTTTCGAGTCATTGGTTCGCAGCGGGTGGATAAGGGTGTCACTGGATTACCGTGAGAAAATAGAGATTGAGCAGTTACGGTCTATCGAGCAACAGAGTCAAGCATTGACCATACGTGCCCAGCCGGCCTCAAGTTTTGAGGCGTTTCTACGTCAGCGAGTTTCACAGAGTAAGTTACAACCTGAATTCGAGAGTGCCCTTGATCAAGCGCAGCATTGGTTTCGAACCTTATTGTTGGGCAGTTGTTTGCTGGCTGGCCTAGCGGGTATGTTCGCCGTTGTTCAAGCGGTTAGCGGTGCTGGCACTTTGAATGTGTTTTGGGTGTTGATGGTTTTGTTAGGCTTTAATTTGTTGTCGTTTGTGCTTTGGTTGCTGTTCACTTTTGTATTACGTACACCGGCAAGCAGTCCGCTCGTGTCGATATTTATGCCTTGTTTGAACTGGACTATAAAGCTGGCGGCAAAGGGTCATTATTCGCAATATGCGAGCAAAACTTGGTTGCATATTCAACTGTCCAATCCGCAAGGAAAGTGGTTTATAGGGCGCGTCGTGCATAGTGTTTGGTTAAGTTATTTAGCGGGCGGTTTTATCGCTTTACTGTTGGTATTGATGACGCGCCAATACGATTTTATTTGGGGGTCAACCATATTAGACCAAGCAGCATTCCAGCAGTTAACCGCTTATTTAAGCTTTTCTATGGATGTTATTCATTGGCCGACACCCTCGGTTGATGAGGTTATTGCCAGTCAGCAAGGGCTGAACGAAATGAGTTCAACCTTGCGTTCTTCATGGGCCTATTTTTTGTTGGGATGTTTGCTATTTTACGGTTTATTTCCTCGGTTAGTGGCATGGGTTATGTGTCGCGTACTCGGCGCAGTTCAATTGCGTCGGTTTTCTCTGAATTATCAAGATCCCTACTATCTTGCGCTTAAACGTGAATGGCAGCCACTGAGTGGCCAGGGTGATATTTTAGATGCCGACAGTCATGCGCAACCTCATCAGTCGTTGCAGAAGACGAAGCAAAGTTTTCGAGCATTACCTAGCGAAGCGCTGTTCTTAGGCTTCGAGCTACCTAGGTCACTGGTCACCCAATTACCATCCCAATTGACTACTCCGGTACTGGTCAATGTGGTTAATAAAGATACAACTGACCAAGCATTAGCGTTTATTAAAAATAGCGCGGGTAGCGTGGTGTTTTTGGTCAATGCTAATAAGCCACCCGACCGTGGGACATTGCGGTTGTTGCAGAGCCTGATGCCGAAAGGTAAGAAATATTGGCTCGGGTGTATTGAGGATGGGGCAATGCGGATTGCTAGTGAAAATACTTATGCGCAATGGCAAGAGCAGGCGCAAATGTTGAGTATTCAGCCCCAACACTGTGTGTTATTACAAAGTACGGATGGCGCTCATGACTAATAAGCAGATTTCGTTACCCATCATTTTAAGCGTTGTCGGGCATACTAATACGGGTAAAACCTCGCTAGTGCGCACGCTCATGCGCAATTCTGATTTTGGTGAAATTGATAATCGCGCTGGTACTACTCGACATGTAGAGTCGGCGCAGATTTTTCTAGCCGATAAAGCCTTTCTCGAATTGCGTGACACGCCCGGATTAGAAGACTCCGTAGCGCTGGCGGAACGTTTGCAAGCACTTACATCGGCTAACTTATCGGGGCGCGATACTCTGGTTAGTTTTGTTAGAGACTCTGCTAATCAACAAGAGTTTGATCAAGAGCTAAAGGTTCTCAATCAAATTCTAATCAGCGATATTATTTTGTATGTTATTGATTGCCGCGAACCCGTATTGGAAAAATACCTCTTTGAGTTACGGTGTTTGAGCATGGCTGCAAGGCCGATTATTCCTGTGCTTAATTTTATTGAAAAGGGCGGAAATCACAAAACTGAATGGCGTAAAACCTTAGCCGATTTTAATTTCCACTCCTTGGTCGAATTCGACACGGTAGCATTTAGCTTTGATGCGGAAAAACGCTTGTATCGAAAGTTCCAAACCGTACTTGAGCCCTATTATGCGCTGCTAGAAACCTTCATCCAGCAGCGCGAAGAAGATTGGTTGGCATTAAGGCACGCATGCATTCAATGCAGCAGCGAATTTATGCTGGCAGTCAGTAAAATTCAGGTGACTGTCGATACCACTGCGGCAGACAAAAATGCTGAAGTTGAGGCCACCACTCGGCTACAAAATACGGTGCGAGCTAAAGAAAAAGAACAGCTGGGGCGCATTTTGCAGTTACTGCAGTTCTCTGCAGATGATATCCAATACGCCAATGTTCCGATTAAAGACGGGCGTTGGACACTGGATTTATTTGCCCCTGAGGCATTGAAAAAATTTGGTATTGATACCGCGTCTGCGGCGGCAACGGGTGCTGCTATTGGTGTCGGCGTTGACGTCATGCTCGCTGGCTTGAGTTTAGGTACGGCAACGCTTGCCGGTGCCGTTTTGGGTTCGTCCTGGAGTACTGGTAAGCGGTTTGGTAAGCAACTATTAGCAAGGTATCGAGGGCAGTATGTCGTTGGGCTTGATCAGCCAACGATAACCTTGTTACTTGCACGTCAGTCGCACTTGTTGGATGCCTTGTTTCATCGCGGCCATGCCGCGCAGCAGCAACTTATGCTGGATGACGATGCGGTGACCAAACTTGATTATTCTGAGCCGCTGCAAGCGTTAAAAAAGATACAGAATTTGGCGGTGGGAGATGATGAAGAACTGGAAGCAGATATTAAACAGGTGTTAAACAACTGGTTTACGACTGTGATATCTGCATAGAGATGAGCATCTAAATCAGGCGCTAGCCTTCGTCGTCGTATTTCGATTTGCCTTTAAGCTGCTTTAGCAGGCTCTCGGGTATCGCGTTAACGATAAGACGCTTATTGGGTGCGTCGAATTCGATGCCTTCGCCCATCAAGTTAGCGGAAAAACTAATGCTTAAATCTTTGTTCTTACCGCTGTAACGAATAAATCCACGTAATTGTTTTCTATCTGGGATTAACTCGGCTTTTACCGCTTCGGCCACTTCAATCATTGGCGCGCCTTGGGCGGCTAATTGCTCAGGGCTTAGGCCCGAATTACTGCGCTGTTGTTGGCGCGTTTCTTTTTTCTTCTCGATAATGTAATGCGAAAATGCTTCCGCTGGATGCGACTTGGTTTCGGCGGCTAAATGATCGGCAAGCTCATCAAATACAACGGGTTCACCGCGTAAATCATGCTCCATGCAGTAGCCCACCACTTTGGCCTTGTACTCAAAGCGTTGTTCTTCAGGCAGCGTTTGGCTGTATTGATCCACTATCGACAAAAACTCTTCAGTTTCGGCTTGGGTGTTGAGGGTATCGGTAAAACCAATGCCTGCAGCCATATGATTTTGCAGTGGCTTATCACCGCGCCCAAATGAGAAGGTGATGTACTTGCTATCACTATCTTGCTGCCAATCCGTCAGGTTAATACAAACGCCAAAGCCAGTATTGGAGAAGTCGATGTAGCGCGTTTCCGTCAGGCTCATGTCTGCGCCGACGCTCACACTCTCTTTGTGGCGTAAGTGAAATACATACAGCTTGTCGTGATCAGCTAAGGTTTCGTAAAAATAGGCAAGATAACCTTCCATCTCAAATTCGCTGCTATCCAGAGTCGAGCTTAAGTGCTCGGTTAGGCGCTTGGAGAAGCTTTGGAACGACATGCCATCGCGTTGCCAATCTTTGATGAGGCCGCGCACCGTCGGCTGCTCGTCGGAGAACACGCCATAGCGTTTGCCGCTGCGTTGCATCAGTATGCCTTTCAGCTGAGATGCCGCTTGCTGATAATACGGCGCCAGAGCACCTTCGTCGGCATTGCCTTCTAGCACGCTACAGTTAAGTTTCGCAGCCGGATCGTTGCTCGCTTTAGCGATTTGGTGGGTAATGAAAAAACGTAATGCCATGATGAAGATGCCGAATTTGAGAGCTGCATATGATAACACGGCAAAATGCTCTGACACCGTTACGGCGATAGTAATTCATCCTTCGATTTCGAGCATTTCAGCGCTGAGAGCGTTACACTTAGGTCTTTACATGAATTGCTTTAGCCTTTGTATTGGAACTTCAGATGACTTACTCATTATCTAGCAAAAACCGTCAAGCATCCTTGGCGTTATCCGACAACAAGCGTTACGAACTTTTTGTTCGCAAAGTTGCAGAAGAGGGTGAGATTTGGAGTCTAGCGAATGACGAAGGTTGGGTAACCGTTACCGGTGAAGATGGTGAGAACTGCTTGCCTGTATGGCCGCATCCTGACTATACCTTGGATTGGGCGAATGGCGATTGGGCTGACTGCAAGCCAAAGATGATAGATTTAGCGACTTGGTTAGAGCGTTGGACCCCTGGCCTAGATCAAGACGAAACTTTACTGGTAGTACTACCTAATCTGAAAGAAGAGGCGGTTTTAGTTGATCCTCTCGTACTTGATGAAGACATTCGCGCAGCATTGGATGCAGTAGAATAATTGTAACGTTCGTTGCTTAACAAATGAATACAAAATAGAAGGGTGTTGCGGTGGTAGTATCCTATCATCAGCATTACCAATGTTCTGACGTTTAAAGCTAGGAGAGCAATATGAAGCTTGATACATTGTTAGCCGTCTCAGCGTTTTTGTTTGCGCCATTTGCGTTTGCAGAAGAGATGCCTGTGATGCCTGCAAAGGTTTATCCAGATAGCTGCCCTGCAATTTTTCATTACACCATGAAGCAGCTGCATAGTAGCAAAATGCTGAATCTTTGTGAGGTGACGAATGGTCACCCTGTGTTGTTGGTGAATACCGCGAGTCACTGTGGATTTACCGATCAGTTTGGTGATTTACAGAAAATTCACGATAAGTTTAAAGATAAGGGTTTAGTCGTTATTGGCGTATCATCGGATTCGTTCAATCAAGAAGCCGACGATGAAGCAGAAGCGGCTGACGTTTGCTTTAAGAACTTTGGTGTGAGTTTTACCATGTTAGCTACTGTGCCGGTAAAGGGGCCAGAAGCGCATCCTCTATTCATACAAGTGGCAGAACAGGATGTAGCACCCCGTTGGAACTTTTATAAATATTTAATTGATCCTCGGGGTAAAATCGTACAATCTAACTCTAGCTTTAAAGTACCTAGCGACAGCGAGATAGAAGCTTTGTTGGAGCTATAAATAGTAGCTTATATGGGCTAGTTGATGAAAAAAGCGGGTGATGCCACCCGCTTTTTTCATTTTAAAATCCACCTTGGCAATTGTATTTTTGTTCTTATGACGCTTACAGATATTATTAGTATTGCTCCCCTTGATTGGTATGCCATTTTCTCGGCCCTTGTATGCGGCACTATCATTGGTCTTGAGCGTCAATTGCGCGGTAAGCCTGTTGGCATTCGTACCTCTTCTTTGATTGTCTTAGGTACTTATACTTTTGTCGCCTTATCGCAATCCCTCAATAACGAAGTAACAGACACAACCCGTATTATTGGGCAGGTGGTTACTGGGGTTGGTTTTTTGGGGGCTGGGGTTATGCTATCGAAGGATGGCGTGGTCATGGGGGTGACATCTGCCGCTACTATTTGGGCGCTTGCAGCAATCGGTGTATGTATTGCTGTCGCAGGCCATGTGGTTGCCATTAAATTAGCCGTATTGGTCGTGCTTATCTTAGTGGGTGTTGATATCCTCGAAAACTATTCAGCAGCGCTTACCCGTGGCGTGCATTCTAAAATAACCGATTGGCGTAAGCGTCGTTAAGCCTTTTATTGGTTAGATCCTAGGAAAAATTTAATGATTTGCGGTTTTGACTACGGCACCTCTAACTGTGCCGTTGGTGTAATCAATTCAAAGCTTGATGTGCGCTTGTTGACGTTAGATCAAGGCAAAGCCTTTATGCCATCGGCCTTGTATGCCTTGGAACGAGAGTTGATTTGCGAGGCGGTTGCAAACAATATCTCATCGCCTGAATTACAGCAGCAGTTTATTGATTTGCGCGTTAATCCTTTGGCGCAAGCTCGCCGCGTGCGTCGTGAACATGACATTGCTGGAAATGAAGAAATATTGTTTGTCGGTTCGGAAGCCTTCGAACAGTATTTTTCTTTTCCAGAAGAAGGCTATTTCGTTAAATCTCCCAAATCCTTTTTAGGCGCTAGCGGTTTACGCTCTGAGTTTATTCATTTTTTTGAAGATATTGTTACGGCCATGATGCAGACGGTAAAGCGTCGTGCGGAAACTGAACTCGGTCAAGAACTTACTCATACCGTGATTGGTAAACCCGTTAACTTTCAAGGAATGAATGCCGAAAAGAGTAATCAGCAGGCGTTAGATATTTTGCGCGTAGCGGCGCAACGTAGCGGCTTTCAACAGATTGAGTTTTTGTTTGAACCTATTGCTGCGGGTTTAAATTTTGAACAGAGCTTAGCTACGAATCGAACCGTGCTGGTTGTCGATGTAGGTGGCGGAACCACCGATTGTGCCATGGTGCGTATGGGGCCCGATCATCGCGATCAGGATATTCGCGATAACGATTTTATCGGTCATAGCGGCGAACGTATTGGTGGTAATGATCTTGATATTCAGATCGCCGGTAAACAATTGATGCCGCTATTTGGTATGACCGCACCGTTAAAAACTGGTAAACCGATGCCAATGCAAACCTTTTGGAATGCAGTGAGCACAAATGACGTCGGTGCGCTTGCTACTTTTAATAGTTTGGATACCGCCTTATATCTGGATCAACTGCAGCGCGATTGTGCGCAGCCTGAATTAATCAAACGCTTTATAAAAATGCGTGAAGATAAGCAAAACCACCATTTGGTGCGTAGCGCCGAGCAGAGCAAAATTGCTTTGTCGGATGTGAGTGAGTACGAATTAGATTTGGCCTATATCGAAGCTGGCTTAGGTATTCGCCTTACCCGCACTGACTTGGCGCAAGCAATTGCTTGGCCGCTAGAAAAAATGACCAATTTAATGTCAGAGGCTATTAATCAAGCAGGTACACAACCGGATGTAATATACATCACAGGTGGTAGTGCTAAGTCGCCTGCAATTCGTCATGCGGTTGAGCAAAAGCTAGGTAATATTCCGGTGTTAGACGGAGACCACTTTGGTAGCGTCGCCGCCGGGTTAACCGTGTGGGCCAACCGCTTATTTCGCTAAATACTAGCGAAATAAGCGCTTTAATAATTAAGCGTAAGCGTATGGACCGCCTTTTTCCAACGCTGCTTTGTATGCACCGAGCGCGTGAACTTTTTTCACAAATGCCAATACATGTGGCAATTTATTCGCCACTTCGGAGCGACTCATGGCTGCTTCGAGTGGGAAAATCATTTGGAAATCGGCACCACTAAGTTCGTCGCCAGCAAACCAAGTGTTTTTGCTCAAATGATTTTCAATAAATTGCAGGTGATTGGTAACGTTTGGATCAACGTAAGACTTTAACACCTGATTAGCAATGCCTTTGGCTACAGGGCGAACAAAGAAGGGCATAGGCGATGTTTTTACTTTCTGAAAAATCAGCGCCATAACCAAGAATGGCATTAATGATCCTTCGGCATAGTGCAGCCAGTATTGTAACTGGTTGTATGCATCACTGCCGACTTCCGGCATAAAGCGATCTTTACCGTAGGTATTAATGAGGTAATCGATGATAACCGCGGATTCTGCGATGGTTTTACCGTTGTCGGTAATCACCGGTGATTTCCCCAGTGGATGTATGGCTTTAAGGCTTGGCGGTGCTAAGTTAGTTTTAGGATCACGTTCATAGCGTTTGATTTCGTACTCAACGCCTAGTTCTTCTAACAACCAAAGTATGCGTTGTGAGCGTGAGTTTTCTAAGTGATGAAGCGTGATCATAAGTATCCTCAAAAGCGAGTGAATGGACTGGTAGACATCAATATAATAGAAGGGTGTTATAAACGACCCCCGCGAGTATTGAAAGAGCTAGGTATGCCGTTAGTCAGGGTTGAACTTTTACCTCGATTGGGAAGATCCAAGGTGTAGAAAGCATCGAGTAAGCATAGAATATGTAGAATTGTTCGCTGACGGTTGGCCCTTTGTACCAACCTGTCTTTCGGAACAATAATAAGTAACCCATCAGTAAGAGAGAATGTTATGGAGCGTGTTGAACGCGATTTCTATGCTCGCGAGCAAGAAGATCAAGAAGCCTTTTTAAGCCAAACATGGTGTAACACCTGTATGGAAGCCGACTTAGGCATGAAAGATCCAAAAGAATACGAACAAGATGGCGTTATCTTCGTTGAAGGCGCATGTGTTAAGTGTGGCGAGCCAGTGTGTACTGAGATTGCTGACGACGATACAGATGGCGAGTGGGAAGACGAAGCGTAATTGCTAATCGATGCACTCGGCGGTGCGTGCAGGCCGAGTGCATATGTATCTACTCCAAGTGCATACGTAACTAAGCCAAGTGCATCAACTAGATGTCACTCAGTTGCGGCTAATGTAGTTCAGAATTTCTACAATTTGTTGCGGAGTTTCGCACACAGCCATAGCAGCAGCGTCTACTTCCTTTAACGGATGCGTTAGTTCAGGATCGTGCTGGACAATCAAAGATTTCCCTAAGGCGGCAGCATAGCCTGCATCAAATGCCGCATTCCATTGCTTGTACTTCTCACCAAAACGCACCACCACAATATCGGCATCGCTGATTAACTTGCGCGTGCGCAAGGCATTAATCTTGGCCGCTTTGTGGTCTTTCCAAAACGGCAGCGTTTCAGTACCTAGGATCTCATCGCCACAATCATCGCTAGAAGCGTGATCAGTATTCGGTGACGTTAGGGTTACTTGCAGATCTTTCTCGGCGAGACCGCGGGCAATCTCGTCGCGCCAATCAGTGTGGATTTCGCCAGATAGATAAACGGTTAATTTCATTCTCATTCCTCTTTACGAGTTTTGTTCAGCTTGTAAACGCAACGCTGCTTTCTGCCAGCGCGTGAACAATAGGGTGGTTACAAATACGGTGAGTGTCATCGCGATGAGCAGCCAGCCCCAAAGCTCAGTCCCTTGGGTGAACAGCACGGTAATCGCGAATACGAAATACAGCATGATGACATACGCCAACCACGACGCCGCTTTGTGAGATTTTTTTAGCAAACCCGGAATAAACAGCAGCAAAGGTAGCGAGCGCAAACTCCAGTATAAGGTTCCGGTTGCGTACAACACTGCAGTGGAGTCGAAAGTTTGTGGCGGGCTTCTAAAGGTATACGCCAGCAATACCAATAGAGTTCCTAAATAGCTTGCTAGCATGAGCTGGTAGACACGGGTTAATTTCATGCATCTGCTCCTAGGCGTTTGGCCAAGGTTGCAATGCGCTTACCTTGAGCTTTGCAAAGTGCAATCTCGTGCTCAGATAATTCATTGCTGCCATCTTGGCCGCTGTGATGGCTTGCACCATAAGGTGTTCCACCCGTTTGGGTATTGGTTAAACCCGCTTCGCTATAGGGTATGCCCGCGAAGACCATGCCGTGATGTAGCAGTGGCAGTGCCATGCTCATTAGGGTCGTTTCTTGACCACCATGCAATGACGATGTTGAGGTGAATACTCCTGCAGGTTTGTCGATTAATGCGCCGGTTAACCAGAGGTTGCTGGTGCTATCGAGAAAATATTTAAGCGAGGCAGCCATATTGCCAAATCGGGTAGGGCTTCCCAGTAGTAATCCAGCGCAGTGTTTAACGTCGTCGTGGCTGCAATAAATCGCCCCTTCACTTGGAACCGCAGCGGAGGTTGCTTCATTGGTTGGCGATACTTCAGCAACCGTGCGAAGGCGCGCTTCAAGGCCTGCCGCTTCGATACCGCGAGCCATGTACTTCGCCATTTCTGCAGTTTTGCCGTGGCGACTGTAGTACAGCACCAAAATATAAGGCTGAGACATTATAGAATTTCCAAAACCTGTTGCGGTGGACGACCAATACGCGCGTTCTTACCTTTGATTACGATAGGGCGTTCAATCAGCTTTGGATGAGCGCACATAGCTTCTATTAATTCGTCGTCACTCAGGCTAGTGTCCGCTAGGTTTAATGCCTTGTAATCGTCTTCTTTAGTGCGCAGCAGTTGGCGCGGCGTTAAGCCTAGCTTAGCAAGTACGTCGCGCAGAGTAGCGGCGGACGGAATGTCTTTCAGGTACTCTACTACCACTGGTGTGATGCCTTGTTCTTCAAGTAAGGCGAGGGTCTCGCGTGATTTTGAACACCGAGGATTGTGATAAATAGTGATTTCGCTCATGCTTTCTGCTGCCCTGATTTTATTTTCAATGCCGGTATTGTAACTACATTTTCAAAAGGATGCGCATGAAGCCCCGACTAAACCTGAAATGGCGTCGTACCGCCCATATCATTTGGAGCACTTTAAAACGGTTTGAGAACATGGAGCGCCGCCGTGATGCTGCTGCCTTAACTTATACAACGCTATTTGCGTTAGTGCCTATGTTGACCGTTAGTTATTCGATTTTGAGTGCCTTACCGGCTTTGCAAAGTTGGGGCGAACAGGCCAATGCGCAGCTATTTGCGTATGTGATGCCTGAAGGCAGCGAAGTCATTTCGGAATATTTACAGCAGTTCAGTCAGCAGGCGCGCAAGTTAACTTGGGTCGGTTTGGTGTTCTTATTTATCACGGCGTTTATGCTGTTGCAGACGGTTGAAACCCAGTTTAATCGTATTTGGAATGTACAAACTTCGCGCTCGAAGATTCAAACTTTCTTTCGCTATTGGGCTGTGCTCAGTCTCGGTCCGCTCTTTTTCGGTGCTGCTTTTGCCACCACTTCGATTGTTGCATCTTTGCCGTTGTGGGGTGGCGGTTTAGCGAAAAGTATCGAGTTTATTGCTCATCTACTTCCTTGGGCACTTAGCAGTATCGCCATAGCTTTACTCTACATTGTAGTGCCTAATTACAAAGTGCCTGTCACCCATGCTTTTATCGCTTCTACTTTTATTGCCAGTATTTTTGAATTAGCTAAATTTTTATTCAGCGAAACACTCGGGATGTTTCCTTCTTATAAACTTATTTATGGTGCTTTCGCTGCCGTGCCTTTGTTTCTTTTGTGGATGTATGCATCTTGGATGTTATTGCTGTTGGGCGCTGAATTGACGTTTAGTTTAAGTCATCACCGTGCGGCGAGAAAAAATCGCAATCCTGCGCTTGAGCGTTTGCGCGTCGCGGCCACGCTTTATGAGGCCCAACAAAAAGGTGGTTTGCTCTCTGAAGATCGCTTACGCAAACGCCTTGATGACATTGGTGCTGAGCGAATTTCGACGATTTTGAGTGATTTTCAAAACGAACGTTGGGCTACTATCTCACATGAACAAGAATGGACTTGGTTGCGAGATCCGCGTTCGCTGACATTGGCCGAGTTTTTTGCACACGAGCCTTTAAAGGCAATGAGCCAGTTAGAGGCCAGTGGTAGTGTGACCAATGATCCATTGAAGCAACGCTGGGTTGCTTGGCAACACGATTGGCAGCACACGATTACTGATGACACAGGGCGTTCGTTAGATAGCTTGTTTCAGTAAGCAATACTAGAAACCTTGATCTGTAAGCTGGTTATTGCATTTTGAGTTACATAGAATCGAGTCAATTTAATTTAGTCAGGATGATTCATGAAGAACGCTCTGCAAGAGTCAAAGCTAGAAAACGCCTCTCCGGAAATTGCCGCACCGAGCGTGTCATTGCGCGTGCATCCGTTGCGTTCAAGCTTGTACGAGGAGCTGCACAATCGACCCTCGCCGATTATTGATCGAGACTGTCATGTCGCACATTTCACCGTTAAGTTAAGCGATAATCGGCAGGAGATGTACGACCATGTTGTCGATTTATGTCGGCGCTTTAGTGTGCCTTCTCCGGCACCAGAATCGAGCTGCTTGTACCAAGATTTTGGTGGTTTTGAATTGCGCTGGGAGCGTCACTTAGAGTTCGCTAACTTCACCTTTATTTGTTATGACGTGTTACCGTTTGATGCTGATGCGCTGAGTTTCATCCCTAAAGATTGGCTGGCTGCGCTCCCCGGTGAACTGGTGGTGGCGGTTAATATCTCAGTGCTGCATGAAGAACCTAACGAAACATCAATTCGTCGCTGGTTTGAAGGCCAGCGTGTTTCGGGTGCTTGGGTTGCTGATGATAAAGCTCAGGTGTGGACCGCATTCAAGTTACACAGTGATGGTTTTGGCCGCATTGTAACGTACAGCAAATCATTAACCAGCTATCAAGTTGGGCGTTTAATTCAACGTTTGTGCGAATTAGAAACCTACCGTTTAATGTCATTGATGGCCCTGCCTATAGCACGCCAAATGGGTCCAGAGCTTAGCCGCATTGAAGATTCATTGGCGACGCTAAATCAGAGTATCTCTGAGATAGATGTCGAAAAAGATGAACGTATATTATTGCAAGAATTATCGCAGCTGGCGGCGGAAGTGGAACGTCATCGCTCGAATACTAACTTTCGCTTCTCTGCGGCGGTGGCCTATCATGATTTAGTTCGCGACCGGTTACGACAATTAAAAGAAAGCCCTGTGGATGGAACGCAAAGCTTGCGTGAATTCCTTGAACGCCGACTAACACCAGGGATAAAAACCTGTAACTCTGTGCGCGACCGCTTAGAAGATTTGTCGCGTCGTATTCACCGCACCACCAGTTTGTTGCGCACGCGGGTGGATTTATCCATTCAAGAGCAGAACCAGCATTTGTTGTCGTCGATGAATCGGCGCAGCCAGTTGCAGTTGCGCTTACAGCAAACCGTCGAAGGCTTATCGGTTGTAGCTATCGGCTACTACATACTCGCCTTGCTAGGAATTGCGTTTGCTGGTTTGCATGATTTTGGCGTTCCAATCGAAGAGACAACCGGCAAAGCGATCGCTATGCCATTTGTTTTAGGGGCTGTTTACCTTGGTGTGCGCAGTTTGCGCCAACATATCACTCGTAGTAGTCGCGGTAATGAGCGGCAAAAAGATGACGCTAAGCGGTCGTGATTGGCCGCTAATATTCTTAACTTACTGATTTTAAAAGACCTTTATAGACTGGCTTAGTAATTGCTATACCTCATTAATAGCGAACTTAATGAGGTATTCGCATGAACCAATCGTCTTCTACTTCTACACAATCTTTATCCCAGCTTTCAGAGGTGTTAGCCCGCTGTTTAACGCCGAGTCTAATGCCTGTTCGTTATCTTAATACCCCACGACCGCAACCGTGCCCGGTGATTTGGGCGTTATCTTTTTTACGTCGTAGCATGATTCATGAGCGCGATTTGGGCGATCAATATGGTGCGATGGCGTTAGCCAGCGTAAGCGAAGTGCTGCAAAACATGGATGCACCGACCGATGCCTTGCGTCGTCGTGCCGACGCCGACGCGTACGACTATATTGCCAACTATACTGATTTACTGGCAGAGGCCGGTGCATCGGCACAACTGCTCGAAGGGTATCAATGCGTGTTGCATGTACTGGCAGCGTTGGATTTGGTACGCAAACAGGAATTATTAACCGGGGTGTTGACCAGTTATGCCCGAGTTCAAGAAGTATATGAGGCTATGTATGTGGCGCACAGGTAGTATTTTATTGTTGTCGATTATTTCGGCGGCTGTTCAGGCTGAAGGTCTTTATTGGCGTAATGACGTGAATGGCAGTGTTAAAAGTGGCGCGGGAACGCGATTTTCGTCGAATGAATTGAGTTTGACCGTTCCTCTGGAGCGCAAAAGAAATAGTAGTGAAGATGTATCGACCGCACTCAATTTAGATTTAACAGAGTTCCGTTGGTCGGGGACTACCGCTGCGCAAAATGAATACTACTGGATATCAATGCCGATCAGTTATCGTCAGCAGCGTGTCAACGGACAGGAGTTTTATATCCGTGCGGAACCGGGGTTAATGACGGATTTAAATGCCTTGGAAGGTAAAAATATCGGTGTTAATTTGGAGTTAAGTGGACGTACCTATATTTCTAAAAATGATTTTTGGCAATACGGCATTATTATTGATCGTGAATTTGGTGATTATAACCCACGGCCTTTAGTTGGATATGCGACTAAGCCTACCGCACAAACGGAAATGTTATTGGGTTTTCCTAAAACATTAATTCAGACGCGTTGGTCACGTGAAGTTTCAACATATTTATCGATTCGCCCAGCTGGTGGGGTATGGCGTGAAGAAGTCACATTGGATGCTGCGGCCACCGCAACTCCGAGTATTACCGATGTTAAATACACGAACTGGCGGATGGGGGTCGGTGGTGAATTTCATTGGCGCGAACGTTTTTGGTTAAACGGAGAAATTGGTCAGTTGCGTAATCGTCGCATACGCGCCACCGACAATACTGGTGTTGAGGTTGTCGCAACACCGGGGCAAGACGCATATTGGCAAATTGGAATTACTGCTCGGATGCCTTAATCAAAGGGGCGGTAATTACTGACTCAACTCGATCCTGCTCGCTAGTTAAAGATGAATTAAAGGCCGCTGAGTTATCAGTGGCCTTTTCATGTGTTAATGGTGGTTGGTTATCGCGTATTTTTCGCTGCGTTGTCCAATCATTCAATAAACGCTCAAGCTCTTTCGGCGTTACTGGCCCAAAACTTAATAGTGCGCTATGAAATTCTTTTAAATTAAAGTTATCCGCTAATTGTTTTTTAGTTTTTTTACGCAACTCTTCTAATGCCCAGTTTCCCATAACAGCCGAGGTTGCTGCGCCAGGGTGGGTATTGATATGTTGCAATAAGGCGCTCATCTGGGTGTCGGTTAGAGGCGTGTTCGCGTTAACAAATTTACGCGCATCGGCGGTGCTCCAACCTAATTGATAGATGCCCGTGTCGACGGCGGCGGCAACTAAAAGGGTCAGTTCGCTGACTTGTTGGCCAAATTTTTCTTCGTCGGTGACGTATCCGCCCATATCAACCGCAAATTTTTGTGCATATAAAGACCATCCTTCGGTAATAGCCGGATGCGGCACTAGACGCATGATCTCTGCGTTGTCGGGATCGGCGAGTACGGCGCCTTCTTGCATGTGACGACCAGGAATAGTCAGTGCGAAAATCTCAGCCGGTTGATTCTCTCGTTGTACTTGAAGCTGCGCCGTAGGATTTAAATAATAAATGCCGGGCGTTTCATCATTAAACGCAGGCGCTGAATAATAAGCTGAAGGCGCTAGCCCTTGACGCTCCATCGAAACTTCTTGAATCGCAAGCGCATAAGAAGGAAGTACGGCAAAAAAGTGCGGAACTTGCTTTGCCATGTAGCGAATGCGTTGGCGTTGAAAATTAACCAAATCCTCACGTCCAGCGGTGCTCGCTGGGAAGGTATATGACGCCGCTTGCATGCGTTGATAGAGTGCTTTCAGGGCGGTGTTAATGTCCTCAGATGTTGCATTGGGCTTGATGGCATCGCTAGGTAGCATGGCTAAATGTAAAGCTGCTATCGCATCGCGCGCACGCTGATGTATCTCACTCGGGGATACTTCGCTACCGCTAAAATAGGCTACTCGTTCGTTGTACTCTTCGTCCGACAATGGCGAATTATCTTCACGCGTAGGTAATCCAGCTAAGAATAGACCTAAGCGGTCATAAGCAGGTTTTACATCATTCAGTAAGGCTTCCTTTGCTTTGTTTTTTAATATGCGCGCACTTGATGGATGTAGTTGAAGATGTTCGATTTTTAATGAAATATCGCGCCATAAAGGTGAGTCGCTGCCTGCGGTAAATGGAGCTCCAGCGAGTATGCCTGAAATAGCAGCTTGAGCGTCGGCCAGAGTTGCGGCCGTTGGGCGTTTTCCTGCACTGATTTCGTCTTGTATTTGTAATTGCCAGTTACTAAATAGTAAGGGGATACCTTTTAAGCGCCGAATGTATTCGTGAGCATCACCAATATCGGCTACCGGATGGTGGTTAATTAACACATCAAGAGCATGCAAATGCCAGCTATCGGCGCTGCTCAAGCTAGTACGAGCACCATCATTGGTGGTAGCGCCTAGCCGGAATTCCAGCGTTTCGTTTAGAGTAACGGCAATCGCTCGCTGGGTAGGCGGAAGGGCTGCAACAGGCAAGCTTATAAGTTGCTGACGAATATCGCGCAAACGTTGTTGGCGCAGTTCGCGCTGTGTTGTCGTGACGTCATCCCAACGGTCGCTATCGCCTAGGCCTAACTGGCTTTGCAATGCCGGATGTTGATCAATCTCAAACTGGTAGAAATCGTTGAAAATTTGGTTGGCTGTAGCAAGTGTTTGTGCTTTTTCATCGTCGCTGTAATGAGGAACCGATTCATTGTTGATGGATTGGAGTGGCAAGCAAGCGGAGAGTGCAAAGAGGGAGGCAAGTGCCGTCAATCGGCCAAGTACAGGCAAAATCATGGTGGTAAAAAGCTCAAAAATTTCGTTGGATAGAAGTGTAACAGCAGTTAGGCTGTTTGGTCAGATTTGGACCGTCGTTTGTCCTGCGTATGCGTGTTAAAGTCATGTTTTGCAATAGGAAATAGAATTCATGTTGTTTCGCCGTATGGTAATACCATTCGCCTTTATGCTGCTAGGTGGCATGAGCTTAACTAGTCAGGCCCTAACGCCTTTTCCGGAATCGAAGCAGATCGATTCTGTGGAAAAGGACGTTACTCGTTACCGTTTGGTTTTATCTACCTTGAAAACAGAACAAGCAACGACATTCGGCCAAGATGAACGGCGCTTGTCAGGTACGCTAAATCGAACTGTTTGGCGTTTACAGGATGATCTTAGCATCGATGAGTTGTTTTCATTTTATCGCGAGCAATTTAATGGCGATGAGCGCGTGCTATACGAATGTGTGGGGCTAGATTGCGGCAGTAGTGCGTTTTGGGCAAATGAAGTATTTGATAATCCGCGCCTTGTGACGCGTGATAAAGATCAGGCCTATATTGCGACGTTAAGCGATCTTGAAGACGGAAAGCAAAAAGTTACTGCGGTGTATATTGCTCGTCGCGGATCGCGTCAGACCATGATCAATGTTGATGAAATGATCACTGCTGACGCTGTATCAGATCGACAATCGTTGGCCGCTAAAATAAAAGACGAGTTAACTCGCAGTGCCGGCTGGTTACCGGGCTTTAAAACCAGCAAAGATCAGCTGGATGAGAGTGCAAGTCACGAGTTGCTGAATATTTTAGCGAACTTGAATCCAGCGCTAAAAAGTCGCCTTAACTTGGTAGTGCATTGTTACAGCGCATCGTATATGGAAGATAATCTACGCTGTTCTGAACGCTTGGCAGAGTCACTTCGCCAGCGTGTCTCTAGCCCAAATAATCCTGTCCAAATATATGCTCAGGGAGCATTAGCATTGACGCCAAATAATGATTTGGCTCCAGCGCTACGCTTTGTATTTTGGCCTAGGAGGTAATTGTGAAGAAACGTGTTGCTCTTGCGCTTGGTAGTGGTGGTGCTCGTGGTAATGCTCATATCGGCGTAATTGACGCTTTGTTAGAGCGCGGATATGAAATTGTGAGTGTGTCAGGTTGTTCGATGGGATCGATTGTCGGCGGTTTCTATAGCGCTGGTAAGCTTGAGCAGTATCGCGAGTGGGCCTGTGGATTAGGGTATCTAGACGTACTTCGTTTGGTTGATTTTAGTTTACTGTCGAGCGGTGCCATTCGTGGCGATAAAGTGTTCGGTGTGCTAAGCGAGATGCTCGATGGCTGCCTTATCGAAGATTTAGATATTCCGTTTACGGCGGTGGCAACCGATTTGCGCGATAAAAAAGAGATATGGTTTCAGCGTGGTCTGTTGCGTGATGCGGTAAGGGCTTCGTCAGCCATTCCGACGGTGATGAGTCCAGTTCTTTTAAATGGACGCATGTTAGTGGATGGCGGTGTATTGAATCCATTGCCAATAACACCATGTGTCTCTGCGCATGCTGATCACATTATCGCGGTTGATTTAAATACCGATGTGCCTATGCCTCATGATTTGATGAATACTTTGGCCAAGGTAGAAAGCGAGAAAGACGATTGGTTTAATGTGGTTTTGGATAGAGCCAGTCATTGGTTAGGTAAGCATTCTAAGGGTGCTCGTGAGCAGGCCGACGAGAATTTAGGCAAGATCGAAATCCTCAACCAGATGTTTGAAGTCATGCAGTCGTCGCTAACGAAATTTAAAACGGCGGGTTATCCACCTGACTTGATGATTAAAATTCCTACGTCTTGCTGCCAAATGTACGAGTTTTATCGAGCAGAAGAGATGATACGTATCGGCTACCGTATCGCGAACGAAGCACTAGATGCCTATGAAATGGGGCACAGTAGTCTTTATGGTGAGCGTTTAAACTGAGGCGCGGTCGCCCTAGGGATAGTCGCTAGCGCTCGAATTCGGTAAACTAGTAGGCTTTAAACGCCAGCGAATAGCATCAATCCATGAGTCATACCGATATGAACTTTCAGCAACAAGCGTCCCAAGCGATCGATGAGTTGCATACCGTACAGGACATGATTCGTTGGGCGGTTAGTCGCATGTCAGAAGCGCAGCTATTTTATGGTCATGGCACCGACAATCCTTGGGATGATGCTTTGCAGTTGGTGACGCACGCGCTGAGCCTACCGTGGAATTTGGCAGAAGAGTGGCGCCACTCTCGCTTGACTCGTTGCGAGCGCGAAGCCGTTATTAATGTGTTGCAAGCACGCATCGAGAATCATGTTCCAACACCTTATATCACCGGCATTGCTTGGTTCTGTGGTCAGCCATACAGCGTCGATGAGCGTGTGTTGATTCCGCGATCACCCATTGCTGAGCTGATCGAAGAGCGTTTTGCTGATTACTGGCAGGCCAATCAAGACCCAACGCGCATACTCGATTTGTGCGCCGGCTCTGGCTGTATTGGCATTGCGTGCGCGTTGACCTATCCGGAAGCGGAAGTCGAATTGTTGGATATCTCTTTTGACGCGTTAGAAGTTGCCGAAGAGAACATTCATAATCATCAAGTTGAAGATCGCGTAATTGCTTTGCACTCCGACTTATTTGCCTCGGCCTCGGGTCGGTACGACATTATCGTATCGAATCCGCCGTATGTGGATGAAGACGACATGGCATGTTTGCCAGAAGAGTTTTTACATGAGCCAGAATTGGCGTTGGCCGCGGGCGAAGATGGTTTAGACTTAGTCCGTATCATGCTCGCCCAAGCCAGAGATTACCTAACCGATGACGGTATATTCGTGCTTGAGGTTGGCAACAGTTGGCCAGCGTTACGCGCAGCGTATCCAGAATTGCCATTTAGTTGGCCCGAATTTAAACGTGGTGGTCATGGCGTGTGTGTCATACATGCCCGCGACTTAGAGCAATTAGCCGAAAGCGCCCTTACTCAGTAATAAGAATTCAGAAACGAGAATTTTATGTCTGGAAATACCTTTGGAAAAAGCTTCACCGTTACAACCTTCGGTGAAAGTCATGGTTTAGCATTGGGCGCCATTGTCGATGGCTGCCCGCCAGGAATTCCTCTAACAGAAGAGGATTTACAAGCGGATCTGGATCGTCGTAAGCCGGGTACATCGCGTTACACCACGCAGCGTCGTGAGCCTGATCAGGTTAAAATTTTATACGGTGTTTTTGAAGGTAAAACCACCGGTACACCGATTGGTTTATTGATTGAAAATACCGATCAGCGTTCGAAAGATTATTCCAATATTGCTAAGACATTCCGCCCAGCACATGCGGATTATGCCTACACACAGAAGTATGGCTTTCGCGATTATCGCGGTGGTGGTCGTTCTTCGGCGCGTGAAACGGCTATGCGTGTTGCCGCCGGTGCGATTGCCAAAAAAGTATTGGCAGAGAAGGGCATTCAAATTCGTGGATATCTGTCTCAACTTGGTCCGGTAAAAATTGACTATGCCCATTTTGATTGGGAGCAGGTGAACGAAAATCCATTTTTCTGTCCCGATCCAACCAAGATAACCGAAATGGAAAACTACATGATTGCCTTGCGTGAAGAAGGCAATTCGGTCGGCGCTCGCATCAGTGTGGTGGCGAGTGGTGTTATGCCCGGATTAGGCGAACCTATATTTGATCGTCTTGACGCCGAACTTGCCCATGCCCTGATGAGCATCAACGCGGTTAAAGGTGTGGAGATTGGCGATGGCTTTGATGTCGTAGAGCAAAAAGGCACAGAACACCGCGATGAGATGACCGCAGCAGGATTTTTAAGCAACCATGCGGGCGGCGTTTTGGGTGGTATCAGTACCGGCCAAGATATTATTGCTCATATTGCGTTAAAGCCGACGTCGAGCTTAGTAATTCCGGGTCGTTCAATCGATAGCGATGGAAAAGAAATTGAAGTCATCACTAAGGGCCGTCATGATCCTTGTGTTGGTATTCGTGCGACACCAATCGCTGAAGCTATGATGGCGATTGTGATCGTGGATCACCTGTTACGCCATCGTGGTCAGAATGCCGATGTGAATTGTTTGACTCCTGTGATTGCTGGGCAAGCGCCTGAGTAGTGTATGGTGATTGAAATAAAGCGGCTGAGGCCGCTTTTTTTGCATCTGTAAAATCGTATCATCGCGTTCTTACTTTTAGGGTTAGTTTTCTCCTCTTCGTTTTCCTAAAGACACTACAAGCACTTGTTATGACGATGAATTCAACTGCCGCACCAACGACTCGCTTGTCGCTATTTTATGGCTTGTACTTTGCCTTGCTAGGCTGCATTGCGCCTTACTGGGGATTGTATTTAACCGAACTTAGTTTTACACCGCAGGAAATCGGTTCGTTGATGGCTTTGTTCGGCACTGTGCGCATTCTAGCGCCAAATTTGTGGGCTTACTGGGGCCGAAATGTCAGTGCGCCCTTGGCGATGGTTCGGGTTGCAGGACTGTTAACTTTGTTCTGCTTTGGCGGGATATTCTTAGTGGATAGCTTCACTGGTGTTGCCTGCATTATGGTTTTGTACGGTTTTTTTTGGGCGGCGATGCTACCGCAGTACGAAACAATCACTATGCAAGCATTAGGCAATAAATTGGACGAATACAGCCGAATTAGAGCATGGGGCTCAATTGGGTTTATTGCAGCTGTGATGATGTTAGGGCGGCTATTCGACGACATCAGTATCAAGGCATTGCCCATTTTTATGCTGTTGTTAATGGCTGCAATTGTACTCAATAGTTGGTTGTTAAAGTCAGCCACTGTGCGCCATAAGGCCGTGTTAGCTACGGGTAACATGTGGAGTTTCTTGCGTCAGCGCAAGGTAATTGCCTTTATTCTTGTTACCATTCTTCTGCAAATAGCGCATGGACCTTACTACACATTCTTTAGCATTTTCTTAGAGGAAAATGGTTATTCGAACTCGCAGATCGGATTCTTATGGTCTATAGGTGTATGCGCCGAGGTTGTTCTGTTTTGGCAATTTGGTCGGGTGATGAAATTGTTGACTTGGCAGCAGTGGTTTCTTGTCAGCTTGGCTCTAACAGGAGTACGCTGGTGTCTAGTTGCTTGGGCAGTTGATAACGTTTGGGTGTTAGTTTCTGGCCAAACCTTACACGCGTTCAGTTTCGCGGCAATGCATGCCGTATCGATGTGCTACATACAGATGTTTTTTCCGGCAGCAATGCAAGCCCGCGGACAAGCTCTGTATTCTAGTGTGGGATTCGGTTTGGGTGGTGCCATCGGGGCAATGCTAAGTGGTTTGCTTTGGCAGCCTCTTGGCGGGACTGGTGTATTTATGCTGGCCGCATTAGTCGCGTGTTTGGCGATGTTTGTTGCTTGGTGGGGGCTGCGCGATTCGCAGCATATATGTAACACCCAGTAGATAAGATTTTAGAATGAGAGGGAACATTTGATGCAGATTAATGTCACTTTTGATATGACGCCGGAAGAACTTCGCCGCGTGGTGGGCCTACCGGATGTTCAGGAGTTTCAGCAAGAGCTGTTTGCTAAAATGATGGAAAAAATGAATTCAGGCGAAGAAGGCTATGATCCGATGAGCCTCTATCAGCCATTGCTGAACGGTGGTGTGAATGCCATGTCCGAATTTCAGCGCATGATGTTTGCCATGATGTCTGGCAAAAATGGCGGTAGCGGCCAGTCGTAGGACAAAGCCGGTCAGCTAACCTTAGCAATGTAAGCTTTGCTCAGAGCGATTACTGCTTTCGCGTGATTTTTCTGGGGAAATTGCTAATTTAACTGGCAACCGTCATGCAGGTGTAAGATAAATTTACGTAGTATGAACGATCACATTTCGATTCAACCATTGAAGGAGCAAGACCATGCAAGAGAACATTCTGAACGCTTTCGCTGAACAAGCCAAAACCATGTACTCACCCATGGCTAAATTCAACAGTTTGTTTGTTGATAACATGGAAAAATTAACTGAGTTTCAAATCAGTGCAATTAAGAGTTACGCGGAAATGGGTCTTTCTCAGTTGAAAAGCGCAGCTGAAATTAAAGATGCTGATACCATGCGCACTTTCACTTCCGCACAAGCTGAAACTGCTACTTCTTTGAATAAGAAAATCATGGAAGACGCGAAAGCTATGTCTGACATGGCGATGGAGTTCAAAACTCAGATCGAAGGTATTATGGAGGAAGTTCGCAGCACTGCTGCCACTACTGCTTCGACTGCTGCAAAGCCAGCACCTAAAGCTAAGACAGCGGCTTAATTAGCGCTAGTCTTTAAGGCCACCAATGGGTGGCCTTTTTTAATGGACGATTTTTGAATTACTTGAGACTTCCTCAGGGTGAAGGGAAATGGGTGGCGTATGAGTGTTTCAGCGGATAAGTTAGAAACAGCTGTTGGTGATATTTTGGAAATGACAGCTAAGGCAACAGAGCAAGGTAGTAAGCTTTGGGAAAAATTAATAAATCAGCCAACGACTGCAGATGATCCTGCTGCGTGTGTTCTAAACGATTTCAGCGAAGCGTTCCGCGAACTAGGAGAAGCCATGATGGCTCATCCAGGTAAGATTGTTGCGGATCAAATGGAAATATTGAAAAAGCAGCAGGAGCTTTATCAGCATACAGTATTGCGATTTTTGGGTAAGGACATAGGTCCCGTTGTTGAGCCCGAAAAAGGTGATAAACGTTTTGCCAGTGAACAGTGGTCAGAAAATCCCTTATTCGATTACATTAAACAATTATACTTATTGCAGAGTAATGGCCTAATGCAGATGGTTAAAGATACCGACGGTATCAGTGACCACTCTCGCAAAAAAGTAGAATACTTGATGCGTCAATACGTGAATGCATTGGCACCATCCAATTTCGCCGGTCTTAACCCAGATGTTATTACCAAAACTTTGGAAACCGGTGGTGCGAATCTAGTCGCAGGTATTGAGCAATTAATGGAAGACTTAGAGGTCAGTGCACAAGGCTCTCTGAATGTAACGATGACAGATACCTCGGCGTTCCAAGTGGGTCGTAACGTCGCCACAACGCCCGGTAAAATCATCCACCAAAATGACATGATGCAGTTGATTCAATATGAGCCAACGACCAAGACTGTATTCAAACGTCCGCTGCTGGTGATACCGCCGTTCATCAACAAATATTACATCATGGATTTACGTGCCGATAACTCCATGATCAAATGGTTGGTAGATCAAGGACACACAGTGTTTGTGATTTCTTGGGTTAACCCAGGACCGTCATTGCGCAATAAAGGTTTTGATAATTACATGTTAGAAGGTCCTGTGGAGGCTTTAGATGTTATTGAAACCATTACCGGTGAAAAAGAATTTAATGCTATTGGGTACTGCTTAGGTGGTACTTTGTTATCGGCAACTCTTGCTTACCTCAAGAAGAAACGTCGTGAACCAATTAAGTCGGCTACCTTTTTAGCCACCCTAATTGATTTTAGTCAGCCGGGTGAGATCGGCGTGTTAATTAATGAAACCGCAATTGCCGGCATTGAAAAGCAAATGAATATGTTGGGCTATTATGACGGTCGTCAGATGGCATTTAGCTTTAACTTGTTACGTGAGAATGATCTGTTTTGGTCATTCTTTATCAATAACTACTTGAAAGGCCAGCGTCCTGCGGCATTTGATTTGTTGTATTGGAACTCTGATAGCACCAACCTTCCAGCGACGATGCATTCGTATTACTTGCGTAATATGTATCTGAATAATCGCTTGGTCGAGAAAAATGCGCTAGAACTTGATGGTGTTAAGATTGATTTGTCGGCAGTGAAAATACCAACGTATTTCTTGTCGGCCTCTCAGGATCATATTGCGTTATGGCAGGCGACCTACAAGGGTGCGCAAGTCATCGGTGGTAAGCCACGCTTTGTGCTTGGTGGCTCAGGGCACATTGCCGGTGTTATCAATCCTCCAGCTGCCAATAAGTATGGTTATTGGACTAATGACGCTGGCGTGTTACCAGAACAAGCGGACGATTGGTTTAAAGCAGCCGAAAGTCATTCTGGTTCTTGGTGGGTTGATTGGGAAGAGTGGATTCAAACTCAAGGTGGCACTGAAGCCGTTGAACCTCGCGTTCCTGGTAAAGGTCCAGTGGCTGCGATTGAAGATGCGCCGGGTAGTTATGTGAAGCAACGCATTGTTGATGTGTTGGGTAAGTAATCTCTAGTGCGTGAGTTTTGCCAATGCTGAATTAGTAAGTATTAGCCAAATCATTGAAAACAAACAAAAACGGCGCTTCGGTGCCGTTTTTGTTTGGACGGATTTCCGTTATTATCAACGCCATAACAAGTGCTGGGTCGCCACCAGTAAGCAAAGCATTAAGAGGAGCATACGTGTCTCAATTTGATCAAGAATCCATTGTTTACGGAGTCATACGCCATATTCCGGCGACTGATCCTTTTGGTTCTCGTCGCGAGCGTCGTGTTAACTGGGCCGCAATTCAGGCGCTACCGTTAGGTCTTGATGAAGATTGGTCGCTGTTGAAGCGCGAGATGTTTTCTATGCCTGGTGAAGATGTTTTCAGCGGCACTTATCAAACTCAGTTAATGCATTTCGCCGCATCTTACCGTGCGGTCGAGTACGAGTGGGAAAACTGGTTGCGCCAGTTTGAAGCCTTGTTAAAAAGCATGTACTGGGTGTCTGCCACAGTGCATCTTGAAACTGAATTGTCGGGCAAACACACCTTTAGCTGGCAAGCTGACGAAGGCCACTTACCATCGGATGCTGAGCTTCGTATGAGCTGTGAATGGGAACGCGAGGCGTCTTTTGCAAATTGATGATGCGCCTGATGAAGGCGTAATTGCGATTCCTTACGAACGTCTCGATAAGGCCACGCTTGATGCCATCGCCGAAGATTTTGTTACCCGCGAGGGTACCGATTACGGCGATGTCGAGTATTCTTTGCACGATAAAATTGCCCAAGTAATTGAGCAGCTGCGCCGTGGTGAAGCAACTTTGCTTTATGATCCCGTGCAGCAGACTTGTCATATCCAACTCACCGCAACCCTGCGTCAGTTTGGCTGGCAGCCATAGGCTTTAACACCAGTCGCGCTTTTTAGGCTAGTCGTAATAATCGCTTGGCACTTTTCTCCGCGCGATATCACGTACCAAAAAACGCACTGGCAATACGGCTTCTAAAATCGTGCGACTGACGCAAGAACTGCGACCGGTTATAACGTCTGTCAGTATTTCTGCGCACAATGGTGCCGATACTAGTCCGCGTGAGCCATGACCAATATTCACGAAAAGTCCGGGTATTAACGGCGCCTCGACCTGCGGTATTTGCTTGGTGTTTTTACTTAACTGCTTAAATGCTTTGGCAAAAGGACGAGTGTCCGCAAGTGGGCCAACCATAGGTAAATAATCGGGAGTGGTGCAGCGAAACCCTACACGTCCACCGACAATCTTGTTATGTGTCGCCATCGACTGCCACTCATCACCAAATTCTTTGAGATGATCAAGATTGGTTTGATGATCACTGTCGCGCAGTTCTGTGCTGGGATCATTCAAATTATAAGTAGCGCCCAAACATAATTGCCCCGCAACTGGCGGAGCCATATAACTGTTAGCACACAGTACATGAGGCATAGCGGGTGCTGAGGTTGCGTCTAAATACGTTAATTGGCCACGAATATTCTTTATCGGTAAATAAGCATCCGCGAGTAATTCTTTCGCTTGCCAAGCAGTGGCGATCACTACAGTAGACGCTGAGCGTTGCTCGCCAGAGGCAAAGCTGAGCTGCCATAGGGCATCATTTTGATCAGTAGGGGTTAGACCGGTTAATTCAGCCTGTTCAAAGCGAATGTTGGGATGCTGCACTAAGGCTTCGCACAACCGAGCGGGCGCCACCCATCCCGCTTGCGGATAAAATAAACCGTTATCGCGGACCTCAATTAAAGCTGATGGTGGTTGGCGGATAGCGATAAACTGCGCTTGGCGAGCGGCTTCTTTTTCGCTGCTTGCTAGCTGCATTACCCCACAGGATTGCCAGCCAAAATTTTGCTCATCGCCGTCGCCTAATTGTGCTTTAACAGAGCGCAGAGCGAGTTCGTAAGCTTCAAGATAGAAGTCAGTATGAGTGGCTTTGTCATCGGCCGCCAGCTTTACGTATAAGCCACCTTGCGGATTACCTGAGGCGCATTGAGCAATGCCTAGGGCGTCTATCAGAGTAACCTTAAAACCGGCCTCTGCCAGCGAACGAGCGCTGTGACAGCCCGCAAGTCCGGCACCGATAATAGTGACTTCTCGATTACCCCTCGGGTTTGGGGCTATTAGCCATGGCTCTTGTTGAAAGTATGGTGGTTGTTCCGGCCCGCTCTGCGCATGATAAATGCCCGCGAGCATATGACGTTTACCGCCGAAGCCTTCGGGATTACGTACTTTAAAACCGGCACCTTGTAGGCCTCGACGAACTTGGCTGGCGGCAGTAAATGTGGCGACACTCGCTTCCTCACCCAGTTGTGGGTTACGGCTTAAGTGACGCATCTGTTGATACAGTTCATCTGTCCACATTTCTGGATTTTTAGCAGGTGAAAATCCATCCAAATACCAAGCGTGAACTGGTCCTGTGAGTTGTGCCAATGCGTCGTGAACATCGGCAAAGACCAAGGTCAAACTGATGCGTTGCTCGGGCCAACGTAGATGGTGAAAACCTGAAGTTAAGTGCGGGTATTGCTCTAATAATGCTTGTGTAAGATCTGCAAGTTCAGGCCAAAGCGCCAACGCTTGGGCTAATTGTTCTTTGCTAAGCGGATATTTTTCGATACTGGTGAAGTGCAGCCAAAGATCGTTTTCTGTTGCTGATTCTTGTTGATCTTGCTCATTGCGCTGTTCATTACTTTGTTGAAAAGCACGCCATGTTGCTAAAAAATTCAGCCCTGTGCCAAATCCGGTTTCGACAATGCAAAATGGCCCTTGCCACGTCGTCCAGCGTTCACGTAATTGGTTGTGTTGAATAAACACATAGTCGGTTTCTGCTAGCCCATTTTTTAACGAAAAGTAGGGGTCGTTAAATTGAGTCGACAGGGGTAATCCAGCGTCGCTCCATTGCAAGTCTTGGTTTGCTGCGTTGACGCTAGCGTCAGAAACGTTGCTTATTTCAGACATTTGGTTTTTTTCTGACACTGGCGGCGCTATGAGTTAGAGAATAGGGCCGGTAGTTTACCGTGCTGTCGGTGCTGACGTACACTCGCGGCTTGTTTAGCTGCCTGTTTTGGAGATTAGGGCTGTGATGGACATCCTAACTGTTCTATTTCCGGTGCTGGTATGTGCTCTAATCGGTGCATTGTGGGCGCGTTCGGGCACGAATTTCGACACCGATTTTATCTCGCGCTTGGTACTGAATGTGGGTGCTCCGTGTTTAATGCTGTCGGTTCTAGGTGGTGTTGAAATAGACCTTATTGCGTTCAATCAAACCGCTCTGGCATGTATTTTAATCGCTTTGCTGATGTCGTTGGCAGGTTGGCTCATTCCAAAAGCCTGCGGCGATGATGTACGTACTTACTTTCCGTCGTTTGTTTTTCCTAACGTGGGCAATATGGGTCTTCCCGTTTGCCTATTCGCATTTGGTGACGAAGGGCTAGCGCTGGCTTTAGCTTTCTTTATGATGCTGTCGGTTGCGCACTTTCCCGTGGGAATTTTAGCGGCAGGGGGGAGTCAAGCAGGGGGTTGGCGTGGCTTGTTTAAAATGCCGATTCTATATGCCATAGCGTTATCGCTGTTATTGCTTTGGTTTGATGTGCGTTTACCCGAATTGTTGCAGAATCCCATCGTGCTGATTGGCGGAATGACAATCCCTTTGATGCTGATTACGCTTGGCGTGTCGTTAGTACGTTTACAAATTACAGCATGGCGTAAAGCGTTGTTCTACAGCGCTTGTCGAGTGGCTGGAGGCTTATTGGCAGGGTTGCTGGTGGTATGGTTATTGGAGCTAGAGGGGATTGTACGGGGCGTGGTGTTATTGCAGGCATCCATGCCCGTAGCCGTATTCAATTACCTATTTGCCGTGCGCTATCAGCGTCAGCCCGAAGCCATTGCCGGGCTGGTGGTCACTTCGACTTTATTATCGTTCGTGACCTTACCGCTTATGCTTTGGTGGTTACTCTGATGCTTTTGGTGGTTACTCTGATGCTTTTGGTGCATCGTCAATAATACGCACATCGTGCAGAATAATCGGTTGTACAGGAACATCGCGAGCGGCGGTCTGGCTGTTTGCCATAGCATCCACTACGGCCATACCGTTGACGACTTTACCGAACACGGCATAACCAAAATCACGTACGCCATTGTTCAAAAACGTATTGTCTTTTACGTTGATAAAAAACTGGCTAGTAGCGCTATCAACGGATGCAGTGCGTGCCATCGCAATGGTGCCACGACTATTTTTAAGACCATTGTCTGCTTCGTTTTTAATGGCTGGTTGAGTAGCTTTTTGACGCATGTCAGGGCCAAAGCCACCGCCTTGCACCATGAAATCTTTGATGACGCGGTGAAACACAGTGCCGTTATAATGACCCGAGTTCACATAGGATAAAAAGTTTGCAACGCTGATCGGTGCTTTGGTTTTATTCAGTTCTAATTCAATATAACCGACGCTAGTGTTCATTCCGACCAGCACAACTTCGTCGGGGGCGGTGGCTTTGCTATCGGCTGCAAAGCTAGAAATACTGAACAGTAGAGCGCACAGTGTCATCATCAAACGCATGGTTAATCTCCAGAGATAATTTGAATGTCTAAACCTACGGTAAGAATACGCTTTTGTGAAGGCTGTAAATGGGGTTTGCGTGCAGGTTGGTACGCGCAAGAGCTATTTAGTACATTTAATGGCCAATTAGCGGGCATTTTTATGGAAGTTGGAGGTTCTGGCGACTTTCAGGTGTGGGTAGACGATGTTTGCTTATGGGACCGAAGACAGGACGAGGGCTTTCCAGAAGCCGCCGATTTAAAACGACGTTTGCGCGATGCGATATCGGTGGAAATGTCTTTGGGTCACTGCGATCTACCAGAAAGACAGATCGCAGATAACGCTGGTGCTGACCAGAGCTAACTCAGCTCCAGCCACTATTATTACGCTTGGTGCGTAATCCCGGTAACACGAGTCCGGCAAAGATACCGATAAATACTAGGCCGCCACCATAAAGCAAAAATGTCTGGCGGCTGTCGTCGCGCAGCTGAGCATTTTCATTGGTCATGGTTTCAACTTGAATTTCCAGTTCTTGATTGCGTAGTGTGAGCTTTTTGGTTTTTTCGTCCAACGCCAACGCGTTGTCGGAGATGCTCATAATTCGCTCTAATTCTTTTTCTAATTTGGCGTTGTCACGAGCCAAAGTGGAACGTTCGCTCTTCACCGTTTCAAGTTCGGTTTGTAGTTCACCACTCTGACTTTGCGTCGTGGATTTTTCTGCACGCAACTGTTCAAGTTCGCGATTGGCTAAAATCAGCTTCTCTTTCGCAATGGGCTCATTTTCAAGGAAGCGGGTTAGTACCCAGCCTTCGACCCCTTTATCAGTTTTTACTTTGGTGTAACCTTCGGTTTCGTTTTCTTCGATAACGATTAAGTGTTCACCACTTTGAATCACTTTTAGAATTCGGTATTCCTGACTAGGACCCGAGCGCAGTTGAATATAGAGTTTGTCGGAGACATAGCGCTTCTCAACGGCAGAGGCCGAGATAGCTAGCAATAAGCCAGCGAATAACAGGACGACACGTTTCACAATCGATACCTTTATTGTTGTTGTAAAAATTTAGGGAAGTACACGCTTAAATGGTTTAACGACTACCCGTTCGTATACACCAGCACTTACGTAAGGATCTGCATCAGCCCACTCTTGGGCATCGTTCAAACTGGCAAATTCTGCAATCACCAAGCTACCGGTAAATCCTGCATCACCAGGATTCTCGCTATCAATGGCTGGGTGAGGTCCCGCAACCAGCAATCGACCTTCTGCGGTCAGTTCTTGCAAACGTAATAAGTGTGCGGGGCGAGCCGCAAGACGCTTCTCTAAGCTACTACTGACATCTTGGCTAATAATGGCATACCACATACTTATTCGTCCTCGTGGTTGATGTAACGGTACAAAAACAGCGATTGACCTACAATAAACAGGATAGTTAGGCCAAGCAAACCGAATAACTTAAAGTTAACCCAAGTATCTTCGGAAAAATGGGCCGCTACATACAAGTTGGCGGCTCCACTGAACAAGAAGAAGAGCACCCATGCATAGTTCAAACGTACCCATAATTCGGGGGGCAACGACATATTGCCGCCCATCATGCGTTCGAGAATGGATTTTTCTGTAAACAACTGGCTGAACAAAAATGCCGCGGCAAATAACCAGTTAACGATGGTGGGCTTCCATTGGATAAATTCTTTATTTTTAAAGGCCACAGTTAAACCACCTAGCACGATCACTAGGGCGAGGGTTACTAATTGCATTTTTTCAACATGCCCGGTTTTGTACACCGTATAAGCAATTTGCATAATTGTGGCGGTAATTAGCACCGCGGTGGCTAAAATAATGGGGTCGAGAGATCCTAATATGTCGGCATTTCCTGAACCGATAAACGGCGTGACGAGTT
>NZ_JAWUWR010000010.1:0-14068 GCF_034111725.1 Thalassolituus sp. | reverse complement strand
CCCGTCATCACCCCCCAAACCTTTTGATGCAGGTAACGCGTCGACAAGGCGGACTGGTAGTGCCGTTGGTTAGAATACCGGCCTGTCACGCCGGGGGTCGCGGGTTCGAGTCCCGTCCAGTCCGCCATCTTTTTATAGATCCCCTTTTATACCCTTTGTTTTTGATGATCACAGCGAGTCCCACGGGATGCCGCCCAGTCGTCCGCCATCTTTTTATAGATCCCCTTTTATACCCTTTGTTTTTGATGACCCCTTTTAAAGCCTCCGCATCGCAATCAATAATTCGCACTCCTGTCACATAACTGTCATACCAAAATTCTATTCTCACTACCGTTTGAGAATATAAGTGTGGAAACTCTTAGACTAAAATCTTGTCTTACACTCGTTAGTGTCTATCCTTACGGAAGCTGGCACGACTGATGCTAGTCAAGAAATGCAAGATCAACTAAAACTAAAAAATAAGGAGGCAGTTATGTCTGACTATATTGAAGAGCTGCTAGATATCACCATCGACGATTATGAAGACGATGTTGATGACGCAGTAGAAATGTAACTCCGGCGTTTTTCTTCACGGAACCGACCTGGCGCTTCGCCGGTCCACCGTTTAAACGCTCTCTGAAAAGCAGTCGCTGATCCAAATCCAAGCAGAAATGCTATTTCCCCTAGGGTCAGCGTAGTATCCCTTACGTAACTTACCGCCAAATCTCGGCGGGTCGTATTCAGTACTTCTTGAAAGCTGTGCCCTTCTGCACTCAATCGACGCCTTAACGTCCATGGTGCAGTGTTTAGGCGATGAGCCACTTGTTCTAGAGTTGGTGTATTGCCATCCAATAATGGTCCAATAGCACGAGCGACTGTCTCACGGTAACTTAACCCCAAACGAACACGTTCTAACTCACGTTCAGCACTGCGTCGCAGCGCTTCGTAGGTTGATGCACAAGCATGAAGGGAGAGTATTTCCAATGCCCACTCGTGAAGCACAATAGCGTTGCGTGGTGCATCAAAATGTATCGGACATTGAAAATAACCTTGATATTCATCAACGTAGCTCGGCGCCGAGAATTCAAACTCAATACGCTTCACCAAATCAGTGCGACCGGTGACCCACTGAATAAAGTGATACCAACCACACAAAACAGAATCTACGACGAATAGGTTGTAGCCATTGTAAGGGCTCACCGAATAGAAACTGGCGACACCGCAACCTTGTTCAAGTTTAAATTGCGAACGACCACGCGCATTGAAACTCGACAGTAATTCATATGTCGCTAAAGCATGACAAGAGGCGCGTAGATTCGGTGCGCTCATAGCAAGTAAGCCTGCCAACCCTAGGTGCGGAGCTTTGGTGTGGCGGCCCATTTCTAAACCGAGCCAAGGTTTATCTGAGCGTTCAATACAGGCGTGCCCGAGACGCATGAAACGTGGAATGCTAATACGCGCATCTGGTGACGCGAGTTTCAAATCATCTAACTGAAATTGCTGCAACACAGGTGTTGCATCATGACCCAAGCGACTCATCGCCAAGCACATGAGTTCAACGAAGGCGACAGAGACATCTCCTAGCTTCACAATATTAATCTCACGTTAAGCGTCAAAACGACCTGACTCGCCTTCTTTCTCAGCTAACGGTTCAAGCTTTTCGCTAGGCGCTTCTGAGGCTAGTGCTTCTGGCTCATAGAAATCGATTAGGAATTGGTAACTCAACGACAAAATAGTTACCGATATTAAGCTACCAACATACACAACCAGTAAGGCAAAATACGTCGCCAAATGCGACTCAAACCAATACAGAATGCCAGCAGGAATGATCATGGCGATTGGTATTAATAATACAACGATCACCATACGCGTACCGTTTCCTTGGCTTAACGCCCATGCACGTTTTAAATCGCCCTGCTTACCAATCGCCACTTCTGGCAAAGTGATTGAAAGACGACCAAACAAATACATAGCGATTAACACTCCAATCGTTCCCCCTACAACGATTCCTTGCTGAGATCCGCTAGCAGCGCCAATGAAAAACGGCACCAACGCCGCTATACCTGCAATAAAGCCGATCACGACAGCGCGCCCTAAGTAGCGCCATTCATTTTTTCCCCAACCATGTAAACCGTTGGTATACCACTGGTCTCGGGGTAGTAAAGTAAAACGGTGTGCTGCTGTGGCCATTAAAATACTAAAGAGCATAGCGATAAGGCTCATACCCAATTGCTTCATCGACTGACCCGCTTCCACCATAGAGTCTACTTCTACAACTTGGGCATCATCCGCAGCAGCTGGAGAGAGATAAATTTCACTAATGAAGTCGATGGTCGCCAAAACAAAAATTACCGGCAAAAACATAGGGATCACAATATTGCGTTTTGCCCAAAGCAGGACGATAGCTTCTTTGAGTAAATCGAATACCGGAAGCTTCGCTTCAAGACCTAATGAACTTTTCATTCACACTCCTAATTGTGTTGGGTAGAGCACTAATTTAATAGCCATAATAAAAAAGCCCCAGCATGGCTGGGGCTTTAGTGTAACGGAGGCTATCGCCAACGTCATTAACCCGCTGGCGGAGTATCCCCATGACGAGCCTTGTGACGTGCTTTCATACGTTCAGGACGTAAAATAAAGCTTGCCAAAGCCGGTAGCAGAATCAAAGAACCTAACATGTTCCACAAGAACATAAAGGTCAACAAAATACCCATGTCGGCTTGGAACTTAATCGGCGAGGCAATCCAAGTTGCAACACCAATCGCTAAAGTAATACCCGTAAAGGATACAGCTTTACCGGTTGAGCGTAATGTTTCGAAGAAGGCTTCTTGCATGGTTTTACCAGCAACGATCATTACTTCTAAACGGTTATAGATATAAATCCCGTAATCCACACCAATGCCAACACCTAGTGCAATCACTGGCAGGGTTGCTACCTTCACACCTATATCCAAATACGTCATCAGCGCCTGACTTAAAATCGACGTCAAAGCCAATGGAATTAGGATGCAAGCTACTGCCGTAAGTGAGCGGAACGTCATAAAGCAGAGAACAAATACGACCACGTAAACGAAAATCAACATGGTATTTTGCGCATCAGCAATGACTTGGTTTGTTGCGGCTTCAATACCCGCATTACCAGACGCTAATTGAAAACGAATAGGCGCAGAATCGATTTCACCATTGGCGATAGCAGCATCAACTTCAGCCATGCCATATCCGAAATACTTTTCATCAACTTTATCATCAAATTGCTCTTTGAATTTTTCAACCGCAGCAACCGCGGTTTCCAAAGTTTCTGCCTTATGATCGTTAAGATACACAATCACAGGCGCCATCGAGCAATCAGGGTTCAACAGTCCCGCCGGTGCGCGTTGAATAGAAGTGTTCAAAATCGTTTGGTTACGAGATAACGCCGACCAGTTTAGGTTGCCTTCGTTCATCGCTTTAGTAACTAACTTAGAAACCGTTACTAAGGATGTAGTTGATTGCACACCTTCAACGTTGTCCATGTACCACATAAAGCGATCAACAGCGTCCATTACTTTGAAGCTATTGCAATGCTCACGAGCGGTTTCGACCATCACTACAAAGACGTCTGCACTGGTGGAATAATTCGATACCATAAAGGCATTGTCTAAGTTATAGCGCGAATCCGCACGTAACTCAGGCGCACCTTTGTCCAAATCGCCGATTTTTAATCCCTGACTGTAATAGTAACCAGAAATAGCCATAACAATTGCGATGACAATTGGTATTGGTGCGACTTTCCGATTAGCAAACATCGAAAGTCCACGCCAGATCGCCGCAGGATTAGCATCCGACTTACGCGCATGCTCAACACCGGAACGACTAATACCGATGTAAGACATAACAATCGGCAACAACACTAAGTTAGTCACAATAATCATGGCAACGCCAACGCTCGCCGCGATCGCTAGCTCCTGGATAACACCAATATCAATAAATAGCAGTGTTAAGAAACCAATCGCATCACTTAACAATGCCAACATCCCCGGTACGTAAAGACCACGGAACGCTTGGCGAGCCGCTTGAACGGGGGATGCACCTTTACCTGATTCAATGGCAATACCGTTAATAATTTGCACGCCATGACTGATGCCAATCGCAAAGACTAAGAACGGAACCAATACCGAATATAAGTCGACAGTGAAGCCAGCCAATGCCAACGATCCTAATTGCCATACCACCGCTATCAACGAAGCAACGATAGGAACAATAGTGCCTTTAGGACAGCGCGAATACAGATACAACAGAATCGCTGTCATGATCATGGCCATTAGGAAGAAAACACCAATGGACTTAGCGCCATCAAGTAAGTCACCTAACTTTTTAGGCATGCCGGTAATGTAGATTTTGTATTGATCGTCACTAAACTGAGTTCGAATTTTTTCTTCTAAATCGTGCGAAAACTGACCATAACTTAGCTTTTCGCCGGTTTCTGGATCATATTCAATCAAGGGCACGTCGATAATTGAAGAACGGAAGTCATTTGAAACCAAACGACCTACTTGTCCTGATTTCAATACGTTTTGACGCACGACTTCGAGACTTTCTTTACTGCCATCATAAGTACTTGGAATAACAGGACCGCCTTGGAAACCTTCTTCAGTTACTTCCATCCAACGCACGTTAGGCGTCCATAGCGATTGCATGCCCGAGCGATCGACACCTTTAATGAAAAAGATTTCATCACTGATCTTGCTCAGTTTTTCCATATATTCGGCTGTAAAAACATCACCGTTTTGAACTTCAACGGCAATTTTTACGTTGGCTACACCACTCTTCATCTCGTCTTTATGGACAAGATAGTTTTGAATATAACTATGATTAAGCGGGATATACTTTTCGATACTGGCATCAAGCGTTACTTTGCTTAAACCATAAGCAAACACCATGGTAATGATGGCTAATAGCAGCATAACCATGCCGCGATTATTAAAAACAACACGCTCTAACCAAGGTTCGGATTCAGGCGATAAAATATAATGCTCAGGAACCGTTGAGTAATGACTCTTTTTGTCCTTCATGATCACTCTTCTCCGGTTGCCATGCTGATATTGAGATCCATCAGTTCTCCCGACGCATCTAAGATCTTCACACCGGCCTCCCCAACAATAATAAAGTGGCCATCATTAGTTTCGACCACAGAAGACGATGCCTTACGGCCGCCAAGAATAATTGAACGCGGCGACGTTAATTTTTCATTAAGTACCACAACAGAACCAGCATTTCCCACCAGCAATGCTTCGCCGTTGCCAACGACGCCGCCTAATAATGTTTGCTCGCTACCCGTCGTTAGCTCAACCCAAGTAATGCCATCATCAATTGAGCGAAAAACATGACCCCGCAAACCAAACAAGAGCTGCAAGTCACCGCTGTCGACTATGCCAAACAATGAGCCATCGTAGGGCGAATCTTGAGTTACCCAAGTTTGTCCTAGATCATCCGAACGAACGATAAGGCCCATTTCGCCTACAACTGCCAGAGACGTCGGACCAACACTCGTAATCGCATTTAGATGTAATCTATCTGGATTTGGTAAGCGCGAAGAAACGTCTTCCCAATTTTTACCACCATCTAAAGTTTGAAAAAACATGCCGTAAGCACCAACCGCAAACCCGCGATTGGCATCGTAGAACCAAACATCGAGGAATGGCTTCGTTGACCCTGTATTTTGATCATACTCAGCATCTTGAACTGCAAAGCTGGCGGCTTCTTCCGCCATCTCTGCGTTTTCAATGCGTAAATCATTACCAGAATCGGAGGCCGCAACTAATGCATCTTCCGCTTTCGCTAAATTCGCTTTTGCTACGCGGACAATGGCATCATTTGCAGTGAAACCATCGAATTGCTTTTCCCAGCTACGACCTGCATCACTACTGTGTAATATCACACCGTCATGTCCTACAGCCCACCCGTAGCGATCACCAGAAAAATGTACAGCTGTTAATGTTACCGATACCGGCACATCACTTTGACGCCAGCTCATACCATTATCATCCGAGAATACAATGTGTCCGTATGAACCAACACTAACCAGACGATTACCCGCACGGGTGACGTCTAACAACAACGACTCGTGTGCACGCATGGTTTGTAAAGCAGGCGATTCGAGCGGATCTTTCCACTCTGCCTGCGTCATATCGGCGGCAAGCACCATAGTGCATAGTGCAATAACGCGGGATAAACCAGTCAGGCGCGCATCCCCATTTGCACATCCTTTTGGCTTAACCAAATTAAAAAACATATCAGACCCCGTTTTTATAGTAATGTCGGCTGTGGCTAGTCTATCTAACTGGCCTGATCTTGACTAACGTCCCGTTGTTACAGAATGTAAGGCAAATTTCTGTAAGGTTCCGCTCAGCAGTACTTTTCATGAATTTCGGGATCAAACAATGAAAGCTGACTTACCTATAAGAATAGACGTAATCCTAAAAAGCAAAACGGACGAAATTCACACTGCGTCCGTTTTACGGCTTTAATCTTAGCGTCTTCCGCGCCGCCTTAACTCGGCTGGCGTGAAATAGCGCTCACCTGGCGGTGGACTACTATAGTCTATCTCGCCCATTTCTTCGTTTGACAATCCTTGAACATGGTATCGGCGAGCTTTCAAATCATGAAACACATCAAGCGTCGTCCACGTGACAGGTAGCTCATAGTAAGTTTTCATGTACGCCGTCGATACACGCCATAAATCGCCTTGGTTGTCGTACTGATCAGCTAGCACTATTCCCCAAGTATCTTCATCTATGTAAAAGCGACGCTTGCTATAAACGTGGCGAACACCTGATTTCTGTGTAGCTTCTAATACCCAAACGCGATGTTTTTCATAACGCGTGTACTCTGGATTAATGTGACCAGGACGTAGGATGTCGTTGTAGCTCCGTTCGTTCGAGCTAAGACGATAGTTGTTGTAGGGAATAAATAATTCTTTTTTACCCAACAACTTCCAATCAAAACGATCCGGCGAACCGTTGAACATATCGGTGTCATCGGCGTAACGCAAACCATCCGCCGCCGCAATTGGCGTATCGTACGCTAGGTTTGGTGCGCGACGTACGCGACGTTGACCCGCGTTATAGCCCCAAGCTTGGCGAGGCTCATCCGCTTGGTTTAAAGATTCATGAACTAATACCGCACCACCTGCTAAACGCGCAGGTGCTTTCGTCACCGATAAGTAGTAGAACAAGATGTTGTTCAGATCTTCAATCGTACGATCTTGGCGATAGTAGTTAAATTCTACTTCTTGCTGCACGGTCGTTGGGGAGAAATTACCATCAACTTGTACCGCAACTTCGGAAGCTCGAAGCTGCAAGTATGTGCCGCGCCAGCGCGTAATGTGATTCCAGATAGCTTTTAAACCAGCTTCTTTATCGTCGGGATCAATGACAGGAAACGGAATACCACCGTATGCGTACAACAGCGATGAGCCATCATTCGCTAATTCACTGCGTACCGCATTTTTATAAGTGTTTTCATATACCCATTCAGGCGCAGCAGCAGTTCTACGCGTCTTATATACCGGTATTTTAAAGGTGTCGGGGTAAACATCGAACATAGCCATTTGGCCATCACTCAAATACGCACGGTATTGAGATGCGTTCTTTGTATTAATCGTAAATAATGGCTTATCACCGGGGAATGGATCAACATGATGTTGCCCAGCTTTGGTGTAGCCCAAGGGCGGCAGAGATAAACCTCCGCGCCATGGGGGAATATCCTTACCATTCCCCAGACGCTCTCCACCCACTGGCGTCAGATCTTCCTTCAGGCGCTCCGCCTGCTGCACTGATACAGCCGCAAATACACTCGATGCGGAAAACATCAATACCAGTGCTCCCGCTGCTATCCATTTTTTCTTATTCATTTACAACCTCAAAACCCGAGAGAATCATCATGCTTCTCTGCAAGGGAACCACTGAACTACCCATAAATGGTTGTGCTTCTTCTTACTGCATTCACACTAAGCCGTACCAAGACTCTTACTTACCACTTCGTATACGTCTTTAGATAGATTGCCCTGATGCATAATGCGTTGCAATTCGGCTTTCATCAACTGTGAAAGAGTTGGCACAAGTCGCTGCCATTTTGTTAACGGAGTCAACAATCGTGAAGCGATTTGTGGATTACTGCTATTTAAACGTATAACAGCATCCGCTAACAACGCATAGCCAGCCCCATCTTCTCGATGGAAGTTAACTAATGATTGATTGGCAAAAATGCTGATCACTGACCGCACTTTATTCGGGTTACGCCAATCAAATGCTGGATGTGCTAATAAATTCTTAACGTGTTCAACCGTGCCCATTGCCGATGATCCAGCCTGCGAACTTAGCCATTGATTTACCACCAATGGATCTGTTTGCCAATGCTGATAGAAGGACATCAAAGCTGGAGCCGCTACCGCCTCGTTACCGCTATTGACCATAACGATAAGCGCTGCCATTTGATCTGTCATATTATCGGCCGCAGCAAATTGTTGTTGCGCCTGCTCTAAACCGGCATCAGTCACTCGCGCCCAGTAACTTAACGCTAAATTCTTCAATGCGCGAGCGGTCATTTGAGCCGGAATAGGTGCATATTCATCTGAACTGCATAATCTTAAGTAGCAGTCCTTAAATTCTGCACTCAAATCGACGGCAATTGCTTGGCAAACCGCTTCACGCGCAGTGTGAATACGCTGAGGATCAACCACATCACTAAATTCAGAAATATAGGCTTCAGACGGCAAGGTGAGTAAGTAAGCCACCATTGCCGCATCCAAATCGGTATCGGCTAACAATAAGGCCAATGCTTCGCGTTCTGTTAGCGCTAATGCAAATTCAGACGTCGCCGCGGCTTGCTCAATCCAATGCAACATTAAACGCTGGCCAGCATCCCAACGATTAAAACCGTCACTATCGTGCTTTAGTAAGAACAAAAGATCGGTCGGATTTTGATCAAACTGCACTTTCACCGGAGCTGAAAAATCGCGGAATAACGAAACAACTGGCTCAGTGGTTACGCTGCTAAAGACAAACGTTTGTTCAGCTTCTTTGAAGTGCAACACTTGGCTTTCGGGCGACCAAACAGCTGCCGGTTCGACTTGAATCGCCATGTCATTGCCGTTCGCGTCAAGCAAACCCAGCTGAACTGGAATCCAAACTGGCAACTTGTTCGTTTGTTTGGGCGTATCAGGGGTGTGCTGTCGCAAAGTCAAACTTAGTGTTTGCGCTTCCGCGTTATATTCCGTCGTCGCACATACAACCGGTGTTCCCGCTTGTTTGTACCAACGTTTGAATAAGGTTAAGTCAATACCACTCGCATCTTGCATCGCACTAACGAATTCATTGATAGTGACTGCCTGACCATCATGGCGATCAAAATACAAATCTGAACCTTTACGGAATTGCTCTGCACCTAAAATTTTGTGCAGCATCCCCACTACTTCACAGCCTTTTTCGTAAATCGTAACCGTATAAAAATTGGAGATTTCGATATAAGCATCAGGTTGCACAGGATGCGCCATAGGGCCGCCATCTTCAGCGAATTGCACCGTACGCATGATTTTTGCATCTTCCACCCGTTTGACGGTGGCGGAATTCATATCGGCAGAAAAACCGGCGTCACGGAAAACGGTAAAGCCTTCTTTCAAACTCAATTGAAACCAATCACGGCAGGTCACACGGTTGCCCGACCAGTTGTGAAAGTACTCATGAGCAACAATGGATTCTATACGTTGATAAGCCGCATCGGTGGCCGTTGCAGGATTTGCCAATACACATGATGAGTTAAAAACATTAAGCCCTTTATTTTCCATCGCGCCCATATTGAAATCATCGACGGCTACGATCATAAAAATATCTAAATCGTATTCGCGGCCATAAACTTCTTCATCCCAACGCATTGAACGTTGTAATGCATCGATAGCATAATCGGTTTTATCAATATTTTGCGGTTCAACAAAAATTTTAAGCACCACACCACGACCACTCATGGTGGTAAAGCGATCTTCTTTTACTTTTAAGTCACCCGCCACCAGCGCAAACAAATACGCCGGTTTTTTGTGTGGGTCTAACCATACGGCATGACGCTTACCATCGCTGACAGTTTCACTAACGGGATTACCATTCGATAGCAAAACGGGAAATTGCTCAGCGTCAGCAATAATTTCGGTGGTAAAGACCGACATCACATCAGGACGGTCTGGATAATAGGTAATACGACGAAAACCTTCGGCTTCACACTGAGTGCAGTACATGCCGCCAGAGCGATACAAACCTTCGAGCGCGGTATTTTTAGCTGGATATATACGAGTAACGACAGCTAAGGTATGGCGCTCACCCAAGCCATGAATCTCCATTGACTCTTCGCCCAATACATAACGGTCTGCCGCCAAAGGCTGGCCATCCAATTCTATTGAAATAAGTTCCAATTCTTGACCATCAAGGTGCAAAGAGATCGCATCAGCTTGGTGGCGTACAAGCTCTAACGTACTGTGCACTATGGTGTAGTCATTAAATAACTCGAAACGTAGATGGGTCGTCTCGACTTGGTAGTTCGGTGCACGATAATCACTGAGTTGAATGGCTTTTGGCTGTGCGTCTCGCATATCGACCTCGATGTTTGTCTCAAGCACTAAAAGTAACGGCGTAAGACGTATATTTGCGTAAATTAATCACACCAGTATCTAACATTAAATACTGACCTTTTATCCCCAATAACACTCCAGTAGCGACAGGAGTTTTATCAAGGTTGTGACTGACGACCTTAGTTGGATACTGCAGTACGGGGTAGTTAAACTGTCTTACTGTTTCACTACCTAACCAGCTGACGGAACCCGGCCCAGCTTCTAATTCAATAGCTGCTAACTCTTCACAAAACTGCTCACGCAAGACATCGCGCGTGGCTTCTAAATCAGCCGCAGGCGCTTCACTTTTCAGCATTGCCTGCCAACTGGTTTTATCGGCCACTTGTTTACGTAAGGTATCTTCAATTAATCCAGATAAACGTCTATTCGCTACCCGAGCAATCGGTAATGCCTGCGAGGCCCCCTGATCTAACCAGCGCGATGGCATATTTTTCATACGCGTAATGCCAACTTTAATGCCGCTAGAGTTAGCAAGGTAAACAATATGATCGTTAAAACATATTTTTTCGGCCCATTGCGGCTCTCGACAAGTGCCCAAATGAAAATGACATTTTTCAGGACTCATCATGCAGGAATCGCATTGCGCTAATTTAGTAAAGCATGGGTAGCAATATCCCTGATTGAAACTCTTGTTGGTACTACGACTGCAATAACAACACTTAATAGCTCCACTCCAAGCGATGCTAATTGCTTTGCCTAAATACTGATTAAGATCGACAAGGTGCTCATCTAAAACCATTTGATAAGTTAACGGCTCACCCGGCTGCACCCGCATTTTGTTTAGGTGCCCTGTAATTTCCATCGTGTTTTACCTTAATGCGCTGGCATCATTGCAGCGTCAACGTTTGCGTATCATCGTCTTTTGAGGATTTGCACTGGCTTTCCATATAACCGACACGCTGGTCTTCCGGCACATTGTGAGTCACTTCATAGTGCATAATGGCTTCCATACATAACTCACGCTGGCCTTCAACTAACAGCCTGCCGTCGGGCCACTTACCTGTTGCGACAGCATTTTTTAAATTTTCGTACACTTCTGGAGTCAGTGCTTTAATTAATTGTTCAAGTGTCATGTTTACCTCGTTTTTTGACCGGCCAAAGCCAACCCAACATTAAACCTGCTAATAAACCGCCTAAATGGCCACCATTAGCTATTCCAGTTAGACCCGGTTCGATTGTTTCAGCGGCAATAGTGACTGCCATGATAACAACCATCACAGTCATCAGCGCTGGAGGAATGCCATATGCTATTTGGTACCGACGCTGACGCAAACCAACCCAGCCGACAAGGCCGAATACAACGCCAGAAATCCCGCCAAATGCCGGCCCTTGGTACCACCATTGCAAAATATTACCGGTTAATCCACAGACAGCAATTAGCGCTACCAAGGCGAGCCACTCGCCACGTTTTTCTAAAGCGCGACCTAAAACCCAGCACCAAAATGTATTATTAAGTAAGTGTAACAAACTGAAATGCAATAAGGTCGGACGCCACAACGACCAAACACCCATATCGAAATAACTGGCTAGCGCATAGCGCTGCTCTGGCCAGAGAACTTTTCCGGCAGAAACCCATTCATACCAAAAAGGCGAAAACTGCATCGCTAAATAAATGAGTGGTAATAGTATGACCAAGGCCAGTGTTACTGGGGTTTGCACTGCTGACATTACACCGGCAAAGACGCCAACGCTAACCGATTCTTTTGGCTCGGCAACAGGAACGCCATTATGCCAATCATCGATAAAACCTTTCACGAGTGGAAATTGCCTAGGATCAGCAATAAACAAACATTGCTCCCCCTCAATTTCAATAACCCTATGTCCGATTTTGTCGGCCCACAAACGCTGTGTCACTGGACTTAAGTCAATACCTAGTGGCGCTTTCAATATCAGCAAAGGTTCCATTAGCGCTCGCTTTTTTCCACTCGGACCCACGTGAATTTGTTCTTCTGCAGATGATGTTCAGTATCCATGCGGTAGGCAACTAAGCGTCCATATTTCACTGCGCTGTAATCTATGCAAGCTATGTTTGGTACAATAGGGGCCGGTAAACCCGCCATCCAATAGTGGCCAATAAACAAGGGTTTTTCCTCAGGACCGTAGTACAACAATTGCTTTTTCTCGTCTTCACTGAGTAGAGCATGCTGCAGGTCTTCTGGAATTGGATCCGGCTGAAAAACAACTTCGTTGTAGCGCTCGGGTTGATCGGCCCAAAATTTGGTGCGGAAAAACTGACGCTTCATACCATCTTTTGCTGTCATGGTGCGTCCATCCGGCAATTTCAATGAGGTGCCGCGCAGCATTCGATCAAGAAAGCGATAGATAAAAGAGTTGGTATTAATCGACTCCGGCAACATGTCACGGGTTAGTTGGTTACCACCATAACGCGCAATGTATTCGTCAATCATAGTTTGGTCCCAACAGGCATGGACCACGCGAAAATGATCGAACTCCAAAAACAAAGGCAGGTCGATAAACCAATCTAAGAATTCGTTGAACTCTTGCGGATGATTAGCGAATTGTTCCAGTGTTTGCTCAACCATAAAGTCATTGCGCTTGGTATGTTCACGCAAGAAAGGTTGTCGCATGCCCGGCGGTGCTTCGGTGCAATAGGTCACGACATTGTATTCGTGATTCCCCATAACAATATGAGCATGCCCATTATCAACCATGTCGCGCACAACATGACAGGCGAGCCGAATGTTGGGACCGCGATCGACAATATCCCCGACAAAAACAACTTTACGCTTAGGATGCTGATAGACACCATTGCGCTTGCTGTAACCCATCTGTTCCAATAACTCGATCAGCGTATGTCCACAGCCGTGAATATCACCAATCAAATCGTAGCCTTGGTGCATACTCAATCTCCGAGATTACTACTCCAGCCCAACTTGGTTCGGCAGATTTCGTAGAAATTATGCCCTTTAGGATGAATCAATTTCAGTTTGTGCGACTTTTTCCGAATGGTAATGCTATCACCCGGAGCACATGGAATATGACTTTGGCCGTCGCAACTGACGGTTGGATAAAGACCTTGGCTGGCATCCACCACAATTTTAATTTCACTCTTACCGTCAACCACTATTGGGCGACTGGATAAGGTATGTGGAAACATCGGGACTAAAACCAGAGCATCTAAACGCGGATGCATGATAGGGCCGCCACCAGAAAGTGAGTATGCCGTAGATCCTGTTGGCGTAGATACAATTAAGCCATCAGAGCGCAAGTTGTAAACAAATTGCCCCTCGATGTACAAATCGAAGGCGATCATACGTGCTGATTTACCTGGATGCAGAACGACATCATTCAATGCCGCAGCTGAACCGATTGGGTTACCATCGCGCTTAATCTCTGCATCAAGCAAAAAGCGACGCTCTTCGATGTATTCGCCATCCAGCACGGCTTGCACCGCGTCACACATACCTTCATCCG
>NZ_JAWUWR010000009.1:0-70279 GCF_034111725.1 Thalassolituus sp. | reverse complement strand
CTCCGGCGGCACCTGCAGGCATTGGTCTAGACGTTACGACTGTCGAGTCATCATTGGGATTCGGAGACGAAGACGATACGCGAGAGCCGACGTAAACCGTGGCGTCGTCGCCAGCACCACTTGGTGTTTTGGCTGCTCCTTGCGTGGGATTAACACTTTGTTTATTCCCTGTATTCCCGTCTTTATCAGAAACATTCCCAGTACTTTTGCCCGTTTTGTGTGTAGATACCAAACGAGTCTTGTCGTCCCTATTGTCGGTCATATCGCGCCCATTAAATCGATGACAGTCTAAATATTTTGCGTCCCTTACATGCCAAGATCCTTACTTGGCACACGTCCCTTAATCACTTGAACTGAGGGCATGGCGCAGATACTATAGGAGACGCACTCATGGCTCAAGATGGTTACCCATATACTCGTCTAATTTAAGACGCTCACGAAGGCCGATTTTTTCGCTTATCGTGCTGATCGGGCCTGCAAAAACTTACTGAAAAGCTGACGTTAGCTACTGCCTAAACGGGATTTTGATGGTGGATAAATGGATTTAATTTTGACAGTGGTTAAATGTCCATCTCATGCGAACATGCTCAATCACACAAAAGTGTTTCGGGGTGTTGGCGGTCGTATTGGCCGTGCCGACTCCAATGATTGGGTTCTGTCGGATACCGATCGAATTCTATCGTCTCAGCATGCAGAAATTAATTTTAATGCAGGGCAATTTTTCGTTATTGATCACAGTACCAATGGTACATTTATCAATGAGAGCCAAGTGCCCCTTGGTGCTGGTAATAATCATCCTCTGGTTAATGGCGACATTATTAATTGTGGTGAGTACCACTTAAAGGTGACGCTGAAAGCCCCGCCTGCTGCGCCTAGTTTGCCGAAAGATTTAGGCGCCGTCGATTTTTTAGACTCGGGTGACAAAACCACATTTAATCCGGCCACGGCAGCAAAACAGCAAGTGGCTAATGATGCGAAAGACTTAGATCGTTGGCTTGATCCTGCAGCGCCTAAGCCATCATTCGAAACCGATATTTGGGGCTCAGCGGCATCAAGTGCTCCTGCCTCTAAAGCCGCAGATGATCCATGGGGTGTGGCGACATCGCCTTCGGTAAACGCCTCAATTATGAACGATACTAGTAATGTAGATCCGCTTGCTGCGCTCGATAATTCGCAGTCGTTTGGCTCGCCGAAAGCGCCGAGCTGGGATGATAATGATGATTGGTGGAAGTCTGGAAGCGAGGCTGATAATTCACCTGTAGATCAACAGCAAATTCGTATTCCTTCTCCCGCCGTGCCTACGCCACCCCCGTTGCAGCAACCCGCATTTAGCCAGCCGTCGCCTGCGTTTGCAGTTCCGCCGCAGCCAGTACCCACATTTGACGATAATCCATTTGCAGCATCCAGTGCTGGTGTGCAGCACGAAGATATTGATAGCTTGCTAGGAATTTCTTCTCCAGCCGCATCCAAGCCAATGCCTACGCCTCTATCGGTTCCGCCTGTGATGCCGTCTACTTCCGCGCAACATCAAGCTGCAACAACGCCATCTTATAATGCAAACGAGTTACAGCAGCTGGCGACATTGTTAGGAATCGACAATATTCAGCCGGCACAGTTGCAGACTCTTATTCCTGAGATGTCGAGTATTATTAATGAAACGGTCACCCGCCTAATTGATTTACTCCGCGCTAGAACGGCCATTAAAAATGAGCTACGTGTCCAGCACACCATGATTCAAACGACGGATAATAATCCGTTGAAATTTTCAGCAACAGCGACCGATGCACTGAAAGTGATGTTTAGCAAAGATCGTTCTGCTTTTATGCGTCCGACGGAAGCCATTCAAGATAGCTTTGATGATTTATCAGATCACCAAGTGGCCGTGCTAACGGGTATGAACACAGCTTACGCCGCCATGTTAAATCACTTTAATCCAGAAAGTTTAAAGCGTTATATCAATGCTGGCGATTCTTTACTAGGTAACAAAAACGCCAAAAACTGGTCTGCGTTTGAGCAGTACTACAAATCGCTGAAAAGTGATCACGAGACAACGTACAACAAGTTGTTTGGTGAAGAGTTTGCTCGTAGCTACGAAAAACAATTAGCTGAATTGAAAAATGCACGAGCATTAAAGCGACGCTCGTAAAGTCAGATAAATACGGATAGGGAGTTAAAGGGAAATACATGATGTTTAAATCGCTGTTTTATTGTGCATCAATTGCCGTATTGGCTGTGACGCTGAGTGGCTGCCAGTCGGCCCGCAAGGCACTTAATTTTGATACCTCCGCTGTCATTAATTTTTCTGCATTAAATAATATCAATCCTGATTCCGACGATCGTGCTTCACCTGTGGTTGTGCATGTTTTCAAACTTGCCGATGATCGCCAGTTTAGTCGCGAAGATTTTCTGAGTTTGTACGAAGGTGCTGAAGCGCGTTTAGGTAAAGACTTGCTAGGTTCTGTAGTACTGAAGGAAATCACGCCCGGAGAGTCGCGCACTGAAGTGATTGGCTTGCCGCCAGAAGTGAAATTTATTGGCCTGATGGCCGAGTTTATTCAATATCGCAATGCCGACGCCATTATGGTATTTCCAATCGTAGAGCATAATCAAAACATCTTTGATATCGCGATTGATAGTAACAAATTGTCGGTATACCAAGAACCTGAAAACAACGACCTCCACGAAGCCACTCGGCCAGTGAGAAGTGACCGAATTCATTAAAAACTGGTTGTGATTAAGCAAATATAGGCGTTGAGAGTTCAGTCTCATACGCCATTAGGATTGCGCCTAAGTATTGTAAAAAGGATGACAAATGTCTTCAAAAAATAAAGTGATATGGTCTGAGGGCATGTTTCTTCGCCCGCAGCATTTTCAGCAGCAAGATAGGTTCGTTGAGCGGCTAATTGACGCAAGGACAGGCGTCATTGGTCAGCATTATTGGGGCGTTCAAGAGATCACCATTGATGTTGAGGCTTTGGCCCTTGGCAAGGTGTCTATATCTTCGGTTCAGGGTGTATTCCCTGATGGCACACCTATTCTGGCGCCAGAGTCAGAAGAGTTGCCTAATATTATTGATATTCCTGAAAACACCCGAGACGAAATTGTTTACCTGTGTGTGCCTATGCGTCGCCCTGGTTCGCAAGAGTCTGTGCGAGATGAAGAAGAATTCCCGCAAGCGCGCTACAAAACCTATAACTATGACGCGCGCAACAGTGCTTCATCGTCTGGTGAGTCATCGCGCATTCAAATTGGTAAGCTATCAACCTGCTTTAAACTCGGATCAGAAGATTTGGGTGGCTATGCCTGTATCGGTATTGCTCGAATTATCGAACGTCTACCGGGTAGCCCAATTAAGCTCGATAAAACCTTTATTCCGCCGGTATTGCAGTGTACTAGCAGCGCTGAAATTAAAGGGTACATTGAAGAAGTTAAAGGTCTTCTAAAGCAGCGCGGAGAAGCTCTAAGCCATCGCCTTAGCGACTCTGGTCGTTCAGGTTCGGCAGAGGTTGCAGATTATTTGTTACTGCAAGTTATTAACCGCGTAGAGCCTTTGATTAATCACCTAAGTCAATTATCCAATGTTCATCCTTTAGCTTTATATACTGAGCTATTGCAATTAGCCGGTGAGTTATCAACCTTCACTGCTAGTAATAAGCGTCCACCCGATATCCCTGCTTATAATCACGAGGATTTACAGCAGACGTACGCCGGATTATTTTCTGCATTACGTCAGTCGCTCAGCATGGTACTTGAGCAGTCGGCGGTTTCATTGAACTTGGTTGAGCGTAAATATGGTATTCATGTTGCGCCAATTACGGATCCATCGCTAACCAAAACGGCGGCATTCGTTATTGCCGTAAAAGCGGATATTCCAACCGAATTACTGCGCAGTCGTTTCCCTTCTCAGGCGAAGTTGGCCCCCGTCGAAAATATTCGCGAGCTTATTTCGACTCAGCTACCGGGTTTGCGTATTCGTCCGCTACCCGTAGCCCCTCGCCAAATTCCATATCATGCCGGATTTACCTATTTTGAGATTGATGCGAGCGGTGCGCTATGGACTGCAATGCAACAGTCGGGTGGATTTGCCGTGCATTTGGGCGCCGAATTTCCGGGATTAATTATGGAACTATGGGCAATCAGGAGCTGAAGCAATGAGCGGTGATCGACCAATTCCAGGCGGTGCTGACCGCACTGTCATCATTCCAACGCCGGGAGCGGCACGCGGCGCACAAACGCCACCGCCTGCAGTAGGAAATTTTGGCTTGCAGTCGAATGAGCGTATTGAGATTAAGACAGGGCTAAATCCGTTGGTGAACTCAGCAACCACTTTGCTGACGCTAATGATTAAACTGCGCTCTACCATGCAGCATGCCAATGTGCCGGACTTGCATAAACGTCTTACCGACGAAATAAAAGCATTTGAAAGTAAAACCCGTAATGCAGGTATTGCGGGTGATAGTGTTATCGCCGCACGGTATTTGCTCTGTTCTGTTATTGATGAGGTCGTACTTAATACGCCTTGGGGTGCGTCGAGCGGTTGGAGTCAGCACTCTTTGTTGAGCCTCTTTCATCAAGAGACATCTGGTGGCGAGAAGTGCTTTTTAATTCTTCAGCGTATGTTAGAAACCCCTGGCATTCATTTAGATGTATTGGAGTTGTTTTACATTTGTTTGAGTCTTGGCTTTCAAGGTAAATACCGAGTCGTGTCTGGCGGTGGTCAGCAGATCGAACAAATTCGCGATAACTTATACAAAACTATCGAAAGTCATCGCCCTGTTTCCGCGCATGACTTGTCGCCTAACTGGGAAGGCACCGTTAAAGCCAAAGACCGTATGGCAAATTTTATTCCGTTGTGGGTGTTTGCCAGCGTTGTCTTGGCGGCGTTACTACTAACCTTTTCTGGTTTTCGTTACTGGCTGTATCAGACCACCGATCCCGTGGCGAGTAAGATTGCGGCAGAAATGATGCCTTCTGAAAAAATAGAAGAAAATACAGTTTCACCAGAACCAAACACGGAAAGACGGTTTTATTAGCCGGCGAACTTGCTCTGTTGATTATCAAATTTTAATGCGGGTAGTGATATACATCCCCGGCTATTTCACATGGAGTATTCATGAAACGTCTACTTGAGTTTCTAACAAATAAGTGGGTCTTAGGCATCATAGGCCTTACAGCCCTATCTTTGCTGATTTGGTTTGGCGCTGAATTCATCAAGTTTGGTAGCGATAACGTTACCCTAAGCACAACGACTCGTTGGATCGTTATCGGTCTATTTTGGTTGATTTGGTTAACTTGGAATATGGCGCAATGGTTAGTTGAGCGTCGTCAAAATAAAGAGTTGATCGGTAGCATTGAAGAGTCTCAAGAAGAAGCGAAAAATCCAGACGATGAGCGTAGCCAAGAAGAATTAACGGCTATGTCGCAGCGTTTTAGAGAGGCGCTGGCTACACTGAAAAAGACTCGCTTTAAATCTCGTTTTGGTAGTCGAAGCTTATACCAGCTACCGTGGTACATTATTATTGGACCGCCAGGTGCGGGAAAAACCACAGCATTAATCAATTCCGGTCTTAATTTTCCGCTTGCTGAGAGTCATGGTAAACAAGCACTTGGCGGTGTTGGCGGTACGCGTAATTGTGATTGGTGGTTTACGAATGATGCTGTGTTAATTGATACCGCTGGTCGTTACACCACGCAAGATAGTCATCGCGTTGTCGATAATAATGCGTGGAATGCATTTTTAACCCTTTTGAAAAAATACCGCCGTCGTCGTCCGATCAATGGTGCTTTGATTGCCATTAGTTTGCAGGACTTAATGGTTCAGACCGCGGAACAGCGCAATCAACAAGCGAAGACGATTAAGACGCGTATTGGCGAATTGCAGGAAGAATTAGGCGTTCGTTTCCCCGTTTATTTGACCTTCACTAAGTGCGATTTAGTGGCAGGTTTTGCCGAGTTTTTTGCTAATTTATCGCAATCTGAGCGTGAGCAGGTATGGGGCGTGAGTTTCCCGGCGGAAACTAGCCCAGAGACCGGAGCCGATATTGGTCGCTTCAAAGCTGAATTTTCCGAGTTGGCGAAACGCTTAAACGGCATGCTGCTAGGGCGAGTTCATCAAGAGCGTAATATCGAAAAACGTTCAATGATTCAAAGCTTCCCTGCGCATTTTGAAAGTCTTGGTGGCGTTGTTGATGAGTTCGTCGCTCAGGTTTTCTCACCCGACCGTTTTGGTTCAGTGCCTATGCTGCGCGGTGTGTATTTTACCAGTGCCACCCAAGAAGGTAGCCCAATTGATCGCATGATGGCTCAGGTAAGTAATAACTTTGGCCTTGAGCGCAATATGGGCAAGCAGCAACAAAATAGCGGTAAGAGCTTTTTTATAACGCGCTTATTTAACGACGTTATTTTTCCCGAATCAGAACTCGTTGGTGTCAATCGCAAAGTCGAAAATATATTACTTTGGTTACGTCGTGGCACTCTCGCTGTATTTTCACTGATCTTCTTAGGTAGCGCTGCGCTATGGGCTGGCGGCCTTACTAAAAATAAATCTTTCATGACTGATGTTGATGCTTTTTTTTATGACTTTAAGCAGCAAGCTGAGAAATTTGACGTAACGCGGGACGATATCCCAGCGGTATTACCGGTAATGAATCCTCTGCTCAATGCCAGCTTAGTATACGATCAGGATGAACATCCGTTCCTAAGTAACCTCGGCCTTTATGATGGCCGTGTTGATTCATCGGCAGATGCCTTATATCAAGTTGAATTAAATAAGATATTTTTCCCTGCGGTTAAAACCATGCTGGAAAGACATTTAAACACACTGACCTATACTGACAGTGAACTGCTGCCAATATTTAAAGTGTATTTAATGTTGTTTGACGAAGAGCATCGCGATTATCAGCAGATTCGCGCTTATGCTAAAACTCGTTGGCAGGATATGTTGCCGGGCGAAGCTGGTAAGCAGGAGCAGTTGTTACGTCATTTGGACAACTTATTTGGCGAGCCTTTGAATACTGAGGTTGTTGCTAACGATCAAGTGGTTGAGCGTACGCGTTTGCAGTTAAAGCGTATTCCCGTTGCGCAGCGTTTATATGCGCAATTGCAGAATAGCGGTAACAATGCTCAGCTTGTTGATCTATACCGTGAAATCGGTGGCGACACACAACAAGCGTTCGGCATTGCAGAAACCGATCCTGTTTTCAAAATGCCATTTTTGTTTACTAAGGCCGGCTTTAAGAATGCTGAGTACGGCGCTAATTCTGACATGATGACCAAGATCGCGGAAGATCGTTGGATTTATGGTGATGGCGCAAATGGCGAAGATTTTACTAAAGCAGATTTAGAGAAATTAAGTGACGAAGTTGAAAAACTATATCTAAGTGAATATGCCAAACGTTGGCAGGCATTTTACCAGCGATTCACCTTGTCCCGTATTACCAATAGCATTCAGGCTATCGCGGTACTGCAGCAATTATCTGATCCTATAGCGTCACCTTTAGTGCACGTCAGTGAGCTAGTGGCGGAAAATACTAGTTTAACGCCACAGGTATCCCTTGATCCTAGCAAAGGCGCGGTCGCCGGAGCTGCAGCGAAAGTGTTCGCTAAGGTTTACGAGCCCAATATTGTTGATCTTAGATTCCAAGATGTTCAACGTATGGTTAAGAGTGAGAACGGCGTACCTTCAAAAATGCAGTCGTACCTATTGGGTATTCAGCAGTTAAACGAATACTTCCGTCAAATCAATAGTGCGCCTGATTCTAATGCCGCAGCGTTTGATGTCGCCAAAACGAAATTTACTACCAATGGCGCTGATGCAATGCAGCAATTGAAGAGTTTAGCCGCGACGGCACCGGAACAAGCTCAAGGCTGGTTAAATCATTTAGCCAATTCAACGTGGACGTTAATTGTTGGCAAAGCGAAAACTCACATAGATACCGTGTGGCGTTATCAGGTTTACGATAATTATCGCGAAAACATCTATAACCGTTATCCGATGTCGGCGGATAAAAAATCCGAAGCGACAGTGATTGCTTTCGATGAATTCTTTAAGCCGGGTGGCATACAGCAAAGCTTTGTCGACGAGTATGTGTTGCCATTTGTTGATACGCGTCGCTGGCAAGCGAAAAGCTACGATGGCTTAACCCTAGGTATCAGCAATGCATCACTTGCGCAGTTCCGCCGCGCCGACAATATTCGTAAAGCCTTTTATGCAAAGGGCGAAAGTGCTGGTTTCGCATTTGCGGTAGAGCCGCATAAATTAGACTCTAATGTGCGTCTATTTACGCTCGAAGTGGGAGAATCACGGATGTCTTATTCCCATGGTCCGCGCATTGAAAAAGATGCTATGTGGAGCGCTGCAGAAAGTAACCGCTCGCGCGTTGTCTTTGAAGATTTAAACGAAGCGGTAAGCAGTAAGCAATTTGATGGCGATTGGTCATTCCTAAGATTGCTTGATGATGCCGATATGAAAGCCACCAGTAATGCCCGTGAATATTCAGTAACGTTTACAGGTAATGGCCATAATGCCGTTTACAACTTGATTGCTCCGAGTAGTGTTAATGCCTTTGATTTTGGCTTGCTAAGAAACTTTAGCTGTCCTCAGTCGTTATAAAGAGGGACTCATGAGCAATCAGATTGGATTATTCGGAAAATTACCTGCGCATGGCGATTTTGTTAATCGTCATGTGTCTTCGGCCTTTCTATCCGTTTGGGATGAATGGTTGCAGTGTTCGGTGTCGGGATCAAAAGAGCTTCTTGGTGATAGTTGGTTGGATATATATTTAACCAGTTCGATTTGGCGCTTTGCCCTCCGCCCTGGCGTGATTAATGAACATTCTTGGGCCGGAATTTTAATTCCAAGTGTCGATAGTGTCGGTCGATATTTCCCGCTGTCGTTGGTGCAGCCTCTGAATGCAAAAACCAATCTTTTTGCATTTATGGGTAATAATCAATCATGGTTTGAGTCTCTTGAAGCTGCTGCACTTGCGGCGCTGCAAAATTCGTTTGATGCAGATCAGTTATCACAATTATTGAACGGTGAGTCAGCAAGGTTATGGGAGCATGGCATGACACCATCAGCGCAATGTCGAAACATTGGTAATGCGATGGTAATGACGGGAGGCCATAATGAGGTTGAGCGTTATGCAGCCTTGCTAAACACCCAATTCGCCCCTCAAGCCAGCTGCAGTATATGGAGCACTGGAGAAACGGCTAATAGCCCAGCGACAACAGTTGTTGTCGAAGGACTACCAAAGCCGGATCAATTTGTATTTATGTTGGATGGACGTTGGAATTAGTTGGCCGGTTAATATAACGCCAAACTAATACTAATTTATTAAGTAGCGAATAAGATTATCGCGGGTGTTAAATTGCAATTTAGGCGTGTAATATGTCGGCAGAATAACGCTTAACCACAATTTAGAAAGGATTCTGACCGATGCCATTTGGTTATGTTATCGATATTGATAGCTTAGTTGCTCCTATTAGTGATGATATGCCGCAGGGAAGCGATGTAAGAGCCGATCGTTCCCCCACATCTGATTACTATGTCATTAAAGACGCCCGAAATAATGCTCGAGCAGCAGAACGCTCAGCTATGTTTGGCGACGTTGAAATTGATTTGTATACCCCTTGGGTTACTGTTTCTGAACTTGCGACTAAAATCCTGTCTTCTCAATCTAAGGATTTAGAAGTTGCAACTTGGTACCTCGAAAGCCTAGTTCGTCTTAATGGCGTTTCTGGTCTAAGAGATGGTATGAAATTAATTAATCAATTAGTTAATGATCATTGGGATGGTCTATTTCCAATGCCTGACGAAGATGGCATTGAGACTCGTGTTGCACCACTCACAGGTTTAAATGGTGACGGCGGTGAAGGTACTTTATTAGCGCCGTTACGCAATATCGAAATTACGATTGACGGCGATCATGGCGCGTTCAGTTTTTGGCAATATCAGCAGGCTCGTGATGCTGATCGAATCGACGATGAAGATCGCAAAGCTGAGCGTATTTCAACACTTGGATACAGCCTGTCGTCAGTAAATGACACGATCGCCCAGACCGATATTCAGACCTGCCGTAATTTCATTGAAACCATCGAAGAAGCGTTAGCGGCCTATAAAGAAACCAGCAGTAAATTACGCGAATTATGTGGCGGCGATGCTCCTCCAAGCTCAAAAATCACAGAATTATTAGACGAAGTTTTACGTACCACGCGTTTCGCCTATAAAGAAAAAATCCAAGCGGCGGATGACGCCGATGCTGCTGCCGCAGCTGTCTCAGAACCGAGCGAAGTATCATCGGACGAAACCGTTACTACAAGCCAGGTTGTACATATGACTAATGCTGCCGCAGGCCCAATTACTAATCGCGAAGATGCCCTTAAGCGTCTTGAAGAAGTAGCTAAATATTTCCGTCAATACGAGCCTCATACACCTCTTGCGCCTAGCTTAGAGCGTATCGTTTCGTGGGGCCGCATGACGGTTGCAGAGCTCATGATGGAACTGATTCCTGATAGTACAGCTCGTAGCCTTTATTCGCAGTTTACCGGGGTGATGTTGGATGGCAGCGATACCCATTCATATGTTGCGCCACCAGTGGTTAAACCCGCCACTAGCCAAACGACACCTTCATCTCAAGGGGCAGCAGGCGCTGCGTCAGCGGCAGAACCAGCCGCAAAATTGGGATGGTAAGCGTTAACTAATTTGAACCCAGAGAATTAAACCGTTACTCACACGAAAAGGAGTTATTTATGTCCGAAAGTATTCACAATAAATTGAAGCGAGTTCGTAAGCCTCGCGTACACATTACCTATGACGTTGAAACTAACGGTGCAGAAGTTAAGAAGGAACTGCCATTTGTAACGGGTGTTATGGGCGACTATTCCGGTGATAATACTGAGAACCGCAAAGCGCTTAAAGATCGTAAATTCGTTCAGATTGACCGCGATAACTTCAACGAAGCAATGGGTAAAGTTAATCCTAAATTGAATCTTCAGGTTGAAAATACCCTGGCAGCAGATGGTAGCAAAGTTGCTATTGATCTCGACTTCAAGAAAATGGATGACTTCACACCAGAAGCCATCGTGTCTCAAGTTGAACCACTGAAAAAACTATTAGATGCACGTAACAAACTACGTGATCTATTGAGCAAAGCAGATCGTTCAGAAGACCTCGAAAACGTTCTTGAAGAAATTTTGAAAAATACCGACAACATTACCGCTATTTCGAAAGAGCTTGGTATCGGTGAAGCTAAGGAAGGAGCTGAATAATGAGTACTGAATTAGAAACCTCTGGTGGCGCAGTCGCCGAAGAGCAATCGTTTAGCTTATTAGAACAAGCAATTAGTTCAACTAAGCAAACTGAGCGCGAAGAAACTCAAGACCTTTTGGCTAACCTGACTGAACAGGTTCTAAAAGGTACAGTGACTTGGGATCGCAACCTAACCAATACCATTAAGCAAGCGGTTGCAGCAATTGACGAAGCTATGTCGCGTCAATTAACGGCAATTCTTCATGATGAAAAATTCCAAAAGTTGGAAGGTTCATGGCGCGGCCTTAATCACTTGGTGATGAATTCTGAAACCAGCTCTACGCTGAAAATTCGCATGCTTAACATTTCTAAGCGCGAATTGTTCCGCGATCTTGATAAAGCGGTTGAATTCGATCAAAGCCAAATCTTCAAAAAATTATATGAAGAAGAATTCGGCACTGCCGGTGGTGAACCATACGGCGCTATGATCGGTGACTTCGAATTCACTAGCCACCCAGAAGACGTCGATTTGTTAGCTAATATGTCTAACGTTGCGGCTGCTGGTTTTTGCCCATTCATCTCTGCTGCTGGTGCAGGCATGTTTGGTTTTGATGATTTTACTGAGCTATCTAAGCCGCGTGATTTAGGTGCGATTTTCGAATCTCAGGAATACATCAAATGGCGTAGCTTCCGCGATAGCGATGATTCTCGCTTCGTGACTTTGGTAATGCCACGCGTACTTTCTCGCCTACCTTATGGCGCTGCTTCTAAGCCAGTTGAAAGCTTCAATTTTGAAGAATTCGAATTGGACGAGTCAGGCATGTCAAAAGCCGCCGGCCATGATGATTACTGCTGGATGAACGCTGCTTATGTTATGGGCACAACCCTCACTCGCGCATTCGCAGAAAACTCTTGGTGTACCGCTATTCGTGGTGCTGAAGGTGGCCGTGTTGAGGGCTTACCATCACACATCTTTAAGAGTGATGACGGCGATACCGATCAGAAATGCCCAACTGAAGTGGGTATTACTGACCGTCGTGAAGCAGAGCTTTCGAATCAAGGCTTCTTGCCACTATGTCACTACAAAAATACCGATTACTCAGTATTTTTTGGTGCGCAGTCTGCTCAAAAGCAAAAGGTTTATGACGATCCAGATGCAACGGCTAACGCCTCTATCTCTGCACGTCTTCCATACTTGATGGCGACTTCTCGTATTGCCCATTACTTAAAAGTAATGGCACGCGATAAAGTTGGTTCATTTATGCAGGCAGAGAATTGCGAGCGCTGGTTAAACCAGTGGATCTCTCAATACACCAACTCAAACCCAGATGCGTCCGCAGAGATGAAAGCTAAGTACCCACTAGCTGAAGCTCGCGTTGAGGTAAAAGAAATTCCAGGTCAACCAGGCGCCTACAGTGCTGTTGCCTACCTCAAACCTTGGCTGCAAATGGAAGAACTGACGACTTCTCTTCGTATGGTTGCGAACATTCCACAACCTAAGTAAGCGTCAATTAAGGGATGCGCTTCGCGCATCCCTTTTTATTCGTTATTCATTTTAAGGGAACTAAAGTGCTGACAGATTCTTCAAGCATTGATCGGGTGCATAAGAATCCTTCTTTGTTAGGTTCTCCCGATGCGCAAACACTCCCTTTGGCTGACATCTATACGTTTCTTGCCGAGAAAGATGACGTAGCCGCATTTTCTCTTTGGTTAAATCATTTTTCTGTTACTAAGATTAATCGCAATTATTCAGTTAAGCGTTGGCTCAATCAGCAAATTGCCGAAATAGACGAACTCATTTCCGAACAAGTCAATGCTGTTCTCCATGATGCTCGTTTCCAGCGTCTTGAAAGCTCATGGCGAGGACTATGGTTTCTTGTTGATGCTGCCGTCGCATCCGATAACATTAAAATTCGTTTGTTGGATGTTAACTGGAAAGACTTATCGAAAGACATTGAACGAGCTCCAGATTTCGATCAAAGCGGCTTGTTTCATTTAATTTATAACGAAGAATTCGGTACTCCAGGTGGCGAGCCATTTGGCGTATTGCTCGGTGACTATTACGTATCACATCGCCCGTATGAAGGTCATCGCTACGACGATGTATTTACCCTGCAAGGTATTAGTCGAGCTGCTGCCGCTGCATTTTGCCCTTTTGTTTGCAGTGCTGCGCCACAATTATTCGGCTTGGATAGCTACGACACGTTAGGCTTGCCAATCAACCTAGATAACGTTTTTCGTGCCGATGAATATATTCGTTGGCGTTCGCTACGAGAACGCGAAGATAGTCGTTTCTTAGCGTTAACATTGCCGAATTTATTGATGAGAAAACCTTACGAGCGTAATTATAATTCGCCCCAAGGTATGCATTTTGTCGAAGACGTAGCGGGTAAAAACAACAATAAATATTTGTGGGGCAATGCCTGCTTTGCGCTAGGCTCGGTCTTGATCCGTGAATTCTCCGAGGTCGGCTGGTTTAGCCATATTCGTGGTGTACCGCGCGACTATCTTGGTGGTGGCTTAGTAACGCAATTCCCATCATTGAGTTATAAAACGGATAGCTCAAAAGCTATGGTGAAAATGTCGACTTCGGTCACTATTACCGACCAATTGGAACGGGAACTTAGTGATCTTGGTTTGATTTCGTTGTGCCACTGCTATCAAACGCCATACGCGGTATTTAACAATTGTCCATCGCTGCAAGTTTCAAAAAACTACGGCAATAAATCGGCCAATGCCAATGCGCGAATTAGTTCTATGTTGCAACAAATATTATGTGGCTCTCGATTCGCCCAATACATCAAAGTGATCATTCGCGATAAAGTCGGTTCTTATGTTACTGCCGATGCCTGTCAGCGTTTTTTACAAGATTGGCTAGATGAATATACAACAGGGCGCGATGACCTATCGTGGGAAATGATGGCTCGCTATCCTCTACGTGAAGCCCGCGTGCGGGTTGTGGAAGAGCCGGGGAAACCGGGTCATTACTCAAGTATCGTACACTTAAAAACGCATTACACCGTTGATCACTTAGTGTCGGAGTTGAAGTTAACTACGGCGCTGAATCAAATAGAAACAGGTAAGGTTTAGTATGGTTAATAAGCGTGAAAAGCGGCTATTAGCCCCTGTGCTAGATCGTCTACTAGAACAAAATCAAAGCAATGATTTTCGCCAAAGTCACCGCATACAACGCTGCCTGCGTGAAAGCATTCGTCGAGATTTAGAAAACTTATTCAACACTCGCTACTGCTGTGTATCACCACCAGAAGCCTATAAAAACTTAGATGATTCCGTGTTGAATTATGGTCTGCCTGATTTATCGACCATTAATATGAGTTCATTCGATAGCCGTAATGACTTTTGTCGAAAAATCGAGAAAACCGTCCTTAAATACGAACCTAGAATCAAGACCGTGAAAGTGAAAACCGATGCGGTACTTGATAACGAAGATCCAACAATACGTTTTAGAGTTGAAGCAACACTGCATATGAACCCAGTACAAGAGCTCATGATATTTGAATCGACGTTAAACCCGATCAACCAAACGGTAAACGTTTCGGAGTTATTCTAAATGAGCGATAGACTGCTTTATCACTACGAAAAAGAACTGGCATTTATCAAACAGTCGGCTTCTGAGTTTGCCAAACAGCACCCGTCGGCTGCTGAAAATTTACAGCTTGGTAGTGACTCAGTAGACGATCCGCTCGTTGCTCGTTTGCTTTCAGGTTTTGCATTTTTGAATGCGCGTATTCAGCAGAAGCTCAGTGATGATTTTCCTGAATTAACCGATGCTATGCTCGAAACCTTATACCCGCATTATCTGCGTCCTATTCCATCAATGGCCATTGCCCAATTCTCGCCTTTGGATGACCTTGATGCGGCTATCACGATTCCTGCAAATACCGAGCTAGAAACTGATACTAGCCAAAATCAGGAGTGCCTATTTACTACGCGCTATCCAGTCGAATTATTACCGATACGATTGGATTCAGCGCAATTGATGCCGAAGCCTTTTATTGCCCCCGGCAGTTTTGATATTCAAGGTGCTAGCGCAGTCTTAAAGCTTTCATTTAAGAGTTTAAGTGCCGATTTACGTATTGCCGATATGGATCTGACCAAGATTCGCCTTTTCTTGAAAGGGCAGGCGCAGCATGTTCATCCGTTATACGACCTGATTCTGACCAAGTGTTTTCGTGTTGTCATTGCCAATGGTGATGCGGATATCAAACCCACCATTTTAAATTCAGATGCGTTGAAGCAAGTGGGTTTTGACATTGCTGAAGGGTTGTTGCCATACCCTAGCTCCTCTTTTATGGGTTACCGTTTACTAACCGAGTTTTTCTCGTTCCAAGAGAAGTTTCAGTTCATCGATTTTACGCAGTTAGATATTGGCATTAATAATAGCTTTGATGACACCCTAAATATCTATTTGTACCTGCGTGAAAGTGATATCGAACTAGAGCATCAAGTGAATGTTGGTATGTTCGCACTGGGCTGTACGCCGATTGTGAATATCTTCGAGCAAATTGCCGATCCTATCCCGCTAACGCATACCGAATCTGAGTACCCAATTGTGCCGGATGCGCGTCGTCGAGAAGGCCTAGAGATCTATTCTGTCGTCAATGCGGGGGCGACAGACAGTGATGGTAAGTACACGCCGTACCGTCCTTTTTATGGTATCGACCACAGCCAAAACCAAAAGCAAAAGTCGGCATTTTGGTTAACCAGTCGGCGAGAAATATTCGAAGGTGAGCATCGTAACGAACTTGCCTCTGAAATGAATATTCGCTTAGTCGATCTTAATTTTAATCCTTATGAACTAAGCGATCAGAGTTTAGATTTACAGTTGTTGTGCACTAATCGTAATTTGCCGCGTAAATTGCCAACGGGTCAGGGGCAGCCATTTATGCAAGTGGTTGATAACGAATACCCGACAGAGAAGATATCCTGTGTGGTTAATCCAACATCAACCATTCGCCCGCCATTGCGCGAACGCGGCTACTGGCGACTGATATCGCATCTGAATCTAAATCACTTATCGTTGAGTAATGGTGGCGGTTCAGTAGAGGCGATTAAAGAAATTTTACGCCTTTATGATTTTCGCGATTCTGCCAGTACACGCAATATGATTGATTCGATAATGGCGATTCATACAAAGCCGATTACCGCGCCTATTCAGATTGAAGGGCTGGTATCTATGTGTCGTGGTACGCAAATCGAATTAACCCTCGACCCAATCATGTTAGCAGGCACTAGCCCCTTAATGTTTTCGAGTGTATTGGAACGATTTTTTGGTTTATACGGTTCGATCAACTCGTTTACGCGTTTGATTATCACCCTTAATGGTAAAGACGGAGAGTTTAAGAGATGGCCACCTCGCGCCGGCGAAAAAGCCTTAATCTAGTAGAACAACTCCAGTCTGAACCTTATCGGTTTGATTTCTTTCAAGCGACAAGGTTGCTGGAGCGAGCCGCTAATCTGCATCCTGAAAAAGATCAAGTCGCAACAGAAAGTGTTGGGGGCGTGGCGCGCCCAGATCAAGAGGCCGTGCATTTTCGAGCTCGAACCAGCTTGGCGTTTAACGGTTCAGACGTTACGAAAGTAACGCAAAAACGCATCTCTAATTACGACTCAGAAGATAACTCGGTGCTGCAATGGCAGATGGAAGTCGCCATGATGGGGCTTACGGGAAGTCAGGGCGTAATGCCGTATTACCTCAGTGAAATCGTTTTATCCGAACTGCGTAAAAAGAGCTCAGCGTTAAAAGATTACCTCGATCTTTTTAATCACCGCACCATCTCCATGTTTTACGAGGCGTGGCATAAATACCAATTGGTGCCAAATTACGAGCGCAGTAAGTACGATTCAACCGGAAAAGACGACCTTTTTACCGATGCTTTGTTGTCTATTGCGGGTATTGGCTTATCGGAACAAAAATTCCGCTCGGCGTTACCGGATGAACAAATGGCGCGTTTTTCTGGTCATTTTGGTCGAACCATCTGTTCTGCAGAATCGCTGCGTAGCAGCATTTGCGGCATGTTTAATTTAGACACTAGCATTAAAGAATTTCAGGGTGAGTGGTACGACCTGCCATCCGATGTGCATTGCCGTATGCCTGATAGCGATCACCCTCTTGGAATAAATACCGAGCTTGGTGTAAATACCGTGATCGGCTCACGCTGCTATCAGGCGCAGAACAAATTCTCGGTTGTTATTAAACCGATGAATGAACAGGAGTTTATGCAGCTTGCTCCCGGTTCGCGCACGTTAGAGGAGCTCAAATCTTTTATTAAAATGAGCGTTGGTGGTGAGCAAGATTTCGATATCGAAATTCAATTATCCGATGAACATGTACCGTTAAAAGAGCTCATGAAGTCTGAAGACTACGAGCCACTGCTGGGCTGGAATACCTACATAGATCCAGATCGCCTGAGTGGCGACTCGATCTCAATTAAATTATCACAGGAGATTGCCGTTCCTAATGACGATTTGCCAATGGCATATTAAGTTTAACGGTTAAATATCCTTTAGAAATACGCTTTAAATATTACGGAAAAGGAAACATTCGTATGATTAATATCAACCTAAAGTCGCTTGTCGACAAAATGTCGCCATACATGCGCGACTCGCTAGAAGGCGCTGCCGGTCTGTGTCTTGCCCACAGCCAATACAATGTTGAGTTAGAGCACTGGTTGCTTAAATTGCTCGATATATCGGATACGGATTTCATGCAGCTGCTGGAAAAGCATGGTGTTAATCCATCGAATTTAGCTAAGCAGTTGGCAAACACCATTGCCAAATTCCGCTCTGGCAGCAGCCGTCCTGCAGCGCTAGCGCCTAGTATTGTTGAAGCGACAAAAAATGCTTGGATGCTTGCGTCCGTTGATTATGGTCAGACAGTGATCAGTTCAGGTCATTTATTAGCAGCACTAATGCTAGACGATAACTCTCGTCGGCAGTTATTAGAAAGTTGCCCAGAATTACGTGAAATTGCACCTGAATCGATTCGTGAAACGGCAAAAGCTATATACGGTACAACAGGTGAAACCGATCATCTGTTACGCGGTGATGAATCAAGTGCAACTAACGGCGCTGGCGGTAATGTTGCTGCAACCAAAACGCCATCACTCGACAAATATACGGTTAACCTGACCGAGCGCGCACAGAAAGGTGAGATTGACCCAGTACTAGGCCGTGATGAAGAAATTCGTCAATGTATCGATATCCTGACTCGTCGCCGTCAAAACAACCCAATTATGACGGGTGAAGCCGGTGTTGGTAAAACAGCGGTAGTCGAAGGTTTTGCACTGCGTATCGCCGCTGGCGATGTACCTGATCCGTTAAAAGGTGTTGCGATACGCACACTCGATCTTGGTTTATTACAAGCGGGTGCAAGCGTAAAAGGCGAATTTGAAAATCGTTTGAAATCCGTTATCGAAGAAGTCCGCGCATCAGCCACGCCAATTATTCTATTTATCGACGAAGCACATACTATGATTGGTGCTGGCGGTAAAGAAGGGCAAGGTGATGCCGCTAACTTATTAAAGCCAGCGCTAGCCCGTGGTGAGTTACGTACCATTGCCGCAACGACGTGGGCAGAATACAAGAAATACTTTGAACGTGATCCAGCATTAACCCGTCGCTTCCAAGTCGTTAAAGTTGAAGAACCATCAGAAGAAAAAGCCATCGATATGATGCGCGGTATTTCTGAGTCGTTACAACAGCATCACAAAGTACGTATTTTAGACGAGGCGGTTATTGCTTCTGTTGTCTTGTCTCATCGCTATATTCCGGGCCGTCAATTGCCGGATAAATCCGTTAGCTTATTAGATACCGCCTGCGCCCGTGTCGCCCTGAGTCAATCATCGACCCCTAGTGCTATTGAAGATGCCGAGCGCCGCATTCAGCGCGCAACGCTAACCATTAATAAACTAGAGCGGGAGTCGGCAGCGACCGGTGAACATGAAGAAAAATTAATTACGCTAAAAGATGAAAAAGAACAAGCCGAGGCGTTATTAGTAATCCTTCGAGCACAGTATGAGCAAGAAAGTGCTCTTATTTCAAAGATTCGTACCTGCCGCGATCAAATTGACGAAAATTTCTTAAAAGCAGAAGGCGATAAGCTAACGCCAGAAGCGCTAAACGATCTAAAAGGCGAGCTAAAAGCATTAACCACAGAATTAAACGGTGTGCAGGGCGAACGCCCATTAATGCAAGCCAACGTGGATGAGCAAGCGATTGCTGAAGTGATTGCTAACTGGACGGGTATTCCAGTTGGTAAGATGGTGAGCGATCAAATCACAGCGGTACAAACTTTAGCCGATAAACTCGGTAAGCGTGTTATTGGTCAACCCCATGCGCTAGAAGCCGTAGCTCAAGTAATTCGTACCTCGCGTGCCGGTCTAACCGACCCACGCAAACCGGTTGGTGTATTTTTATTCTGCGGTACCAGTGGGGTCGGTAAAACCGAAACCGCACTGGCGCTGGCGGATGAGTTATACGGTGGCGAACAAAATATCACCACTATTAACATGTCTGAATTTAAAGAAGAGCATAAGGTATCTATGCTGTTGGGTTCACCTCCAGGTTATGTGGGTTACGGTGAAGGCGGTATTTTAACCGAAGCTGCACGGCGCAAGCCGTATTCGGTTATCTTGCTCGATGAAATGGAAAAAGCACATCCCGGCGTACAGGATATTTTCTACAACCTGTTTGACAAAGGCACGATAAAAGACGGTGAAGGTCGCGATATCGACTTTAAAAATACCGTCATTATCATGACATCAAACGCAGGCGAGGATGCTATTCGCGCGATTTTCAATCAAGTAGAAGAAAAGCCAGACCCAGACACACTGCTTGATAATATCCGCCCGTATCTGCTTAAACACTTTAAATCTGCATTTATGGGCCGAGCGAACACCATCGCTTATTACCCTCTGGATGATGATAACTTAATGGCCATCGCCGCGATTAACATGCGCAAAATTGAAAAACGCATTGTTGAAAACTACGGAGCAGCGTTTAGTTATGACGAAGATGTATTAATCAATATTGTTGCCCGCTGCCAAGAATCGGATACCGGAGCACGTAATATTGAAACCATACTGAATCGGACATTACTGCCCTCATTGGCCAGCGAATGCCTAAATAAAATGGCAAACGATGAAGAAATTACCAAAGTACATGTTGGTGCGACGGAAGATGGTGAATTCACCTACACCGTAAGCTAACCTTGGTTTTGGCACCGTAGTAGAGACGTGATTTCTGTTTTGTCTCTACGACGGTTTAGCTAAGTCTTCATAAAAAATAGACCTCAGGATACACATGGCCAATTCCACGATTGGCCATAAAACATTATAAAAGGATGTTTTTGATCATGGCCATTATCAATACCACACGTTTAATCGTACCAATACTTCTCGGTTGCCTATTAGTCCCCGCTGCTTTCGCAGAAAGTGGCCGTGCAGACTACGATCTTGACGACGACGGCCTGATCGAAATTAACAGCCTGGCGGACCTCGATGAAATTCGTAATAGCCTCGACGGCACTAGCCTATATAGCGAAAGCACGGGCTGCCCAGAAGCGGGGTGTAATGGATTTGAATTAACCACCACACTGGATTTCGACACCAATGCCGATGGCAAAATGGATGAGAATGACGCCTATTGGAATGGGGGAGAAGGGTGGGTTCCGATTGGGGATTTTCGTCACCCCTTTGTCGGGAAATTTGATGGTAATAACTATCAGATAAATAATCTATATATTGATTCAAAAGATATTGAACTGGTCGGTCTTTTTGGTCATGTTAGCAATAGCTCTGCGATGATTAGTCATATTGGTTTAGCCGGAAAGCTAATGAGCGTTATCGGTGGCGCTGGCACCGGCGCACTTGCAGGCGATGTAAATGATGGAGCGCTAGTTGCGTATAGCTATTCTGTAGGCAGTGTTAGTGGGACAATCAATGTTGGTGGCTTAATCGGAGCGTTGGCTGGAGGGGCGAGTCTTCAAAATAGTTTTTCACTTGGTACAGTTACCGGATTGTATCAATCGACTGGAGGGCTTGTGGGTTATATAGATAGCGCCGATATATCCGAAAGCTTTTCGACTGCAACTGTAAACGGCGCTAGTCCTATTGGCGGTTTCATCGGTAATGCTGACCATGATGCGACTCTTAGTAATTCATTTTCGGTTGGATTCGTGAATCCCAGCGATCTAGCCAAGGGAGGACTTATCGGTTATACCTATAGGGATAGCGTAATAACTAATAGCCACTGGGCCATAGATACCTCAGGTCAATTAACGAGTGACGGCGAATCGGATTCGGATGAAATCAATTATTTCGGTGCAACTCTCGCAGAACTTCAATGCCCTACATCAAGCGACGATACCGAATGCTTAATGAACTATACCCTCTATCCAACTTGGGATAGTACGATTTGGGATTTTGGTACGAGCAGTGAATTACCGGGATTAATTATTGATGGTGTTGTCTATCGCGATGGTGATGGTGACGGCGCACTGGATACTAACCACGCACCCGAAGTAACGTTTGTATTAACGCAGAATGGTGATGAGGTATATGACATTACAATCGGCGATGGCGACGTTACTTTAGAAGCCGTAATTACCGATCAAGATGCTAGCGACCACCATACACTTAGCTGGACATATGAAGGCGTTACCGTCATTAGCGAAACAGAGACGAGTGTGACTTTCAGTTCCGACAATTTAATTGTCGGCGATTACACCGTATCCGCTATTGTAACGGATAACCGCTATCCGGTAATGAGCGGAAATTCAGAAATCACATTTTCTGTTGAGGCAGCACCTGTCGACCCAGTAGTTGTCGAACCTGATCCTAGCCCAGAAGTTGCCGAACCTGATCCTAGCCCTGAAGTTACACCATCGTCGAAAAGTAGCGGAGGCGGCTCGATGAATTTTTATTGGCTTATGTTGATTAGTGGCTTGTTGTTGGCGAGGAAACGTGGAGTTTCTTTATAGTGAGTTGAAGTTATTATATTTAGGTGTTGATTATTTGACTAATAAAATGGGGCTGCAAGATCCCCGCTTTGGCTAATTATGAGAAGTTTATAATACCCCATAAAAAACCCATGCCTATGAAGTACACTGAAATTATAATGACGGCACTACCCATTTCAGCAATTCTACTATAAATAGGATTTCTGTATCTAGACCAAACTACTAGAGCTAGCGCAAGTCCGAAAAAAACCGTCACTAAAAATTTTAGTATTATCATGTGTTCGTAATTCCCGCTTATTAGCTATTTCTTCATCGCTATCTTTTTTAAATATTTTTTATCGCATTTGAAGCATTTTTATTTGCTTCTTCAGTAAGGCGAACAAGAACTCTCTTTATTAAAGCTTGGGTAATCTCTTCCCTGGTTGGTGGAGCGACTATATGAAGTGCTTGCATTAACTTTTTCATTAGTAAAACGACCCAGGAAGAAATATCCTTGGCCAAGTTAATGCCTTTAGCAAGTATGTAGGCTAGTTTGTCTACTATGGTATGAAGTCCAATTACCGCACCTTGGAGCATAGCTAAACCATTAATTAATATTTTTCTAATCACATAGTTTAAGGCTGAATCGACCCACTGCCAAAAACTGCTATCTGATGTGCTGACTGGCAACTTTGATTTGAGCCAGTTTTCGAGGCATATTTCAAGGTTATACGGTTCTACAGGATTTCCTGAAATTGACTCCCAGTCTCGCCCTTTAACTGATGATATATAGTGCTCCATTTTATGTGCAACACCAGAAGTCAATGGGAAGCTAGATGGTAGGAAATATCCTGTGTTATTAATAGGAGCTTGGATGAACGGGTAAATTGCAACCATAGGCACAGGATCAGTACGATGGTAAGTTCGATATATATTTATATCTCCAATCGAGCTGGTTGTGCTATTGGCAAACCAATGTGTACCTACTCTAGGAGCTCCAAATGTATATAGTTTAATGCGACCCCTTAGATCAGATCTATTTTTTGAAATCCAGTCTGCAGCAAGTGAAGCTACAGCTCCTCCTAGGCTGTGACCTATACAGTGAATCAGCCCTTCAGTTTTGTTATCGTTGAGAAATTCCTTGATTTCAGGAAGCATGCTATTAAATGTGTGATTAAAGCCAATGTGCACAGGAAGATTGGTTTTTGATAAGCATATACCTATGCGAAGGTCGGTAACTTTATCGGCATTTTTATTTTTATCGGTAGTGCCTCGGAATATCAAGAATACGTCTTTCTCTCCTCTAGCCATAACACCAAAACTATCATTTTTTGCCCGAAATAGTCTGCCGCCCACATCAGCTTTAAGTATACTTGGCTCGGACTCGATATTTGTCTTCTTAAAAACTCGGTTGTTGAGAAATATCTTTAAGTTAATTTCATCGCCTTCATTTACTCTATAGACACCTTCAGCAAGATCAGCAACTTCATGTGGTGTTAAAATTGACATACCCTAGCCCCTAATTATCAGTCGTATCACTAGTTTTTGGCATATTGGACCACAGACATTTAGTAAGTATTCCGTAGCCATCGCCATTGATAATTATTTCCTCGTTGGTAAGTTCGCATATCAAATTCTCTAGAGCAGCACCTCCAAACTCTGAATAGAGATGTCCTCTTGAGTTATTGCTATACCAAAAGTTAACTAATTGCCCATTGATCTCAATATCTATTTGAGTAGCGCTCACGAACTGTGTTAATCCAAGAGAATATACTTCCTCCTTTATCGGAAGGCTGAAGTACCCATTATCATCAGTTTTAAATTCCTCTAACACCCAGTCTTGGTTGATGTTCGAGCGCACTTTGCGAACAATTCGAGCATTAATTACAGGGATGCCATTTTCGAATATCCTTCCTTCGATAGGAGAAGACGTTACATGTCGCTCTTCAGATTTATTTCCAAAACCAAACATATTATTTTCCTTCTGATTCTGTATTAAAGATGTATTCTCGTCCGAACAGCCGCTTGATGCTGATAACATAAAAAGAAGAGCAATAATGGAAGCGGTTGTCTTTTTAGTCCGATATCTAGAATTCATATTGCTCTAACCACCAATCATTAAGGTAGAACGCATGCACTTTCCTCCCACGAACTGTCGTATAGCCAGACATACATTGACCGGACGAATACTAAATATATTATTCGGTTAAGCTAGCGGTTTATCATTGGTAGATGATTCAAGTGATGTTTGCATCATAGAAGCCTGTGCCGAATCTTGTTTCAGTTTTTCCATAATCGCGTGGTTGTAGATCAACTCTCCGCGAGGGTAGCTCCCCGGAATTGGTTTAGGGGTAACTATCCAGTCAATGCGATCAGATACATCCTTAAAGGGAGCCCTGTGGTCTTCCTCTTTATCTTTTGATGGATCTTTATACTGGCAATCGCTCCATTCGTGCATCACCGTTTTTGCTAGGGCAATATGTTCAGGAGTAGCCTCAATTACTGGTTTAGCTTCATTTTCCAGTTTTTTTTGCTGTTCAAGTTTTTGTTCAAACTCAGGCTGTAGCTCGATCTCAACTGTATCCATAAATTTATGGATGTAGTCTAGAAAATTTTTACGAGGAACAGGCTCTTCTTCCCGGTAAGCATTGTTGTTATTTGGGCATGACCGAGAAATAGAAAAACTAAACAGTATAAAATGCTGATCTGTTAAAGGAGTTGCCCAGATTATTTTCAATGAACTACTGACCAATGGCTGAAATTCATAGTAAAGCCAGTCGGTATTACTTTTTTTTATCCATTGGCTATTGATAGGGCCTAGGTAGTCAGGCCATTTCTGAGGAGTGAGGTTAAATATATCGTTCTTTGGAGGTTCTGTATGAATATCAGCACGAGAATATTTAATATCAGCGAGACAGGCCATTGCAAAGTTACTTTTATTAAAAAAGCTTTCATTAACTGGGCAGTCATCAATCCGAATCACATCAATAACAAGGGAAATATCACCGCAGGCGCCCTCAATAATGGGGAAGCCATTAAACTTCCACTCATTATTATAAGCTCGAAATTTTTGCATATAATTAGGGTAGTAGCGGTTATTCGTGCCCAGCTGACGAGTGTAAATCGATGTGTCAAGCGCATCTACGCTATCCGGCTGCCCTTCCAATATTGTCAGTTGATCAAATCGCGGGCTAGGAGCTGGAGCCATAAAAGCTAGCCTAGCGATTCCTAAGTCTTTTTTTATGTGTCGCGCTTGCGACATACTAGGGCCTTTAGGGTTTTTACGGCTGCGCAGTTGAAACATGATTAGCTTTGTCCTGGAAGTTTTTTAATCAGCTCTTTTACTGGATTAGCACCATAGTTTTGGTTTAATTTCTGTATATTACCCAGTGCAGCCGCTCCCGCGGTTCCTACTGCGCCAGCAGCTCCTAACCAACCAGCACTAGAGATCATGCTGATTAATGCAGGTGTCATTCCCATTGTGGCTGCGGCTCCTATTATCCCTGCGGAGCCTAGTAATAATTTGTGATTGGCAGCAAATTGTTGAGCACCTCCGATCGTCGCATCATACCAGTTATTCAAATTGGTTGGGTTATGCGCTATAGATTCAATTGAACATGCAAGGCCTGAAGTTCCAAAGCTTTTTCCTCCAGCCCATTGAGCAACCCCCATAGATTTATTGGTGTGATGCCAATTGCTATCTTTTGTATCCATGCCTACCGCGCGGCGGGCTTTGTCGGCGGCATGCTGGCTCGATGTATGGTCACTCAAGTATATCCATTGTTTGTTTTGCAAGTTTATATTGCGTTGTGCCAATAGATTCATAGCCTCGGTTAGAATTAAAGAACCGCCCCTATGGCTGGTCCATTCCACATATAAGCCTTGTTGGTGAGCATCGTGCATATAGCCCGAAAGTATACGAGCCGATTCTTGATTTCGCTTGTCTGACATAGGATTGGCAAGAGATTTTACAAAAGTCCAGCCTGCTTTTACCGCCGAGGAGTCATGCGGTACATAGAAAAGCTCATAACCATTAGTTTGAAGCTGTGCTTTGATTCTTGGATCGCTTCTAGCAATATGCGTGACCATAATAGTAGCAGCGTTTTCAATTCTCCCTCCACAATAACCATTGATGCCAACTTGAATTGGTTGGCTTGCCTCTCTTCCTTTTGAGTCACTGGCTAAAGTTTCTTTGGGATTAATAGATAGAGCCCACTTACCTTCAGCGTCTGGCTTAGCATGCCAAATAGCAGCTCGTTCACGCTTTTGCCGTTCCGCTGCCTTAATCCGTACATCTGTAATAAAAACATCTGTCTGGTAGTGATCTACGTAGGAAGGATTGGTGTGATACTCAATTTCAAAGCTTGATGTGACGATACAGCGCGGACTATTTTTGGCGCTCTGCATAAATGAATTGATTGGTACAACTTGACTGCGCAAGCTATCGATAGAGCGCAGTAGTTCTAGAGCATAGTAAGCTTCACTGCTGGGTGTTTTGCTCATCTGCTGCAAAGCGAGAAGTTTATTTAATGTTGTTTCTTTGACATAAATGGATCGCCCAGCTCCGCGGTAACCTTCGGCTTGAAAAGCTCGGTAGCCCTTGAGTGAGTGTTGAATCGTAGGCGCGTTAGTTTTGAGCGCGTTATTCATATTAATGTCCCTATATAATTACAAATATTTAAAAATTACCCACCAATCAACACCGTCGGGCATCCCAGCACTATCTTCCCGCCATGCGCGGTTGAGTCACCCATTCGAGCGGCGGGTTTGTTACTTAATAATACGGTGGTGCTTCCCATGGCTACGGTATCTGGTGGGCCAACGCATACGCACATGCTGCCAGCAGTCGCGGCGGGTAGATTGCCTATTAATACGGTTGGTGCGCCGGGCGATACGATGGGGCCACCAACGTGGGGTACTGGCCCTGATGACATTGGGCAGACGTGCATATCGGTGATACGCGAAGCAGGTTTTCCCATTATTTATGCCTCCTCAATTAAACCATTGCCGCCACGGGCAAGGTTTATTCCTTGGGCTAAAAAGTGTTTGTAATAATCGTCGATGGCTTCTGGGTCTATGGTTGCCGCGGCGAGGGTGATGCATCCGGCCACTGCGTGTGCGTATAAGAACGGTGGTGGCTGAACTTCAGGTTCGCCCGGTGGCGTCATGCTTCCTGTGCACCAGTTGGCTGCGGTCGCTGCCCAGCTAGCGGCGGTTTTATATTGGGTTTTTTCGCCCAATGCTTTGCAACGCAGACGATTTTCTTCGGTGGGTTTTTTCGCCCACGCCTCGGTGGCTAATAAGGCGTTGATGTTGTCTTCGCTGGTTTCGGCGGTTTGAGCTTTGCGGGCTGCTAGGCAAGCCCACCAAACGGATTCGCGCTTTGGCAAGCCGTGCGCCAGCAATTTAATGGCGTCGGCATAAAATCCTGCAGCGATTAGGCGCTCAATACTGATTTGCGGTGCGGTATCCGGAATAACAACGTCTTCGGCTTCGGGTTCTGTAAATTCGAACTCTTTTAGCAACTCATCAGCGGTTAAGGCCTGAATTTTGATTAGATCACTCATGTTTGTCTCAATTAGTTAATCTTAGTCAGAGCGCCTTTCACGGTGAGAATACCACCGGCAGATACTTCGCCCATTGCGCTGGCTTTCGCTTTCACCATAGTGCCTTTAATTTCGATGCCTGATTGATCGATTTTAATGGTGTTGGCGCCCACTTTTAATTCGATTGATGTTTTTGAGGTGATTTTAATCGCCCCCATTGCATCAATGGTGGAGGTGCCTTTCGCTATTTTCAGAGTATGGTTACCCGCATCAATTTTGGTGGTTTGATCACCTTTAGATACCGTTAGGGTATCGTTACCATTCGAAATAGTTGCGGTGCGGTTTTCGGTAATGGTTAAGGTTTGATCATTTTCGACAAGGCCAGTCTGGTCGTTATGCACCACCCAGTTGTGGTCTTTACCTGCTTCCATGTAGATTTCTTCGTCGCCTTTTTTATCGTCAAAGCGCAATTCGTTAAACTTGCTGTCTTTGATGGCGGTTTTCCAGCCACTTTGGGTCGCGGTGTAATTAGGACCATCGTTGGTGCCGTTATAGACCGCACCAGTGACGAGTGGGCGATCTGGATCGCCATTGATATAACTGATAACCACTTCTTGGCCAACGCGCGGTACAAAATTTGCGCCCCAGCCTTTACCTGCAAATTGTTGTACTACGCGTACCCAGCAAGAATTTTGAACGGTATTCCAAGGAAAGGTTACTTTTACTTGGGTTAGTACGTCGCTAGAGCTATCGCTGCCGGTGGCTTTAACTTCGGCTACGGTCGCAATTTGTGGTGTATGAATTTTCTTCGCAAAGTTATTGTGCTTAGGCCGTACGATAACGCCGTTAGGTACACACACAAAGCGGTTGGAAAAATGTGTATCTTGATCATTGCCGTCGCGAGCAACGATATGAACCTGCGTAAGTAAGTACTTACCCGATTCAGAAGTAATCGAGTGATCTATCTCAAAACGACCACCGGCGGCTAATGTCACGACATCGCTGGTGCCTTGGGCGACATCGAAGCCTGCTTCGTGGGCTTCCATCGCTTTTTCGCTCGCGCTTTTATTTTGCGCGTCGATGAATTTGTGCTTATTTTCGCCATCTATTTCGTAGTTATAAATACCGTAACCACTGGTCGTGAAGTCAGACACGCTGTTAAGCGGTGACTTAGTTTTGACGACTTGCTTGTTATCTTTCGTGGTGGTGAATTCGCTGTAATCTTTAAATTCAAAACCGCCAGTATGATAATTAAAGCTGCGTTGCCAGCTGTGAATGGTGTGCTTGGTCGGTTGCGTACCGCCACCATCGTATTCGATTTTTTCAGAGGCCGCGTCAAAGTAGTCTTGCATGTCGTCGGCAAGTACTAATTCGTGTTTACCATCATCATGAGTGAAGTAATAGCTAATGCCTTCTTCGGCTAGTAAGCGAGAAATAAAATCAAAGTCGGTCTCGTCGAACTGCACACAATATTCGCGAACTAAATAAGAACCCGTCGGCTTAAATTGATGGGTAACGACTTTTGAATATTCGCCCAGAACTTCACTAACAATGTCTTTCACGTTCTTTTTGTGAAAAATTCGGTTTTTCGAACCAAGGGTGGTAAACCAAAGGCCGGGTACCATCTCCAAGCGATAACGACGCAATCCTTCGTCGTTGACGTCGAGCATGGCTAAATGATTGACGTAACCATTAATATAGCGAGTAGTCGTTTCGCCATCGGCAAGAATGGATACTGTGATGTCTTTGCCAACAATATCTTTTTGATTGATATCATGGTTGTCTGAAAACAATTCTAGGGTGTAGCGGAAAAGATCCGATATATACTCATCACCAATTAATTCCGACACAGTAAAGGCGTCTTTTCCTACCGGAGTATCGACTTGAATGAGGCGTTTATTCTGGCTGAGTACCGACATGACCTTGTCACCACGTTATATGTGATTGTTAGCGCAATGAGAAATGCGCGTCCTTTATGGTTTATTTATGCTGTAAATCTTAAACGGAACAGGGGGCAATCCCCGGCATTGCCTGAGAGCCCCCCTGCTTAATAAGAGAAAAGCTCTCTTATTATAACGGCTTAGCAGTCGTTAGATCGTAACCAACTTTCATGTTCTTGGTGTTCTTGTTGGTCTTGTCTGCGTGAGTCAGGTCAGCTTCGATTTTTGCAAAGCTTAAAGAGATAGACTCTTGTGGAGCACCGCCAGCTGAAGCGCTAACGCTGTAAGAAGACATGATAACGTCTTCTAGTTTGTAAACTGCGTACTTTTCAACTTTCTCAGCACCAGTTTGAACTACGTGGATCTCAACTTTAACGCCTGAGTCACCCGTTACAGATGCTTTGAAAAGACCGCCAGAAGCAGCGTCTAAAGGCTTAGTGATCGTCACTTCGCTGATGCTTGGACGAGAAGCTTCACGGTTAGCCATTGCACCAGCTTGCATGCTGATAGAGCGGCCAACACCAAAGCTCATGCTGTCAACTTCAATCCAGTCTTCGTAGCCGGCTGCGGTAACGTTACCAGCTGGAGACTTTTCGTTGAAATTCATATAAATCGCCATTTAACAATTCCTCTATGTTATTTAAAGACTATTTCCATCAGGCTCGGTCATCGACTTTTCATTAAAATGCAATGAAAGAGCCACTGCCCATACGGCAAGTGGTGCAGAGTAAAACAAATTTAATTTATGGTTTAAACCCCTGTTTTTCATTAATTTAATCGACTCTGGCACGAATTAAAATTTACAACGATTTAGGCAGGTATCTCGACTCTGACCCCTTTTATAGATTGTATAAATAACAAACAACATTCGGCGGTTTAGTCGTAATTTCGGCGAATTATTGATGAATTAAGGTGAGTTTTTGTGCCCAAATGACTCTGACCCCTTTTAATAAAATTAATTTCGAAGATGGCGTTTTATGTCTATTGGTGGGGATTGTATAACAACAGTATTGCTCAAAGTATATGATTTAAATTCGTATTGAATAAAACGAATTGGAGTGCTTGTTTCGGTTTTTCTTGCTTTAATTGCCGCCCAAATTTGGTATCGTTCTACCTAATCAAAATTACCCAATGTAAGCGCTGGAACACGATGGCCAATCCTATGATTCGCCATCACACATTAAAAGGATGTTTCTGATCATGGCCTTCACCACACTCCGCGTATTAATACCGATCATTCTCGGTTCTCTCATACTTCCGACTGCTTATGCTATCGATGCAGGCCGTGCCGACTACGATCTAGACGACGATGGCCTGATCGAAATTAACAGCCTGGCCGACCTCGATGAAATTCGTAATAACCTCGACGGCACCAGCCTGTATGGTGATAGCACCGGCTGCCCGGTAGATGGCTGTATTGGCTTTGAACTCACGACCACTCTGGATTTCGATACTAATGCCGATGGCAAGATGGATGCGAATGACGCCTATTGGAATGACGGTGCAGGGTGGGAGCCGATTGGTAACCTCTCGGTTCTATTCAAGGCTACTTTCGACGGAAACGGGCATCAAATCCGCAACTTATTTATCAACCGCAGAGGTACAACTTTAGTCGGGTTATTTGGAGTTATCTCAGGCGAATCCGCTCAGCTGCGTAATATCGGATTAACCGGCGAGATGATGCAAGTACAGGGAGATTACTTCGTTGGTGGGCTAGTGGGCTATGCAAAGAGCGCAGCAAGGATAGAGCAGAGTTACGTTACCGGCGTCGTTACCGGTTATCAGTATGTGGGCGGCTTGGCTGGCTACCTCGACAGTAGTGTCATTAACAACAGTTACGCCAGCGGAGCGGTGACCGGTTATCAGTATGTGGGCGGCCTAGTTGGCTACTTCTCTGATAGCACCATTAATAGCAGTTTCGCCACTGGCGCGGTGACGGGTAATTCTTTTGTCAGCGGTTTAGTGGGTGTTTCCTATAGCTCTGTTCTCACCCATAGTTATTGGGCGGTTGATACAACGGGTATTGGTAGTACCTCGGTATCGGCGGCCACCCTAGCTGAACTGCAGTGTCCTGTTAGTGGCAACGATACAAGCTGCGTGGTAGATCAAACGCTTTATGCCGAATGGGATAGTGGCGTTTGGGATTTTGGTACAAGTAGTCAGCTCCCCGGTTTAATTTTGAGCGGTACCACCTATCGCGATAGTGACGGTGATGGTTCATTAGATGAGGATGATGATTTTCCCAGCAATCGCGCGGCATCTGTTGATAGTGACAGTGATGGGCATCCAGATACATGGACACTAGGTTGTAAGAAGGAGTGCATTGCGGACAGCGGTTTGGCTCTGGACCAGTTCCCGAATAGTGCTGCGGCTTGGCAGGATGGAGACTTAGATGGTTACCCTGATAGCTGGGCTGATGATTGTGATAGCAGTTGCCAAGAGTCTTCAGACCTAACATTGGATGGTTACCCTAACGATATTGATAATGACGGTATTAATAACAATGATGACACCGATGATAATAACGACGGTATTACAGATGCGGATGCGGATTCGGATGGTTTAATCGAGGTGTCTAGTCTCGAACAGCTTAACGCAATGCGTTATAACCTTGCAGGTACTGGCCGTACATTAATCGCTGGCGGAAGTGTGGATAGTGTTGGTTGTCCTATAGCGCTTTTTGACGGTTTGCTTCAATCGCGTTGTTTTGGGTATGAGTTGACGACGAATCTCGATTTCGACACCAATGCCGATGGCGTGATGGATGAGAATGACGCGTATTGGAATGATGGAGAAGGGTGGGAGCCGGTCGGTAGTTATGAGAATCCATTTACCGCGATCTTTGAAGGGAATGGTTACCAAATTCAAAATTTATACATTAATCGCGTCAGTGCCGAGGAAGTTGGTTTATTCGGTGATGTTCATGGCGCAAATGCTGTGATCCGAAATGTTGGGCTAACCGGCAAGTTAATGAGTATTGCAGGCCGTTACTATGTCGGTGGTTTGATTGGTTATGCCTATGGCAAGGCGACAATTGAACAAAGCTACAGTACCGGATCGGTATCAGGTAGTGAAATTGTCGGAGGTTTGATTGGAATAACAGATTTATCAGTTTCAATTGCGAACGTCTTTGCTACCGGGGCTGTAAATGGCTCCAGAAATGTCGGTGGTATCGCTGGATTTTTATATTTAAACTCCTCGCTTTCTAATTCATTATCTACGGGGTTAGTGACCGCCACGGATGATTATGAAGGGGGGGTGTTGGGTTTTTATGGCGAAGTTGGCGTAACGATCACCAACAGCTATTGGGCTACCGACACCTCCGGCCAGCTAAATAGTGCTTTAGAATCAGAAAGAGACAACTACTTTGGTGCCACGCTCGCCGAATTACAATGCCCAACCTCTAGCGATAACACCGACGACTGCGTTGTGAATAATACGCTGTATGCCACTTGGGATGACACCTTGTGGGATTTCGGTACCTCTTCACAATTACCCGGTTTAATCATTAACGGCATTGTTTATCGCGATGGCGATGCCGATGGGGTTCTTGACCCTAACCAAGCGCCAAGTGTGACGCTGACCTTAATGCAAGATGATCTTGATGTGGGGAATATCATGGCAGGTGATGGCGACATCGTATTAGTCGCCACCATTACCGACCCTGATGAAAGTGATCGTCATACGCTTACCTGGACGTACGAAGGCATCACCAGAACAACAGAATCGGATAACCGTATCAGCCTTAATTCTGCTGATTTATCTGAGGGTGAATACACGGTATCGGTTGTGGTGACAGACAACCATTACCCACCGCTCAGTGCTGAGGCTTCGATTACTTTTTGGGTGTATGTTCCAGCGGTCGTCGAGCCCGAAATAACTGACTCTGCCCCAGGAAATACCGGTTCAACCAGCAGTAAAAAGAGCGGCGGAGCGTTGAGTTTCTTCTGGCTAATGCTATGTGGCGGCTTGCTGTTCATGCGTAAGCAAAGGCTTGCTTGTGGTGTGTGATTGTTTGATCAATTTTAAGTAATAAAAAACGGGGCATTCGCCCCGTTTTTTATATTGTTTCTTTACCAATGTTTCTGTCAAAAATAGGGCTTACACAGGGGTCGTGTCTGAAGAATTGCTTTTCTCATCCATGCCTTTCTTTTTTGGGCGACCACGTTTTAGAGGACGAACGCGATGGTTGGCAATTTGTTCGATTTTTTCCGTAAATCGATCTCCACCTAACACTTGTCCGAGTTTTATCGTCTCGGCAATATAGTCGAGCAGCATGCGGTCAAAACGGAAGCGGAACATAGCGCTGTATTCATCGGCTCTATCTTCGTGAGTATCGCCAAGGTTCATAAATAAGCGATGATCGGCAATAAGATCGCTGGATTCTCGACCTGTGTGGTAGTTGAAGCTAGACCAAGCATACAGCTCTGGGCTGTCGACCAGGCCTTCGTACATAGGTTTTAGTTCAACGTAACGATAACAGGTAAGCAGGTAGGCATCGGAGTCAATAACACTGGATTTATAACGACCAGCCCATAGTGTTCCTGAGCGTTGGTAGCGATGGTTTATATATTGTACATAGCGGCGTCCCAGCGATTGCATCATAGATGAGATGCCTTGTGGGATATTAGGTGTAGCGATTATTTGTACGGCGTTAGGGAGTAATACGTAGGCGTGAATATTGACGTCGTATTGATCGGCAGCTTTTTTAAGCGAGGCTAAGTAGAAGTCGTAGTCTTCGTCATCAAAAAAACAGTTCAGGTTGTTGTGCCCGATCTGAACAACATGCTGAGGAATGTTGGCTATATTAATTCGCGGCAGTCTAGCCATAACCTCTTTCGCGTCCCTACTCTATTAGATACACCTGTAGCATAACCTATGCTTCCATTGCAGGCGGGATTATGCAAAACCCCCTCCGTAAAATCAACCATGGTTAAATTCTTTACGCTTGATGCAACAACAGCCTACCAGAGACGAGCTAATTTTGTTTTAATTTTGCCAAACCTAATTTGAGCCACGCAAATAGCGCGCAGAACACTCGCAAATTGCTAGCATGGTCAATCTAAGACATGGAATTAATGATGAGCAATACCGCAGGCGTGCGCCTAGCAGTCAATGGCAAAACCGATATTGGGCGGGTTAGGGATGAAAACGAAGATGCAATTCGCTGGCACGCGGATGCAACCCTGCCGTTTGGATATGTGGTGATTGCCGATGGCATGGGAGGCTACAGCGGCGGCTCGCTAGCGAGCCGAATTGCAGTAGAGACTTTCAGCCAGGTTTTGGATGGTTTGATTACTCCCATATTCTTAGCTTGCACACCCGACCAGCAGAATTTGATGATTCACTCTGCAATTCACAATACTATCAATCACGCTAATCAGTCGATTATCGATGCTAAGCATGAGAATCCTCAGTTTGCTCACATGGGGACTACGCTCGTGCTAGCGTTGGTGTGGCAGGATCAGCTTGTGGTGGCTCATGTGGGCGATTCTCGGGCGTATATGTGGAGTACCGCTGGCATCGTTCAAATAACGAAAGACCACAGCGTTGTACAAGACATGATAGATGCGGGCGCCTTAACTGAAGAGCAGGCTAGGGTCAGTAATGTTCGCAACCACATCACCCGTGCGCTAGGCGTTACTGAAGATGTTGAGCCAACAATTCAATCGTTAAAGTTAAACAAAAGCTCATTGCTGTTACTGTGCAGCGATGGTTTGAGTGAATATTTCGATAATTCAGAATTAGAGCATGTATTGGCAACCCACCGTCCTGCATTGGAGTGTTGTTATCGTTTAATAGATGAAGCAAATCAGTGTGGCGGTAAAGATAACATCAGTGTTGGAATTATTGAGTTCACGGCAAATTCCACGGCAAGTCCTGTCGTAACTGACAGTGTACCGACGGGTTCGGGTGAGGATACTACGGTACGCAGGGATCGACCTATTCACTGAATTCTTCTTGATTGGCGCATCCTGCCTAAACTGACTCGCCATGATTTCACCAGCATTTCTAGCTGTAGGTATGCTGGTTTATTAAGTAACATGTGTTCAGAACTTGCCGCGCATTGCATCACTCTGTTGGGTGTTATTCGTTCAATCATATTGCTATAATGCGCGCGATTTTGTCGTGGGGCGTGAATCGACCGCTTACTACCCGACAAGACACTCGGCCAGAGCATAAGCTGGCTGCGCGATGATCTTAGGATCGTAAATCGCTAATGGATTTTTCTGTGAGGCACGGATGTCTTCTAATTTCTTCTATAGATTTTGTAGCCGACCGTTCTCACCTTTTGAGAGCCCGTCGGCTTTTTGTTTTTCTGCTTTTTCGTCGACGGCTCTAATTAACATAATTAAGGAATAAAATGTTAAAGGGTGATGCAAGTTTGACGTTGATAACCAGTCTAAATCGCATGAAGCAATCTTTGGCTGTGGCGATTTCAACCATAATGCTAACGGCGGGCTCATTTTCTGTTCATGCAGAGGGTGCTGCTGTAGCGCCACCGCAAACAGATCTTAATGCACTGAGATCTATTTTTGGAATCGATGCACCCAACTCTAGCGGAGATGTGTCGGATGCCTATGCCGAACGGCAAAAAAAGGACGAGCTAGCACCTAAATTAAACGGTGAAATTCCTGATGCCGCTAAGCGTGATGCTGGCCCGCGAATTATCGTTAATCAATTTGTATTCGATGATCTACGCGAATATCCAGAAATTGGTATAACAAAAGCAAGCGTAGAGAAAGAAGCCGAACGTTTGCGTGCGGATTACATGAAGGAAGAAAAGCGTATTGCCGGTGGTTTTACCATTGATGAATCAGCCGAAGTGATTGAATACCTTAGTGAAATTGGCCGTCAGGGTGATGCGGATAATTTGACTTATGAAGACATGCAAAATCTAGTAGAAATTGTTCGTCAACAAAACCGTAATCGCGGCCTAAGCTACGCTGATCTTGAAGAAGTAACCAACAAATTGACGCTATTTTATCGTCAAAAAGGTCTTTTTCTTACCCGTGTGCAATTACCTGCACAAAATATTAAAGATGGCATAGTACGTCTTTCTATTCTTGAAGGGCGTCTAGGACAAGTTGAAGCCATTAACAACAAAAAATACACCCTCAAAACTCTGAGTTCGCCATTTGAACCAGTAATGGATAAAGCCGTTAGCGGTACTCGTATTGAAGAGTCTTTGTATATTCTAAACGACTTGCCTGGTATGAATATTACCGGCGCATTTACCGCGGGTGACAATCCTGGTGAAACGAAACTTAAATTAAACGTGCGCGACGAAGAAACGCTAAGATTTTTAGTTCGTTTAGATAATCATGGCTCGGCATTTACCGGTGATACACGATTATTTACCAGCATGGAGTGGTACAACCCGATTGGTTTTGGCGACAGCTTAAAAGTGGGTTACTTGCGCTCAGAAGATATTGAGGGCAAAAACGTAGCCGATAACGAATCGCGCGCCAATCTTGGTCAGTTTTCTTACTCATTCCCGTTCTTTAGTTTAAGAACACGCGTAACCCTTTCTGCCGACTACAACAGCTACTCGATTGTTGATGAAGATGGCGGCGTGATTAACGCGCTGGAGCTAGAAGGCACCAGCTCTAATTACGCGTTAAATATCGATCATAAAATTAAGCGCAGTCGCGATTTTAACATGTCGACAGGTTTTACCCTGACCGACAAAGAAACAAAAATCGACAGTGAGTTTATTCCTGCTGGCGATCACGCTGTTGGTGGTGAATTTAATTTCTATATTGATGGCCTCAACCGCTCAGGCTTGCGCATGTTGAACGTAGCTAACTTTACATTGCAGTATGGCGAGCATAAAAATGAAGTAGCCGAAGGGCGTGACGATACCTTTACGAAATTTGGTATTGATACGAACTCGCTATTCTTTGTTCCTCTGCCATTTAGCGAAGAGTACAGCCGACTTATTACTACGATAAAAATGCAATACTCCTCCGCATCGTTGCCGTCTTTTGAACAGTTTAGTATGGGCGGTGCCAACGGCGTGCGCGCATTCCGCGTAGGAAAGTTCTCTGCCGACACTTCGGCTTATATAGCTAACGAATGGTACTTCGACTTACCGCGCTGGTCTTTCATTGGAAATCGTACATTCGGCGAAGTATTTCAAGCAGGCTTGTTATTAGACTTTGCCTACGGCGTACAAAATGGCGGCTTCACTACCGATAGCGGTGGCTTAGCCGATGACGAATGGGCGCGTATGAGCGCCGCCGGTATTGTAATTAAAGCAGCATGGGGTAACACCTTTAGCTCGAAAATTACTATAGCGACACCGATTGAAGGTAAATCAAGCCTAGACCCAGAAGGCGATAGCTCAGTTGAAAAACTAAACGAAAAGCCAGACACAGTAGAAGTGTTTGCCGATATTAATTTCGTGTTTTAACAACTGACGAAGAAAACGGATAAAAGGATTTTATTCACATACGTGTGAATGAACGGATGAATTTGGGGACGCCCCCTTGATGTTGAGAATAGCGACATGACTAAGAACACCAACACTAGCAAAAACGTAACCACTGCAGCGACTGGATTTTTACCTAAGCTGAAACAACTCGCCGAAGCCATTCGCAATGCGAATTTAATTGCAGCAGGAATAAGAGGTAGTTTGTTAGGTAGCTTAATTGCCGGGCAGATTGTCATGCCGGTGGCGGTGTTGGCGTTGCCTACTGGGGCTGAGGTTAAAGAAGGTCTTGCAAACTTTGGTGGCGATCAGGTGACTGGAATTGATGTGGTAAACCAAACATCAAGTCGGGTGGTTATTGATTGGCAGACTTTTGATATAGGTAGTGCTGAAACATTAACCTTCAATCAGGCTGAAACAGATATTGCGGTTAACAATGTTATTGGTGGTAGCTTTTCAAAGATTCTAGGTAGTATTAACGCTCAAGGAAATATAGTTTTAGTCAATCCAAATGGACTTGTGTTTGCTGACGGAGCAAGCATCAATGTGGGCGGTCTCGTGGCATCTACATTAAGCCTCGATACCTCTTATGATTTAACTGACTTTGTTAATGACACCGAAAATACCGTTGGCTTAGTCTTTAAGGATAGTGGTAGTGCTAGTGCGCTAACTAGTAATGCTGTAATTACAGCCAGCGGTCTTAACGCAACATCTTCTGTGGTTTTTTTAGGTGGTCAAGTTACTAACGCCGGCACTATCAACGCCAGCGTTGTAAATATGATTGGAGCCGATGGTGCGACAATTACTTTTGGTTCTGATGTTTTGGGTATCGAAAGCATTGTTGGTGCTTCTGTCGCTTCATCTGTAGTAAATAGCGGCACTATTGCTGCTAGCCAAATTACACTTGAAGCGAGTACCGCTGCAAATTTATTGGATGCTGCTGTAAATAACACGGGCACCATACAAGCTACTGGTATCGCAACTATTGATGGTGAAATTCGCTTAGTTAGTAGTGTTCAGGATGCAAGTGCTGTTGCATCCGTATCGAATAGTGGAAACTTAACTGCGGTAAAGGGAGATTCCGCTAATAATGCTGCGATTACAATCCAAGGTAGTGAAGTTTCTATTGGTAGTGGCGTTTCTACAGACGATAAGGTCATTTCGGTTGATACCGGTAGCTTAGTTATTAACGCGGGTGATGTTAATGTCGCAGTTGACAGCCTAACTATTGAAGACGGTATATCATTTTCTGGTGATGCGGGGTCAATGAATGCTTATGCGACGGCATTGGATGTTTCAAATGCCTCTTCTTCTTATAAAGATTTAAATCTTGTTGGAGAAAATAAAGCATTAACTATTGGTACATCGGATACCACGAAATTAAAGGTTAATAACCTTACTTCGGTATCTGGCTCTGGATCTACTCTGAACGGTACAACGGGTGCTGATGCCTTTACGGTGAATAGTGCCTCAGAAGTAGGCGCAGACAGCATCACGTTTACTGGTGTAGGCATTGTCGCTGCCGATGCTGGCAGCGATAGCGTGACAACGACAGGCATTGGTGCGGATTTAACGGGTGCCAATTATGAGCTGAAAGCTGCAGGCATTATCTTTAAAGATGTTGAAACAGCCAGCTTAGACGGCCAAGCGTTAGCGGGCAGTGATTTGACTGATACCTTCTCTCTTCAATCAGCCAGTTCGGCGGCAGATGCTGCTACGGTTCTGTTAGCGAACGCGATTCAATTTAAAAACCTATCATCAACCATTGATGCCAAGGGTGATCAAGATACCGTTAATGGCTTTGCTGGTGTTGATTGGACGTTAGGTAGCACAAACAGTGTGACCTCCACTAACGGTTATACATTCAACAACATCGAAATTGTTGATGTCGCGAGTCAAACCCTGAACGGCACGATGGGTGATGATGCCTTTACGGTGAATAATGCAGATCAAGTCATAGCAAACGAAATCACTTTTAAAAGTGTGACTAACGTTGCCGCTGGAGGTGGTAGCGATCATTTAACTACGTCAGGCGTTGATGCTGATTTAACAGGCACTGACAATGAACTAGAAGCTTCAGGTATTACCTTTAAGGATATCGAGACGGCAAGTTTAAATAACCAAACACTTAATGGTACCGCCAGTGATGACGACTTCACGATTAATGGTTCCGCCGAAGTGGGCGCTGACAGCATCGTCTTTAGTAATGTCGGTTCTGTAGAAGCTGGCGATGGCCGTGACAATGTTACAACGTCGAGTATTGATGCGGAGCTAACAGGTACTGACAATCAGCTAAAAGCGTCAGGTATTACCTTTGCTGGAGTTGAAACTGCAAATTTAAATAGCCAAACTCTTAACGGTACCGCTAGTGATGATGAGTTCACTGTTAATGGTTCTGCCGAAGTAGGCGCTTACGGCATTGTCTTTAGTAATGTCGGTTCTGTAGAAGCTGGAGATGGCAGTGATAATGTTACAACGTCGGGTATTGGTGCTGATTTAACCGATACTGATAATGAATTGAAAGCATCAGGCATTACCTTTACAGATATCCAGACTGCGAACTTAGACGGTCAAACGTTAGCTGGTACCGACACCGACAATGAAACCTTTGAGATCAGCACCGCTGATAAAGAAGTGACTGTTAACGGCATGAACCTGACTTCGGTTGCTGCCATTGATGCAGGCTCAAGCGCTGGCGATGCGATCACAACGACCGAGTCAGTGAATGCGGAGCTAACAGGCACAAACAATGAATTAACGGCCTCTGGTATTAGTTTCAGTGCTATTAACAATGCCGATTTAAGCAATGGCGTACTGGGTGGTAGCGGTAACGCTGATACCTTTGAATTATCCGGTGCGAGTTTATTAGCTAACAACATCTTATTTAGCGCAATTAATAGTCTTATCGATGCGAAAGGTGGTAACGACCAGGTGACGGGTGAAGCTGGAACGGATTGGAATCTGACTGAAGATAATAAGCAGTTGAGCTCTACTAACTTCCAGTTCCAAAATATAGAAACCGCCGATCTTGTTGGTTCTAAGTTGATAGGCACCGACACCAAAGATGAAACCTTCGAGATCAGCAGCGCCGATAACAAAGTGGCTGTTAATGGCATGAATCTGACTTCGGTCGGTGCTGTTGACGCAGGTTCAAGCACTGGCGATGCGATCACAACGACTGAGTCAGTGAATGCAGACTTAACGGCTGCGGATAATGCGCTCACCGCTTCTGGTATCAACTTTACCAATGTGAATAGTGCAGACCTTTCGCAAGGTAAATTAACCGGTAGCGACATCGACAATGAAACCTTCGAGATCAGCACAGCTGCTAACGCAGTGACTGTTAACGGCATGAGCTTGATCTCAGTCGGCGCGATTGATGCAGGCACAAGCGCTGGCGATGCGATCACAACGACCGAGTTAGTGAATGCTGATTTAACTACCGAGAATAATGCGCTCACTGCTTCTGGTATTGATTTTACCAACGTGAATAGTGCAGACCTCTCTCAAGGTCAATTAACCGGTACCGACGCTGAAAGTGAAACCTTCGAGATCAGCACAGTAACTAACGCAGTTGCTGTTAACGGCATGAACTTAACGTCAGTAGGCGCTGTTGATGCAGGCTCAAGTACTGACGATGCGATCACGACGACCGAATTAGTGAATGCTGATTTAACTGCCGCGAATAATGCGCTGACTGCTTCTGGTATCAACTTCACACAAGTGAATAGCGCTGATTTATCTCAAGGTCAATTAACCGGTACCAACACCAAAGATGAAATCTTCGAGATCAGCAGCGCCGATAACAAAGTGGCTGTTAATGGCATGAATCTGACTTCAGTCGGTGCTGTTGACGCAGGCACAAACACTGGCGATGCGATCACAACGACCGAGTCAGTGAATGCTAATTTAACGGCCGAGAATAATGCGCTAACCGCTTCTGGTATTGACTTTACTAACGTGAATAGTGCAGACCTCTCTCAAGGTCAATTAACCGGTACTGACAGTAAAAACGAAACCTTTGAGATCAGCACCGCCGATAACAAAGTGGCTGTTAATGGCATAAATCTGACTTCGGTTGCTGCCATTGACGCAGGTTCAAGTGCTGGCGATGCAATCACAGCCGTTGTTGCTGTTGATGCAACATTGGCTGCAGCTCAAAAAGAGCTTACCGCTTCAAGTATTGTATTCACGAATATTAATGCTGCTAATTTAAATAGCGGAGCATTGAATGGAACAAATACCGAAGCGGAAACATTCCAAATCAGCACTGCTCTTAATCAAGTGAACGTGAATGGTATCGACCTCACTAATGTATCGGCAATTGATGCCGGTACTGATTTAGGTGACACCGTAGTAACGACTGAATTAGTGAATGCAGCGCTGACTTCCGATACCAATGCTTTAACCGCTTCAGGTATTAACTTCTCTGGGCTAGATAGTATGGATCTATCTCAAGGTGTCGTTACCGGTACCGATAGCAGCGAAACCTTCGAAATCAGTAACACCAATAATGCAGTTACCGTTAATGGAATGAGCTTAACGGCAGTATCTGCTGTTAACGCAGGCTCAAGCATGGACGACGTTGTTAAAGTTGCTACGGGTGTTCAAGCTACCGCTGATTTAACGGCTGTCGATAATCAAATCTCTGCCTCAGCGATTACGTTCAATGATGTCGACACAGTTAAGCTCGGTGGCGGCACGTTAAATGGCTCTAATAGCGAGAACGAAGTGTATGTTGTTAATACAACCGCGAATGCGTTAGCCGTTAAAAATATGCAGTTTGAATCTGTCGATGTAGTTAATGGCGGTGCCGATAGTATCGACTCGATTGCAACACTCGGTGTGGCGGTTGATGCGCAACTAACGGGTGCCGACAAGCAACTGCTGGTTTCGGATATTACTTTCAGTGATATTAGTTCGGCGAACATGAGTGGTGGTCGTTTGTCTGGTAGTGACGAAGCAGACACCATTCAGCTGACAAGCGCTGGTATGGCAGCCAACGAAATTAATTTCTATCTAATTAATAGCGCTGTTGATACTCAAGGTGGCGACGATACGGTCATTGGCCGAGCTGGTGTTGATTGGACCTTAACCGGCATAAATGGCGAAATTAACTCTGTACGTTATCAGTTTAAAAATGTTGAAAATGTGGATGTTGTTAGTGAAGGTGTTACAGGGTCTGCAATCGCAGAGACCTTCGAGCTAGGTGCTGAAGAAAGCCAAGTTATTGTTAATCAATTAACCTTGAGCAATGTTGCAACCGTAACAGCAGATCTTAACGATACCTTGTTAGGCACGAGCGGCGATGATGTATTCAACGTAAATAGTGATACGTCAGTCATTACCAATTCGACCACTTTCGACGGCATGGAGAATTTGAATGGTGGAGAAGGCCAGGATACTTTAATCAGCAATGTTGATGGCCTCGCTTGGATTATTAACCAAGCTTCAGACGGTGTTAATTCTCTTGGCGACTTCCTATTTAGTCAGTTTGAAGTGTTGAACAATAATGTCGGTAATTTGAATCTATCGACTTCGTTGCAAGCTGTATTTGCCGGTGAGAGTGTCAGTTTCATTGGTGGCAACTCTTCAACCGCTTCTATACAAGCAGTGCCTTCGGACATGAATTTGAACTTTAATGGTCAGAAGGATGTGATCATTAATTCAACTTACGTTGGTAAAAATGCGATTACGGGTAATTTAATTGCCCATCTAGCAGACGTTAACGCATCCGGTGATATCGACCTTGATACTGAGATCGATATTTTAAATGTCAGCACCAACGACAATCGTTCGATCAACGCCACGTTCGTTCAAAACGGTGATCTGGTGTTACGCACGATTGATGTGGGTGATAGCGGTACTGTTATTTTAGATAGCGCTGTTGAAGGTACGGGGCTGTTAACTACTGAGACCCGTAACGAGGTTAACTTTGTTGCGAAATCGGTATCGATTGGTACCGGTAAATCGGATCGCCAAGGTGCTGGTTTGTGGGAAGGCGTTGGTTCGTCGGCGGATGCAAGTCAGTTAACCTTCGACGTGTCGTTTAATCTAGACCTTGAGGCGCTTTACTACGTAACACCGTTCTTCCCGAATGGTGCGCCGATTACCTCGCAGCTAGAAGGTATTGAATCGGACTCTTTGATCAGCTCACAGCAGTCGGCATTGATTATTACCGATACCGTGCAAAATCTAGCGCAACTTGATCCTGCGATTTTTGAATCACTGACGCCGTATATTGCCGACGCCAACTCCATTGCAGGTGCCGACAATTATTATGCGAGTTCTGAAGTTCCATCTACGTTGGATACTGCGCAACTAGCCGCTTTATTATCGTCGTATGAACCAACCGCAGCAGGCGGCGTGAATTACGACGAATATAAATTGGATGGCGAATCAGAAGAAGATGATGAGAAGAAGAAATTAGCCAAGAAATTGAGCAAAGCCGGTACGTTTGTAGCCGACGATAATAGCGATATTAAAGTTGCTTATAGCGAATCGGGCGAAATGCTGGGTGTCGTAAAAGACTACGTTTTCCAGGCAGGTGATTCGCTTTGGAGTTTGTCAAAACGTTATTTGGGTAATGGCTTTGCTTGGACCGAAATTGCAAAACAAAATCCAAGTATTAAAAACCCATCGTCTATCGCCGACGGCCAAATCATTAAAGTGGTTGTAAAAGTTAGCGATGAAATCGGCCAAATCCTAAAGAGTGCAATTAGCGCTGGCGGGATTTCTAAAGAAGGCAATAGCGCGACTCTACCAGCATCGTTGAGAAGGGAAGTGGCATTGCCGTAATCTAAAGCAGCCATTAATTAATAAAAATTACCGCCCAAGCATTGCTTGGGCGTAGCTCATTATAAAAGGATGTTTTTTAACATGGCCATCACACCATTCCGCCTACTTATGCCGATGATTCTCGGCTGCCTCATTGTGCCTTCCGCTTTCGCCGAAAGTGGCCGTGCCGACTATGACCTTGACGACGACGGCTTGATTGAAATCAATAGCCTCGCCGATCTCAATGAAATTAGAAATAACCTAGATGGCACAAGTCTGTACGGTGATAGCATCGGCTGCCCAGTGGATGGCTGTATAGGTTTTGAATTAACCACCACGCTGGATTTTGATACCAACGCAGATGGTGTCATGGATGCGCATGACGCGTATTGGAATGAGGGAAATGGGTGGGAGCCGGTTGGTACCGATTATGACACAGCATTTACCAGCATCTTCGATGGCAATGGCTATCAGATTCGCAATTTATATATCAACCGCACCAGTACATCTTATGTTGGGTTATTTGGATATATCACCGGCGAATCTGCTCTGTTGCGTAATATCGGATTAACCGGCGAGCTGATGCAAGTGCAGGGATCTATTTATGTTGGCGGGCTTGTGGGCTAGGCCAAGAGCGCAGCAAGGATAGAGCAGAGTTACGTTACCGGCGGCGTTACAGGTTTTCGGTATGTGGGCGGCTTGGCTGGCTATCTCTACAGCAGTGCCATTAACAGCAGTTACGTCACCGGCGCGGTGACCGGTAGTTCTTATGTGGGTGGCTTGGCTGGTAGGAACTACAGTAATAGCGCTATTAACAAGAGTTTTGCCAGCGGTGCGGTGACGGGTAATTCTTCTGTCGGCGGTCTGACTGGCTATAGTTCTAGCTCTGTTATCACTCATAGTTATTGGGCGGTTGATACAACGGGTATCAGCAGTACCTTGTTATCGGCAGCCACTCTGGCGGAACTGCAATGCCCTGCTGGTGCTGACAATACAAGCTGCGCATCAGGTAAAACGCTTTATGCCGAATGGGATAGTGGCGTATGGGACTTCGGTACTAACACGCAACTGCCCGGCTTGATTTTGAGTGGCACCACCTATCGCGATAGCGATGGTGATGGCTCGCTGGATGGCGACGATGTCTATCCAAATAATCGCGCGGCGTCTTGGGATAGTGATAACGACGGGTATGCTGATGCCTGGACCATTGGCTGCGATGCGACCTGTATAGCAAACAGTGGGTTAACACTGGACCATTTCCCTGCCACTGAGGCTGCCTGGCAAGACACCGACCTAGATGGTTATCCGGATGCGTGGGCGACGGGCTGCGATGCGACCTGTATTGCAAACAGTGGGTTAACACTGGATCAATTCCCGACAACTGCGGCCGCTTGGCAAGATACCGATCTAGATGGTTATCCGGATGTGTGGGCGGAGGGCTGTGATGCGGCCTGTACTGAAAACAGTGGTTTGATACAGGATCAGTTCCCAACGATTGCAGGGGCAGGGCCAGACACTGACTTAGATGGTTATCCCGATGTGTGGGCCACAGGCTGTGATGCCAATTGCCAAGCAGCTACTGGTCTCACGCTTGATAGTTACCCTGATGATATTGATAACGACGGTATTAATAATAGCGACGACACCGATGATAATAACGACGGCATCACCGATGCGGATGCCGATTCTGATGGCTTGATTGATATCTCTAGTCTCGAACAGCTCAATGCGATTCGTTACAACCTAGCCGGTAAGGGCCGCACCCTCGTTGACGGTGGTGATAGTGACAGCTCTGGCTGCCCTGCCACAGTTATTGATGGCGTGATGCAATTAGTGTGTACCGGTTATGAATTAACCACCAACCTTGATTTCGATACCAACGTCGATGGCGTCATGGATGAAAATGACGAGTATTGGAATGATGGGGATGGTTGGATGCCAATCGGTAGCTCCTCAAGGCCATTTACCAGCACCTTTGATGGTAATGGGCATCAAATCCGCAACCTATTTATCAACCGCACCGGTTCATATTTTGTTGGGTTATTTGGATATATCTCCGGCGAATCTGCTCTGTTGCGTAATATCGGATTAACCGGCGAGCTGATGCAAGTGCAGGGATCTAATTATGTTGGCGGGCTTGTGGGTTATGCCGAGAACGCGGCAATTATAGAACAGAGTTACGTCACCGGCGCGGTGAATGGTGATGATAATGTGGGCGGCTTGGCTGGCAGGCTTTGGAGTAATAGCGTCATTAACAACAGTTTCGCCAGCGGTGCGGTTAGTGGTTCAAGCCCCGTGGGCGGCTTGGCTGGCAGTCTTTACAGTAGCGCTATTAACAAGAGTTTTGCCAGCGGCGCGGTGACGGGTAATTCTTATGTCGGCGGTTTGACTGGCTATAGTTCTAGCTCTGTTATCACTAATAGTTATTGGGCGATTGATACAACCGGTATCAGCAGTACCTCGTTATCGGCAGCCACTCTGGCTGAACTGCAATGCCCTGCCGGCGCCGACAATACAAGCTGCGTGGCTGATCAAACGCTCTATACCGAATGGGATAGTGGTGTGTGGGACTTCGGTACTAACACCCAACTGCCCGGCTTGATTTTGAGTGGTACCACCTATCGCGATAGCGATGGTGATGGCTCGCTGGATGGCGACGATGTCTATCCAAATAACCGCGCAGCGTCTTGGGATGGTGATAACGACGGGTATGCTGATGCATGGACCATTGGCTGCGATGCGACCTGTATCGCAAACAGTGGGTTAACACTGGATCAATTCCCGACAACCGCGGCCGCTTGGCAAGATACCGATCTGGATGGTTATCCGGATGTGTGGGCGATAGGCTGTGATGTTAATTGTCAAGCAGCCACTGGTCTAACGCTTGATAGTTACCTTAACGATACGGATAACGACGGTATCAATAATAGCGACGACACCGACGATAATAACGACGGCATCACGGATGCGGATGCGGATTCTGATGGCTTGATTGATATATCGAGTCTCGAACAGCTGAATGCGATTCGGTACAACCTAGCCGGCACAGGCCGCACCCTCGTCGACGGTGGTGATAGTGACAGCTCTGGTTGTCCAGTTGCCGTTGTTAATGGTGTTCATCAGTTTCAGTGTATGGGCTATGAGCTAATTAATAACTTGGATTTTGATACCAACGCCGATGGCGTTATGGATGCGAATGATGCGTATTGGAATGAGGGATATGGGTGGGAGCCGCTTGGCTTTTACAATTTCCCCTTTGGTGGTTTATTCGACGGTAACGGCCACGAAATACGTAATTTATACGTTAACCGACCTTATGAAGATGAAATTGGGTTATTTGGAGCGATCTCAGGTGAGGCCGTAATCGTTAGTAACCTTGGACTTGTAGGAAAACTATCCAATGTGCTGGGAGCGGATGGTGTCGGACTTCTTGCTGGCTTCGTAGGCGTCAGTGCTGAGGTAAGTAACAGTTATTCTAAAGGAGTGGTAACTGGTAGTTACTTTGTTGGAGGCCTCGTTGGCTTGTTAACTGAAAAGGCCAGTATTAACCGTAGTTTTGCACTAGGAGATGTTTCGGGAGAAAGCGGTATTGGGGGCTTAGTGGGCGCTACGGATGAATTCGGTTCTATCTCGGATGCATTTGCTACAGGGGCTGTCAGCGGTTCGTATAATGTTGGTGGCCTTGTGGGGGAACTTGGAGAATCTGCACTAAATAATTCATTTGCAACGGGATCTGTGACCGTCGCAGGTAGTGACGTCGGGGGCCTAGTTGGCGATGCATACGGCGATACCACAATCACTAACAGCCATTGGGCGGTCGACACGACAGGCCAAGAGTTTAGCGAAGAGGCGTTAGAAGCTGATAACTACTTTGGCACCACACTAGCAGAATTACAATGCCCAACGTCTAGCGATAATAAAGATGACTGTGTCATTAGTAATACGCTTTATGCTGGATGGGATAGCAGTATTTGGGATTTCGGTACCTCTACGCAATTACCCGGTTTAATCATTAATGGAATTGTTTACCGCGATGAAGACGGTAATGGCAGCCTTGATGAAAACCAAGCGCCGACGGTGACTCTAACGCTAAAGCAAGATGGCTTTGTGGTGTCTGATATTACCGCTGGCGATGGTGATGTCACGTTAGAAGCAACAGTAACAGACCCTGATGCAAGTGATCGCCATACATTAAGCTGGACGTATGAAGGAATCACAGTCACGAGCGAAACCGACACTGGCGTTACGTTTAATTCGGATAATTTAGTGGCGGGTGAATACACGGTTTCTGTCGTTGCTACAGATAATCGCTATTCTCCATTAAGTGCTGAAGCGGAAATTACGTTCACCGTTTATTCGGCTTATGTTCCTGAGCCAGAACCTGAAGTAGAGCCTAATCCGAATCCAGAGGTAGAACCGACTCCAAATCCAGCCCCAGGAAACACGCCTACCTCATCAAGTAAAAAAGGCGGTGGCGGTGCATTAGGCTTAATCTGGCTGATGCTGTGTGGCGGCTTGGTGTATACACGTCAGCGCCGTGTGGTGTTTGCGGGTTAAGCGCTTAACAGGCGTTTTAGCTCGATCTTAAATCGAAGCCAGAATTTATTTTGGCTTCGATTTTTTTATGTGTTTGCTAGCGGTTGTTGTTGGTAGCCTAATCACTTGTCGCTAGTCATTGTCGATCACTGGCTCGAATCGCCTGTTTGGCATATCATTGCGCCTATTCAGGTCTATGGCTTTTAGTCATACCGGCCGCCTTATTCACACACAGCCTGCACCAGTGGGTTGTATGCATTGCAGAAACAAACTGATGTCTAATACACCGTTCTATCAGGAAGTCGCCTCTCGACGCACTTTCGGCATTATCTCGCACCCTGATGCGGGTAAAACAACCATTACCGAGAAGCTGTTGCTGTTCGGGAATGCCATTCAGCTCGCGGGTACGGTGAAAGGCCGTAAGACGGGCCGTATGGCGACGTCCGACTGGATGAAGATGGAACAAGATCGTGGTATCTCGATCACGACGTCGGTGATGCAGTTCCCGTATAAGGAACGCATGGTTAACCTATTGGACACGCCTGGTCACGAAGACTTCTCGGAAGATACCTACCGCACTCTGACGGCGGTCGATTCTGTGTTGATGGTGATCGACGGTGCTAAGGGGGTCGAAGATCGTACCATCAAGCTGATGGATGTCTGCCGCTTGCGTGATACGCCGATCTTTACCTTCATCAATAAGATGGACCGTGAAGTACGTGATCACATCGAAGTGATGGATGAGATTGAAACCGTCCTTAAGATTAAATGCGCGCCGGTGACTTGGCCAATCGGTATGGGGAAGGCCTTCAAGGGCGTATACAACCTAATAACCGACACCGTTCATGTGTTTCAGCCGGGTAAAGGCAGTGTGGTTCCAGATGATGTGCGCATTGAGGGTTTGCATTCGCCGGAGTCGGTAGCTTACTTAACTCAGAGCTTGATTGACGAGCTGCAGGACGAAATTGAGCTAGTACAGGGCGCGAGCCATGAGTTCGATCTAGAGGAATACCTTGCCGGCAACCTAACGCCGGTATTCTTCGGCACGGCATTGGCCAACTTTGGTATTCGCGAAATGCTGGATTACTTTGTGGAGTGGGCACCTATGCCGATTCCGCGTGAGACCAATGAGCGTGCAATCGTGCCGACGGAGACTGACTTCACTGGGTTTATTTTTAAAATCCAAGCGAACATGGATCCTAAGCATCGCGACCGTATTGCCTTTATGCGTATTTGCTCTGGCACTTACACCAAGGGTATGAAGATGCGCCATGTGCGTATTGGTAAGGATATTAAGATTGCTGATGCGGTCACTTTCTTGGCGGGTGATCGCTCGGCGGTTGAAGAAGCGGTGTCGGGCGATATTATCGGTTTGCACAACCACGGCACGATCCAGATTGGTGATACTTTTACCAGCTCGGGCGATTTGCAATTTACCGGTATTCCGCACTTTGCGCCGGAATTGTTTAAGCGCGTACGCTTAAAAGACCCACTCAAAATGAAGCAGTTGCAAAAAGGTTTGCAGCAGTTATCGGAAGAGGGTGCTACTCAGTTGTTTATGCCAGTGAACAACAACGACCTGATTTTAGGGGCGGTGGGTGTGCTGCAGTTCGACGTGGTTCAACAGCGTTTACGCGATGAATATAAGGTTGAATGTATTTATGAACCGATCAGCGTAAATACCGCACGCTGGGTATACTGCAAAGATCATAAAATGCTGGAAGACTTTAAACGCAAAGCGGGGGATAACTTAGCGATTGATGGCGGTGGTCATTTAACCTATGTGGCTCCAACTCGCGTGAATCTGTCTTTGACGGAAGAACGCTGGCCGGATATTGAGTTCCGCGCAACTCGCGAACACTAATTCTTGCCGCGTTACTGTGAGATCAGCTCATATTGAAATGAGCTGATCTCGCTGCTTCTTTTATCCTTTTCTTTTTTCTTGCTTCTTTTAAATTCTTTTTCCGCTTGTTGTTTTATCCGGTAATTATTTTCCACAGTTTATCTTTGGTTATACCAAATTTTTCGATAATTTCTTGAGTGTCGTTATGGCCTGCTTTTTCTGCTAGGCCGAGTGCATTTTGCTTTTGATAATTTCGCAGCAAAGGATCAGCACCTGCTTTAAGCAGAGCTTCGACAATGGCATTATGGCCTTTGCTCGCCGCTAGCATGAGGGCGGTGTTACCTTTTTCGTTGCGTGCATCTAACGGGAATTCTTTAGTGATCAAGTAATTAACCGCATCAATGTTGCCGGAATCCGCGGCCGAAGAAAGTAGCGAGTTGCCGTCACCTTTGGATACGAATAAATCTTTTTTAAGGGTCGCATCGGTTAGCATTTCTAAACAGGCTAGACAGTGGTTGATTACACTGCGCTCTAAGCTGCGCTGTCCATGAACGTCGGCGGTTTGGGTAGAGGCTCCCTGCGCTAGCAATTGCTGCATGATTTCAGTTGATCCTTCGTCTGCAGCATACCAAAGTGCATCACGCCCGCTACTGTCTAGCTTGTCGGTTTCGGCATCGTGAGCAATTAGCATAGCGACTATTTTAGGCTGCTTTAAAATGGTTGCGCGGTGCAATGGCGTAGTTTTTTCTTTATCCACGAGATTGGCATCTGCGCCAGCGTTTAATAGCTGATTTACCAGTGCAGAATTTTTGTGTTCTATGGCAAAGCGCAGTGTTAGTTGCGAGACTTGTCACCAATCAGGGGTTTTCAAAGGAACCCCTAAGCAATGCATGGGCTGTCACTTACAGGGACGAATCGCTTCTAGCAGTATTCCGTCAAATCACATAGCAACGAATAACGATTGTGAAAGTTGCCATACGACCACTTCTTGGATGACATCCGGCTTTAATCACGACGGTGTCGCGCCGGGAACCTGTGCGACCTGCCACAATGGCTCGACTGCAACCGGTAAGCCAAGCAATCACCTCGTAACTTCTGCCTCTTGTGATGACTGCCACACTACCAGCGCTTGGACACCGGCCAGCTTCACTCATAGCAGCCCGAATTACGTCGATCACGGCCGAACTATTAGCTGTAGCAGTTGCCATCGAAGTACACCGGAAAGTGCTGCTAATGCTTGGTCCAACGCTACATACGCACCTGATTGTGCTGGTTGTCATGCTAATGATTATGAACCTGGTGAGCACCGCAATGCATCCGTCAGCAGCCTGCGCGATTGCGCCGGAAGCTGCCATAAGTCGACGCCTGAGCATCGTGCGACGAAGCGGTCGTGGTAGTTATGCAAGAGCGCACTGCGAATTTAGATAAAAACTAAAAATTTAGAGTATTAATATGATTGTAGAATTAGGGCATTTGGCCCTTATTATCGCTTTGTGCATTGCCATTTGTCAGGCGACTTTGCCGTTGGCGGGGAGTCAGTATGGCATCCGTTCATGGATTGCTTTAGCGCGTCCTCTGGCGCGCTTGCAGTTACTCTTTATTCTCATTTCATTTGCCAGCTTAATTTATGCATTCCTAGTGCATGATTTTTCGGTACGTTATGTTGCCTCTAATTCGAACACCGCTCTTCCGGTTCTTTATTTAATATCCGGTGTGTGGGGCGCACATGAAGGCTCGTTGCTGTTATGGGCGTTGATTCTTGCTGTCTGGACGGCTGCCGTGACGGTATTCAGTCGATCTATTCCCGATAATATGGTCGCAAGAGTGATTGCTGTCATGGGTATGATCAGTACTGGTTTTTTATTATTTATGTTGTTTACCTCGAACCCGTTCGAGCGTCTGCAATTTCCTCCGTTAGAAGGTCGAGAGTTAAACTCGTTATTGCAAGACCCTGGTTTGGCGATTCATCCGCCGATGCTGTATATGGGCTATGTTGGCTTCTCGGGGCGTTCGCGTTTGCTATTGCTGCCATGCTGAACGGCTCTCTTGATTCTGCATGGGCGCGCTGGTCGAGACCTTGGACCACTGCCGCGTGGGTGTTTCTTACTGTTGGGATTGTGATGGGTAGCGGCTGGGCTTATTACGAATTAGGTTGGGGCGGCCGGTGGTTTTGGGACCCTGTCGAAAATGCCTCATTAATGCCTTGGTTGGTCGGCACCGCCTTGATGCATTCGTTAGCGGTAAAAGATAAACGCGGAGCATTTAAGGCGTGGACGGTATTACTCGCGATCTTTATGTTGCCTTAGGGGAGGAAACCGTTGGCCGTCGAGCTTGGGTCTTGCGTATTTATCATGAACCTTTCGTTCGTTGGGTATGGGCCTGACGTTAGATCCTAAAAAAGTGGATTCACCACTCATTGCTCAACTGCAAGCGGAGACCTTGTAATGATGAAGCACATACTCGGTCTGCTATTTGTTAGTGTGTTTATTATAACTTCTGCTTTCGTTAGCTCTCCGGCAATGGCGGCGATCGAAGTTCATAACTTCAAATCGCCGGAAAATGAAGCACGTTATCAGCACCTAATTGATGAGTTGCGTTGCCTCGTTTGTCAGCACCAGAATATCGCCGATTCGAATGCTGGCCTTGCTTATGATTTACGCCAGAAGGTGTACGAAATGATTCAGGCAGGGAATAGCGACACCGAAATTCTCCATTACATGGTTGAGCGTTATGGTGATTTTGTTTTATATCGACCGCCAATGAACGTATGAGCTTACTTGCTGCCGATTTGCAGCAGGGCTTAATCGACGATCACGATTTTGAAATTACTAAACGCGAACTTGAACAAACGCTATTACAGGAAATGAAAATGACTATTAACACCCGTTACCGTCAAGGCGGATTTGGCAAAATCACCTTGATTGTTTTGCTAGTGGCCGTGCCACTAGCTTCGGCTTTACTTTATCGTAATCTTGGATCGCCTGAGGCAGTTCAGGAGCCGGTTTTTGTGCCGAATGAACCGGTTATGACACATACCCCTCAACCGAGCGCTGCAAGTAGTAATAACGCAATGGCCGGCAGCATGGCGGAACTTGCAGTACGTTTACGTCAACGTCTGGAAGAGCAAACACCGGAAGATATCAAAGGTTGGTTTTTACTCGGCCGAACCTACATGGAAGAAAAAGATTTAGCCAATGCCGTTTATGCCTACGAAAAAGCGTATGCATTAGCGCCATCGGACCCGACGATCAAGAAAGCGCTTGATGACGCGCGATCAATGAGTGGTGGTGCAATGGGGGGGATGTCTGCGGTAGCGTCTCCTAGCGCTTTAGCGGCGCAACCAGTTACTAAGCCTGAAGCACAGATGACCTTGCAGATTGGTATTAGCGATGCTCTTGCTGCAAAAGCAAATTCTAATGATGCTTTATTTGTGTATGTTAAAGCCGTTAATGGGCCACGTTTCCCTCTTGCAGCTAAGCGGCTCACCGTGAGGGATTTACCGCTGACGATTACGTTAACGGATGCGGATGCCATGATGCCAGCGGCGAAGATGTCAGATTTTGGCGAATATTTAGTGGGTGCGCGGATTTCTCCGAGTGGCAATGCGATTACTCAACCGGGTGATTTCTATGGTGAGCTACAAACGGGCCCGACGGCTAACCCAGTTACGATACAAATTGATAAGGTAAAACCCTGATTTTAGCGCTCACAGTATGCGCTAGCGGGCGTTTTGGCTGTTGTGGCACCTTGCGATGATGTAAATGTCGACTAATCTTCTTCACAAAGGTCCGTCGGAGAAGAAAATGACGTTATTTTTTGTCGCAGGAAGTGCCCTAACTCTGTTACTATGCGCGGCTGCCTGCTGGCTATTACAGTATAGGGTCAATAAACAGACCGTATCGGCCCATGATGCCAAGGGTTATCTACTGATTGCCTGTATCATCGTTGGCTTTGGTGTGAGTGCCGGTTGTTTTGCCATTGGCCAACAACTGGGATATCAACAGCAGGAAAATACGTCAGAAGCGATGGGCTTAGCCCTACTTCTGGATGTTATGGTGGCATTGCTAGCGCTCATTGTAGGGCTAGTAGTGATTAAGGAACCCGAACAGTATTAATCGGATATGCAGGTCTGCGGGCAGGAATGTGTATTACGAAAGAATTCGGCTGAGATTCGAGCAAGAAGGTATTGCAGAATGTTTCAGTGTCCTATAGAATGCCGCCCTCTTTTCGGATCAACATGCCCTTGAAGGCGAGAAATTGATGAAAACTTACAGCGCGAAACCAGAATCCGTAAAACGTGAGTGGTTTGTAGTTGATGCAGCTGAACAAACGCTGGGTCGTCTGGCTACTGAGGTTGCTCGCCATTTGAGAGGCAAGCACAAGCCAGAATTCACTCCACACGTTGACACTGGCGACTATATTGTCGTTATCAACGCGGACAAAGTTAAAGTAACCGGTAATAAGTCCAGTGATAAGATGTACTATCGTCACACTGGTTACCCTGGCGGTCTTAAGTCTATCTCTTTTGAGAAACTTATTGATCATAAGCCAGAGATGGTTATTGAAACTGCAGTTAAAGGCATGCTGCCCAAGAATCCTCTTGGTCGTGCCATGTTCAAAAAAATGAAAGTTTATGCCGGTAGCGAGCATCCTCATACTGCTCAACAGCCGCAAGAACTGAAACTGGGATAATATGATGGCAGTCTCTCAATACTATGGTACCGGTCGTCGTAAGACTTCCACTGCACGCGTTTTCTTGCGTCCAGGTACTGGCAGCATCGTAGTAAACAAAAAGTCTTTGGACGTTTACTTCGGTCGTGAAACAGCTCGTATGGTTGTTCGTCAACCACTCGAATTGACTGAAAACCTAGGCAAATTTGACGTTATCGTTAAGGTTCAAGGCGGCGGCGGTAGTGGTCAAGCGGGGGCAATCCGTCACGGTATTACCCGTGCATTGATGCAGTACGATGAAACATTGCGTCCTTCTCTACGCGCAGCGGGTTATGTAACTCGTGATGCTCGTGAAGTTGAGCGTAAGAAAGTGGGTCTACGTAAAGCACGTAAGAAGCCACAGTTCTCCAAGCGTTAATCCGCTGCAGAATAATAAAGAGCGCTTATTGGCACAGATCAATAAGCGCTTTTTTTATGTCTAAATCCCTAGTATCTATGGGTTTTTCCGGTTGTTTCTAGTCCCTATTTTCTTTACTATGAGCGCCGCTCTGTATGCTACGCTTGGTCTGTACAAAAATTGTGCAAGCGCTCCTGACCGGCTGGCGACGAAAGAATTTTTTTGATGGGAGAAGATGGTAATGAGTCAAGACGGCGTGAATAAGACTCGGCGTACTCTGCTCGTGGGTGCGACCGGTGCTGTCGGTGCAGTTGGTGCAGGCTTCCTTGCAGTGCCATTCGTAAAATCTTGGTTGCCAAGTGAAAAAGCGAAGGCTGCTGGTGCCCCGGCTAAAGTCGATGTCAATAAAATTGAACCAGGTGCCATGCTCACCGCCGAGTGGCGCGGTAAGCCTGTCTATATCGTGCGTCGCACACCAGAAACCTTAGATACTCTAGGCACTCTGGCTGGTCGTTTAAAAGATCCTGAAAACAGCAACAAAGATCAACAGCCAGCTTACGCTGATAACGGATATCGTTCACGTAAGCCAGACTTGTTGGTTTTGCTAGGTGTTTGTACACACCTAGGTTGCGCTCCTAAATATTTCGCTGAAGTTAAGCCAGAGCCGTTCGATTCTGACTGGAAAGGTGGTTGGTACTGCCCGTGTCACGGTTCACGTTTCGATTTGGCGGGTCGTGTATTCAATGGTTCACCAGCTGCTGCCAACCTAGTTGTACCTCCGTACACCTACGAAAGCGATAACGTTCTGGTGATTGGCGTTGACGAGGAGAGTGCATAATGAGCAAACAGCAAAATACGCTCATGGGTTGGATTGATGACCGTCTGCCGGTCACACAGACCTTTGAAAAGCATATGTCTAAGTACTATGCACCGAAGAACTTCAACTTTTGGTACTTCTTCGGCGTATTGTCCATGATGATGCTAGCTAACCAGATCCTTACGGGTGTTTGGTTGACTATGAACTTCGTTCCAAGCGCTGAAGGTGCATTCGCATCGGTTGAATTCATCATGCGCGACGTTGAATGGGGTTGGTTAATTCGGTACCTACATTCTACTGGTGCTACTTTCTTCTTTATTGCTGTATATCTGCACATGATGCGTGCTGTTCTGTACGGCTCATACCAGAAGCCACGTGAATTGATCTGGATCTTCGGTATGTTGATTTACCTAGCTCTGATGGCCGAGGCATTCATGGGTTACGTACTACCTTGGGGACAGATGTCTTACTGGGGTGCGCAGGTAATTATCTCTCTATTCTCGGTTATTCCTTTCGGTATCGGTGATGCACTGACTGAATGGATCCGTGGTGACTTCTTGATCTCTGGTGCGACACTTAACCGCTTCTTCGCATTGCACGTTGTTGCTTTGCCATTAGTAATTGTTGGTTTGGTGGTTGTTCACTTGTTGGCGCTTCATGAAGTGGGTTCTAACAACCCTGATGGCATTGATATTAAGAAATTGAAAGATGAAAACGGTAAGCCATTAGATGGTATCCCGTTCCACCCTTACTACACCGTGCATGACTTGGTGGGTATCGTTGTGTTCTTGATGATCTTCTGTACGGTACTGTTTTTCTTCCCAGAAGGTAACGGCTTCGCATTAGAGTACGCGAACTTTGAACCAGCAAATGGCCTGAAAACACCAGCTCACATTGCTCCGGTTTGGTACTTCGGTTCTTTCTATGCAATTTTGCGTGCTGTTCCAGATAAATTGCTAGGTGTGATCGCGATGGGTGCTGCAATTGCTATCCTATTCGTATTGCCTTGGTTGGATCGTAGCCCTGTTAGAAGCTGGCGCTACAAAGGTTGGATCAGTAAGATATTCATCGTGGTATTCGGTTTCAACTTTGTATTGTTGACTTGGTTGGGTACTCAGCCTGCGACAGCAACGTTAACGTCTATTGCACAGGTTGCATCGGTTATTTATTTCAGCTTCTTTATCGGAATGCCGTTCTATACCCGCATGGAAAAAACCAAACCAGTGCCAGAACGCGTAACCGGGGGCCATTAATAATGAAAAAGATATTTGCGTTAATTGCAGCGGTTATCCCTGCGTTTGCTTTGGCTGCCGGTGGCGATGTTCACTTAGACAAGCACTTAACTGATCTAACCGATAATGCTTCATTGCAGCGCGGTGCTCAAACCTTTGCTAACTACTGCATGGGTTGTCATGCAACTTCACACGCTCGTTATAACCGTGTAGCACGTGACTTAGAGATTCCTGAAAAGTTAATGATGGAAAATCTAGTATCAGACCCCGATAAGAAGTTTGGTGATCTAATGACGATTGCTATGACGACAGAAGACGCTAAGCAATGGTTTGGTGCACCGCCACCAGATTTGACCTTGGTTGCTCGCGTGCGTCGTCCAGATTGGTTATATACCTACTTACGCAGCTTCTATGTCGATCCTAGTCGTCCTTGGGGTGTCAACAACGTTGTCTTTAAAGACGTTGGTATGCCGCACGTATTGGCTGATTTGCAGGGCGTACAATTGAAAGGTACTGCTCAAGTTGCTGTTGGTTTCGATACTTTAACTGGTCAAGAAATCACTGAAGAACATCACGATGTTCTGTATTTGGCAGAAGAAGGTTCTTTGTCTGCAAGCGAATACGATAAGTTGGTGTTCGATCTGGTAAACTTCCTGACCTACATGGCTGAACCTATCGCAGTTGAGCGCGAGCGCCTTGGATGGTGGGTACTTCTGTTCCTAGCTATCTTCTTTGTACCAGTGTACATGCTGAACAAAGAGTTTTGGCGCGACGTTAAATAACGTCATTCAGACATCGCAAGTCTATGCAGCTCGGCCGCTTTTAGCGGTCGGGCTATATTTATTTTTGGCATTGCTAAGAAAAAAGAGAGGAAACTATGGGGGTTGTGGCGAAACGCTCTTCCATGACGTTTTATTCAGATGCGGCGGATCACTATAGCCATCGCGTTCGTATCGTACTGGCAGAAAAAGGTGTTGCGGTAGAAATTCACGACATCGATCCAGATAACAAGCCAGAAGATCTGGCAAGCCTGAACCCATATAACTCACTGCCAACGTTAGTTGACCGTGAGCTGGTTCTGTATGAACCAAATGTGATGATGGAATATTTAGACGAACGCTTCCCGCATCCGCCGTTGTTACCGGTGTATCCGGTTGCGCGCGCGCAGAGCCGTTTGTGGATCAATCGCATTGAGAAAGACTGGTGCGGTCTGATTGAAACTATTTTGTCTGGTAAAGGCAAAGATGTAGATAAAGCTCGTAAAGAACTTAGCGATAGTTTGATGGCGATTACGCCGATCTTCGCTGAGATGCCTTACTTCATGAGTGAAGACTTCTCCATCGTTGATTGCTGTGTTGCACCAATCTTATGGCGCTTGCCAGTTTTAGGCATTGAACTGCCAGAAAAGCCGGCTAAGCCATTGATGCAATATATGGAGCGTTTGTTTGAGCGTGAATCATTTCAGGCGAGTTTGTCTGAAGCAGAACGCGAGATGCGCGACTAATGGCTGATAAAATGACACCTAGCCGTCCGTATTTAATGCGGGCGCTTCATGAGTGGATTCTCGACAACAATTGTACGCCTTATGTGTTAGTTGATGCCGGTTTGCCGAATGTACAAGTTCCCCAAGAGTTTGTTAACAACGGGCAAATCGTGCTGAATATCAGCACTGGCGCTGTACGTGATTTGTCGATGGCTCAGGAAGGGTTGTCGTTTAATGCACGGTTTGGTGGCGTACCAATGGACGTATTCGTGCCATTGGTTGCCATACTTGCTATTTATGCAAAAGAGAATGGCCAAGGAATGGTGTTTGGCTCTGAAGCGGGAGCGCCAGATCCTAGTGATCCAACACCTCCGCCTAAGTCAGCGAAGAAAGCTGATGTAGTGCCAAGCGGTATTCGACCTTCTTTGAAAGTAGTAAAGTAGCATTCGTACGCTAAAGAAGCCGCCGCAAGGCGGTTTTTTTATACCTGTCGGTATTTTGAAGCGCTGCTGAATTTGTATTCAGCGCCAAGAATTTAATCTGGCAGCATTATTTCCCCGATGACTGAGTGAGGTTTCTGCTTTGTACATTTGGGTACTTTTCAGGTGCTGCATCTATATAGTAACCTTCGGGTTTTTAGGAGAGGGCGGACAATGCCAAAGGTCAGTGAAATTAAGAAAAACGCCGCCGTTGAATATGACGGTAACGTGTATTTTGTTAAAGATATTGAACGCTCTGTACCACAAGGTCGCGCCGGTGGTTCTATCTATCGTATGCGCATGTACAACGTGGTTACAGGTGCAAAGCTAGACGAGTCTTTCAAAGACAGCGATATGCTAAACCTAGCTGATCTAACTCGTCGTCCGGTAACGCTGTCATACATTGATGGCGATGAATACGTATTCATGGATAGCGAAGACTACACGTCTTACAGTTTGAACAAAGCAACAATTGCTGATGAAGCATTGTTTATCGCAGAAGATACGCAAAACCTGCAAGTTGTTGTTCTGAACGATGCGCCAGTCGGGGTTGATCTGCCGGGTGTTGTTGAGTTGATTATCGTTGATACTGCGCCAGCAATGAAAGGTTCATCGGCAACCTCTCGCACTAAACCAGCAACGTTAAGCACTGGTTTGGTTGTGCAGGTTCCTGAGCACATCTCAACAGGTGATCGCATTCGCGTTAACGTTGAAGAGTCTAAGTTTACTGGTCGTGCATAAGAATCTTGGTTTAAAACCGAGATTATTGCGTCGATGAATACCATAAGTTGAGAGCTGCAAACGTGGTTCTCAACTTATTTTTTGTTCTTAAGGCGTTATTACGCAGCGCTTATTAGATTGACCACTACATCCGCAATAAATAGCAGTAACGAAGTCGCCACGCCAAGAAAGGCGAAAAGGTAAGCGCGTCTAAGTTGTTTGTATTTCCGCTTTAGTATGTTTCCCATCTGATAGATGTCTTTCAAGAATAGCGCTTTAGCCTGTTCGTTATCTTCAATGCTGTTCAGCATGTGGGCTACGTAATCTTCTTCTGTGAAGTTGGTGTAGAAACCAAAAAAGAACGGATTGGGCATTGCCTCAATATTCTTGATTGCGAATTTTCCGTGGAATTTTGGGGCTATCACCATCAAGCTGGAGGAGAAGGCAATCAGCTCCAACGATATGAAGACTATCAAGATCAGTTGAACATGCGTCGCGTAAGATTCCGTGCTCGTGAGCTTTGTGAGTACCACAGTAAACATAATACCTATGATACCCATCAGAATATTCGCTTTCTGATCGGCCATAGCATTCAGTCGTAGATGACTTCTATGTACGGCATTGAGTAAATCAATTATGCCCCCAGTGTTTGGTTTAACTGCTGTTGGTTCGTCTAAAGACAAAATACCTGAAATGGTATCGTTGTCCGTTATCGACTTATTCATTGTACTGCTCCGAAACACGTCAACGTGGATAGGGTACTATTTTAGGGTGTGGGCCAGGTTATTAACATATGGTGATTAATGAATAGTGTCGAGCATTCTCAGTAGAATTCGATAGTTAAGATTAGTAGCGAGAGGTGCTCTCGCTGCTGCGTCTAAACTGCGACGAGGGCAGGTTGGATGTATATTTTTCGCCTAGGTCGGCGCCTAATTTGTAAATGGCTTAGCCAATAAATGCCCTATAATATCGCCGAGTAGATAATGTCGATCTGTTTCTGCCATACGACCCTGTAGATAAAGAGCTAGAGTAGGGTTGTTTTGCGCAGATTTTGCTTGCTCCCAGATTCTATCCAAACAGCCACTGGTAATCTCGTTGCTCACTGGTAGCGGTTCTCGACTCGAGGCTACCGCAAGTATTTGCGATAACTTGTCGCGATACTCATCGAACTGGCGATCAATCCCTTCAACATGTTCGCGAATAATCGAATGCATTCCATTTACTCTGGTTGTAGGCGATTACGAATAGAGCCACTTTCTGTTTCTGATGTAGACCATTCCAATCCTTCTTAGCGCAGCGTAATGCTCAAACCTACACGGATTCGTTTGTCGTCTTTTGTTTAACTTCGCTAGTAATTGCCGACGCGGTTAGGCTCGTCGGATTAGAGATTTTTTTAATGGAAATACACGTTCGGATATTGATATGGATCATAATGAGTGCGACACAATTTGGAGAGTGGCGCTTTTGAGGGGATCGGCTGCAGGCGCAGCGAACGTGTATTAGTTACGGGCATTTTACGTGCCAGTTACGTATCCTGAATACTCGTGTAACTAGCGGTTGCATCGCTTGATTGTTCGCTACTGCGAACCGTATTTAAAGCGCTTAGCACGTCGAAAACGTTTTCAAAACCGGCTATCACGCTCTCTGGTGCGCCTTTCTCTATCAGTTGTTCGGTGTATGAGGTGACATAGTCGAATGCTTCAATTTCAGCTTGGCGATGTGCTGGTGTAATGCTTTCATCCATGCGATCTATCACATCAATGACATTTAATATCGCTTTTGCCGCCGTGTTATCGCCATCGACTTCTTCATCAAGAATATAGGTATTCAGAAAATTCGAAGCTTGAGTGATGGTCGACATATCATCTTCTTGGCCACCAAGATTTTGATACTCACTGGCGGATATAAAGCCATCTTTATACAAACGCTGAGCAAGTGCTGGAATATCACTTGAACTCATACGACCAGAGAAGAATTCGGCATTAATGCGGCTAAGTTTTTCCGCATGCAATGATAGGGACACCTTATCGTTGCCTATTTGTACGGAGCGCTTGCCAGAAGCGGAGCTTGTTATTGCCGTGCTATCGCTTGCGGTTGCTCCGGTAGTGGAAGACGAACTCTTACCAAGCATGGTTAATAAATTCTGATAGCTAGATGACGAACTATTGATATCCACCTGAACATCCTCCGAAGATGATAAGAGGTAATACGCAATTATCAGGCCAAATGACCTTATTGCTCGCTGGCCTACTTGTTCATCCTAGTCTTATAGGGAATCGACCTTGGCAGGTACTAGAGCCCTCAGGCATAGTGATGATGTGATATCTGGTTGAGGTATGTTTAAGCATGAAGAACTCGTCGGGTAAGGCCATACCGGTTGGTGGTGGTGTTATGAAAATACTGTATGCGCTGAATACTATGCGCCGTATGGGGCTGATGAATTCGCAAAAAGCCCTGCGCGCTAATAACACCTGTAAAGCCTGTGGTTTGGGCATGGGTGGCCAAGAAGGCGGCATGATCAACGAGATGCACGAATACCCATCTGTGTGTAATAAAAGCATTCAAGCGCAATCGACCGATTTGCAGTCCCCGATTCCGGATGAATTATTTGATCACCACTCGACGATTTCAAAGACCTAACCCCAAATGAACTAGAACATTTAGGGCGCTTAGGGAAACCCATCTTTAAAGAAAAAAGCAGCAATAAATTTCGAGTAATCGATTGGGATTGGGCTATTAATTACACTGCCGAAAAATTCGCCAATACACCTGCCGCGCGTTCTTTCTTTTATTCGTCGGGGCGGTCATCTAACGAAGCTGGATTTGTACTGCAAATGTTTGCGCGCTTGTACGGCACTAATAATGTTACTAACTGCTCCTACTACTGCCATCAGGCGACCAGCGAAGGCTTAGGCACAACCATAGGTGCGGGTACTGCAACGGTGGAGCTAGAAGACCTCAGCTTGTGCGATGCTATTTTTGTGATCGGTGCGAACCCAGCGTCCAACCATCCGCGCTTCATTCATAAATTAAAAGCCTGTCGCGATCGCGGTGGTGAAGTCATTGTTATTAATCCGGCTAAAGAGCCCGGTTTAATTAAATTCGCATTACCCAAAAGCATGCGATCGATTATTACCGGCGGCAGCGATATAGCATCGGTTTATGTACAGCCAAACATTGGCGGTGATTTAGCCTTATTTAAAGGCATTGCCAAATACATAATCGAAAACAATCACACCGCGCCATCTTTTATTGAGCTATATACGCAGGGTTATGACGCGTTTTTAGCCGATATTAATCACACCTCTTGGTCCGAAATTGAAAAGCTCAGCGGTGTCGCTAAAGCCGATATCGAAGTCATGGCACTGGCTTATGCACGTTCTAAAAATACGGTGTTTGCTTGGGGAATGGGTATGACCCATCATCTAAACGGCGTCGAAAACATTGAGTACATCGCCAATCTGGCCTTAATGCGCGGCATGATCGGCGCGTCGGGTACCACTGCGCGGCCACAGTAATGTGCAAGGTATCGGCACCATAGGGGTGAAACCGGTATTACCTGAGTATATTTTTCAAGGCTTACAGACTGAACTCAATGTCAGTTTTCCAGAAGCGCCAGAAGCGCCATAAGCGCCAGAAGGGTTGGATACACTCGCGTGTTTAGAGCGAGCCGCAGAAGGTAAAATGGATGCTGCGTTAATTCTCGGCGGCAATTTATATCAGGCGACTCCGAACTCGGTATGGGCGAAACAGGCGTTAGATAAGGTCGGTTTTAAAGTCTATTTAACCACCACGCTGAATGCCGGCCATGTGCATGTTTGTGATAACAGCGACGCGTTAATTTTACCCGTCATGGCACGCGATGAAGAAGCCCAACCCACCACGCAAGAATCCATGTTTAATTATGTGCGCTTGAGTGATGGCGGTATTACTCGTCTGGCGTATGTGCGCTCTGAGGTTGATATGCTCACTAGTATCGCGGTCAAAACCCTGCCGCCAGAACAGTTCGATATGAGTGTATTTAAATCACACCAAAGCATTCGCGAAACCATCGCCAATGTGGTGCCGAGTATCCTTTTACCTTGATGAGTGTGCGTAGCGAAGGCCAATTTAACAGTATTATTTACGAAGAAACTGACAGCTATCGCGGAGTGGATAATCGCTGGACCGTGCTGCTGAATCCCGACGACATGAAAGCCATGGCGTTGAGTGCCGGTGATAAGGTCGATGTGGTGTCTGCTCACTGTGTGATGAAATCCGTGCATGCGCAACCCTTCGACATCCCACAAGGCAATGTCATGGCTTACTACCCAGAGGCCGATGTGTTGATTGGACTAGATCGTGATAAACGCAGTCATACGCCTGCGTTTAAATCGGTGGCAGTGCAACTGGTCTATTAATTAATCGGCTCAAGCGGCGCTAGTTCAATCGGAGCAATTGGATCTAGCTCAATTGGTTTAATCGGCTCTAGATCAATCGGCTCAATCGGCGCTAAATCAATTGGTTTAATCGGAGCTCGATCAATGGGTTTGATCGGTTCTAGCTCAATGGGTTTAATCGGTTCTAGATCAATCGGCTTAATCGGTTCTATTGGTGCTAGATCAATGGGCTTAATTGGAATCTGGTTGATCGGCGCAGGATCAATCTCTGGATTAATCTGATCAGGAATTCCTTCTGTTTGTTCAAGACGCTGAATAACACTATTCATTGATTCGTTATTCAATAAATTACGAATATCTCTTAACAAGGCCCCATTAATAGAATCACCGCCTAAGTGTGTATCGCTATTCGCCGAACCCTTGTTTGTTACTGAAGGCAAGGTGTCGGACAAGTTACCGAATTCCATCGCCTGATTGTTTTGCGCAGTAGACGAACTTCCGCTGCTGTTCTTGCCGTCGTTATCATCTTTATCGCTGTCATAGGACACGGCTTGGCTAATATCCAGCGCCGGTGCAACGAATACAACAGGTGTGCTCCCCTTAACGGCTAAGACACTACCGCCGGGTTTGGTTAAGTCTACTGTGCCTTGATCGCTGGTATAGCGAAAAGCCCCACTTTTTACCCAGCGCGCAGCACGAGGGCCCGGCCCCATTAAAGCCGCATAACTCACAGGTTCGGTGGTTGCAGGGAGTTTGATCTGAGGAAAGTAAGTCGCCGCTTGCTCAGAACTCAGCATGCCGACAACGCCTGTCGTGCCTAATACGGCAATATCCGTATTAGGCTGTTTAATTTGAAAGGCCCCAGCTTGTCCATTGGCGATGTGCCCCGTGGAAAACTTCATCAGACCTGCGTACTGGGTTATTTGTAAACGCCCAATATGAGTGGTTTTATCGTATTCATAAACATCCAATGAGATATCGACATCGCCCGCGAAGGTAAATACCGTTTCGTCCAATAAAATGAGCTGAAATATTTGATCATGACGAGTACGAACGTGATCACCAATTAGGATTGCAGCACCGCTAACGGACGGAATTTCGATACCATTGCGTTCAATAAATACATGGCCGTGCAACCCTGCAATCACACCGACCTGACTTGCTGTCGCATTAATACTACAAAGAATGGAAAGGGTAATTAGGCTCAGTGCTCTAAATAATTTCATTGTCATCATCCCCTTAACATTAAAATTCAAAACGCTTACGTAAAAGCGCCTGCCAACGGACACTGTCGTAGTCATAATTAGGAATGTTTGAATGATTGCTTAAATATTCGCCGGATAAAGCGAGTGTGAAATTTTTAAAACCCGGTAAGTTGGCTGCTGTTTTATCGCCATTGCCAATCGCCATGGCATCAACAAACCAAGCAATTGGAGTTTCTAGCGTTATCGAAATACGCACCGGCGTATCTAAGCGAACTTTACTCGGATCACCCGTAATGCTCATGGCTGTGCCTTTGTAGCTTAGTCGGCCACCGCTGAAATAGGTTGATAAGCTGTGGCCCGCGCCGAACATCCATAAATGCCCAAGGCTAGCATTCCAAGAATTGTATTCGTAATCTGTGGTATCGGGAGCATCGGTATTCTTATTGGTGTAATTAAGCCCTAGCGATAACTGTTGGCTGCTATTAAACGTTACCGAGCCATACAGACGTGCGTATACGCGATCACCAGAATTCATCTCTGCGTTCTGGCTAGCGTCGCTATTCATATAGGTATCTGAAAACCAACCACTCGAAGCTATCGTACGATAGGTGAGTTTCTGCTCACGTAAATACCATGAGTGACTAAGGCTCAATTGCGAGCCAACACTGCGCAGAAACGAATTACCATTTAGACGATGAAACGAGTAGTAGCCGAGTGTCGTTAGGTCTGAGCCGCCTAGATCAAAGCGTGCACCGGCGGAACTGTTTAGCGACGCGAAATCTTCATTGTCATAGTATGCTTGATTATCACGTGCGTACTCTAAAGACCCCAGTACACGATGACTGCGATACTCGCCAAACTTGTACGCTATATCGTATCGAGCGGTGCCTTGAGTGCCGTAATCATCGACCTTTTCGATTTTGTATGGGAATTCAAAACCATAGAAAAGAATCGTATCGCCTTCAGGCGCAGCATTACGGTTGTCATCGAAATGACCGCCTAAAGAGAAATCCAAAGATTGGTTTAAGCGTTTGTCTAATTCGTCGATTTTATGTAGATAGTCGATAACTAAGGTTTGATTGTTTTGTGGCAGGCGAACACGGTCGACGCCAGTAAATTCTCGTTTAGCATCGCTCATCATATCGTTGTGATATAACAAACTGGCGTACAGAACTCGTACTTGCTCTTGATGTGGCTCCAACAGCAAGAGGCGTTCAACCACTGGCAGGGCGGCTTTTAGTTCGCCGCCATCAACTTTTTGCCGAAGATAACAATAATTTAGGCGGATGTTGTCGGGGTCTGCGAACACATCCGCAAACGAAACCACAGGACAAGTGCTTTCCACCACCTTGGTTGGATCGTCGTTTATAGCAACAGATAGGGCAGTTTCTGAGCCACTGCCAGCATCCATCGTACGTGCCTGTTCGGCAGCAGAACCGCTCGCCCAAACAAGACCCGATAAGGCTAATATTGCGAAATAGCGCATAATAAAATCAACAATCTCAGAAGCCCCAAGTATACAGGAGGGATTTTGAATGTCAGAGACTAAATCGAACGCAGAATGCCTAAAGCGCATTGAAACCTTTGCGCATCTAATGGATGCCCAATTCCATATTCCTTTTACCAATATTTCCATTGGTATCGACGGACTGATCGGCTTAATACCAGGTGTTGGCGACGGCATTGCATTCTTACTGGCTCTCTACCCAGTGATAGAGGCGCGACGCATGGGGGCTGGTTTTGGCTTGATCGCTAAAATGCTGTTGAACATCGCCATTGATACCGTCATCGGCTCGGTGCCGATATTGGGCGACATCTTTGACATTGGCTTTAAAGCGAATATACGTAACGCAAAATTGGTGCGGAAGTTCTTAGGGCTTTAGCGCCAATCGCAGATGCCTAGGTTGTTGCTAATGAGGGCGTATAGCATAATGACAATTCTTAATTCCGCTGGAATGATGACCAGTGGGCCGCAGTAAGCGGCAGGCTAATAAAGGACTATACCCATGCCCGAAATGCTATTTGTACAAAACACCACAACACCGTCGATTCTTCTCGCCGGCTTGGATGATCGTTCGGCTGATCAACTGTGCCGTGTAAATAACACTGCAACGGGTGCTTATTTGCAGCAAGGTAGTATTTTCTCTCTTGAGGACGATAGTCTCTCCACGAATATACGTGCTTATCTAAATTACCTTCCGGCGCCACAGCGTCAGTGTATTGGTAACCTCGCTCAAGCCTGCGGTAATGAAACGTTAGCGCTAGCCGCTTTTTTTGATCGCTATTTCAGTGATGAAAATACGCAGAAACTAAACTCTATTATCGGAGCAGCCAGCACAGCAGCGGTTGCTCGCTTAGATAACTTTGAGAAAGCCATCGTTAATTATCAGAAGTCATTAAACGGACTGCGTACTTTAATCGCGTCGAATAATCACGGGCGAGGGCAAGCCGCGGCAATCCAGCAAGCCAAAGTACGCGTTCGTGAAGCTTATGCAGAATTGAAAACTCGTTATGGCATCGAATTACAAAAATTCTCACCAGAAGCTGTACGCGCTAAAAATCGCGGCACCGCATTCAGCAATGCCGAGCGCGGTATTACACTCGCAACACGAAATGCGAATTCCCCTAAAGTCGATGTACGGCTAAACGTTGAAGGCCAACTTCAAGCCAGCCAACTAGCGCGTATGGGGAAGCTAGTGAATCGGCTTGGCAATACAGCAATTGTGGTCGATGCAGGCCTGCGTGTAGTTAAAGTCATGGATATTGAAGCCGAAGGTGGCGATTGGATGCGGGAAGGGGCCAAGCAGATGACGGGGTTTGGACTGGGTGCGGCGTTTGGCATGGGTTCAGGGAAGCTAACGTTTGCCGGTGGTACTTATTTGGCTGTCCAGGCCGGGTTAACATTCGCTGGACCTATCGGTTGGATGTTACTTGGTGGAATATTCGCGGGAAGCTTGGCCGTCGGGTATTTTGTTGGCTCTAAGGTCGATAGCCTGAGCCAAGATGGCGCAGAATGGATTATGAGGAGTGTGGATTAAAATGACGATTGAGGCGGTAGTTTTCACAAGCTTTTTTTCGCTATTTCTTGTATCTGCGGTTCTCTGGTTTGTCTTCTCTTACGGCGTTATACCAAAAATCGATAAAAGGATGGAGGACGCGGGGGAGAGTAGGGCTTGTTCTACTGATATCATGGGATTAAGAGTTTTGATGATTGCGACTGCAATCGGCGTACCTATGGGTAATCCGTTGAACCATGATGGGAACCCTCTTATCGATGCCCGGAGTATCAGACCTTACGCTCTTAAAGCGGAAAAGCTGATAGGTACGGCGTTGGTTGTATCTTTCTACTCTGCAATGTTAATTGGATTGATCGGCTCGTTCTTTATTCCTGAATCCTGATTCAGGGGCAGAGCTTTACCTCGATAACAGAATTAGAATTCAAGGAATTCAAGGGGTCAGAGTCGAATGCCTCTAAGTTAAGGCCGTTTTCCATTCCCCTAAGCCCATTAATTCAGCTCTTAGCTCTGCTCGTGGTCGGGTTAGTAATTTAAATGGCTTAGGCCGTCTTTTCTGAACTCTGGGCTCTACTCGGCCAAACCGTTTTAGTAATTT
>NZ_JAWUWR010000008.1:0-13350 GCF_034111725.1 Thalassolituus sp. | reverse complement strand
CGAACAACTGATTGGCCGTATACTGCCGCGCAAAGATTTAATTGGCCACGTACCGAATCACCGCGTGCCCGATAGCGCGCCTAAAAGCCGCAAACGCAAAGAAGAACAACCGCTGGGTAAAAAAGCCAACAAACGTCGTAGCAATAAAGCCACACCGCCGCGTAATACCGGTACTGGTGAACGCAAAAAAGCCGGTGGCGATCGCTCTGCCGAGAATAATGGTAACTCGTTATTTGCTGGCCGTAAGAATATAACCAAGCGCAGTATTGACTGATTCGGTACGTATCACCGAAATAAAAGTACAGAACTGCCTAATAAGAGAGCCTAACAAGAAATTGCTAGGCTTTTTTCATGCAGCAACGCTTATATTTTTTACCACTACCACACGGGCAAGGACTGTTTTTAAAGGGCTGTAAGTCGCTCTGCATCTCAGCCATATTCTGCTGATAAAAATCGGTTAAATATTGATAAAGCGTAGGGTGTTTTTGCTGTAACATTTTCGGCCGTTCGAAAAAATACTCCGAAGCCACTGCAAAAAACTCCGCCGGATTGGTCGCCGCATAATCACGAATATTGGAATTATTCAGTTCTACTTCGCGAATTTTTTGCTGCACAAAACTCAACCAAGGCAAGCTCACCGCAAACTCAGATAACCGCTCAGGAAAGCCATCACACGCACCATCGGCCATATCGACCAAATGCACAAATTCATGAATGCCGACATTATGTTTGTCGCGGTCATTATTAAAACCAAGATGTAAATCGGGTTTACTTAAGGCCATTTTTCCGGCCATAGGGCCCGTACCCACCATGCCGGAAATTAGCGCATCGGGCTCCCCGCATTCAAAGTGTTCATTAAAACGACTTGGCAGTAAAAATACGCCTTTTAAATTAACGTAATGCCAGTGCGGAAAGCCCCAAACCGGAATGACGGCACTGGCGGCCACCAGCAAACGATCATCATCCGTTACATCAACGGCAACGCCGCCAATCACCGGCGTAGTGGCTAAAAATAATAAACAACGTTGCTCAAACAAACGCTGATCATCAATAGAAAGGCGCCGATAAAAAGCAACATGCTGAGATAAAAACTGCGACCAAGAGGCTTGCCATTGTGGCAAGACCACCTCGGAAGATAAGCCCAGCCAACGCGCTAACTGAGCTTTAAATGCCTTCCACATTGGCAACAACCTTATATTCGAGATGCAATAGATCTAGCTTTGAATTTCGAGTAATTCGACATCAAAAATCAACAAGGATCCCGCTGGGATATCACCAACGCGACGGCTGCCGTATGCTAAATTTGCCGGTACATAAAAACGTGTTTTTTCACCAACGGTCATTAGCTGAACACCTTCGGTCCAGCCAGGAATCACTTGATTTAAGCCAAACGCAATCGGCTCACCGCGTTTAACCGAACTATCAAAAACATTACCGTTCAGTAACGTGCCATGATAATGCACCAGCACTTTGTCGGAAGCCATAGGATGACGATCACCATGCCCTTGCTTGAGTACCTCGTACTGCAGTCCTGAACTGGTTTCAGTGACACCGTGCTTATCGCGATTTTCAGCCAAAAAAGCCTCTCCTTCTGCCGCGGTTGCCGCCGCACCTTTACCACCAACGCCTGCGCGCATTAGGCCATAAACAAGCAAAGCAGCTATCACCACAATCAACAAAATATTCAAACGACGCACTCCAAGTCAAATTTCAATGCCCGTATTATGCACATTATTCCCGCCATCAGAAACCGAGTTGCATCGAAACCAGCAACACCTCTTAATAGACCTATAATGTATCTAACCTGTCAGATTATCGTGATCACAAAGGAATGCGACAGGCTGCTCGCTATCCATGTTGCCCTAAGATCATACTGACAAGACCCAGCGCAGGAGCAATTGCATGCTTGAGACATTACAACCCGATGCCATCGTTAACGGTTCTTATGCTTCCTTAAGTTGCAGTCAGTGGTTTCAACACATTCGTCACCTTTATGCCCCTGACGAAACCAGTTGGGTGCGATCACTAGCCGCTTCCGTTCCCTCACAACAAGTACATCAAGCCAGCCTGCAAGCGGCTACCTTAGTTCATGAACTCAGAGCACAGCGTGAACACCTGCCTTTATTCGAACGTTTTATGCAGGAATATAGTCTGAGTAGCGAAGAGGGCTTAACCCTTATGGTGTTGGCGGAAGCCTTGTTACGCATTCCAGATCGACGCACCCGTGATGCCCTTATTCGGGCTGAAATGAGCCATGTAAATTGGAAGCAGCACTTAGGTCACTCGGATTCCTTTTGGGTCAATATGGCAACCCGAGGACTCATCGCAGGCGCGGCATTCGCTAGCTGGAGCCAAGATCACAATGACGATCCAAGTCAACGTAGCCGGACTATCTTCGAGCAGCTTGTCGGCCACTCTGGTGAACCTTTTGTTCGCGCAGCGCTGCAACGAGCTATGCAGCTTTTGGGAGACCAATTTGTCGTAGGCCATACCATTGATCAAGCCCTTAGCAATGCAGGCCGTATGGCATCGGATAAAATATGTTACTCGTTCGATATGCTTGGCGAAGCGGCGATGACAGAGGACGACGCCGAAAGCTATGCCAATAGCTATTTAATGGCCCTGCAACGCATAGCCGCAAGTCAAAAGACCGACTGCCACCCCCACTCATTATCCATTAAACTTTCGGCCCTCCATCCACGTTATGAAGAAAGCCAACACCCGCGTCTGATTTCAGAATTAGGAGGACGCTTAGCAAGCTTAGTAAGGGAGGCACGACAACTTAACGTCGCTATCACCTTAGACGCTGAAGAAGCCGATCGCTTGGAGCTATCGCTCAATATTTTTCAATTGGTATTTGAGCAAGAAGCCATCGGCTGGGGCGGTTTCGGCATGGCCGTACAAGCCTATAGCAAACGGGCTTTACCCGTGCTCGGTTGGCTCAACCAATTGGCACTAGAGCACGACACTCACATTAAAGTAAGGCTGGTTAAAGGGGCCTATTGGGATACTGAAATAAAGCTTTGCCAACAGCGCGGCCTTGACGGTTATCCGATCTTCACACGAAAAGCGCACACGGATATATCTTACTTAGCTTGTACACGTTTTTTACTGTGCCACACCCCTGGGCTTACCCCGCAATTTGCTACCCACAATGCCCAAACAGTGGCCGCTATTACCAATATGGCGGATGCACTAAAGCCCACGCCTAGTTATGAATTACAACGACTACACGGCATGGGCGAAGCGCTTTATGCGCACTGGCACACACGCAGAGACGAACCCGTTCGAGTTTATGCCCCCGTCGGCGAACATCAGCAATTATTGCCTTACCTCGTCCGACGACTATTGGAAAGCGGCGCTAACACCTCATTCGTGCACCACTTATGGGACGACGAAGTAGCCCCCGAAACACTCACTCGATCCCCACTAGAGCTGGCGCGCGATCTTGATTATTCCGCAAACCCAGCCACCCCTTTACCCTGCGATATATATGGCAAGAATCGCCGAAACTCATACGGAATCAATTTAAATATCTCGCTGCAACGCGAGTCATTATTCGATGATATGCGCCGCTGGAGCAGCCATCAGTGGGAAGCCAGACCCATGACAGCAACCACAGGTAACGGCGCCCTACTCGCCAATAAACCGGTCATCGCTCCCTTCACCGCACAATACCAGGTGGGTCGCAGTCAGTGGTTTAACCCTGACGACGTTACCGCCGTCATGAATGCCGGCGCCGCAGGATTTGAACGCTGGCGCTTGCTTGCACCTCGCTATGCCACCAAAGAGCGTAAAGCCTGGCTTATGCTGCTCGCCAGTGCGCTCGAAAACCACAGCGCTGAGCTTATAACGCTGTGTGTATTAGAAGCCGGAAAAACCGTGCAAGACAGCATGGATGAAATACGTGAAGCCGTCGATTTTTGTCGTTATTACGCCCACCAAATAGATCTACATTTCGCGCAACCCTCTAAGCTTTTAGGACCAACCGGTGAATGCAATGAGCTGTATTACGAAGGTCGCGGCGTATGGCTGTGTATTAGCCCATGGAATTTTCCCTTGGCTATTTTTATTGGCCAAATTACCGCCGCCTTAGCGGCTGGTAACGCCGTCGTGGCAAAACCAGCGGAGGCCACCTCACTAATTGCCGCTCGCGCCGTAGAAATAGCGCATCAAGTCGGCATTCCAAAAGACTTATTACAACTCCTTCCCGGCAGTGGCTTAGACATTGGCAGCGCAGCGCTTAACGATATGAATTTAGCCGGTGTCGCTTTTACTGGATCACATAAGACAGCCCGACAAATTGCCCTGCAACTGGCACAACGCAATGGTGCAATCGTGCCCTTTATCGCCGAAACCGGTGGTCAAAATGCCATGATAGTTGATTCAACCGCATTGCCAGCACAAGTCGTACGCGATGTGTTACGCAGCGCCTTTGGCAGTGCCGGTCAACGTTGTTCCGCCTTGCGTGTACTCTGCCTGCAAGACGACATTGCTGACGACGTAATAAAGCTACTCAGCGGTGCCATGCTAGAACTCAGTGTTGGCGACCCCCTCACGCTCAGCACGGATATAGGCCCAGTCATTGATAGCCGCGCCCAACATCATTTACAGCGTCATATTCGCTGGCTAGAGCAACATGCAAAGTGCGTCGGCAAGGCGCCCAAAGCACCTGAAGAAGGTACCTTCGTGACTCCTATCGCCTATGAAATTACCGATTTTGAAGCCCTACGCGAAGAGCACTTTGGACCGATTTTGCATATTTATCGCTACAGCGCAAAATCACTCAATACTCTCATCAGCAACATTAATAGCTTGGGCTTCGGCCTGACCCTAAGCGTTCATAGCCGCAACCCGGATACTGCCAGCCATATTGAACGCCGTATTCGAGTAGGCAATGTTTATGTGAATCGCGATCAAATTGGGGCTGTGGTCGGGCTGCAACCTTTTGGTGGCATGGGGCTATCAGGAACAGGACCGAAAGCCGGTGGGCCTAATTATGTATTACGCTTTGCCACAGAGCGCACCCGCACCATAAATACCAGCGCGGTAGGCGGTAATGCAGACTTACTGCGCGGCAATGATGATTTGATCGCAGATGAGGACGAGATCGCTGGCGAATGAAGTACGTCCGTTTGTTCGGGGTAAGATACCTACCGACGATAAAGCTCTTTATCGTCGGTAAATAATTTTTCACCAACGTTCTCAGCCTGCTTGAGAGCTTTTAACGAACTCGATAAAAACTCACGTTGGTACAAAACGGTAGTAACCAAGCGCGACGCACCGATAAATATATAAGGTCCAATAAACCACGACAGGACTGCCATTGAGAAATAAAAGGCGCGTAATCCATTGTTATAACTGCGACTGGCCTGATCAATGACTTTCGCACTGTAAATAGCCATGCTACGGCGATCATTAGCCGTTACCGTGGTATCATCTGGCGAGGGGGCCGCACCAATTAATACCGAAGCAAAACCGAACTGACGCATCGACCAAGTAAAGGTAAAATACGAATAAATAAAAATACCTAACAACACTAATAATTTAAGTTCGAGCTGCGGTAAGGTGTCTGCAGCAGTAAACGAAACAGAGCCCAACATATCTTTGATTTTTTCAGTGGCGGTAATCGCTGTAAGTAAACCAGCGATAATCAACACACAAGACGATGCAAAGAAATTCACATTACGTTCAATGTTGGCAATAAGCGCTGCATCCCCGACACGAACTTCACGCTGCAACATGCGGCGCATCCAATTAATTCGATGGACATGCAGCACCGACGACAACGACGCAGTGCGCCTAGCCATAAAATGAGCAAAACGAGCATAACCAATCCAACACGACAGAAAAATGCCGAGGCAAATAAAATTCAACGAGCCCATTTCATTTAGTTCGGCCATAAGTAACGTCAGATCCTTTAAAACTAGAAAAACATCAAGCTGAAAACGACTTCATCAAAACGGCCAAGCGTTGAATACGCTCATTCGACAATTGACGATAATCAAAATATGGGCAGAGTATCCAGCGCTTACGACGATTAATCGCAAAGTGCGCGTCCAACCACTCACTGCCCTGCTCTGCGAAAAAGCCATGATCGCTGGCGAAGCCCTTCCCCATCCAAAGATAGATAGTCCCAGAAGAAGCTGCATTAGGCACTGCCGAAAACAATAAAGCCGTATCCGAACCCTGCTGCAATAAGACGTTATCGCGCCATACTTGCCACGTTGAAGTCATAGCCTCACCACGAAACTCTGCCATCAGCTTAGCGTACACATTAAAAACTTTACGCCAATGATTACCGGTTTCCTGCGCTATACGGGCGATTTCACCGATAACCATAGGTCGGCACTCAGCTAACTCTAGGTAATCGCTTAGCGGCGGACGATTCGCCATGTACACCCGCACACGAGCTTTCTCATCGCCCAGACCCACCACAATATGCTTGCTCAAGAAAACCAATGCCGCGTGCGATTAGCAAACGCCACCAGCGACAGCATAACGGGCACTTCAACCAAAACGCCAACCACCGTGGCCAATGCTGCACCGGAATGCAAACCAAACAGCGAAATCGCGACCGCAACCGCCAGCTCAAAAAAGTTACTAGTGCCAATCATGCAAGCGGGTGCTGCAATGTTATGCGCCAATTTCATTTTCAATGCCAAGAAGTAGGCAATGGCAAAAATACCATAGGTTTGAATCATCAAGGGAATAGCGATTAACAAGATATCTAACGGGCGCTCGATAATGACCTGAGCTTGTAACGCAAACAATATCACCACAGTTAAAATTAAACCGACAATCGACCATGGTTTTAACCTGCCAACAAAGCTCGCAACGTTATCAGCTTGCAGCAACCGTCGAGTAACGATACCCGCTATCAGTGGTAAAACCACATACAAGACCACCGATATCAATAAAGTATCCCAAGGTACTGAAATGTCAGTGACGCCAAGCAACAGAGCGGTTAACGGTGCAAAGGCAAAAATCATAATGACATCGTTAACCGATACCTGCACTAACGTGTAGTTAGCGTCACCTTTTGTTAACTGGCTCCAAACGAAGACCATCGCAGTACAGGGTGCAACGCCCAATAAAATCATACCGGCGATATATTCATTCGCTGTTTGCGGGTCGACCCAGCTGGCGAAAAAGATTTTAAAGAACAGCCACCCTAACAGCGCCATAGTAAACGGCTTGATTAACCAGTTAATCACTAGGGTGAGGATCAAGCCTTGGGGCTTTTTACCAATATCGCGAATAGCGCCAAAGTCTATTTGAATCATCATTGGATAAATCATTAACCAAATTAGAACCGCGATGACTAAGTTCACATGCGCAATTTCTGCCCCAGCCACCCATGTAAAGATCGCAGGAAAAAACAAACCAAGCGCCACACCCGCCAACATACCCGCACCAACCCAAAGGGTTAAAAAACGCTCAAACAAGCCCATTAGCGAACGACTCCCTGCTGATTAAATAATTGCTGAATACTTTCTTTGTTGTGACTCGCCCAATCTTCTGTCGCCAAATTCTTAATTCGCTGAGTCAATACATCGGCAACCTCGGCAAAGGCTTGTTGCTGAGCTTGGCCATCGCTCATTTTAGAGGGATCAGACAAGCCCCAATGCACACGAATAGCATTGCCCATCCACAAGGGGCAGGCCTCACCCGCCGCACTATCGCACACCGTAATTACCACATCCGGCTTAAACGCCTCGTGAACATCCCAGGATTCGCTGCGCAGACCAGCAGTAGAAATCCCATGCTCATGCAAAAAATTCAGCGTACCGTCGAACACAACACCTGCAGGTTGGCTGCCCGCGCTGCGGACATCAAAAACGTCTCCGGCAACGTGGCGACTAATCGCTTCGGCGAGAATGCTGCGACAGCGGTTATGGGTACAAATAAAAAGAAGTTTTAACATGCGGTTTGGCAGCATGGCTGCCCTCCATTATCACTATTGATAGTCAATTCTTGCATACGCGCCCTATAGCCTTGCGCGGCAGCTTGCAGCAGTGCCGTTACCCACACAGGTAACCTTGGATCTAATTGATAATATATCCACTGGCCACGGCGCTCGTTGCTCACTAAACCGACACTCCGCAACATCGCTAAATGCCTAGAGACTTTAGGCTGGCTCAACATCAGCACATCCATTAGATCGCAAACACACAACTCACCTCTTTCAAGCAAAAGAAGTAAAACGCACAAGCGTGTATCGTCGGCGAGTGCTTTACATACCATCAGCGAGTCCATCAAAACCAGCTCCTGTCATTTCGGCGTAGTGATGGTATCACCAGTACCATATATATGGAATTCCATATATTAATTTTTCAGGCACTTAATACCCAAAACAGCTTCATACTTAGCGCAATTGGCCCTTATCACCCAGAGCAAAGACTGCTACGGTTTGTTCCCGAATTTATCGTTATCCAATCATCAGAACAATGAAGGACTTGCGCCATGACCAAAGCGACTAAGCAACCCACTAAAACAACGCACACCCGTCAACCGGCGAAGGCAAAAGCAGCGATACCGACAACCAGTGAAAGCCAATACGATCTTATTATTTTTGGTGCTACTAGCTTCGTTGGAGCCATCCTGACACGTTATATCGCCGCTCAGTTTGGATTAAATAAAGAACTTAAGTGGGCTATTGCTGGCCGCTCCGAGATCAAATTACAAAAAGTTCGTGGCACTCTAGTGAAAGCTCTAGGCGACGACGCTAAAAATGTCCCTATGCTGATTGCCGATGCCGCTAACGAAGCGCAACTACGTGACTTATGTGCAAAAACCAACGTCATTGTATCCACCGTCGGGCCCTATGCACTCTATGGCGAACCGCTAGTCAAAGTGTGCGCCGAAACTGGCACAGACTACTGCGACTTAACCGGCGAACCCCAATGGATAAAACGCATGTTAGAAAAGTACGAAGCCAAAGCAAAAGCCTCTGGCGCACGTATTGTGCATTGCTGCGGTTTCGATTCAGTGCCATCCGATATGGGCGTCTACTTCCTACAACAACAAGCAGAGCAAGAGTTCGGCTGTGTTGCTCCTAGCGTTAAAATGCGCGTAAATGCGGCCAAAGGCGGCATGTCTGGCGGCACAGTAGCCAGCATTGTTAACCTAACGAAAGAGTACATTGCCAATCCAAGCCTACGTAAAGAACTGGCCGACCCCTACTCAATCTGTCCTCCGGGCCATCGTTTTAGCACCAAGCAAGTCGATCAGCGTGGCGCAAAGTTCGATTCACAATTCAAAGCTTGGTCAGCGCCTTTTATCATGGCTGCGATCAACACCCGCGTTGTTCATCGTAGTAATGCGCTGCTGGGTAAGAAATACGGCAACGACTTTACCTATGAAGAAACCATGCTCACTGGACGCGGGGCCAAAGGTCGCGCCATGGCCACCGGTATTACCCTTGGTTTAGGCGCTTTTATGGCAGGTGCTGCAATTAAACCGACACGCTGGCTGCTAGAACGCTTCGTATTACCTAAACCTGGCCAAGGCCCAAGCCCAAAAGCTCAAGAAGCAGGATTTTACGATATCCGTTTTGCCGGCCTAACCAAAGATGGCCGCAAAATCTTAACGCGCGTCACCGGCGACATGGACCCGGGCTACGGCTCAACCGGCAAGCTACTCGGCCAAGCTGCCGCGGGTTTAGCATTGGATTTTCATAAAGATGGGAAAAAATGCGATAAAGAAGGCGGCTTCTGGACTCCGGGATCGATCTTCGATCAACGCTACATCGACCGCTTACAAGACTTCGCCGGTGTTACCTTTGAAGTGCTAGAAAAGTAAGTTTTCGCCCGCTTAATAGCAATAAAGCCAGTCATTGACTGGCTTTGTTCATTAGGTACTAAATCTTAGCCGCAGCACTTGCTGCCCTGTAGGTTTATGCAACTTTTGCTCTATAAATTCAAAACCGTAGCGCTGGTAAAATGCCCTGCCGATAGAATTCTCTTTGAACACCTCGACTTCCAGATCCCCATGCAACGCTTGCGCTTTGTCCATTAACGCCTTACCCACGCCTCTTCCATGCCAATTTGGCTGCAAAAATATCGCCCCAACTTCGTTACCGATCAATGCGATAAAGCCTTCTACGACGCCGTCGATCTCGGCAACCCAGGTATCTGTATTGGGTATATAAATGTCCGCAACATTCTTACGTTCTTGTGCGATAAACTCATCCGTCATAAAGGTGTGCGCTAGACGCGTAGCCACTTCCCATGAATCCAGCACTGCGGCTAGATCTGACGTTTGATATTGGCGAATAGTTAGGTTCATCATTTTTTGGCCTTCGTTAATTGATGACATCTATTCTAGGAAAGTCGCCATTAATACAGATTGAAAAAAAACGACAGTTTTTAATTAAATTCGAAATTACCGTAGATATCTATCGCTAGATCTCGTTGCTGCGCATAGGCAGCCGGCGTATTACCAATAGAATTTTTGAGATGACGAATAAGATGGGGTTGATCGCTGAATTCGTATTTGCTGGCAATATCCGCCCAATTTAACTCTGCGTCGTTTAACTGATACAAATAATTCAGCATATCTTCTAAGCGCGTCATGGAATGCACTTGCTTCATCGTTAAGCCGGTTACCCGAGTAAAGGCACGCTCGATTGTACGTTGAGAACGATGCAATTTTTCTCCTATTTCAGCAATCGGCGTATCGCTGAGTGCAGGTAAAATCCCTCGCACTAACTCACTGTGTTTGTCTTCAAGAGCCTTTGATAAATAAACAGATAAAGCGTCATCAAGCGTGTCACGGAGGCTATCTCTCTGTTCAAAAGCACTATCGACCAGTTGCTCAGCGCTATACACATCCGATCCAAGCATCTGCCTAATATCAACCGATTCAACCTTATCTAAAATAGAAATAAGATCCGGCAGATTTAAAGAATAGAGCGCTCCTACACGAAATTTAATGCCAATGATCTTAAAAGGATCTGAATGATCCATCGTCAGTGTTTTTAAATGCGGAAAAATCCAATGACATCCCTGCACAACCTGTCTCGTGCCATTGTGATCGTATCGATGCACTTCATTATCACTGGCGATAATCAGGTGCGCTGCAGGGTCAGGGTTTAGCTTAGGATAGAGATTGCCACTATCATCCGGCTCTTTTTCTAAAAACCAATAACATTCAACATACTTAGCAACGCTCTCACTTTTTGGCGCTAGCTTCCAATTTTTCATTTTTTCCAGCTTTTCATTTAGTGATCGTCATTGTTCGTTCTTGCTCAGCACAATACCACCTTAGTCCGTCTGACGACGGAAATGGCGTGCTAAATCCCAGCCAGTTCAGTCTTCACTGCGGTTAGCGCCCGAAACACCTTGCCATGTTTCTCCATTTCCAACGCAATGCCTTTCAACAAATCATCAAAAACTAGCGTTCGATCACGCCCTCGACCTAAGGCTTGCAGGCAAGCGTATTGCAGTACATTGATAATCGAACCGCCGGCAAGTTCATAGCGAGCAAGCTCTTCTAATGGATCTTCGATGCCGTCAATCTTAGTATTCGGCGGCATGCTAATACGCCAAATATCTTTGCGTTCTTGAGCATTGGGAAAAGCGAAGGGAATAACCGCATTAAATCGCCGCAGGAAAGCCTCATCGATATTGGTTTTCAGGTTAGAGGCGAGAATAACCAAACCATCAAACTGCTCTACTTTCTGTAAAAGGTAACTGACCTCTTGATTGGCAAAACGGTCATGTGCGTCTTTTACGCCCGTACGCTTACCAAATAAGGCATCCGCTTCGTCAAAAAACAGTATCCAATCCCGAGCGTTGGCCTGATCAAACAACGAGGATAAGTTCTTTTCTGTTTCACCAATGTACTTGGACACTATGGTCGAGAGGTCGACACGAAAGACTGGCTTGCCCGTGTGCTTACCTAACAAGGTCGCCGTCATAGTTTTGCCAGTACCCGGAGGGCCGAAGAATAGCGCACGAAAGCCGGGCTTAAATTTTGCCGCCATTTGCCACTCTGTCATCAGGATATGATTGTTCTCCACCCACAAACGAATTTCATCAATTCGCTCTTTGACTGCCGGACTTAAAACCAAGTCATGCCACTCAAGCTCAGTATAAATTTGTTGTGCGGGAAACTCTGCGCTGAAATGCGGCGTGCTGATTTTACCGGTAGTAAACAGCTCAACATAGTCTGGGTTAAGAACAATACGACCACTAAAAAATGGATCTGCGGGTTTGGCCGGCTGCAAATAAAGAATCGTATTTTTTACCAACCAATGATCGGCCGCAAACAGCTTCTGCACGAGGAAGCGTCGATTGAGATCGCGTCCAGCTAAAAGATATAGCGCCGTTTCACCCGTTGGTTGAAACAACTGGTTAACGTTATCCCGATTGCCACCAAACTCTGCAAATCGTCCCTTTTCTGGTAGTAAATCGGCAAACAGGGTATCGAGAAAACCAGGCATAACATGGGGTACTAGGGCCAAGAGCAGCACAATATACTCTTCAAAGCTGGGTTTATGCTGTTCAATAAAGGTCGCAAACGCTGATCCATCTTCATAAAAGGCCAATTCAGGCAATGCTGGCACAGCATCATCGCCGCCTTGATGAATCTCAATGCGAGCGGCAAACACCTTGGCAAGATAATCAAAGGCATGGCTTAAATTATCAGCGTTGGTATGACTATCCTGTTCGTTCAAAGAAGAATCTTGCATCATTTTAACTGTATGTATCCGTCTTTATTCCACGTATTTAAGTCTGTAACAGTCAGACTACCACCCTTTTTATTCGCCTCTTCAGCCAGCACTGCATACGATGGAAACCAAGTTTTATCATCTCCACTGCGCGCCTCAACCGCCGCCCAAATAGCATCCGCTTGTGCCGAAATAGCTGCATGATTGAAGTCTTTCAGATCCTGAGCACTCGTCATCGTCTTCAAATTAACAGTGATAATCTTAGGTGTATCGGACAAGAAGTATTGATCGACACTGCGTTTTATCGGGTTCTTCAAATTCCAAGTTTTTAGTTTCTTATCTTTAAAACCCTTACCGTCTTTTTCTAGCGTTGCTGCTTCAATGTCTAAAGCAATTGGGACATGTACTTCGGCATCAATGATCTTATTAAAAATGGCAGATTGCGTTGGATATTTCGCTTTTAAACCATCCTTTAATGCCTGCCCATCCCCTTGCCCAGCATAATCAGGAACCACCTTATAACGTTGCACCGCTCCTGACTCAAATCCCGCCTTAACGAAGCTTTCTACCTGTGCTTCATGTTGATGGTTACCCTCGCGCGACAGAGGCGTCATATTGATCCACTTCCCCGGCCCGCCTAAGTTATCGTTCAACAGGTGACCACGGATATAAAA
>NZ_JAWUWR010000007.1:0-10806 GCF_034111725.1 Thalassolituus sp. | reverse complement strand
TATTGTAAGAGTTATTCATAATTAATCGTAGGAGGTACTCAGGGAGCGAAGCGAGCAGTGCCGATTTACAATCGTTGAATATATCTAGGCGCTTATCGCGACTACGAACAAAAAGCGTTCGTTGAGTCGCTCCTACATGGCAGACTGTATCGAGCGTCGCCAATTAGCTGTCCTAAGTCATGATAAAGCCAGATAACCGCCGATTCCCCCAATACCGCGCATCCCGCTAAGTTTATCTCGCCATTTAGCTTGTATACTCGTTCATTAGGGTTTATTACCTTGTGTCTTATGATTACCTATTCGCTGTGCGAATGAGAGGTATATGTGCTGAGTATTTTTACGGATCTAGCCGATTGGATGGCTTATACGCTGTTCGGGTTGTTGCCGGGTTCTAAGCTGGGCGGTGCTGTTCATTTTTTCATTGAAGATACCACTAAGATTTTCTTTCTTTTGGTGTTGATGATTTATTTCATTGCGTTGATTCGTGCTTCTCTTAATATCGAAAAAGTTCGTGATTATTTGGCGGGTAAAAATCGTTTTATCGGTTATTTCATGGGTTCGGTATTTGGTGCGATTACGCCGTTTTGTTCTTGTTCTAGTATTCCGGTTTTTCTTGGATTTACGTCGGGTGGTATTCCGGTTGGGATTACGATGGCGTTTCTTTTAACGTCGCCGCTTATTAACGAGGTGGCTGTGTTGCTTTTGTTAAGTTTGGTGGGGTGGGAGATTACTCTAGCGTATGTCTTGGTCGGTTTAGCTATCGGGATTGCGGGCGGTATGTTCTTGGATCTTATTCATGCGGAAAGGTTGTTACAGCCTTTTGCACTTAAAGCTTATCAATCGGCTAACCCTGCTACGGTCGCTGAACGTGTGAATACACCAAAGTTAACCGCGAAAGAACGGCATGAGTTTGCCAAGCACGAGCTATTGGATATTTTAAGCCGCGTTTGGAAGTGGGTTTTTATCGGTGTGGGTTTAGGTGCAGCGTTGCACGGATATGTGCCTGTAGAGTGGATCGAAACGAATTTAGGCAGTGGCCAGTGGTGGTCGGTGCCTATGGCGGTATTGCTAGGTATCCCGCTGTATTCCAACGCGACGGGTGTTATTCCTGTAATGGAAAGTTTGATCACTAAGGGACTGCCGATTGGCACGACGTTAGCGTTTTGTATGAGTACGGTAGCGGCGAGTTTCCCTGAGTTTATTTTGTTAAAGCAGGTGATGACTTGGAAGTTACTGGCGATCATTTTAGCGCTATTGCTGTTTTCGTTTACGGTGATGGGTTGGAGTTTGAATGCGGTTAGTTTTAGTTAGCGGAGATAAATATGAAGCAAATTAAAGTATGGGGTAGGGGGTGTGCTAAATGCGTTAAAACGGCGGCGGTGATTCAGGCGATAGCCGACGAGCATGGTGTGCCAGTTAACCTCGTAAAGGAAACCAGCGCCGAGGTGATGATGAATTATGGTGTGATGACTACACCGGCGGTGGTGGTTGATGAGGTGGTCGTGCATTCCGGGTCTATTCCGGATCGCAAAAAAGTAGAGAGTTGGTTGCTCTAATGTCTCTAGCTCCTTACAGTGTTTGTATCACTGTATGGAGTCGGCCATGTCTAAGTCAGCAGCACCTCAGTCTCGTGTAATCCCCCAAGAAGCCTTCGATTGGTACGATGAGTATGCACACGGTGTTATAGATCGTCGTACTTTCATGTCTCGTTTAGCAACTTTAACCGCTGTCGGTTTATCGATAGGTACACTGACCAGTGCATTAATTCCCAATTATGCATTAGCTGAGCAGGTGTCGTTTAATGATGCTGATATCAAGGCGACCTATGAGAGGTTCATATCACCTAACGGATACGGTGAGTGCCAAGGTTATCTGGTGTTACCTAAGCGTTTAGTTGGTGCTCCTGCCACTGAAAAAGCACCTGTGGTGTTGGTTGTGCATGAAAATCGCGGATTAAACCCGTACATTAAGGATGTGGCGCGGCGTTTAGCGAAGCAGGGCTTTATCGCGTTCGCTCCTGATGCGCTATTTCCTGTCGGGGGTTATCCCGGTAACGATGATGACGGTCGAGCACTGCAAGCAAGTATGGATAAGGCTAAGTTAGAAGAAGATTTTATTGCGGCGGCTCGATACATCAAGCAGCACCCGCAGAGCAATGGCAAACTCGGTGGCGTTGGTTTTTGTTATGGCGGTTATGGCGTCAATATGCTGGCCGCGAGTATTCCTGAGGAGTTAAGTGCGGCGGTTCCTTTTTATGGAACGCCTGGGGCTGAAGCTTTAAGAGATCATGTGAAGGGGCCTATTATGTTGCAATTTGCTGGCCTTGATACGCGTGTGAATGATACATGGCCTGCTTACGAAGCGGTGTTAAAAGAAAATAAAGCCGATTATGTTGCATACAATTATGCCGATGTGAATCACGGTTTTCATAACGATTCTACGGGCCGTTATGCTGAGGCCGAGGCTGAGTTAGCTTGGTCGCGTACGTTGGCGTTTTTTAATAAGCATTTAATGTGAAGTTGTAAAAATTAAGTGCCAATAAATGTCGCGACTACGAACAAAATACGTTCGTTGAATCGCTCCTACAGGAGTTGTTCGTTGAGTCGTTTCTAGAGAAATTATTCGTTGAATCGCTCCTACAGGTTTGCGATTTATTAAATCTGTAGGAGGTACTCAGGGAGCGCCAGCGAGCAGTGCCGATGCTAATTTAGCCCCAGCCCAATATTCACTAGGGGTATAACGGCGCTAAACCCTCTTTAGTATTTTTCTTTTTATTACTTGGATCTTCTTTCTTCAGCAATGTGAGCAGGGCGTTGCCATTAAATGCGCTGTTTTCTTGCTGTGAGTAAAGTTGTGCATCCAGTTCTGCCAATGCCGCTTTTACTTTTGGGTCTTGGTAATGCTGTATTAACTGATCCATCGTTAGTAGGCTAGGGTCGTTAAAGTGCACAGGTGCCCAGCGCAATATGGCGTCGCGCATGTATTTTGGGCTGCTGCTTTGACAGGCAATGCGTACTTCTTTCCAGTTACCATCGACGGTTACGCTAGTTTCTTTTTTACCCTGTTTACGCGGGGTTATTTCGCCTCCGGTTGGACGAGTACGTAGGAACCATAGCAGTGCAAGGGTGCCGATGTTGCTAATCACGAGCAGGGCACAGATCCACGGCCATATTCCGCTAGTGGTATTGGTTTCTACCACGTCGGCGCTATTCACAGCTAAGTCTTGCGGTGCTGTAATCGGAGCTGGAATGCTGCTAACCGCTTCGGCTACGTGAATGGTACGAGCCGGCAACACAGCATATTCAACAGTATTTAGGCGTGTGTTCCACCATGGAATACGCAGCTCGGGTAAAACTATTCGTCCAGCGGTGGTCGGCACTAAGGCAACCGATTGCGCAACGGCGGCGTGTAAGCCATTTTCATCCATTTGCGTATCTTGGTTGGTTTGGTCTGGGTAGTAACGTAGTTGCGATACTTCAGGTGTTGGTATCGGTGGAATTTGGCTACCAGAAATACCGTCGGCGGTAATTTTAAACGAGCGCGTTACAGGCTCGCCAACTTTCCAGCTTTTTTCGTCTTTGCTAAAGTTCTCTTCAATTTTTAAATTGCTGGCCGGTAACCAAGGTGCTTGTGGGTAGTCTTTAGGTATTGGCTGTACATTTAGCTTAATCGGTTTGCTTACTATGGTTGCAGTGCGGCCACGATTAAAGCGGTCGTAACGATTGCTAATACGGCCACTAAAGCGTTGCCCAGGTATCACTAATTCGCCTGCAACTTCTGGGAATATGGCGTAGCGTCGTTCATATACGCCGATACGTTGGCCATCGACGACTGTGATGTATTGCTTGGGTTCGCCAAGTGCTTGAACTTGAGCATCGGTCACGGCAAATTCCGATAACGACGGATCTTCGTGATTAACGGTGTAAAACAATTTCTCAATGTACAGTAATTGCTCTTGTACATAGTGCGTACCGCCACTGACTTCTACCTGAAAATAGAACTCTTCATTGCTCGCGTTTGTGGCTTTGGGCGAATCGGTTACGTTAACGGTAATTGGCTCGCTGCGGCTGTTATCGAATATAAATGCTGGAATTGTAAGTTTACCAGTTGATTTAGGTGCCAGTGATAGCGTCCATTCGGTATATGAGGTGCTGCTGCCATTCGCCATATTGAATTGCATGGAGCGATTTTGATTAATAATGTCGAAGCTTTTGTCTAGACCAGACCATTCTGGGCTAGAAAATCCAGCATTGCCGGTATAGCGAACTTGCAGTGTAACGACGTCGGATTTTGTGATCTCTTTGCGATCAACACTGGCTAATAATTCGGCAGCACGCACGGGTATAGCTAACAGCAATAGTGCCATTAGCGTTAGGGGCAGTGTGTACCAGCGCTGGGCGCGGCTAGACTTCACCATAAGACTTCCTCTTTGTCGTCATCAGCTTGTTGGCGATACTGATATAAAAATTTACGTTGTAATAGTACGCCTGGATTATCCGGCACCCGATTTAACCAGTTCTGTCTCGCGGCTTTTTCTTCGCGCGTCATGCCATCTTGCTGGCTTGCGTTAGGGTCGAGTTGACCCATTGTATCGTCCGGGTTTTCGCCGTCTTGGTCTTGCTCCTGTTGTTGCTGGGCCATAGACTGAGCGTCTTCTTTACTTTGTTCTTCGTCTGATTTTTCACCAGCTTGAGCAGCATTCTTTTCATCTTCTGATTCTTTGTCTTGTTGCTCTTGACCGGCTTGTGACTGAGCGTTTTGTGAATCTTTTTGTTCTTGGTCTTTTTGTTCTTGGTCTTTTTGTTCTCTATTTTTTTGTGCCTGTTGCTCAGCGTATTCGTCATCTTCTTGTTGGCTGGATGATGAGTTCTGTTGATCTTGCGACTGGCTATCATTTTGCTGATTTTTCGAGTCGTTTTGTTGTGAGTCAGAGGATTGATTGTCGTCTGATGACTGCTGATTTTGCTGTTGTTTTTCTTGCTGCTCTTTTATTTTTTCAACTAATTCACGGTTAGCCTTAGCATCCTGAGCTAGTTGGGAGCTAGCACCTGCACGTTCAATGACCTCGTCGTAGGCTTCAATCGCTTGGTCTAAATCACCGGCTTGTGCAAGAGCATTGCCTTGGTTGTATTTCCCTTTAGCTGTGCCGTCTTGGCTAAATTGATCGACTGCTCCTTGGTAGTCACCGCTTTTGTAGAGGGCGCTGCCTTTCCAACTTGGATCATCAAATTTTTCTGCGGCGCTATTGGGGTCGGTTGCAATTAGGTCTTGTCCTTGTTGATCAGGCGTTTTCCACAAGTCTTGCCATTCGAAGGCATCACTTGGTTGGCTCCACAGTGCTGGAATCAAGACGATGGTAAATACTACGCCACGGCGGAAAGTGATTAGTGCGATCGGTAACAACAAGAAGATCAGCCAAAAACCCACATCGTGCCACTGGTCGTATTGTGTATTACGGCTACTGTCTGTTTCTTCATCATTGGTGGATACTTCAGACTTTAGTAAGGTTTTCCAATCGCGATCGTCGAAGGCGAGGGGTAACCAAGGCACATTGGCTTGTGCACGCAGTTCATTCAGTGGTGCGGTATCTAAACGCGGTAAGACGATATTGCCGTCGTTATCTCGTAAGAAACCTTGGTCGCCTAGTGATACCGGCGCGCCTTCGGCAGTACCAATGGCAACGACGGCTAGTGGCGTATTCTCGCCGAGCAAATCTTTTATGCGAGTTACATCATTCGGCTGTATGCCGTCGGTAAGCAATAGGAATTGCGCTTTGCGAATATTGGCATTCGTCATTAATTCTTGCGCTAATTTTATCGCTTTATCCGGACGACTCCCCAGTTTAGGCATGATTTCGGGTGTTAATGATGGCAATAAATGCTCTATGGTTTCGCCATCATCGGTAAATGGGGTGACGGTATGAGCGTCACCAGAGTAGGCGATGACGGCGGTTAAACCGTCTTTTCGTTCGCGAATAATATCCGTAACTTTTTGCACCGAGCGAATAGCGCGCGAGGGCTTAATATCTTGTGATCCCATCGACAGCGACATATCCATTAGGATGACTAAGGCATCTTGGTTTTTCATTACCGGCACAGGAATGCGTTGCCAAGTGGGACCGGATAACGCGAGGGTAGCGACCAGCCACGCGATTAATATCCACCAATGGCCACTTTTTGTGGATTGCTTTGGAGCACGATCGAGCACGTAGGCGCGTAATACTGGATCAACAACTTGTTGCCAATCACCTTCGCCTAAACGTTGTTTGAGCAGCAATACGAAGGCAATGACGGCTGGTATAAATAGCAGCAACCACATTGGCCGTAAAAAATGAAAATCAGATAGCGGTACTAACCAATCAAGAGGGTTCATAGCGCCCCTCCTTTGGTACTGTTAAAACGTGACAATACACCTGAGCTAAAGACACCTGTGCTAAAGGCACCTTGAATTAAGCTTAATATTAATGCGGCTAATAACGGCCATTGATACAGACTGGTTTGCGGACGATAGATCTCCGGATCTTTTTCCGTCGGTTCCAGTTGGTCGATAATGGTGTAAATCTCTTCTAGCTCTCCGGTGTTGCGTGCACGGAAAAATTTCCCGCCGGTGAGGTCAGCAATTTTACGGAGTGAGTCTTCATCTAAATCTCTAGAAGGATTAACTCGCTGCGAGCCGAAGAAGCTGGTGACCTCCATGGAGTCTGCACCAAGGCCTATGGTATGAATGCGGATCCCCATTTGCGCGGCTAATTCCGCGGCTTTGACTGGCTCAATTTCTCCTGCAGTATTGGCACCGTCGGTGAGCAATACCAGTACGCGGCTTTCTGCTGGGTTACTCTCTAAGCGTTTGGCAGCAAGAGCAATAGCATCGCCAATGGCGGTTTTCTTACCGGCTAAACCCAGTGCAGCTTCATTTAAGAACGTGCGCACCGTTTCGCGATCGAAGGTTAGCGGGGTTTGCAGGTAGGCGTTGGAACCAAATAAAATTAAGCCTAAACGATCCCCTTCGCGGCGGTCGATAAAATCATTTAGTACTTCTTTTACTATGCTCAGACGATCAACGGCTTTACCGTTAATTTCCATATCTTTTATTTCCATACTGCCGGAAATATCCACGGCCATCATTAAGTCGCGACCACTTACCGGTAGTTCGACAACATCGCCGAGCCAGCTTGGTCGGGCGAGGGCGACGACTAAGCCAGCCCAAATAAGGCAAGGTAAGAGCCAAGCAAAGTTGACCTTAGCGCTCCCCACTTGATATTGGCCAAAATCATTCTGCCATAAGGTAAAGCTAGGCACTTTAAGAGCAGCTTCGTCGCGTTTTACCGCGGGGATTAATCGCATAATGATGGGTAATGGCAATAACCAAAGTGCCCATAACCAGTGCCATTCGATCATTGGGTGGCTCCAGTTGTAGAAGTAATTGGCAGACTCAAAGCTTTGCTATTGGCAACTTTTAGCCAGCGCAATGCTGCTTCCTGTAATTCTGCATGCGGTATATAAGCCGTAGGGCGATAAGGGCCGGACGCGAGAGAATGAGCTAAATCACCGGTAAATATGGGTGACTGTCCAATTCGATTTAGGGCTAGTACCCAGTCTTTACCGGAGAGCGCTACCGCATCTTTGTTATAAAGCCGCCAGTAGCGCTTTAAGCTTTGGTTAATGGTTTCGCAATAGTGTTCGTTGCTTTGATCAATTTTCCATTGTGTATATGCACCAATAATAAGATCACGAGCCTGACGTTTTGGCGCGCCATATTTACGGTCGTATTGCCAAAACCAAATAGCCGTGCCTATGACTACTAGCACTAAAACGATAAGCAGCCACCAACCTGGAGCAAGAGGCCAAAGGCCAATGGGGTCGGGCAAATAAATATCTTTTAATGGCAGCGCTTGGGTGTTTGCTGATTGGGAGTTCATCGTTTGCTTCCCTTCGTTAACCCTAAACCTTTACGCAATAAAGGTAGCGGATCATCCGCCGTGCTAATTCGAATCAGGGGCACTTGTAGACGCTGTAAATGTTGGCCGAGTATCAGCTGTTGAGCATCCCAATGTTGCTGATGAGCGCTGCGCGTATTTTGGCTGTTGGCATCCAATACTTGTCGTTGTTGACCATCGGTTAGGGTAAATCGGCCAGCGGGTAACGATTGCTCGAAAGGATCACTGATGTGTATTGCGGTTAAATCGCAATGGCGCGTTAGCGGATAAATTAAGCGTTCTGCTTGTGCGTCGAAACCTAGCCAATCGCTAATAAAATACACAGCACTGCCGGGATGAGCGATGCGACTGACGTGCTTGCAGATATCGGCCATGCGTTGAGCTGGATTTTGCGGCTGTAAAGCGTTGGGCTTGCTGACTTCTAGGCTGCTAAGTTGATGCAGTAAATTCATCAAGGATTTACGGCCAGTACGGGGACGTAAATCTAATTCTGTTACGTCGTTAAACAGCAGGCCGCCAATACGGTCACCTTTAGCTAACGCCGACCAGCTTAGTAATGCTGCAATGTCGGCAGCTAACACGCGTTTCAGAGTACGGCGAGTGCCAAAATCCATCGAGCTGCGTAAATCGCAAATAATGAGTACTGGGCGTTCTCGTTCTTCACGAAACAATTTAATGTGCGCGTCGCCGGTGCGGGCAGTAACGCGCCAATCCATGCTACGAATATCGTCGCCTGGTAGATATTCGCGTACTTCTGAAAAGTCGATACCGCGACCACGCACCGCAGCCGTATGTGTACCCGCTAAATCGTTGAGTACTTTTTTCTGCCGTTGCAGCGGTAGTTGCGGCGCAAGCACACGCAGTCCCGCTAAATTCTCTGGCAGAATTTCAGTGCCGTTGGAAAAGTGCCCTAGCATATTCAAGCAACCGGTACGCGTTTGAGCAGCTCATTAATGACTTGTTGAGAGTTCATACCACTGGCCTCAGCTTCAAAGCTCAGTAATAGGCGGTGGCGTAATACATCGTGAGCCACGGCTTTAATATCATCCGGGCTAACATAGTCGCGGCCAGCTAACCAAGCATGAGCGCGGGCGCAGCGATCTAATGCAATCGTTCCGCGTGGGCTTGCACCATATTCAATCCAGTTTGCGATGTCTTCGCCATACGCTTGTGGTTCTCGGGTAGCCATAATAAGTTGAACTAAATACTGCTCTACGGCGTCACTCATATGCAGGGAAAGCACTTCTTGGCGCGCTTTCAAAATATCCTCTGCCGATAACGGATGTTCGATATCGTTGGCGGCATTCATCGCCTCGCCACGGGCTAAGCGCAAAATGGCGTGTTCTGAGTTGGCGTCGGGATAACCGATTTTCACATGTAACAAAAAGCGATCAAGCTGTGCCTCTGGTAGCGGGTAGGTGCCTTCTTGCTCAATTGGGTTTTGCGTTGCCATTACCATAAATAGTTCAGGCAGTGGACGAGTAACACCACCGACCGTTACTTGACGCTCGGCCATGGCTTCTAGCAAGGCGCTTTGTACTTTGGCCGGTGCACGGTTTATTTCGTCGGCAAGAATGAGGTTATGAAAAATCGGGCCAGCTTGAAAATCGAAGCTTTGCGTCTGCGGGCGATAAATATCCGTACCCGTAATATCACCTGGCAATAGATCAGGGGTGAACTGAATACGTTTGAAGTCGCCTTCAATGCGTTCGGCTAAGGCGTTGATCGCTTTGGTCTTGGCAAGACCGGGAGCACCCTCAACCAGTAAATGGCCATCGGCTAAGAGGGTGATGAGTAGGCGATCGACCAAATGAGGTTGACCAATGATGCGTTCCTGCAAGGATGCTTTGAGCTGCAGAAAACCCGCTTGTAGTGTCATGTAAGTCCGTTCCTAGCACTTTGATTTGTTTAGGATTTTAGTGATTCATTCGCGTGGGTCAATGCTCAGATAGGTCGTAACTCACAAAGTTCTGTGGCCATTGGTAAAGGAGCGTCAATAGATAGTTGGTAGGGGATTGATCTGAAGACCCTGTCATTGTGAACAAATGATCTACGCTTAATGCATATAACCAGATAACAAAGATACGAGACGTCACCATGCTCACAGCTTTACACACTCTGATAGACGAACGCAACGAAGCAACTCAAGCGACTTTACTGAAGCAATTTTCGGATTTGTACTACTCCGGAGCACCGCAAGACGAATTGTTGGCCCGCTCGGTAGATGATGTCTATGGCGCAGCATTATCTTGTTGGCAGTTTATTCAACAGCGCGAAGCAGGAAGCCCCAAGGTACGGGTGTTTAACCCCGACTACGAAAATCACGGCTGGCAGTCGATGCATACCGTCATTGAGGTGGTTTTTGAGGATATGCCGTTTTTAGTCGATTCTGTACGCATGCAATTGAATGCTCGGCAGATGTCGCTGCACGCGATCCATTATTGCGCACTCAATGCTGAACGCAGCAAGGGCGGCAAACTAAATACCAGCAAAGCATGGAATCAGGCCAGTAAAACGTCGGTTAGTGAAGCCATTATTTATATTGAGGTTGATCATCATTCCGATACCGAACTGCTTGATGCGTTGACGCAAGAGTTGATCGCCGTGTTGTCTGAAGTAAATAGCTGTGTTCGAGATTTTCCTGCGATTGTTGCAAAGGCAAAAGCAGCGGGTGTTGATCTTGGAAAAACATCGGGACATCACGATAAAGCAGAGTGCGCAGAATCTGATGCCTTTATGCAGTGGTTAGTAAACAACCACTTCACGTTTTTGGCCTATGACGAATTCAGTATCGAAACTGAGAAGAAAGAGCGCTTTGTGGTACGTGATAGCGCCAACGATTTAGGCATTTTTAAATATAATACGGCGAC
>NZ_JAWUWR010000006.1:0-9274 GCF_034111725.1 Thalassolituus sp. | reverse complement strand
ACTAGCCCCGAAGTTTTGGGGTATTTATCAATCGTTGCCGGGCGAAGTTATCGCTCGGGCAATGGCAGTACAGACACCGCTAGCGCCTAATGGAATTTTTCGTTATAACGTTGGCGATATTAATTATCTTTTAAATTAAGGACTTACAGATGACTAATTACCTAACTCCTGATCTGTGTGACGAATACCCAGACCTAGTTCAAGTGGTTGAGCCTATGTTCAATAACTACGGTTTGCATGAGTCATTTGGCGGCGAAATTGTCACCGTGAAGTGCTTTGAAGATAACTCTAAAGTGAAAGAGTTGGTTGATACTGATGGCAAAGGCAAGGTAATGGTTGTTGATGGTGGTGGCTCAATGCGCCATGCGCTTTTGGGTGACATGCTGGCGGAAAAAGCCGCGAAGAACGGCTGGGAGGGCCTGATCATCTACGGTTGTATTCGCGACGTTGATGCTATCATGGAAACCGAACTTGGCGTTCAGGCACTGGGAACAAATCCATTAAAAACGGATAAGCGCGGCTTAGGTGATGTCAACGTAACCGTTAAATTCGGCGGCGTTGAATTTGTGCCTGGCCAGTTTTTGTACGCTGATAACAATGGGGTGATCGTTTCTCCTAAGGCGCTTTCAATGCCTGAGTAATGAGCGGTAAGAATTAAGCGACTCAAAAGAAACCGGCGATAGCCGGTTTTTTCGTTTTAGGGGGCCGTGTATTAAAGTCTGGATTGTCCGTTTTCGGATGTGTTTTTCTAAGTTGTATACAATCGTGGCGCTTTATTCTTGAAATCCTCGTTTAAAGGCGTAATCTGGCGGCAGTTTTTACTAGTTTGTCGACAACTGGAGAAATTATCCGCGTGACTGATATCGCGACAACCTTAGCAGAGAAAGTGTTCACCGAGCTGGCTACCGCCATTGTTCGCGGTGAGTTGCGTCCTGGTGAGCGTTTGTCAGAACAGAATTTAGTCGAGCGCTATGGCGGCAGTCGCGCGCCGATGCGCGAAGCCATCCAAAAGCTTGAAGCACGCAATCTGGTTGTCCGCGTTCCGCATGCGGGGGCTCGCGTTGTCTCGCTTAGTCTGCAAGAACTCAAAGATATTTATGAAGTCCGTTTAGAGCTCGAGGGCATGGCTTGCAGGCTGGCGGCTGAGCGTATGACCGATGTTGAAATCGACGAGCTTCATGCCTTACTGCGCGAGCATGAAGACTCCATTGCCGCGGAACAAGGCCAGAGCTATTACCAAAAAGCCGGTGATCTCGATTTTCATTACCGCATTATCAAGGGTAGTAAGAATCATCGTCTTCATCAGATGCTGTGCGGTGACCTGTATCACATCGTACGTATGTATCGTTATCAAACCAGCACCAGCAGTAAACGTCCGCAGCAGGCTTTGCTTGAGCATCAGCGCATTGTTGAAGCCATTGCCGGTCGGGATGCGGAACTTGCCGAATTACTTATGCGTCGTCACATTCAGGCGTCGTTGAACAATCTTGAAATACTACTTGCACAAGAGGAGGGGCGTTCATGACTCTTGCTATGACTCCCGGTCAAAAATTTCGTAAAGCGCTAGAAGATAATAAGCCATTGCAAATTGTCGGCACTATTAATGCCTATGCTGCCATGATGGCAGAGCGCATTGGTCATCAGGCTATTTACTTGTCTGGTGGTGGTGTGGCCAACGCTTCTTATGGCTTGCCTGATCTTGGTATGACCTCTTTAAATGATGTGGTTGAAGATGTTCGTCGCATCACTACTGCTTCATCTCTGCCTTTGCTGGTTGATATCGACACAGGTTGGGGCGGCGCTTTCAATATTGCTCGTACTATTCAGCAAATGGAAAAAGCGGGCGCAGCGGCGGTTCATATTGAAGATCAAGTAGCGCAAAAGCGCTGTGGTCATCGCCCAAACAAAGAAATCGTATCTGAAAACGAAATGGTCGACCGCATTAAAGCGGCGGTTGATGCTCGTATCGATCCTAGCTTCTTCATCATGGCGCGTACCGATGCGTTCGCTCAAGATGGCTTAGAAGCTGCAATTACTCGTGCTAAAGCCTGTGTTGCGGCGGGTGCTGATGGCATCTTCGCTGAAGCGATCAAGACAGAAGAAGACTACCGTAAGTTCGCGGCAGCGATTGATGTGCCGTTGTTGGCAAACATCACTGAATTTGGGCAAACGGAATTGTGGAATCGCGAACAGTTGGGCGAATGGGGCGCTGCCATGGTTCTGTACCCACTGAGTGCATTCCGCGCCATGAACAAAGCCGCAGAAACGGTTTATAAAAGCATTCTTGTAGAAGGCGACCAGAAAAAAGTGGTTGATCTCATGCAAACCCGTATGGAACTGTACGATTACTTGAACTACCACGACTTCGAACAGAAGTTGGATGCGCTCTTTGCCGAAGGCAAAAACAAGTAATTAGAAGTTGGAGCTAGGCCTGTCCGTCTAGCTCCCTGCTTTAGATACATTTTCAATTATCGATTTGGGAGATACATACATGGCTGAAGCAAAACAACTATCTGGCGCGGGTTTACGCGGTCAGGTTGCTGGTAAAACTGCATTATCGACAGTAGGTAAATCAGGTTCAGGTTTAACTTACCGTGGATACGACGTTAAAGACTTAGCTAGTAACTGCATTTTTGAAGAAGTCGCCTACCTGATTTTGAAAGGTGAACTACCGACTCAGGCAGAGCTAAACGATTATCAAGCCAAATTGAAAGCTATGCGTGGTTTACCGCAGGCTTTGAAAGAAGTACTGGAACGCATTCCAGCGACTGCACATCCGATGGATGTTATTCGTACTGGCTGTTCGGTTTTGGGTAACTTAGAAACTGAAGAAAGCTTTGATCAACAGCAAGATATGACCGACCGCATGCTCGCGGCTTTCCCATCTATCATTAACTATTGGTATCGTTTTTCGCACGATAATGTGCGCATCGAAACCGAAACTGATGACGAGACCATCGGCGCTCACTTCCTGCATTTGCTACATGGCAAAAAGCCAAGTGCGTTGCACGAACAAGTGATGAATGTGTCGTTGATTTTGTACGCTGAACACGAATTCAACGCCTCCACCTTTACCGCGCGCGTGTGTGCATCAACCCTGAGCGATATTCACTCTTGCGTTACTGCGGCGATTGGTTCTTTGCGCGGCCCGTTGCACGGTGGTGCTAATGAAGCGGCGATGGAACTGATCGAAGGTATGCAAAACCCAGATCACGCTGAAGAAACCCTGATGGGTATGTTGGCGCGTAAAGAAAAAATCATGGGCTTTGGTCACGCTATTTACAGCGTATCCGACCCACGCAACGACATCATTAAGGTGTGGTCTGAGAAGTTGGCGCAAGAAAACGGCAACTCCTCTCTGTATGACATCTCCGTGCGTTGCGAAGCCGTGATGTGGCGCGAGAAGAAATTGTTCTGTAATGCCGACTTCTTCCATGCTTCGGCTTACAACTACATGGGCATTCCAACCAAGTTGTTTACCCCGATTTTCGTCTGCAGCCGCTTAACGGGTTGGGCAGCACACGTAATGGAACAGCGCGCCGATAACCGCATTATCCGCCCAAGTGCTGATTATGTCGGTGTTGAACCGCGTGAAGTAACACCGATTAGTGCGCGTTAATTAAGACACAATATTGAATTTTAGGGCTGCGTGCACTCGTATCGCAGCCGCTATTACGACCTTAAAAGATTTTGAGAGAGATCATCATGATCAACATGAATACTGAGTATCGCAAGCAGCTGCCGGGCAGTGTGCTGGAATACTATGACACTCGCGCTGCGGTAGATGCGATTAAACCGGGTGCTTACGCGGGCCTGCCATATACTTCGCGTATTTTGGCTGAGCAATTAGTTCGTCGCTGCGATCCAGCGGTGTTAACCGAATCATTGGTTCAGTTGATCGACCGCAAGCGCGATCTGGATTTTCCTTGGTACCCAGCTCGTGTTGTAACTCATGATATTTTAGGTCAAACGGCATTGGTTGACTTGGCTGGCTTGCGTGATGCCATTGCCGAGCAGGGTGGTGATCCATCAAAAGTAAACCCAGTGGTACAAACTCAGCTGATTGTCGATCACTCGTTGGCCGTTGAATGCGGTGGATTTGATCCGGATGCTTTCCAGAAAAACCGCGACATTGAAGAGCGCCGCAACGAAGACCGCTTCCACTTTATCGAATGGACCAAAACTGCATTCGATAACGTCGACGTTATCCCGGCCGGTAACGGCATTATGCACCAAATCAACCTAGAGAAAATGTCGCCCGTCGTGCAAGCGCGTGATGGCGTTGCCTACCCAGACACCTGTGTCGGCACCGATTCGCACACCCCGCACGTTGATGCATTGGGTGTAATCTCTGTCGGTGTTGGCGGTCTTGAAGCTGAAACTGTGATGCTAGGTCATCCATCCATGATGCGACTTCCAGACATCGTCGGTGTTGAGCTAACCGGCAAGCGTCAGCCAGGCATTACTGCGACGGACATCGTATTAGCGCTAACCGAATTTTTGCGTAAAGAACGCGTGGTCGGTGCCTACCTAGAGTTTTATGGCGAAGGCGCATCAAGCTTAACCATTGGCGACCGCGCAACCATCTCCAATATGACACCAGAATATGGCGCAACTGCTGCTATGTTCTCAATTGACGAACAAACCATCGAGTACTTAACACTAACAGGCCGCGAACCTGAGCAAGTGGCTCTGGTTGAAGCGTTTGCGAAAGAAACAGGCCTTTGGGCTGATGATCTTAAAACCGCCGAGTACGAACGCGTACTGAGTTTTGATCTATCAAGCGTTGGTCGCAACATTGCGGGCCCGTCCAACCCGCATGCGCGCGTATCAACTGCCGATCTAGCGGCGAAAGGTATTTCTGGCAACTTGGCTTCAGCTCAAGCAGAAGAAGCGCAAGGTCTTATGCCGGACGGCGCAGTCATTATTGCGGCGATCACCTCATGCACTAACACCTCGAACCCACGCAACGTTGTGGCGGCAGGCTTGTTGGCGAAAAAAGCCAACGAACTGGGCTTGGTGCGCAAGCCTTGGGTTAAATCTTCATTTGCGCCGGGCTCTAAAGTTGCTGAGCTGTACTTAAAAGATTCTGGCTTATTGCCTGAATTAGAAAAACTCGGTTTCGGCATTGTCGCCTTCGCCTGTACTACCTGTAACGGTATGTCGGGTGCGCTTGATCCTGTAATCCAGCAAGAAATCATTGATCGCGATTTGTACGCCACCGCCGTGTTATCGGGCAACCGTAACTTCGATGGCCGTATTCATCCGTATGCTAAACAAGCTTTCTTAGCGTCGCCGCCGCTGGTTGTTGCTTATGCCATTGCCGGTACTATCCGCTTTGATATCGAACAAGACGTATTGGCGGTTGTTGATGGCAAAGAAATTCGCCTAAAAGACATCTGGCCTTCAGACGAAGAAATTGACGCGATTGTTAAGGCCAGCGTTAAGCCAGAACAATTCCGCGAAATCTACATTCCTATGTTTGATTTAGGCGAGTTTAAAAAGGCCGATAGCCCACTGTACGACTGGCGCCCAATGAGTACATATATTCGTCGTCCTCCATATTGGGAAGGAGCCTTAGCAGGCGAGCGCAGCCTAAAAGGCATGCGTCCTTTGGCAGTACTGCCAGACAACATCACCACCGATCACTTGTCGCCATCGAACGCGATCCTGATGAACAGCGCGGCGGGCGAATACCTGCACAAAATGGGCGTACCTGAAGAAGACTTTAACTCTTACGCAACCCACCGTGGTGACCACCTAACCGCACAGCGTGCAACCTTCGCTAACCCGAAATTGCTGAACGAAATGGTGTTGGACGACAACGGCAACGTGCAACAAGGCTCGTTGGCGCGTATCGAACCCGAAGGCAAAGTCACCCGCATGTGGGAAGCAATTGAAACCTACATGGAACGCAAACAGCCGCTAATTATTGTTGCCGGTGCTGACTATGGCCAAGGTTCATCACGCGACTGGGCCGCCAAAGGCGTGCGCTTAGCCGGTGTAGAAGCCATTGCCGCTGAAGGTTTTGAACGTATTCACCGTACCAACCTGATTGGTATGGGCGTATTGCCGCTGGAGTTTAAACCGGGCACAACCCGCAAAACTCTCGGCCTTGATGGCACCGAAACTTACGATGTGATCGGTGAGCGTTCAGCGCGCTGTGATCTGACCTTGGTAATTACGCGTAAAAACGGCGAAGTCGTCGAAGTGCCGATGACCTGTCGTTTGGATACCGCAGACGAAGTAATCACCTACGACGCTGGCGGTGTATTGCAGAAGTTTGCTCAGGACTTCCTGAAAAACGCTTAATCGAAACGCTGATTAAGTAGTAAAGAAAAAGCCCGCTTTCGGCAACGAGAGCGGGCTTTTTTGTGAGTATTATGTGAGTGTTTTTAATCAATTAGCTGCACAGTAAAATACTGTATGGCTAAATAGATTGTCTAATTAAAACTAAAATAATGTGTGAGTTTGCCACCGACCAATCGGAATGGAAGTGGCGCTTTTAATATTTAAAATAGCAGGTTGGAATCGGGACTGAGACGGGGGCGAAGTATTAAACGTGCATGCTTGTAAATAGACGGACAGGCAATAGAGCCATCAGAGTTATATATGAATCAGAAATTAATAAAAAATGGATTGATCCTGGCCGCATTGATGAATTTTAGTGTGATTTTATTTTCACGGGGGTTTACTAACGCTGCTATTAATGAGGCCGATCCTGTCGTAATGTCTAATTTTGGGCTTGTTATGATAGTCATGTGGGGTATAGCCTATCTATCAGCTGCAACTGTAATTTCAAATATTAAATGGGTCGCAGGGGCTTTCGCTTTAGAGAAGCTAATTTATTGTGTTGTCTGGGTTAAATGGCTTCTTGGAAATAGTCTAGAAGTCGTTTATTCCACAGACTTATTCGCAGGGGTCTTTTATAGTATCTACGGCCTGAATGACTTCTTTTTTATGATCTTTTTCGCTTGGGTATTTGTTTCATCTAGGCCAAAATAATAATGTGTGTAGTGGCCAAATTTAGTCGACCACTACAAAAACCCTACAAATTACTATTGAGGTGAAGCCTCGTGAGATTGAGGTTACTTATCATAATTGTAATGAGGGGCTGGGTCCTATTCCTTGGTTAACGAATCCGAAGCGTTGCGCGCTGGTGCATACGGATCGCTATTTTGCTCCTAATATTACTCAAGTTGATTATCATTGGGGCGAAGAATCTGGCTTTGTGTTTGTTAGCGTAATTAGCCCTGTCGACGAATATAGTTCAAAACTCTATACCTGTATTAGTTACAAAATGCCGATACCAAAAACGTTTTTAAACTGGATGCGCCCGTTTGTTAAGCTCTACACCAAAGCGGTTAACCTACAAGATATTAAAGTTATGCGTGAGCAGCGTCGGGGGCGCGAGCTAGCACCAGTGACTCAATTCCATAGCGTTCGTGCTGATATGGCACACGTTGCCATTGATAAGATTCTACATGCGGTGAAAGAGCGTGAAGATACTCCTAGGGCAATACTTGGTACTCGTGAGATGAATTTCGATATTTAAGTTTAAGAAATTTATTCGATGCCACTGAGGGTTACTTCGGCAGTATGGCGGTTTTGAGCATTAGAGACTCACTCTAGCTTGCGATATACTAGCGCCAGCTTAGTTAAACCTCTTAAATTAAGGTGAGTCACTCATGAGTCACGTTCCACAAATCAAGATTCCAGCGACATACATGCGTGGCGGCACGTCAAAAGGCGTTTTCTTTAGTCTTACTGATTTACCCGAAGCCGCCCAAGTGCCGGGTGCTGCACGAGATTCGATATTGCTGCGTGTAATTGGTAGTCCAGACCCTTATGGTCAGCAGATTGATGGCATGGGTGGCGCAACGTCGAGTACATCGAAAACGGTTATCTTGGCAAAAAGCGAACAGGCAGATCACGACGTCGATTACTTGTTTGGCCAAGTTGCGATTAATAAAGCCTTTGTTGATTGGTCGGGCAACTGCGGCAATTTAACTGCAGCGGTTGGTGCTTTTGCGATTAGTAAAGGTTTGGTCGCGGCTGATCGTATCCCTGAAAATGGTATTTGCACCGTTCGCATTTGGCAGAAAAATATTAGCAAAACCATTATTGCTCATGTGCCTATGACGAATGGTGAAGTGCAAGAAACGGGTGATTTTGAGCTGGATGGTGTTACCTTTTCAGCAGCTGAAGTTGTGATTGAATTTATGGACCCAGCGGATGGCGAAGGTTCAATGTTCCCAACGGGCAATGTAGTGGATGATCTCGAAGTTCCGGGTATTGGCACGTTTAAAGCGACCATGATAAATGCGGGCATCCCTACCATTTTTATGAATGCTGCGGATATCGGCTATACCGGCACTGAGTTGCAGAAAGATATCAACTCAGACACTGATGCCTTAGCGCGCTTTGAAACCATGCGTGCTTACGGTGCGGTGAAAATGGGGTTGATTAAAGACATCGCAGAAGCAGTTGAGCGTCAGCACACGCCTAAGATTGCATTTGTTGCACCAGCGACAGATTATCAAGCGTCTAGCGGCAAGCAGATCGCGAGTAGCGATATCGATGTTTGTGTACGTGCTTTGTCGATGGGTAAATTGCACCATGCCATGATGGGCACGGCGTCTGTGGCGATTGCTACCGCAGCGGCTGTGTCTGGCTCGTTAGTGAATTTAGCCGCAGGCGGTGTAGAGCGCGACTCAGTAACCTTTGGGCATCCATCGGGCACCTTGCGTGTTGGTGCTGCGGCCGCATTGGTTGACGGCGAGTGGACTGCGACTAAGGCCGTTATGAGCCGTAGTGCGCGCGTCATTATGGAAGGTAATGTCCGTGTTCCGGGTGATACTTTCTAAAGAGTATGCTAAGTCAGAGCACTTGATAGCTAGCATGTTGTATGGCTTATAAGTGAAAAATTAAGGCTGCACTCAGTGCGGCCTTTTTTATGTCTGGTGATTTTTTATATCTGAACTGATGCTGATTTTTAGGCAAAAAAAGCCCCGACGAATCGGGGCTTTTTTTGCAGAGTTTAGTCAGTGCCGAGCAGGGGAGTTATTCCTGTTCATCGCCTGCTTTGTCTGATTGATCACTATCAGTGTTGGCATTCAAACGATTACGCGGATCGTTTGGTGCGCGACCACCGACAGTAGGAGAGCGACGGCGACGACGTTGGCGCGATGCTTGCTCATTCGCACTTTCATCGGCGTCAGTGTCTGCTTTGCTCTCGCTAGTCGTTTCAACCGCAACCGCTTCTTCAGCTTTT
>NZ_JAWUWR010000005.1:0-24911 GCF_034111725.1 Thalassolituus sp. | reverse complement strand
TACGGTATTTTGTATCCAGGTGTTACCGAACCCATCATGACGATTACCGCGACCGCCAGCTTATTCGGCATGAAGGCACAGCTGTTCCATGAAACTCGCTCCATTTGGGAAACCGTCGAGACCTTACATAAACTCGGCTATACCGGTGTTGCAGTATTAATCGTGAGTTTTAGTATTGTCATTCCCGTCACCAAAGCATTAACCATTTTGTTCACTTGGATGTATCCAACTGAACGTCGCTGGCGTTTTGTTGCGGCGATTAGCAAGTGGTCGATGGCGGATGTGTTTGTGGTCGCAATTTTGGTGGCCTTTTTCACTGCGCAATCCACGGCACAAGTAACGGCTGAATTACTACACGGTTTTTACTGGTTCGCAGGATTTTGCTTACTATCGATTGTTTCTGGCCAACTACTGGCATTGAGTAAACTGCAAAGCGTTAGTTCACGCTAGTCTTCTCGATCCTGTTGTACGCAGGTTATCCAGCATTGGTCTATGCTTAATCAGCTTAGACTTTTCTGGAAGCCGCTATGACGACCGTCGCACTGCATCATATTTTGCTTAAAAGCCCGTTACTGGCCCAAGACATTATTAACGAATTGGCCATTGGCGCGTCTTTTGAAGACCTCGCCAGCAATCACTCGGCATGTCCTTCAAAAAATCGTAAAGGGTTTGCTGGGCAACACGAACTCGATCAGTTACCTGAAGCTTTATATCAAGCGTTAAACGCAGCAGATGGCAGCCAAACCTATCTTGGCCCTATCGCTACACGCTATGGCTATCACATTGTAAAAGCGCCAGTACCGCCGTTAAGTGGCCGTACTCGCGTAGATGATCCAAACGCGACCGCTGCCGAATAGCAGCGGTGCAAAGACAGTTATTTCGTTTATTTCCAGCTAGCGGCTTTCATTTCACCGCGAGCATGAATTAGCCCCAATTCTAAAAAGGCATCTTGATCGCGCTTATTAAGCACACTTAAACGATGCGGATACAAATCATCCTGTAAGAAACGATGATTATCATCACGACCGGTAAACTGCGCATCGTAATATAGATTTTCAATATCAGGCGTTGCCGCTTTATCACCAAGCAACACATCTGCGGCTACTTCCAACAAGCTCAATTTGCGCGGGTTTTGTAGATCTTTCATCAGAACTTGTAGCTCATCATTGGCAGAAGCCATTGCATTAACAAAACGCTCAACATCAGCTTTATGACTAGCGTAGTAATCCGAACGGACAACATACACATCGGCAATCACTCGGCGTGCAAACATAGTAGAAATGATCATACGCGCCCCTTCCACGGAACCTCGATCACCAGTGCCAACACGACGCCCTGACGTGATACCTTAAGCATCAGAAAAAATCATAAACGACGCATCAACATCAGGCAGAGATAACGCCGCAACGGGCGAGTTCTCGCTAGCGGTTAAATCAGGAAGCCAGCGCACATTCACATCATTCATAGACAATCCTGCTTGGCCCAGCAAGGTCGTCATAAAATCAACGTGAGGGCCATAGGCTTGAATGGCTATGGTTTTACCCTTCAACTGACCAACCGTCATAACGCCGTTTTTACTGACCAGCGTGTCGCCACCGCGAGACCAAGTCAGCTGATAGATAACGATCGGCTTAGTGCGCTCATCTTTATTCAGCAAATCAATCGCCTGATTACACATGCCAACGGTGCAACGCAAATACGGTGAGTTTCCGGCTAAATAATCCTCAATCTGACGGTCAAAGTTATCCTGCAACACCAGTTCAACATCTAAACCTTGCTTAGCAAAAATACTGTTGGCTTGGGTACGCGTCGATAAACCATTGCCCAGCAACGTAATCATGTCGCCGCCCCAAGTAATCATAGGGACTTTGATCGGACCCGTGGTTTTAACCGGCATAACCGGCGTATCGATGCGGTCAACTAATGGCGTAGGAGAAATGAAATCCGGCTCAGCAGTGGCATACGAAGCCAATAGCAATAGAGCTAAACATAGACGCTGAAAAGGCATCCTGAATTGTTGCAACACTTTGATTTCCTTTACAAAATAGTAGTTATAGGTATGAGATACACATAAAATTGGCAACAAAAGCCAAAGTTCTAAGAAATCACCTTATTTATAACCCGATAGAATAATAATAATTGATTAGTATATCAATTTAATGGTTTATCGGTTGTCCTTGGACAATACCTGAATTAGGGCCTGAGTTGCCTCACTAAATCCGTAAACTCGGTCAACAATTGTCGCCTTTCGACTAATAATTTCTACCTGATGATGCTGCGTACAAAAAAGTAGGTGTTCTTCATCAGCATCCAACTGAATATCCGAGTCAGAAACCGAGAAAACGCCCAAGTCGCCGACATCATCTCGCTGCGACATCCAAGGACTGAGATCACTCAATATTTCAACTACAACAAAAGTCCGTGGAGCCGATAAAAAGTCGCGCGCCACCTCATAAACAAGGTAATGCGGCGACACGCTATCTCCATGAGCAAATAGAATACAGCTACTGGCGTGCGGCGAATCATCGACAACGGGAAAGTCAGGTAGAAGCTTGATCATAACGATCTCGTTAGAGGTGCGGCCTAATCGACGAGACCTAGGCCGCAAACATCAGAAAAATTACTAAGAGAACTATAAGCGGCTCGGCATATTTACACCACCCAGACGACACAGAACCGCTAAGAAAGCCTCACAGGCAAATAACGAAGCACTCTCATTCATGGTGTGATAACCCGTTGTCGGAATTTGCAGTGTTGTGCCATCCACCAGCCCACCGGAGGCGGCAATAATACGCCCCATTTCGGTACTGCCCAGCGACTTGGGCGCTAAGCCTTGCATACTGAGCTGCTGATTTTGATTAATGATGTACTCGTCTTTGTATTGATAACTAACACCCAATAGATCGCACGTCGCGGCTAACTGGCTGGTCATCGACTCGCTAAACTTAGCGTTAGCATCCTGATGACGTAATACCAGCGTTTGCGCTCGGGCCGCGTTTGTATCTGGGAATGGACTAGTGTCCACCACCACCAGCTGGTTAGTAGAACCACCGAAACGACGGAACCACTCCAGCAGGTAGCGCCAGCTACGACCCGCCTCTTCTTGGGCTGTGAAAAAGGCGGTACCTTGAAAGCCCAACTCAAATAAATAAACCAACATAGCAGCCGTTAGGACGTTATCGAGCTGACCCGTTAAGCTATCGCCGTCGTTACGCAATTGATCGCGAAAGGCAACCGGCGTACCCGCGACAAGATGACTCATACCGGTTAATTCAAAAATTAAGTTGTTACGGTATGGACATACATAAGTACCAGAAATCTTGCCGCTACCGCGATAAGCACCAGACCAAGGCTCATAGGCGAAGACGTCAACATCACCGAAGCGGTCAACGATCATCTTTATCAGTTCTTCCGATACCGAATTTCCCAGCAAATCAGAACGACCGCCAGAAACAAACGCTGCGTACTGGAATTCATTAGGGCCGGTACACACCAACCCATGACGGTCGATATGCGCAGAAAACATCATAGAAAAGGGATCGTTGCCTTGAGCAACGAGTACCCCCTCGTACCAGGTAACATTAGCTCCACGTTCTTCCAGCTCACGCTGCAATACGCGGAAAAAAGAATGCTCCGCACCAACCACCGACGGGCTGCGCACTAAGCTTTTAAGAATGTCTTGGAAAGCGTTACCTAGCACTACAATCTCCTACTAGCAAAAAGAGCGGAGATTTAGCGTGCCTCCGGCTCATCAAAATAATCTATATCCATACCTAAAAACTCGCGAATGCGGGCTTGCTCAAGTATGCGTTCAGCGCGACGACGCTTTTTATCGTAATCCGCACTTTTACCTGAAGGTTTGCGCGAAGGCGCTTCATCTTCGTATTCATCATGTTCTACAGGCAGAGTCATCGTACACCCCCACGGGCTTTCCCACTAATTGAAACGCGCGCATAGTTTCATTGCTGATTTCTGCGGTAAATCGAAAAAATCTTATCTTGTAGATCAAAAAAATTGTATCTACCGACTCGCATTCAAATCAAACTCGGGTACAATTGTCCCCTCTCTTGGGGGAGTAATCTGCCGCTACCATATTCGTGGTGTTTGCATCAACATAATTGAGCCTCATGCTCATGGTGTAGACGTTCTGTAAAAGAATTGATGAGACCTAAGACAAATACTCGATTTCAGGGCGACATCGGGCTATTTGTCTTTGGTTTAAAGTCGCCCGAGGTATCCCAATGTCAGACCTAATCAATACCGGCTTAACCCTGGCCGAGCACTCTGCTTCACCGTTTTTAACCTCTACACTGGCTGTTGCTGTCGCTGAAATAGGTGACAAGACACAGCTTCTATCTTTACTACTGATTACCCGTTTTCGTAACCGTTGGGCCATTATCGCTGGCATATTACTCGCCACAGTGATCAATCACGGGCTATCTGCTTGGGGCGGAGACTGGCTCGGGAGTCGAATCAATGACTGGCTTAGCAATGGCACCGGCGAACTTATCCTTGGCATCAGCTTTTTATTGATGGCAATTTGGGTACTTATCCCTGACAAAGCCGACGAGGATGAAGACGACCTGTCACGCTGGGGCGCATTTGCCGCAACCACTGTATTATTCTTTATTGCCGAGATCGGCGACAAAACACAAATAGCCACCGTATTGTTGGCTGCTGAGTTCCAATCTATGTGGTGGGTTACTGCGGGAACAACCCTAGGCATGTTGATTGCCAACGTGCCCGTGGTAATTTGGGGAAATCACCTAATGCAGCGACTGCCTCTTAACGCCGCACGTTATATCACCAGTGCAGTATTTTTAGCACTGGCAGCATGGAGCCTCCTGTCGGCCATATAACCATTAAGAAGTGCACTGATAACCATCAATTTTTTTTGCTGTACCTAGCACAGGGTTTCCGTAAAAGTCCGCCCCCTTCCGCAAAACCGGAAGGGCGATTTTCAAGCAGATTTCAGGAGCACCCGTGCATTCATTTGATTCATTTTTTGAACCGCCATTTGAACGGATCGCGGAAGATCTATCGCATCGCGGCTACTCTGTTATTGACTGCGCTCTACCCGACAACATGACCTTGCAACTGGCGCAGCGTTTACTGCAACTGATTCGTCAGGACGACGATAGTATGCAAGTGGCTGGCATAGGGAGAGGAGATCAACACTCACAGAACCGCTTTGTGCGCCAAGATAAAATCCGCTGGCTAGAACCGGGGGATAAAGCTGAGAAAGCTTGGCTCGAGTATATGAGTGAGTTGCGAATCCATCTAAATCGTCGACTATTTCTTGGACTATTCTCTTACGAAAGCCATTTCGCTCACTATCGACCCGGCGCCTTCTACAAGAAACATTTGGATGCCTTTCGTGGCCAAGCAAATCGCGTGTTAAGTACCGTGCTGTACCTAAACAATCATTGGCAAACCAGTGATGGTGGTGAATTGGTTATGTATAACGAAGACAATCAGCTTATTGAAAACATTACTCCCGCCTATGGGCGTTTAGTGGTGTTTTTGAGTGAAGAGTTTCCCCACGAAGTAAAACCCGCTCAACGTGATCGCTACAGTATTGCCGGCTGGTTTAGGGTAAATACCAGCCACAACGATAAAGTCGATCCGCCGCGCTAAACGAGGGAGGTACACAATATTGCAAAGCGCAGGTTGGCCCACTTGTCGCCATTGGAATGTCGTCTATGCTGAAAAGACATCTGACGCACCGGAGCCTCACAATGAATTGGTCGAATTTAAGCTTAGCGCACAAGCTGCGCTTGCCGATCGGAATCGTCGGTATATTGCTACTGGTACTATCAGGCGTACAAATTTCGACGCTCAATAGTCTTAGTAACGATGCCGCCCATATCGAGAAAACCTATATCCCCGCGCTCAATCTTACCTTGAACGCCGATCGTGATTTGTATCAAGCTCAAATTGCGGAACGCTCTATCGCGCTGGGCATCCATGCGAAGAATTTTGTCGATATGCACAGTGCCAATCTCAATCAAGTCCAGGACCGTATCAATAAGGTGCGAGCCCTTGAAGTCACTCCCGAAATTAAACAACAAGTCGACAAATTTTTAGCAGCCTATAGTACATGGCGTCCAAAATCCGAAAGGCTAGTAGCCCAAGCTATGGCCGATCAAGTCAGTCTAAATAATGCAACAGAACTTAGTACTAATGCTTTAGATAAAGAATTCGAAAGCATGCGTAATCAACTGGATAATCTCGGCGAGATGATTAAGACAGCGGCTGATTCTCTGCATAAACACAATATGGCGACGAAAGAATCAAGTTTATCAGTCATTCTATTACTGGTTGGCATTGCACTAGCAATCACTTTATTTATTGCCATTGTCGTACCCAAGCTGATTATCCGCCCCATTAATAACCTTACCAGAGTGCTCAACGGCTTAGCCGACGGTCGCGGCGATCTAACAGCGCGCTTACCAGTCAGCGGCGATGATGAAGTTGGTCGCGTCGCGAAGAGCTTCAACCGTTTTTTAGAGCGAATGCAGACTTTAATGCGTAATATTCAGCACATTGTCGAAGACGTAAGAGAATCAAGCGCGCAATTAAAATCAGGTGCTGATGAAGGCCAAGCACTTAGCAAACAGTATGCAGCATCTATGGACATGGTTGCCAATGCGAACCGCGAAATGGCTGAAGCAATTCAAGAAGTAGCTCGTACAACCGTAGAAGTATCAGAAGAAGCCAAAGAATCCGATACAACAGCGAAAGCCGTAGCGAATCAATTTCGCAGTGCGGTCACTGATATCACTGCACTTGCAGGCAGCGTTAACGATGCATCTAGTGTCATTAAAGATCTGGAAAAAGAAACCGTTAATATCGCTTCAGTATTGGATGTAATTAAAGGCATCGCAGAACAAACTAACTTACTAGCGCTTAACGCTGCAATTGAAGCTGCCCGTGCCGGCGAACAAGGGCGAGGGTTTGCGGTGGTTGCCGATGAAGTACGTACACTCGCCGGAAAAACCCAGAAATCAACGGGCGACATTAATACCATGATCGATAAATTACAGTCAGGGGTTGATCGCGCGGTAAATTCAATGAAAGGTGGCGAAGAAAAAGCAGAAGGTACAGTAACCAGTGCACGCGAGTCAGAAGAACAAGTGAAGCAAATATCTGCGTCATTAATTCGTATTACTGACCGTATTCTGCGTGTGGCATCGGCCATCGAAGAACAAACATCAGTAATTAACGAAATTAATGGTAATTTATCCAACGCTCGAGATCTGAGTAAAACAGGTCACGAAAGCGCTGAAAAAATTACCGCGTCGGTTGGCAAGCTCAATCAACGAGCAGAAGATATCAATTCACAAATTAGCAACTACACCTTTTAATAACTAAATTTGCCGACGTCGCCACAAGAAATACAGCGCTGGTAGCAATACTAACGTTAGAATCAAAGCGCTCGCCGTTCCTCCAACCATGGGAGCGGCGATTCGGCTCATCACTTCCGACCCCGTTCCACTGCCCAACATGACGGGCAATAAACCAATCGCGATCGTCAATACTGTCATGGCGACAGGACGTAGACGCTGCCCCGCACCTGTGAGTACTGCTTGCCGCAACTGCGCTTCGGTAATAGGTCCTTGTTCTGTTTTTAATGCGTCCCACGCTTGATTTAAATACATCAGCATAATCACACCAATTTCAACCGCTACCCCGGCTAAGGCGATAAAGCCAACACCTACCGCTACCGACAAATTAAAATCCAATGCCCACAGTAGCCAGAGACTCCCAGTTAAAGCCAACGGCAAGGTTAATAAAATAAGTGCAACTTCAGTTAAGCTACCAAATGCCATGAATAATAAAATAGCGATAATAGAAATGGTTAGTGGCACAACATAGCTGAGCTTTTCTTGCGCGCGCTGCATATATTCATACTGCCCAGCCCATTTTAATGAATACCCTGCGGGTAAAATCACTTCACTATTGGCTAAGGCTTGCTGCACTCGCGCTTGCGCATTAGCAACATAGCTACCGACGTCGACGCCGTCGAGATCAATAAACACCCAACCAATCACCTGAGCATTCTCGCTTTTGATCACCGCCGGTCCTGCATCAATTCCAATATCAGCCAATGCACCTAAGGTGACTAACTGACCTGTCGGGGCAACAAAATACAAGTCGCGTAGCGCCTGTGGCGAATCACGAAATGCCTGCGGGAAACGCACATTAATACTATAACGTTCCACACCCATAATGGTTTCACTAATTGAGCGCCCTCCGACCGCTGTTGCAATAACATCTTGCACATCAGCGACTGTCATTCCATAACGTGCCGCATCACTGCGACGAATATCCACGGTTAAATAACGTCCCGATGAAGGACGTTCAGCATAGACCGATGCCGTTCCTTCAACGTCGCCCACCACGCCTTCAAGTTGTGCGCCTATTTTTTGAATTTCATCAAGGCTCGGCCCTGATATACGTACACCCACTGGGGTTTTAATCCCCGTTGCGAGCATATCAATACGCGTACGAATCGGCTGTACCCACGCATTACTCAAACCCGGAAATTGAATTAATTGCTCTAATTCGCGGCGCAATGATTCGGGCGTCATTCCCTCTCGCCATTGATCCCGTGGTTTTAATTGAATAAAACTTTCAACCATAGTCAACGGTGCTGGATCAGTAGCGGTTTCCGCGCGACCTATCTTTCCCAATACCGTTTCGACTTCCGGCAAGGTACGAATCAATTGATCGGTTTTTTGCAATATTTCCCGCGCCTCACCCACCGAAATCCCCGGATAGGTGGTTGGCATATACATAAGATCACCTTCATCTAAAGGCGGTATAAATTCAGTGCCTAGCTGAGTTAATGGCCACCATGCCGTTGCCGCTAGCAGCACACAACCCAAAACGATACGGCGAGGAAAACGTAAAACCCAGCGTAATAGCGGTTGATAAATCGCGACTAACCCTCGATTAATTGGGTTTTCTTGTTCTGAGCGAATATGGCCACGAACAAAATAACCCAACAACACCGGCACTAGCGTAATCGCTAATATTGCAGAGGCACCCATGGCGTATGTTTTAGTAAACGCGAGAGGGGCGAACATGCGCCCTTCTTGAGCTTCTAAAGCAAAAACAGGGATGAAACTCAGAGTGATAATTAATAGGCTAAAGAATAACGGCGGCCCAACTTCCTGCGCCGACCGTACAACAATCTGCCAGCGATCCGCCTTATCATCACTTTTCTCTAAATGTTTATGTAGGTTTTCGATCATCACAATAGCACCATCAACCATAGCACCAATGGCAATCGCAATACCTCCTAGGGACATGATATTGGCATTGATTCCCTGCCACTTCATGACAATAAATGCCGCCAAAATAGCCACAGGCAAACTCAGCACAACCACCATGACGGAACGCAAATGGAATAGAAATAAAGCGCAGACCAAGGCAACGACGATAAATTCCTCGCCTAATTTTTGCCATAAATTATCTACGGCCTTGCCAATTAACCGCGTACGGTCGTAAACCGGAACAATTTCAACACCCGCTGGTAACGAGGGTTTAATAGCGGTTAATCGTTCTTTAACCGCTTCAATGGTGGCCTGCGCATTTTCACCAAAACGCATAACGACAATACCGGCGGCGACTTCACCAAGGCCATCCAACTCAGCAATGCCACGGCGAGGCGCTGGCCCTTGCTGTACGCGAGCGACATCTTTAAGGAATCGTGGTGAACCGTCCGCTCGTACACCTAAAGGCACCTCCAGTAGATCGGCTTCTGAGCGAATCAATCCGGTTGCGCGAATCATATATTCGGCCTCGGCTTGCTCGATAACCGAAGCACCAATCTCACGATTTGAACGTTGAATTGCGGTGACTAAATGACTCAGTGGGATTTGCTCTGCGGCTAACGCAATAGGATCAACGACCACTTGATATTGCCGCACCATGCCGCCCAACGACGCAACTTCGGATACCCCCTGCACTGCTTGCAATTCATAGCGCAGAAAATTGTCTTGTAAACTGCGTAAATCGGCTAACGAATGCTGACCGCTAGGGTCGGTTAACGCATAAATATAAACCCAACCGACACCCGTCGCGTCTGGGCCTAACTGTGGCTGTACACCCGCTGGTAGAACACCACTCAACTGACTTAAATATTCTAATACGCGGCTGCGCGCCCAATACAAATCGGTAGAGTCATCGAATAAAACATAAACGTATGAATCGCCGTAAAACGAAAAACCGCGCACGGCATGTGCGCCCGGTACCGACATAAGCGCGGAAGTTAAAGGATAGGTGACCTGTTCCTGCACGACTTCCGGTGCTTGCCCAGGAAAGCGTGTTTTAATAATAACCTGCACATCCGATAAATCAGGAATGGCATCCACCGGCGTGCGCTGTAATGAATACTGCCCAATCGCAATCAGCATGGCGGTTAAAATTAATACCATAATGCGGTTTCTAACCGACCAAGCGATAATCTGACTAATCATGATTCATGCCCTCATGATTCATCTGCGAATGGTCCACACCCTCAACATTCATTTGGCTATGATTCATCTGCGAGTGATCCATCTCTTCGTGGTTCATCTCTTCGTGGTTCATCCCCTCATGATTCATCTGAGAATGATCCATTTCTTCACTATTCATTTCGTCCACTGCCATCGCCTTTTCGTAACGCTGTAGATCACTCGCCACTGACGATTCTGAATCAATTAAAAACTGCGCATTGGTAACAACGAGATCACCAACTTCTAACCCTGAACAAATTTCTACCCACTGAGCATTGCGCTTACGTGTGGTTACCGCGATAGAACGGAAATGACCTTGACCATCGGCTAGTACAACTCGCTGTTGATGCCCATCATCAATTAACGCAGAGGCTGGAATCTGTAATGACTCTTCCTCGGCACCACGAATATCGGCCCGAACATATTGCCCATCCAGCCAGTTAAGCTGATCGTTCGTCACCTCAACGCGTGCCACTTGGCTGCGTAGTTTTCCTTCTTGTAGCGGATACAAAACCGCAACATCAGCAGTCACGCTGTGTCCTTGGGTATCGGTTAAAATAACCGCGTCCTTAATTTGAATACGCTGTTCTAAACCAGGCGGAATTTGTATTTCAACCCACAAGGCATTCGAATTCACTAAGGTCAGTAATTTTTGTGTCGGCATAATTTGCGCACCAGGGCGCAAGGTCAGCTCTTGGATCACGCCATTTTGTGGCGCTAGAACCGTAATTTCTTCCTGTAATTTGCGTTCACGACGCAATTCTTTTAACCATTGCGGCGACATATCTAAAGCCAACAAACGAGATTCTGCCGCTGCAATTAATCCTTTTTGACCGCTGCGCAGCGCGCTTAAAAACTCTTCTTGGGCGCTAATTAAACGCGGGCTATACCAAGTGAATAATGGCTGTCCGCGAGTCACTTGTTCGCCGACAGAAAATACAAATTGTTGCCGCACCCAACCTTCAGCACGCACTTGCACAACCTGTGATTGCTCGGGGTTAAAGCGAACGATAGCGGGTAAGATAAGTTGATCTTGCCAAGCACGCACTTGGGCTTGTGCTGTAGTAACGCTGAGTTGATTTTGTAATCCCGCATTTAACGTTACCGTGCCTGCCGCCTGATCTTCGGAGGCTTCGTCATACACAGGCACTAAATCCATACCCATAGGTGATAAACCCGGTTCACTACGCCGGTAATTAGGATCCATCGGCGCTACCCAATATAAGGGCTCTTTACTCTGCTCTTGTGTTGCTGAACTGGCGGCCAAATTAGTTTCAGTTTGCGAACGCTCTAACAGCATTCCTGCCAAGATGCCGACAACACCAACGACGGCGGCAATCACTAATGTCAATTTATTCATAAGATGCATCCTTTAATTCTGCCGCTAAATAAAAGCCCAACCACACTTGGCTTTGATGCCAATCGCGCAGCACATTTAAGCGTTCTATATTGCCGTTTAATTCATCCATTTCAGCACGGATGACTTCAGTAAAATCGCTATCATCATTGGCATAGCTGGTTTGTACGGCTTGTCGTTGCTGTTCTAGTTGCGGCAGTAAACGTTGATCGTAAAAGTCCAACCGTTGACGCTGTAACTGTGAACGCTGCGAGATACTGTCGGCCTGACTTAATAGATGGCGTAATATCTGTTCGCGCTCCGCGGCAAGGGCTTCACGCTCTAATATTTTTGCTTTAGTCGCATGGCGAGTACCGCCTTGAATCGCCCACGGCAAATCAACGCTGACACCGAGCGATACAAAATCAGCCCTATCATCACCATTCATGTCATCGCCGCGATAACCATAAGCCGCATTCAATTGCCATTGCGGTGCTTCATCTTCACGCGCCAACTCAACCGCAGTATCGGCCGCTTGCTCCAGTGTTTGACGCAACAAAATAGCGGGGTGTTGTTCGATTTTGGCGATGAAATCTTGCGAGGTTAGGGTTATTACCTTCGGCTCGTCGGTTAACTGCAGAGGCATTTGTTGAACATCGGCAGGCAACCATTCATTGAGACGAGCACGAGCTTCAATGCGTGTCTGCTTCAACGTGAGTAATCGCTCACTCAAACGCTCCAACTCCAAATCTAAGCGCAAGAAATCTTGAGCACGAGTGTTGGTGGCATTGCCGTAGCGGCTCAGCACGACACTGCGCAACTGACGAAAATGCGCTTCGTGACGCTGCACAAGTTTTTCAGCTTCGGTCGCGCGTGCGATATCGAGCCACAGCAAAGCACTGTCGCGACGTAATTCGGCACGACGTAACGCCAATGATTCGCCTTGAGCACTGGCTTGCTGAGCACTCTTTTGTTGCTGTAAATAAACGCTATTACCGCGCGGTAAAGCTTGTGACAGGGTTACCTGCATTTGCGTCATCGGTTCTTGGGATAACGAGAAACTATCCAGAGGCACATTCAACATGCCAACACCTAAACGCGGTGCCGACCAATACCCTTGGCTTTGCTGCTGTGCGCGTAAACCTTGCTGACGTAACTGATAGCTAGAAAGTTGCTGGTCATTATCCAGCACCAATGTCTGAACTTGAGTAAGCGACAAGGATGTCTGTGGCGACTGAGTTAGCTCCGTTGCTTGCGCGCTGGCGCTTGGCAACCAAACAATACTCAGTATCACAGATAGAAAAGTGCGAAGAGCTAGTCGGGCAGCACGCTGAGATGTGTGCTGATATTTTACTAACGGTTTCATAAGGTCGTCCTAAATAATCTTACATTCGCCACCTCTGCGAACCGACATGACGTATTCGCAGCTGTAGCCGAAAAAGCAGAATTAATTAGGCGATAGGAGGACGTTGCAGCGGCGTAGAATAGCGCAAAATCGGAGTGGCAACCCAAGAGAGATAATAAGAGCGCTGCCGATCAGCCTGCACAAAAGGCAAGACTGGTGGTAGTAAAGATGCCCCTAGGGCCGAAGCGCAGCACAAACAGTTTGCAGCGCAATCACCCGAACTGTCATCAGTAGAATCAGCAAAGTTACCTTGCATATCATGGCTAGCCATTTCTTGATGGTGGCATGGATGTTCGTTGCCCATGCCGGCCTCCATTGCTTGTAAACTTGCTTGCTGCGCCGCCATCATAGCGGCACATGGTTGAGCTGCGCGCACACTTGCACTCAAGGTGGTAAACACCAAAAGTAGAAGTAAAAATGTTGGTAATGTGCGCTTACTCATAAGAAGCTCAGTAAACAAAAACGATAAGGCTAGCAACAAGGATATAGGAACCTTATCAGAGCCCTTACATTAACGCCAACCAAGACATCACACTATGCGCCTTAGCTGCACCAAAGATGTACGCAAAACTGACCAGCGCCAAGATAAAGGCTTTGGTATTACCGCGCTTAATTGCAACCGTACCGAAGCCGATATAAGCAATCAAACCGGCGACTTTTGCCGTTAACCAGTGATCAGTCAGTGGATACTGAGAAATCTCAATACAAAGCCAAATGGCAAACACAATTAATAAGGTATCAATTACATGAGGAAGAATCTTAAATAGCTTATTCGCTTTTAATGCTGGGCTCATACGGAACATAGCAAAGCGAACAATGAAAAAAAGGATCGAAAGGTAAGCCAGTCCTACATGGGAGTGTTTCAATGCTGAGTAATCCACAATACTTCCTTAATCAATGAATAGAGTACGAGCTAAGCTCGATGTTTATTAGTAGTTCACTAGCATAACAAGAACGAGAAATTGCTACAGCCACTTAAACGCTATACTTCCAGCCAAAACGTCACCGGACCATCATTCTGCAAGCTCACCTGCATATCGGCACCAAACTCACCGATTTGCACCATAACCTTCTCGCTGGCCTTCTGACAAAATAATTCATACAACTGACGCGCATGTTCGGGCGCGGCAGCACGCGAAAAACCTGGTCGTGTTCCTTTCTGAGTATCTGCCGCCAAGGTAAATTGCGAAACCACTAATAACTGCCCCTGAACGTCTAAAAGACTCATATTCATTCGCCCTTGTTCATCAGCAAAAATACGGTAATTCAGTAGTTTGTTAAGCAAGCGCTGCAGAGTCACTTCGTCATCATGCTTTTGTACCCCCAACAGCAAGACGATTCCGGCTCCGATTTCACCGATGGTGACATCATTCACATCGACACGGGCATGACGAACACGTTGCACTAATCCGATCATTATTCTGCTATCTTGAGTTACCTGACTATTTGCCGACTGAGGATAGCCGGTTTTATACTAGGGCAATAGCTTTTAACCGTTACGCTCTTAGCATACTGTTGGATTTATTCCGCTCGCGGTGACACAAGGAAATTGGATATGAAGCCACTAATCTACTCAGCTTGCATCATTTTAAGCTTTAGTTTTACTGCAGCTCATGCAGGTACCGAGGTGTATATGAGCATGGATGCCGAAGGTAATGTGATCTTTAGTGACATGCCGAGTGATGATTCTCAGCGTCACGAGGTTAGAGAGCTACCGTCTTTACCCGCATTTAATCCTGAACCACCACCAACTCCCGAACCCGCCAAACGCACAGAGGCAGCATTCAGCTATACCAGTCTTGCAATTGTAAGCCCGCGCAACAATGAGCCACTACCCACCGGTGCTGCGGGCAATATCGAAGTCAGCGGTGTACTAAGCCCGGGGCTGCGTGATAGCGATAACTTAGTATTACTAGACAACGGCGCAATTATCGCCAAAGGGCGACAAACCTCATTCAATTTGCAGAATCTCGACCGTGGTGAACACTCCTTGCAATTGCAAGTGCGCAATGCCGATGACGAACCTCTAATTAGTAGCAATCTCGTAGTGCTACCTGTCTTTCGAGCATCCTCCCTATCCCGATAGGCCCAAAATAGTGCATAACTTTTCCATATCGCACCATTATGGATCCACTCTTGTACGGATAAATCTGTCTTTGGGCTAGTTAGCAGCACTAAAAATCTCTAATCGCGCTATCATTGTGCATTCACTTAAGATGGCTCGTTTTTTGCCTATATAGGGCAATACGGAGAACTTCTATGCTGGCCAGCGCGATCATTAATCAACGATTACTCGAACACCTGAATACTGGCGTATTACTTTTAGACGCCGACTTAATCGTGCTCTACATGAACCCTGCGGCTGAAGCCCTACTCGAAATGAGTGGCAAACGTGGGGTCGGCGTCCCTTTTACGGATCTCTGCATTGAAACCGACGAATCCGCTTCCGCATTAGAGCAATCAGTCATCACCGGGCACTCCTACACAAAACGCGAAACCATTATCAAACTGCACAATCAGCAGCATATTACACTCGACTATAGCGTTAGCCCGGTTGCTCACCCCGAGACTCGCCTGCCGTCACTCCTGATTGAGCTGCAAGGTCGCGACCGTCTAACGCGTATTAGTCGCGAAGAACAATTGATATCCAAGCAAGAAACAACGCGTTCCCTTGTGCGCGGTTTAGCGCATGAGATCAAAAATCCGCTTGGCGGCATTCGTGGCGCAGCACAATTGCTAGCACGCGAACTGCCAACAGAAGAACTTGGCGAATACACCAATATTATTATTGAGGAAGCTGATCGGTTACGAGATTTAGTTGATCGCTTACTTGGTCCGCGCCAGATTCCAAAACAAGAACAAGTGAACATTCACGAAGTTTTAGAACGCGTGTGTCAACTTATCGAAGTGGAATCCGACGGCGTCATTCTTATTTCCCGCGATTATGATCCATCTATACCCGAGTTCGAAGCCGATAAAGGCCAAATGATTCAAGCCTTACTTAATATTTGCCGCAACGCCATGCAAGCGATGCTTGAAAACAAAGAACAAGCAGAACGTCCGATGTTAGTGCTGCGCACGCGTACTATTCGCCAGTTTACGATCGGTCATCATCGCCATCGTTTAGTGGCACAAATAGATATCATTGATAATGGACCCGGCATTCCAGCAGCGCTGCGTGAAGACCTATTTTATCCTATGGTCAGCGGTCGCGCCGAAGGCACGGGACTGGGATTGTCGATATCACAATCCATTATCAATCAGAGCCAAGGCATTATTGAATTTGTTAGTGATGCCGATAAAACCACATTCTCTATTTATTTACCCTTGGAACCTTTATGAGCACTGTCTGGATCATTGACGACGATAAATCCATTCGCTGGGTACTGGAAAAAGCCCTACAACAAGCGAATATTACTACCCGCGTATTTGAACAGGCAGAACCCGCCCTAGTGCAATTACGACGTGAACATCCGGATGCCATCATCTCTGATATTCGCATGCCCGGCATGGATGGCTTAACTCTGTTAAAGCATGCAACAGAAGCCCATCCAGATTTGCCCGTTATCATTATGACCGCGCACTCCGATCTTGAAAGTGCCGTATCATCATACCGCAGCGGTGCTTTTGAATATTTACCCAAACCATTTGACGTCGATGAAGCGGTTAGCTTAATTCAACGAGCCATCGCCCATTTTGCCGAAATCAGTGCTCAATCCCCAGCGATTGTCGATGATGCGCAGACACCAGAAATCATTGGTGAAGCGCCCGCAATGCAAGAAGTTTTCCGAGCTATTGGTCGTTTATCACAGTCCAACATTACTGTACTCATCAACGGTGAATCCGGTACAGGTAAAGAATTAGTGGCACATGCTTTACACAAGCACAGCCCTCGCTCTGCCGAACCGTTCATCGCTTTGAATATGGCCGCAATTCCAAAAGATTTAATCGAATCGGAATTGTTTGGTCATGAAAAAGGCTCCTTTACGGGTGCAGGCGGTCAGCGCCGCGGACGCTTTGAACAAGCCAATAATGGCACGCTATTTCTTGATGAAATTGGTGATATGCCATCAGATACACAAACACGTCTATTGCGCGTATTAGCTGACGGAGAGTTCTATCGCGTTGGCGGTACAACACCGGTCAAAGTGAATGTGCGAATAATCGCTGCGACCCACCAAAATTTAGAAACCTTGGTAAAAGAAGGTCGTTTCCGCGAAGATTTATTCCATCGTTTAAACGTCATTCGTATTCATTTACCGCGTCTTGCTGATCGTCGTGAAGACATTCCCAAATTGCTTACTCACTTTTTAAAGCGTGCTGCTGAAGAGTTAGAAGTAGAAGTAAAACAATTACGCACAGAAACCGAAGAGTTCTTAAGCTCCTTAGATTGGCCAGGTAACGTTCGTCAGCTCGAAAATACTTGTCGCTGGATAACAGTAATGGCATCAGGCCGCGAAGTGCTTGTCAGCGATTTGCCACCTGAGCTACTAGACCAGCAAACCAGCGTTGCTACTTCTGGCAACTGGGAGCAAAGCCTACGTTATTGGGCAGATCAACAGCTTGGTAATGGTACCGATCACCTATTGGATACTGCAGTACCCATTTTCGAACGGATTATGATCGAGACCGCTTTAAAGCATACGGCAGGACGTCGACGCGATGCCGCCAACCTACTTGGCTGGGGTCGAAATACGCTGACTCGCAAAATAAAAGAGCTGAACATGGACTCAGGTAACGATGATGACGACAGGGAAGATTAAGTTCTAACGGCATCAAAAAGTTAAAAATAGAAAAGCCGACATAATGTCGGCTTTTCTATTCTCGAAGTTCCTTCCGATAAATCACTCGATTATGACCACGGTATACCCCAAAACTGACTATGCCACTGGCATCTTCAAAACTACCATTATTGTCATAGTCTCCCTGTAACCAAATGGGCGTTGTATAAGTGATGATTGCTTCTCCTGTATCGGGCGTTCCAGCTACCGATGGTGGTGCCTGCAGTAACAATCCAGACGTACCACTAACACCGCTAGTCACTACACCGGAGCTAGTATCCACTTGCGTTAATGTCGTTGGACTAACGCTTGCATTAACCCCCGAATAGTCGGTGCAAGAATCGTCGGTATTAACCCGATAACGACTGCCATCAAAGTATTCAACTCGTAATGGCATAATCACATCTAAGGTTTCCGGCCCATAGGTGTCTTCAAGCCACAGGCGTCCAAAGCGTACATCCATATTAGCCAGCGGTGTGAAGGTTAATGGACTGGACGGCATGGCAACACCATCGCTGTCAGAAATATCAGTGATACTCATTAAAATATCGGGAGTAAAACTATTGATTTCCGCTCGCGCCTCATGAGTATAAGTGAAAATATCTAATGGGCTAAAGTCGTAAGTTAATTGACCAAATGACGAGGTTGTTAGCGACCCAGAATTCAAAGTACTGATAATCGATAAAGGTACTGCTCCACCATCAACCGCGGAGTTATCTGCGCTGATATTAGCTACATTAATATCACCCACTGCTAACTTCAAATAAGCGGGTGTCGTGTAATTCTGGGTGGTGACATTCACTGCGTTCTTTGCGGTTATTGTTAACTGCGGCGCAACCAACCAAGTAATATCCTCGCCACTATAACTAAACGGAGCAGATGTACTGCAATTAGCCGCTAGAGCGCCGTTGTCAGTAACCGATGTAGTAAAATGATTCGGATAAAATCGTCCAATTGGCTCACTGCTAAATACACCAAGGTTGTAACCAAAATAGCTCGGCGGTGTCACATCAAAGCGAAATACGCCAACCTCACTTTCGCTAATAGAAACACTGTGCGTACCCGCCGCAATAGCGCCATGATCATAGCTAGTGGGGGTAACTGACCCAGCAGAATTTGCTGGCGATGGCGACAATATAGCTGCGCTTAAGCCAACACCTATCGCACTATAATTGGGCGTACTGCTATTGCCAGCACAAAAATCCGTATCACCATCAAACTGCCAAGCCACCGCCTGTACGCTAAGAGAAAATGCGGTTCCTGCGGTCATAAATTTAGGACAACTAGCATCACCAGCAGAGCAAGTCGTCGTTGCACTTACACACATCCCCGCAGGACGACTGACAAAGGTATCGTTTCCTGTCATGACGAGCCCAGCATCCGCACCGCTACCGCTATAGCTCGCATTCACTTGCACTTGCCCTGCGTCAGCATAATTAACGGTAAGCGTCGATGCTCCGGTTGCATCAAACGCCAACGAAATCGGCGTAGCGGTACCCGAGCTACCACCGATAGAAACACCATTTACTGCTACTGGCCAAGAGACCGGGCGCACTACTGAATTTGGGCTGATATAATCTGACCAAACATCGAGAGATTTAGTCACACTGGCAAAGGCAGGAATACAGGCTTCACTAGCATCGCTCTTTTTGACCGCTTGAATAGTAATTCCCGTAGTACCTTTTACCGCCAAAAAATCAGGAATCGAAAAGACAAAGCCAGAATCAGCAAAAATCATATCGCAAGATGAAGAGGCCGTGCCGCCATTGATAATGCACTGCGTTGCATTATCCGCAGCTGGCGTGGTGGACGTTGCCCCCAAAGTAACCGTACTTGCGGTTGCTTGGCGCAATGATACATTCGCAGTACCGCCCGAAATCGTTACCGTATCAGACCCCGTCCAACCGCTTGGCGTTAGCGTAACATCAACATCATCAGTATAAAGCGTCGAGCAATCTGCATTTAAACAGGCCTTAATCTCAACATTTTGAGCAGTACAGGTGAGCGCCTGATCACTAAACGTCAATAAATAATGATCTACGGTATTCGGTACTGCAGGGCTACGATAACCAACAAAGACTTCATCAATGTGCCAAAAGTCATTGTTGATACTTCCATCTATTTGGTGAAAGCGCAGTTTAAAATTCGCATGATAAGCAGTAGTAGGTAAGCGCGCATAATATTCATAGGTGTCACCACCCGCACTGCCGGATCCTAAATACGTACCTATCCGTTGCCAAGTACCATTATTCAATAGCATTTCTGCATGTAAATCGTCACCATAACTTGGCCACTCACTGTAGTAATCAGAGCCGCTGCGTATCCAAAAACTCATCTGTACAAAGTCATAACCGGATAAATCAATCGCTCGTGTGGACACATATATCTCGCCACTGCGAGTATACATACTGCGCGTTCCTACGCTCGCGATTTGCGTTCCAATAGAGGAAGCGCTACGGCTATCCACTTTACTAATAGACCAGTCTGTAGTTCCTAGAGCAGCACGTTCAAAGCCATCATAAAATAAGCCGTTAACTACAGGCCCAACGTCATAATCCGTTACGGTTACATCATCGATATGCCAATAGTCGTGATCATTACTGGTTCCATCTATTTGATGAAAACGCACAGCAAAATTAGCGTGCAACGCATTGTCGGGTAGTGCGGTTGAAAAATTATAGATATTTCCGCTACTGATACCGGGACCTTCAAACAAGGCAACGCGCTTCCAGCTGCCATCACTTAAATAAATATCGACTTCCAAGTCATCACCAGAACTCGGGCGCTCACTGTAAGAATCAGAACCCATACGTATCCAAATAGATAATTCAGAAAAATTAGAAGCCGATAAATCAATAGCGCGGGAAGTAACATAAACAATACCGCCGCGTGTATACATGCTGCGGGTGCCTGAATTAGAAACAGCAGTGCTAATGGCTGCACTAGCGCCAGATTCCACTGCATTGACTGTCCAGTCGCTGCCTAACGACGCGCGTTCAAAATCATCGGAAAATACTACGGTCGCTGCGAACGCCTTCGGCAAAAGGAGTAAGCCAAGAACCAAATAAAGCACTCGAACCATAGTAAATAGACTCTTTAATGTATTAGCTGATTTTGCTAATTACTCGTATATTAATTTCGGATTTCACGCCAATAAATAACTCGATCATTACCCCGATAGATGCCGAAGGTAGCTGTTGCTTCAGGGTTCTCGAAGCTACCATCACCGTCGTAATCGCCTCGCAACCAACTTGGAGCGCTATAACGAACACTTGCTTTACCCGTATCCGGAACACCGACAACATTCACCGGAGCAGACAACAATAAACCGCTTGACGGTGATATTCCTGAAACGAGAGTTCCACGGGATGCCGCCACTTGTGTCAACGTTGATGGAGTCACGACGGCATTCACGCTATCAAAGCTCGTGCAGTCATCAACCTCATTAATTCGGTAGCGTGTACCGTCAAAAAATTCTGTTCTTAGAGGAACCTTCAAATCTAATGTCTCCGGACCGTATGCATCCTCCAGCCATAAACGTCCAAAACGCATCGAAACATTACTTAAGGGAGTAAAGTTGATAAGAGAAGATTTCATACCAACTAAGTCACTATCGGTAACAGAGGTAACCGATAACGTTAAATCAGGAATAAAAGGTGCGACTTCAGCTCGCATTTCTCTGGTATACGTAAAACTATCTAGCGCACTAAAATCGTATTGTAACTGCCCAGGAGCCAAGACATTTAGAGAACCTGTCGTGAAAGAAGACGCTAGAGATAAAGGTATTGAATCGGTCCCCAGTGCCGCACTATCTGCTGTTAACGATCCTAATACTATATCCGCTGCTGTGAGCTTCTGATAACCGCTTAATGTATAGTTTTGTGTTGTACCACCGAGGGCATTATTGGCAGTGATAGTAAGCTGAGGTGAAACGAGCCAACCAAAGCTTTCGCCTGTATAGGTAAATGGCGTAGCGCTACTACAGACAGCTTCCATCGAACCCACATCACTTGCTGATACCGTAAAATGGTCCGGATAAAATCGACCTACAGGCTCACTATTAAAGGTACCCAGTGAATAACCGAAATAACTTGGTGGTGTAGTAGAAAACCGGAATACGCCGACTTCACTTTCGATTAAAGCAACGTCTTGTGCACCGCTTGTGCTAGCACTATGGTTGTAACTATTCGGACTCACCACTCCCGGGTTATTTTCGGGTACCGGAGACAGTATCGTAGAGCTAATGCCAAGACCGGTTGCACTGTAGTTAGGTGTACCACTATTTCCAGAGCAATAATTTGTATCACCATCACTTTCCCACGCAACGGCCCGAACCGTTAAATCAAAGTTTGTGCCCGCCGCAACAAACTTAGGACAGGAATTATCCGCAGCGCTGCAGGTTGTAGCAGTAGATACGCACATTCCAGCTGGACGACTGACAAAGGTATCGCTCCCGCTCATAACAAGACCGAGATCATCACCCGAACCACTGTGAACAGCATTAAGTCGTAACTGACCAGCATCTAAATAATTCGCTGAAATCGTGGCAAAACCGGTCGCATCGAAACTTAAAGACAAAGGAACAAGCGCTCCCACTGTCTGCCCAACAGCGAGAGAATTTACGCTAGCCGACAATGACGCTGGACGCCCAGAAGCACCTGGCGAGATATAATCAGTCCAAAAACTCAGTGTCTTAGTCACATTCGCAAATGCAGGGACACAAGCTGTACTACTATCTGATTTCTTAACCGCCTGAACGCCTATACCAGAAGCACCTTTCCCAGCAATAAAATCGGGAACATCGAATACAAAGCCAGAATCTGCAAAAGTAAGATTACAGCTACTCTCCAACAGACCAGTATCTATAGAGCACAATGTTGGATTTAAAGCCGCTGGGGTTATTGAAAGTGCAACTAAAGAAACCGTGCCTGGGCTGGTATGGCGTAATGACGCAGTAGCCGTCCCACCAGTGATAGTGATGGTATCTGATCCGACCCAGCCACTAGGAGATAAAACTGCATCGAAACTATCAGTGTAAAGCTCAGAACAATCCGCGTTTGCACAAGCCTTAATAATCACATCTTGCGGGGAGCAAGTAAGCGCCGCAGAGGCAAAATCTAATTCAAAGTGATCGAGAGTAGCAACAGGCACAGACGTATCTACCGTCGCAATAATAGGACCTAAATCCCAGCCAAGATAAGTCGCATTAGGTATTTGTTTATCCACCACCTGACCTAAGGTTACTCCCGCAAGATCACCATCAAATTGAAACTCATCAGTGCGGACGTAAGACAAATCATAATTAAACACGTGAAGCGTACTATCCCCTACTAAGAAGTAGAGTTGGGATTGTTCATAACCAATTAAATATTGTAATTTACTCGTAAGCGTTGCGCCCGCCCAACCAACGGGCCCTGTTGGAAAGACTGTTTTGGTTGAGTTTATCGATAAAGTACCGCCAGGATAATTGTAATAACTCAATGTACCATCATTATCCAACCACAATGAATTGTTATCACCCATAGCCAAAACACGGGTGTTGTTAATTAGGCTTTGGCCAGTATTTGGGCCATTATACATAGTTAATGGATAAGAAATTCTAAAAATATAATAATTATCATTGTCACTATAATAGTAACCATAATAATTTCTCAAGCTATCTGAAGGATTGACAAAATTTATCTGAAAATCTTCCATAATATCTCGGGATCTGGTCAGCGAACTACCATTTCCAAGCGTATTTTCAGAAGTAGCTAGCGCAGTCCAAAGGTTATTGCTTGTTTCTTTATTATTACCATCTCCTACTATCTCATCAGGGAACATATTCCGTAATTCCCGATGAGGGCGAACGTCATAGCGCAAACTTGGGTATAACTCTTGTCCGTAAACAACTGGCCCAGAATTAATGCGAGCTTCTTCCGCCCAACGAGATACCTGAGTCCAAGTATAAGAGGTTGCAGCAACGGGCACTCTATCGCCAAAGTCAGGATTAACAAACGCAACAACCGGCCCTAGATCCCAGCCTAAATAGTGAGCAGTTGGAATATTACCATCGACCAAATCGGCTAGTGTCTGCCCGGCCAAGTCGCCATCAAGTTCCAATTCATCCGTACGAACATACGTCAGATTATAATTAAAAACATGAACGGTATTATCACCTTCTAAAAAGTATAATTTAGCCTCTTCATATCCGATCAAATTACCTATTTTACTAGCAACAGTCGCACCAACCCAGCCTGAAGGACCTGAAGAAAAAATGGTGTTACCAGAGTCGTAGCCGACCCTGCCTGTAGGATAATTGTAATAACTTAGAGACCCGTCATCGTCCAACCAAAGCGAGTTATCATCACCCATTGCCAAAAGCTTAGTACTCGTTAACAAGCTTTCACCGACATTAGGACCATTTTGCAATGTCAGAGGATAAGAGCTACGAAAAACATAGTAGGTTGAGTTATCTGAATAATAGTAGAAGTAGTAATTACGATCACTCAACGATGGATCAACGAAATTCATATGAAAATCTTCCATCAAGTCGCGTGCACGAGGCAGTGTTGCGCTATTACCGATAACATACTCCGAGCCAACAATTGCAGTCCACAAATTATCACTCGTTTGCTTATTGTTACCATCACCAACAATAGCAGCTGGGTATACATTACGTATTTGCTGATGAGGTCTAATGTCATAACCCTTATTTGGAAAAAACTGCTGTTGATAACGCACTCTCGTTGGCACGACAGAACGACCATCTTCCTTCCAACGCGATACTTGCGTCCATGTATATTCAGTCGGTGGAGTAGACATACCCATAACACACAGCATAACCACGAATAAAATAATGCAACGATAGAGAAAAAAAATGTGCGTTTCATTTAGATCACCGG
>NZ_JAWUWR010000004.1:0-22954 GCF_034111725.1 Thalassolituus sp. | reverse complement strand
TCAAGCCCAACAATGGCAAAATGCTCTGGAGTCATTGTTTTGACAAAGCGCGACCGATCTAAAAAGACTTCCGATAAAGCATCTGCAAAACATAAAAAATCGACATATAGTTTTCGTAAGTGGCTTATCAGTTTGTCGGTGCTGAGTTTTGTCCTAATTGGCGGGCTTGGCGCTACAGCATATTGGTTATGGCAATTGCCCAACCTAAATAATTCTTCTGTTCGTATTGATGTTCAGCGTGGCGATACGTTGACCAGTATGGCGGAGCGCTGGCAGCATGACGGCTGGTTACGCTCTGCGTTACTGTTGCGAGTAACTGCGCGCTTAACTAAGCAAACTCGCGTATTGCGCCCTGGCGAATACGACATCCCAGCAGGACTGACAAACAGCGAGCTGTTGTCGTTGCTTGCCAGTGCTAAAGCCGTTACATACCGCTTAACTATGATCGAAGGACGCTCTCTACGGGAAGCGCTTGCTGTTATCGCGAAAGCACCGCATCTAACCCAAGATATCGAGCCATTGACCACCGAGGCGGTTGCTAAGGTTATTGGTATTCAAGGCAATCCAGAAGGCTGGTTATACCCAGATACCTATGTGTATCAGCGCCATGAGACTGCGTCTGCCATTATCCTACAGGCGTATCAGCGAATGCAGGACAATCTCGCGGAAGCTTGGCAGAATCGGGCTTCTGGTTTGCCGTATCGCGATGCTTATCAGGCCTTGATAATGGCTTCCATCGTTGAAAAAGAAACGGGCGCAGCCTACGAACGGCCGATGATTGCAGGCGTGTTTGTGCGTAGGTTACAAAAAAATATGCGTTTAGAAACCGATCCGACCGTGATTTATGGATTGGGTCCAGAGTTCGATGGCAATTTAACTCGAACTCACTTGCGCGATAGCAGTAATCGCTACAATACATACCGTCGCCATGGTTTGCCGCCGTCACCGATTGCATTGGCGGGGCGCACGGCCATAGACGCTGCGCTGCATCCAAAAGATGGTGAATCTCTATATTTTGTTGCTAAGGGGGACGGCTCACATGCCTTCTCTGCGACGCTAGCGGCTCATAACTCTGCGGTAAGAAAATATCAAATGCGACGCCGAGAAGATTATCGTTCGGCTCCAAAAACAGAGCAGTAATTGTTTTACTGTTAACTAGCGAATTTGAAATCAACATTATGACGAATGACACCATGCAAGGTCGGTTTATTACATTTGAGGGTGGCGAGGGTGTCGGCAAGTCGACCAATATCGAATTTGCAGCACACTGGTTACATGAACGTGGCTTCGAAGTGATCGTAACCCGCGAACCGGGTGGTACTGAGATTGCGGAGCGTATTCGTAATGATCTATTGAAAGCGCATCACGGCGAAACCATGCAGCCACTTACCGAACTACTATTGGTATTTGCGGCTCGCGCTCAACATCTTCTGCAGGTTATTAAACCAGCATTAGAGCGCGGAGCTTGTGTGTTGTGTGATCGTTTTACCGACTCCACCATTGCTTATCAAGGGTACGGTAGAGGATTAGATCAAACCACCATTCACGCCTTAAAAGAATTAGTACAGCAAGGACTGGAGCCTGACCTAACCATACTGCTGGATGCGCCGCTGGATGTTGGCATGGGGCGGGCGCAGCGGCGCGGCCAATCCGCAGGTGAAGAAACGGATCGTTTCGAAGTAGAACAGCGTGCATTTTTTGAGCGTGTACAGCAAGGTTTTCAGGCGCTGGCCGCTAGCGAAACACGGTTTAGAATAGTTGATGCCTCACAGCCTTTGGCTGATGTGCAAACACAAGTGGTCATGCTTCTTGAGGAATGGGTGTGATTACACCTGCAGCCACTCATAACGCGATTAATGGCGCGGTGTTGCCTTGGCAGCAGTCGGTTTGGGCCGATCTCATCAAGCGTCATCGTCACAGCGGTTTACCTCATGCACTTATGCTTACCGGGCCAAAGGGCATTGGTAAGCACGACCTAGCATTGCACATTGCGCGTTGGTTGTTGTGTCAAAATCCTAGCGATGATGCGTGCGGGCAATGTCATAGCTGTCAACTTTGGGCGGCGGGTAGTCATCCTGATTTTCAGATTGGTCAGCCAGAAGAGGGCAGTCGACAAATTCGCATTGATACGGTGCGTCATATCAATGACTTTATTTCGCAGACGCCGCAAATTAGTCGCTGCCAAGTGGTTATTATCCGCCCTGTTGAAGTGATGAATACAAACGCTGCGAACGCCTTACTTAAAACCTTGGAAGAGCCGCCGGGTGAGAGCTTTTTGTTGCTTGAAACTGAGCGCTTTGGTTCTGTATTGCCGACTATTCGTAGTCGCTGTCAGCGTTTAGCCTTGGCGGCACCTAATGCCGATATGGCGTTGCAGTGGCTAACCGCTACTGGCGTACAAACGGCAATCGCCGAGCATGCTTTACGCATGAATAACAACGCGCCGTTAGCGGCTCGTGATTGGCTTTCCGGAGCCGCAGGCGATACGCAGCAGCGTTGGCTTGAGTTATTACTTCAATGGTCAAAAGGTTCTGCACCATTGCAAACGGTTGCCGACGGCTGGAGTAAGTTCGAGTTGGGCGATATTATCACTTGGTTTTACGGCTTAACCTGTGATTGCATGAAGGCCATGATGCAAGTGCCACATGAACATTTACTCTATGCCAATGCCGTCACAGAACTGTCGAGTTACGCTATGACCGACAAAATAAAGCTGATAACCTTGCAAGACAAATTACGGCTAACTAACGGGCAATTGCTGTCTGGTGCTAGTCATCATAATAAGATGTTGTTGGTCGAATCTTTATTACTCGACTGGCAAGCGTTACTCATTCAAAAGTCTGGGAGTTCGGCATGAGTTTAGGTGGCCGCAGCGGTATTTTATCTCTGACTATTAAGGATAAGGCTGTTTTATACGCAGCCTATATGCCGTTTATTCGCGATGGTGGGTTATTTATTCCCACCAGTAAACAGTATCAACTTGGCGACGAGGTATTTATGTTGTTGAAGTTGATGGAAGAGCCGGAAAAAATCCCAGTTGCAGGTAGGGTTGTTTGGGTGACACCAAAGGGCGCTCAGGGCAATAAAGTTGCAGGTATTGGCGTGCAGTTTACGGGTGATGATGAAATTGCTCGCGGCAAAATAGAAACTTATTTAGCGGGTGCCGTTAAATCTGATCGAATGACCCATACGATGTGATAATAGCCAAGGGTTACTTGGCTATTATCCAGACAATAAGCGCAGCGACCGCTGCGCCGACCAATACCCGCAACCACGGCGTTGCCTTAATTGCTTCTGATTGACTGATGTGGGCCTTGCCATGAATCATGGCTGGCACTAGGTTTTGTTTGCGCACTAGCTTGTAATAGGCAATTGCAGCAATGTGCACAACGATGAGTGTCATCAAGATACCAAAGCTTATTTCATGAATTTCAGCGCAAAGCCTACCAGTGTCATATGATACAAAGTCACTTAATGGGCCACCGTCAAAACCATCGACGTCGACAGCAAATAATCCCAAGCCAATTTGCAAAAGGATAAAACCTAGTAAGGCGATAACGCTCCATGCGCCTAATGGATTATGTCCGGCTTTTTCCGGGCGATTCTCATCATAGTTCGATTTAAAAATATGAGTGCGCGCATAATTTAATGCAGCTTTCGGAGAGCTAACAAAATTCGAGAATCGTGCAGTACGTGTACCAGCAACTCCCCAATACAGTCGAAACAACACAATGCCGAGCAACCCATATCCAGCGTAGCGATGCCATGTCATCTCGTGATTTTCACCGCTCCACCAACAGACAGCAAATAACAGAACCATTAGCCAGTGCCCAAGGCGCACTGGAATATCCCAAACGGGTTGTAGTGACGTGTTGTTTTGACTCATAGATCTACTTTTTTCCAAACGGCTAAGCAATATTAGTCAGCACGGAAGCTAGAGTGACAGTCGGAGCAGCTATCTTTAACCGCAACAACTGCAGCTTTAATGGATCCTTTGTCGTTGCTAGCTACTGCTTCGACTAACTCTTGCGATGTCCTTACTAGGTCTTGGCTGTATCCATCAAATTTGGTTGGATTTTTCCAGATGTAATCGAGCGCATCTGTGTCTAAGCCTGAGTCAGAACCACTGCCTTCAGGGAACCAAGTAGAAACATCTTTAGCGTATAGCGCTATCGTACCGGCAGCACCGCTCATGGCATTAGCATCAGGAGTATCATCACGAAGCTGGGTGCGGAAAACCTTCATGGCGCCTCCCATTTTTTTAAATCCGTGTTGGCGAGTATCAATAACGTCTGCTGCCGAAGAGGCATCAGCTGCAAATGAGGTCATGGCACTGCACGACAAGGTAAGAGCAATACCGATAACGGCTGTGTGTCGCAAGAAATACGAATTCTTCATAAAGCTTCCTCTAGAGAGTGTTGAAATACGGCCGCAAATGTAGCTTTTCCTTTGTACTCCTTGGCTGTGGCTATATCCATTGCACTGACACCTTTACTATTAGGGATGTCGGCATTGGCCCCATGCTGTGCAAGTAAGGTTAGCATCTGGTGCAGATCATCGCTGGAACTTGTTTCAAGTACAATGTGCAGCGGGGTTTGGCCATAATTATTGCTGATATTGGCATTGGGTGATAATGCAAGGGCCGTTGCCAAAGCTTGAGGATTATTACTGCCTGCAGCGGCGAGAGTGATGTTGTTACCGTGTTCGGAAGTAACATTTATATCAACGCCAGCACTGGCTAACATCTTCATTATTTCGCCATAGCCATGCTGTGCAGCGAGAAGAATCGCTGGGGTGAATGGTGGGTCGTAGGGCGCGGTTTTGAAATTGCTTTCATAGCGCCATTTAACTAGAGACTCTCCTGTTGGGATATTTAAATCCGCTCCCTTATTTATCAATAGTTGAACCAGTGCAGGTTGATTAGCTAGCACAGCAGCATGCAATAGTTGCTGCCCATTGCGATCGAATGCCGTTAGATCAGCCCCTCGTTTTATTAATTCTTGAGCAATAAGATAATTGCTTTGGTACATAGCTAGTTGCACCAAGGTGGTATTTTCTGGGCCAATATGACTGAGATCGGCGTTAGCAGCTAACAGCGTTAAAGCTGTTTCTGGTTTACCACTTTTAACGGCGAAGAATAAAGCAGTAAACCCTGCATTAGTAACCTGATCAATATCAGTGCCGTGTTTAATTAATAACTTTACTGTATCCATTTTATTGTAGGCAGCCGCTCTCATTAGTGGCGTTTGGCCTTTTTTATCGCTCAAGTGGATGTCTGCTTTCATTTTTAGCATGCGTTTTATGATTTTGCTCGAGGCGGTGCCGGCACAAAGAGAAAATGACGAAATACCTTCACTGTCAATGGCGTTGATATTTGCTTTCGCTTTGAGTAGTAATTCAATTATTTCATTGTGACCGTACTGGCAAGCCAGACTCAATGGCGTGAAGGTCGTTGCAGAATTTTGTAAATTAGGTTTCGCCCCATGCTTTATCAGTATTTTTACACTGCTTGGGTTTTGACTTTCCACAGCCCAGGCTAATGGCGTTGAACCATCGGCTAGTAGCTGATTCGGGTTGCTACCATTGTCCAGAATATACTCGACCTTGTTGGGGTCTCCTAGGCGGATCGCAGTAAGAAGTTCTTCGCTATCATTTTTTTTGGCGGCCAAGGCAGCTGAACTTATGACATAAAAAACTGAAAAAATAATTATATTTAACATAGAGGTCATGGCATTAAATCCTAGGCTGACAGCTCATGTAAAAGACCCGTGCTATCTCCAAACGACTCAGCTGGCACGCCTAGCTTATTGATCATCGACAGCATTAAATTACACATCGGTGTATTTTTTTCGACGGCAATATGTCGATTACCTTGTAGGCCTCCGCCTGCAATAATGGCGGGTAGGTTCATGTTGTCATGTGCATTAGGTTCTCCTAAACTCGCTCCGGCCATTAATAAAGTGCTGTCGAGCAAACTTGTTTCACCGTCTTTGGTTGAACTCATACGCTCAAGGCAGTAGGCAAACTGTTCCATATGATGGCGATTTATTTTAACGAGCTTGGCAATTTTTTCTGGATTGCCGCCGTGGTGACTGAGACTGTGATGTGAGTCGGGTACGCCTATGTCGGGATAGGTACGATTACTTAATTCGCGTCCCAGCATAAATGTACAAACACGCGTCATGTCCGTTTGCAATGCTAAAACTTGTAGATCAATCATTATCTTCACGTGGTCTTCGAACGAGTTTGGAATGCCTGCCGGCATCATTAAGTCGCCAGCACTTGTGTCTATTTTTTGCGAGCTGGCTTTCTGGATGCGACGTTCAACGTCACGAATAGAGGCTAAATATTCTTCCATTTTGCGTCGATCATTCATCCCCATCTTGTTAGTTAATCGCGCGGCATCTTCGCGTACAAAATCGAGAATACTTGATTTACGTTTAAATTGAGCCTGCCTGCTTTCTTCGTCTAGCGCCATGCCATCGCCAAATAAACGTTCAAATACATCACGCGGATTTACGGTTACGGGAAGCGCGACGGTAGGGCTGCGCCACGACAATGTGTTGGTATAAGTACAGCTATAACCAATGTCGCAGCTGCCAAGTAAGCTAGAAGGCTCAATACCAAGCTCAAGTGACGCTAACTGTGTTTCGGCAGCAAAATGATTGGCTACGACCTGATCCATGGAAATACCACATTGTAAATCCGAACCTTCTGTTCGTTTAGGGTGCGCGCCAGTGAGGTAAGCACCGCAGCTGCGACCATGACTGCCCGGGCCATCACCGAGTGCACTGGCGTTGTAATGAGCTAAACCGGAAATAATAGTAAATTGATTCCGATAGGCTGCTAACGGCTCCAATATGGGTGTCATAGCGTAATTCATCCCTGTAGTTAATGGCGTAAAGCTATCCATGCTCATACCATTTGGCGTATAAAAAACACTGAGGCGTTTGGGTTTATTCTCAAGGGTGTTTGCGTATGCTACGGGTGCAATCGACTCCAATAGTGGCAAAGCGATACTCGCACCAAGCCCGCGAAGAAGTGAACGACGGCTGATTGATAAAGTGTCTTTCATGCGTCAGGTGTCCTGCGTAGATTAAATGGTTCGCTATTCACAATGGCTAAAATCAGAGTTTGGATGCGATAGTTGTCATCAGCGGCGGTTTTGGCAATGGCTCTAACCTTAGGTTGATCGTAAGGCTCTAGACCACGTCCTAAAGCGTAGGTTAATAATCGCTGAGTAAATGCTTGAGTAAATTGGTCTTTTTGCTGCAATAAAATATCTTGCAGCCCGCCCAGCGCTTCAAACTGCGTGCCGTCAGGCATAACTGCCGATGAATCAATTATTCGGCCCGTATCGTATTGACGATATGCACCAACCGCGTCGAAATTTTCTAGAGAAAGCCCTAGAGGGTCCATTTTGGAATGGCATCCGGCGCAAGCAGGGTCTTCCCTATGTATTGCCATTTGTTCTCGGGCATTTAATTCTTTACCACCTTGGTTTGCTATTAGTGCAGGAATATCGGGTGGAGGAGGCGGAGGTGAAGCAGCGAGCAAATTATCGAGAATCCATTTTCCACGTTTAACAGCAGAGGTGTGATTGCCGTATGAAGTGACCGTTAAAATACTACCTTGGCCAAGTAAGCCACCGCGACCATCAGAAGGTGAAAGCTTTACTTTACGCATCGCGGGGCCACTGACATTTTCAATATTATAATGCCGCGCTAGTCGTTCATTAATAAACGTGTAATCACTGCGAATAAAATTAAGCAAGCTGGCATTGTTGCGCACAATATCGGCAAAGAACCATTCACTTTCGTCTAACATGGCTTGGCGTAGTGGCACATCAAATTCAGGAAATTCGAAAACGTCCGGACGTTGATATTCTAGATTTCGTAAATAAAGCCACTGGCCGGCGAAGTTTTTGGTTAATGCAATTGCTCGTTCATCATTTAGCATGCGATTAACTTGTTGCTTTAAAATCTTCGGCTGGCGCAGTACACCGTTATTAGCAGCCGCTAGCAATTCGTCATCGGGCAGGCTACTCCATAAAAACAAGGCCAAACGCGAAGCGAATTCAACATCGCTAACAGGGTGTACTGTTCCTAGCTTGCTATCTTCTGGATCTTGTTCAAACAAAAACAGAAAGCTCGGTGCAACCAGTAGAGCTTGAATTGCAGTCGCAATGCCATGGTTGAAATCCGCGTCGTTTTTGACGTCTTTATAAATAGCGTAAAGTGGTTGTGTATCGCTTTTATTAACAGGCCGGCGGTAGGCTTGCTGCACTAAGTTTGTGATTATTTCTTCTGCGCATTCATCTTCTGTTGAAGCCGTTTCGGGAAGACAATAGAATATTTTATCGCGGCTTGGTGTTTTACCAGGGCCTGAAGCATTGAACGGTCCATCGATATTCATTTCTAACACATCGCGCAAGAAATTAACTTGAGCAAACCGAGGCGTCATATAATAAGACGACACATCTACACTGCCGACGCGAGCACCATCGACGACAAAGTCTAGCGTCATGCTTGTGGGGGGGAGCGTCGGCAATACAACGATGTCAGTTGTGTTGTGAAGCGTTTGCACTGTTTCATCCAAGGCAAGCCGCTTGCGAAATGTCATGCCAATGTGGTGCGGACCTGCGTTCAATGGCACTTCTATACTGACGTAATTTTCTAGTAAGCGATCCACTTCATTATTGGTATTTGCGTTTAAATATCCTCCAATTTTATAAGTGCCGTCATGCGGAGCGTAGTACGAAAATTCGCCACCACCACGTGAATTTAGCGGTAGGTAGTCGCTCATGCGATGATTATATGAGGGGATGCCTTGATTCATAATTGAACCATCTTTAGGCAGTGTATATATCGTCGAAAATGGTTCGTTGGGCCCCAACCCAACCGCAAGCTTGCTGATTTTGCCTGCAACGCGAATGTAGCGCTCCATTAAAGTTGGCGAAACAGTCAATACATCGGCAATATTATCGAAACCATACCCTGAGTCGTCTGCGGGTAATTCATCTTTAATGTCGATATCCAGTCCCAGTAAATCTCTCACGGCATTACTGTATTCGGCACGATTCAAGCGGCGAATGGTCGAGCGGCCTGGGTTAGGATTTTCAATGCTGTAGTTGTCGAGTGACGTCTGAAGCCATGAACTGAATTCTTTATGCTCGGATGCGCTGGGTTGTGGTTTGTTTACTGGCGGCATTTCTCCGCGCGTAATCATACTCAGTATTTTTTCCCACGAGCCAAGGTCATGCCCCTTAGCTACGCTCTCGGCTTGCACCATAGATAAAGACCAATTGCCCGACATGCGCTCGTCGTTATGGCAGCGCGAACAATAGGTATCTAAAAACTCGTCGGCTTCTAATGCTTGATTTGCCGCCTGCGCGGTAAATGATCCACAGAATGTAGAAGCTACTGCGATGTAAGTGATACACATACAAGTGCGGAAACTACTCATTCGGTCGTAGTCAAACCGACGGGGGCCAAGTATTACCTTCATTCTTGCCTCTAAAATAAGCGCAGTTTGGCAACATCCTTGGCCAGTAGCAGAAAGGGCGATATTGCCCAATCGCCGATATTGCATCTTCAATGCCAAAACTTGACTTATTGGTCAGATAAATCAGTAGTCATATTTAGAGGGCTATAAAATCAATAGTTTAGAAGGATTTTATTAATATTCTTGAATGGGCTAGGTAGGTAATTAAACGACTTAAACGATGGCTTTTGGTGCGATAAATGGATTCCTGCACCAATACGAAACCCAAACAAACGGACCAATCAGACCTGTGGCGCCTCGCTATATTTGTTATAGACTTCCGCCGAAATTCACACCCGAGTGAATCACTTCGTGCAATGAAATACGGCCAATACAGAGGATGTTATGAAGTCGAACTTATTAAAAGCGTTTATTCGGCAGTAAGAGCGCAAGTTAATAATTACGTGTTAATTTAGCCCGATTGTCGCAATTACTGCTGTGCGACAATCGGCTTAAATCAACTAATTAGGATTTACTAATCTCGTTACAGCATCCAATGCGTCATCCAATACTTCTTTAGTGGTGTGGAAGTGCGGAGCAAAACGTATACCGCCTCCGCGACTAGCGCACACAACACCAATCCCCATCAATTGCCGATAAAGTTTTTCGCTGTCGACATGTGAAAAACGAAAGGTAATAATCCCTGATCGGCCTTCGGCGTGAACTGGCGTTAAGATATTCGCTCCAATGCCTTCTAAGCCGCTGCGCAGATAAGCGATATTGCTGGCAATCTTTTCTTGAATGACATCCAAGCCGACCTCTAACAACAAGTCTGTGCTTGCGGCAAACGCAAACGCGGCGAGCATATTTGGACTGCCACATTCAAAACGACGTGCCGTTGTTGCTGGTTGCCAATCTTTGCGGCTGTAGTCTCCTAGGTGTTCTACCATGTGCCAGCCAAATTCACTTAACGCTAATTGATCCATAACGTCAGGGCGCACATAAAAGAAGCCTAACCCCTCAGGGCCAAGCAACCATTTGTGACCGTCAGCCATGGCAAAGTCAGCCTGAATATCCGCAACTGAGAATGGACCTGTGCCTACCGCTTGAATCGCATCGACGCAAAACAGTGCGCCGTGCGCGCGACACGCTTCGCCAATACGCTTTAAATCCATCGCAATGCCAGTGCCATATTGCACTGCACTGATAGATACTAAACGCGGGGATTGTTGTATTGCGGCTATCAGCTCTGCCTCAGGATCATCGCCATCAACACTGACGGTCTTAACGGTAACTCCCTTATTGCTGAGCGATTCCCAAACGATACGATTTGAGGGGAATTCTTGATCGCTAATCACTACGACATCGCCAGACTTCCAATCCAACCCATACGCAACGAAAGAAAGTGCTTCTGAGGTGTTTTTGACCAACGCGATATTGTCGGCAGGGGCATCAATTAATAATCCAAGATTTTCACGAAGACGGTTTTCCGTAGGAATCCATTCGGGGTAATGGCTAGCGCCAAGCCCTGCATTTTCGTTAGCAAACTCAATAACGGCCTTACGTGATCGGTCTGGCCAAGGTGCAACAGCCGCATGATTTAGGTATATGCATTCTTGATTGACTGGGAATTCTTCGTTCCACCAATCGGTCTCGCGGTGGTTGACCTTCCTTGAATCGCGCGTCATCTAGCTATCTCCTAAATTCATTTACCGTTCGCTGTGGTGATATGGGGAATCTTGTCGTTGTAGCTCACGTGTTTCCTGCGTACTGTTGACGTTTAAGTTACGCGTCATCACCTGTTAAGATACGCTTCATACTATACAAGGATAAGCAGAGACTCCATGTTGCAGACACCCGAATCGACTCAGAGCACCGTTACTGGCCAGAATTTCGAAATCTCCCGCAACCCCGCGTTTCTTCATTTGGATGCAACTCCGGTTGAATCGCTCAATGTTGTTATTCATCGTTATCAGCACAAAAAGACCGGCGCTGTTCATTTTCATATGCAGTCGGATTATGAAGAAAATGTATTTCTTGTAGCGGTGCGGACCATGCCACACGACTCAACGGGTGTGGCGCATATTTTAGAACACACAGCCTTGTGCGGCAGTGAGCGTTTTCCGGTGCGCGATCCGTTTTTCATGATGACGCGCCGCTCGCTTAATACCTTTATGAACGCCATGACCAGTAGCGACTGGACCGCGTATCCATTTGCTTCACAAAACGCTAAAGATTTCGATAACCTGCTTGATGTCTATTTGGATGCGGTATTTTTCTCGCGTTTAGATCCACTCGATTTTGCCCAAGAAGGTCATCGCGTTGAATTGACCGATAATGAAGATCCAGCGTCGCCGTTAGAATATAAAGGCGTAGTCTTTAACGAAATGAAGGGCGCGATGTCATCGACGGTATCGCAGCTTTGGCAGGGCATTAGTAGCTATTTATTCCCGACCACGACCTACCATTACAACAGTGGTGGTGAACCAGCCGCGATTACCGACTTAAGCTACGACGAATTGGTTGCGTTCTATCGCAGCCATTACCATCCATCCAATGCCATTATCATGACCTTTGGCAATATGGATGTGACGGCGCTGCACGACAAAATTGATAGCCAAGCGTTAAGCCGCTTTGAACGCCAAGATACTCAGTGGCATGTGCAGCCAGAAAAACGTTACGCGGCACCGGTAGCGGTTGAGTCTGCTTACGGCGTCGATAGCGATGACGTGAGTGCGCAAACCCATCATGTTATCGGCTGGCTATTGGGTGATTCGATTGATTTGGATGCCCAGCTTGAAGCAAATCTTGTTAGCCAGGTATTGCTGGATAACAGCGCCTCGCCATTGCGCAAAGCACTGGAACAAACCGAATTAGGTGGCTCGCCATCGCCTCTGTGCGGGCTGGAAGACTCCAACCGCGAGATGAGCTTTATGTGCGGCATCGAAGGCAGCGAGCCAGAGCATGCAGCCGCCGTTGAGCAGCTGGTGTTGGATACCTTGAAGGAAGTGGCCGAGCAGGGCGTTGCCCAAGATATCATCGAAGCCGCGTTGCACCAGCTCGAATTGCACCAGCGTGAAATCGGTGGCGACAGCTACCCTTATGGCTTGCAGCTAATTTTTAACGCCTTGCCTGCGGCGATTCACTACGGTGATCCAGTTGCCTTAGTGAACCTTGATCCAGCGCTTGAGCGCTTGCGTGCAAAAATTCAAAACCCTCAATTTATGCAAGAAGCCGTAACACGCCTGTTGCTGAATAATCGCCATCGTGTGCGCTTTACTTTGAAGCCTGATGCCGGATTGAACGCTGAAGCTAAACGTCTTGAGCAGGCAAGTCTAGAAAGTATGAAAGCAGGCATGAGTGACGCTGATATCGCTGCCGTCCAGGCACAAGCTAATGCCTTAAAAGAACGTCAAGAACAAGAAGATGATCCGGGTTTGCTACCCCAGGTAACGCTGGATGATGTGAAGCCGGATTTAAGCTATGTTGCGCCGAGCAAAGAGCATACGGTTGGGTTACCTACGGCTGAATACGTTACTGGAACCAACGGCATTATCTACCAACAGTTGATGACAGAGCTGCCAGCGTTAACCGCAGAACAACTTAGCTGGTTGCCTTACTTCACTCAGGTTTGGACTGAAGTTGGCGCGGGCGGTCACGACTATCTAACTCAACAGCAACGTCAAACGGCCATCGTAGGTAGCCTAACTTCCTACGCGTCGATGAAGGCGAATATATCCGACTGCGATAAGATCGAGGGTTATCTTGTGATGTCGGGCAAGGCGCTTGGCAGTCAAGCGGACGCCTTTAGTAACTTGATGAAAGAAACATGGCAAGCCCCTGTTTTTAATGAAGAAAAGCGTTTGTTGGATTTATTGAATCACGCCAAATCCCGCAAAGAGCAAGGCATCACTGGTGGTGGCCATTCCTTGGCGATGTCGCTTGCCGCTGCACCGCTGAACCGCACTGCAAACTTCATGAATGAGCTGGCAGGCTTGCCGCAAACTCTGCGCGTGAAACAGCGTGCCAAGCAAGCGAAGGAAGACGGCGCTGGTGCAATCAGTGCAATGATGAGCGACGTATTTGGTCGCTTGCGCACGACACCGGATGCCGCCTTGTTGGTTCACGATGAACAAGCTGCAGAAAGTCATGTTAGTAGTCTTGGTCGAAACTGGACGGGTGTTAGTGAATTAGCCGCTAGCCAAATTGAATGGTCGCCGGTGGCAAGCTCGACCTATTGGATGGTCGATTCACAGGTCAACTTCTGCGCCTTGGCGATATCGACCGTTACCATGACGCACGAAGACGCTGCGCCTTTAGCCGTATTAGGTGGCGTATTGCGCAACGGCTATTTGCACACAGCTATTCGTGAGCAAGGTGGAGCATACGGTGCTGGCGCGACTCAAGACTCCGGTTTGGCTTGCTTCAAGTTCTATTCGTATCGTGATCCGCGTGTTGAAGAAACTTTCCGCGAGTTCCGTAACTCTATCGACTGGGTGCTGGAACGCAAAGATGGCGATGAGCTGGTTGAGCAGGCGATACTTGGTATTATCGGCGGCATGGATCGCCCGGGCTCGCCAGCAGGTGAGGCTAAGCAGGCGTACCATATGGATAAGACCGGTCGCACATATGCATTACGCCAAGAGTATCGCCAGCGCTTGCTAGCCACTCGTTGGGCCGATGTGCAGCGCGTGGCCAAGCAGTATTTGCAGGGCCAAGATGGCAGTATGGCTGTTGTGGCGCCACGCGGTACGGATGCAATGGCCGCTAAATTAGGCTTGATCGCAACCGACTATTAAGCAGATTGATTTAGCAGATTAATCCAAATGACACTGCCGGCATTAATGCCGGCTTGTTTATATCGGACAGGCACAAATACAGGCATGGTATGAAAAGGCTCAATCACTTGGCGTTGCCACCGACTTCTCGGGGTTTGCGCATCGGCTGCTTAATCGGCTTTATGTTTACTCTCGCAGCTCAGGCGGAACCGCAAAATCCAGTCACCTCGTTACAAGCTGCAACCACTGATGCCAATACATCGTTGAGCATCATTAAAGCAACGGATCGCAGTGGCCAACAATCGCAAGCACGAATAGAAAAGCTTGATGACGCAACACTGTCGCGCTTGGCGGATACTCGCCGAGCATTGGGCGAAGTCGCGCAGTTGCGGTTATACAATCAGCAGATGGCGCTTATCGTTGCCAATCAGCAAGAAGAACTGGCAGGTTATGATTCGCAGATAGCAGCCATTGATCAAACTGAGCAGGGCATATTGCCGCTCATGGTACGCATGATCGACGACCTGCAACGTAACACAGAACAAGGCTTGCCGTTTTTGTTAGATGAACGCCAAAGCCGGATAGCGCTACTGCGGGACATGCTTCAGCGCGCCGATGTATCCGTTTCAGAAAAATACCGCCGAGTGCTCGAAGCTTTTCAGATTGAACATGAATACGGACGCACCCTTGAGGCTTATCGCGAGCGAGTAGACGGCCAAGCCTACGACATGCTCCGAGTCGGTCGAATTGGTTTGTATCGTTTAAGCCAGGATCAACAGCAGGCTTGGACTTGGCTTATGAGCAGTAATGCCTGGCGCGAACTTCCGAGCGACATGCTGGCCGATATTAAGCAAGCCTTTAAGGTCGCGCGCCAAACCACAGCCCCGCAATTAATTACCGTGCCGTTAGCGTCGCCGCTTGTTCAAGGTGAAGCGGAGAATACAAGCAAGGAGGGCGGTGATGTTTAAGCCATTAGGTCGAGTCTCGTTCGCTACTTTATTCGTGCTCGGGCTTGCCGGAGCATTGCCTTCAGCCGTTCAAGCCGCGGATACCGATGCGGTGAACATTAGAAACGCCAATATCGAACTCTTAACCAGTGCCAATCAGTGGCAGGGCGCGGAAGCAGAGATCAATCGCGCACGTGAAGCCGCGTTCAAAGCGGATCTTGCACAGCAAACCGAGTTGCTAACAGCGGCCAAACAAGCACTTGCGACTGAAAAAGCACGTGCCCAAGCCCTAAAAGAGCAATTCGATAGCAACGACAAAGCCCTGCAAGAAGCCGCTGAAGCCTTGCGTTTGCGCACCGGTAATCTAGGCGAAATGTTTGGTGTGGTACGCCAAGTTGCAGGGGATTTGCATTCGGTATTAGACACTAGCCTGACCCGCATTGATGGCGGTTATCCTGCCGATCTTAATGCGTTGGCGGAAGCCAAACGCTTGCCTGCCATCCCAGAACTAGAAGCACTGTGGCACACCTTTCAATTGGAAATTACCCGAGCCAGCGAGATTCGCCAGTTAACCGCGCCGGTTACCTTGCTTGATGGCACAACGGCCCAGCAAACCGTCGTGCGCTTTGGCGCTTTTAACGTGGTTACAGATCCGCTTGCGGAAAAACCTGGCTATTTATTATGGGATGACGAGCTGAAGCAGCTGTCGCAGCCTGTGCAACAACCTGATGAAGCCAGTTTGCTCAGCGATTACCCCATGAGCGCATCTAACGGTTTTGCTGCCGTCGCACTTGATCCCAGCCGAGGTGCCTTGCTTGGGCTGTCGATGGATGCCCCGACGTGGAAACAACGGATTCAGCAGGGTGGCGAAGTGGGCTACCTGATTCTTGTCATAGGCGCAGCTGGTATTTTATTGGCGTTATGGCGCATTGCCATGCTGGGATTGATTGGCCGTGGCGTCAGCAAGCAACGAGCGAACATGCTCACGCCAACCGTCGACAACGCCCTTGGGCGCGTCTTGTTAGTCGCAAAAGATATTCCGCTCAATCACGATGCCGAGTTAATCGAAGCGCGTTTGAACGAAGCGGTATTGCGCGAGTTGCCGGCATTAGAACGCGGCCAATCCATTATTAAATTATTAGCAGGCATTGCGCCCTTGCTCGGTTTGCTGGGTACTGTGACTGGCATGATCGCGACGTTTCAGGCGATTACCACTTACGGTACAGGGGATGCCAAGTTGATGGCTGCCGGGATTTCCCAAGCCTTGATCACCACGGTGCTCGGCTTAATAGTCGCTATTCCGTTATTGCTAATGCACAACTGGGTGGCGTCGCGCAGCCGTGCTTTAGTGCAAGTTTTGGATGAACAATCAGCAGGACTCATGGCAGAAGCGTTAGAGAAATCAAACGAGAAGTCGCATGTTGCCTGAATGGTTAAGCGAGTTTATCGCCCGCGGCGGTTTTGTCTTATATGGCGTGCTGTTGGCTGCACTGCTGTTGTGGAGTTTGATTTTAGAACGCCTGTGGTTTTTCTATCGCGATCAACCACAGTTAATGCAACAGCTAGAGCAGCGGTGGCAGCAACGAGGCGAGCATCAAAGCTGGCAGGCTCGACGTATTCGCCAATATTGGTTAAGCGAGTTTCGCGCACAGGGTGAGCGTTGGCTGTCGCTAATTGCAGTGCTGATCGCTGTGTGTCCGCTACTGGGCTTGTTGGGCACAGTGACGGGCATGATTAGCGTATTTGATGTACTTGCGGTGACAGGCACGGGCAATGCGCGGGCGATGGCCTCTGGTATTTCTCAAGCTACATTGCCGACGATGGCGGGCTTAGTAGTGGCCTTGTCTGGCTTGTATTTTAAATCGCGATTTTCACGCTTGAGTACCCGAAACGAACGGCATCTAAACGAACGCTTAAGTTCGCACCAAGGGCTAGAACTGCGGGGCGGCAATCATGGCTAAACGTCACGTTAATAACGATGCCGACGGCGCGGATATCGATATCACGCCAATGCTCGATATCGTCTTTATTATGCTGATCTTTTTTATTGTCACGACCTCGTTTGTAAAAGAGTCCGGCATCACCGTTAATCGCCCGAGTGCAGAAACGGCCGAACAAAAAACGGGCAGCAATTTATTGGTAGCGATTCGTGCTAATGGCGAAATCTGGATCGACAGGCGCGTGGTTGATGTGCGCTCCGTTAGGGCCAATATCGAACGCATGAAAGCCGACAATCCCGAAGGCGCGGCGATTATTCAAGCAGATGAATTTGCCCCTAGCGGCTTGCTAGTAAAAGTGATGGACCAAATTCGATTAGCCGGAATAACTAATATTTCTATTGCTGCAAGAGAAGCCCCCTAATGGTGATTGGCTGGTTGCGAATCCCGCTTGCTCTGTTGGCAGGAACTTTGGTTGTCGCTGGTTTGTTTTGGTTAATGAGCCGTATGGTGCTTGCGCCTGAACAAACCTACGAGCGCGCCGATAACTCAGCGCAAATCAACTTTATCAGGCAGCAAAACGATAGCCAGACCCGCACTCGCCAGCGCGAATTGCCGCCGCCACCGGCGGATGCACCACCGCCACGACCACCACTAGCCACCGCGCAAACACTAACGCCACCGACTCCATCCTTGGTTGATATGCCGCAATTCACACCCTCGTTCGTCGTGGGGGGTGGTTCTCGTGGTGACGCTGGGATTGCCGGGTTTGGGGTTGGTGATTCTGATGCTATGCCATTGGTGCGAATGCCTGCCACCTATCCTGCTAAGGCGAAAATGCGTGGTATAGAAGGGTATGTGACCGCGCGTTTGAGTATTGGTGCTGATGGCTCGGTTACTCAGGTTGAGGTTGTTAAGGCTGAACCTGCCGGTATTTTCGAACGTGAAGCGATTCGCGCTATGTATCGCTACAAGTTCAAGCCCAAGGTGGTTGATGGTGTTGCTGTAGAGCAACAGGCAACGCAAACTATCGACTTCGTGCAGAGCAAATAACGATGGATATTCGAACTTTGCGATACGCATTCCTATCGTTACTGCTCTTTCTTTGCCTAAGCAAGTCCGTCATGGCTGATTCGCTATCGCCTGCAACGTATCGCACTCTGGAACAAGTGCAAACGGCAATGAGTGACGGTGATTGGTCGGGTGCAGACCGTGTTCTTGAAAAATTGATTCAAGACTTGAATCCTGGGTTGGGCTTGGCATTGAGCTATCAGATGCAGGCGCAAATTGCGCTAGCACAAGAACGCATGGCCGATGCTGAGCAATCGTTGGAAAACGCCTTGGCTTTGGATGCCTTACCGCCGGATCAACAGCTCAACCTTAGTAGTAATTTGGCGCAGATTTATTTGGCAGGCCAAGAAAGAAGAGGGCAGCAAACTAAAAAGGCTGAAAGCCTACTGTCTAAGGCTATTGCCACTGCTGAGAGCCAGACCATAGCCGTTCCGCCATCCACCTATGCGCTACTGGCGATTTGTCTGCAACTACAACAGCGCTATGGCGAATCCATTCCTTGGCTTAATAAAGCGATCAATATCCAAGTTGCTCTGCAGGGGCTACCGGAAGAAAACTGGTTGGTGATGCTGGCGTCAGCCTTGTACCAAACTAAAAGTTACAACAAAGCCGCACAGGCTCTTGGACAACTCACAACTCTCAATCCAAATAACGAGAATTACTGGCTACAGCGCGCATCCATGTACCAATTGCTAGAGCAGCCGCAGCAGCAGTTGGCGGTGTTAGAGTTAGGCTATGCTGGCGGGTATCTAACCCAAGAAGGCTCACTGATTGCTTTGGCGCAGCTGCTTATTGCGCAGGGTGTGCCGGAACGAGCTGCACGGTTACTGCAACAATGGTTGGCGGATAACGACAAGAAATTAACCGTGAGCGATAGCGAAGCTAATATGAAATTGCTGGCAACAGCGTGGCAGCTTGGTCGTGAAGATGACGATGCCGCGAACGTGTTAAGCCAAACAGCAATCAAAACCAATGACCCGCAACTGGCGTTTTATGCCATGCAGCTCGCGGTGCGCCGCAGTGATTGCGTAGCAGCGGAAGGCTTTCTCAGCCAAGCGCAGGAATTAGGCATCGAATCCAACAAAAAAGGCGATGGACTGTTAATGGTTGGCGGTTGCGCCTTCGATAGCGGCGACGAAAACACCGCTCGCCGCTATTTTCAACAAGCGCTGGGGGTGCCAAGTAGTGCGGTTATAGCCCGGCAGTGGCTCGCTTATTTACCAGAATAAGCAAAGAAACCTAGGAATCCGCACTAACCATGCGTCTGTCATGTTGTGACGCTAGAAACGTCTACATTGCGTTGATTACAAATTTTAACAAAATTGGTAATATCGCCTTAGCTTAGTTAGTTGTCTTTGTCGTGTTGCAATAAATGGATATTCTATGAATCAAACTCGTCACCTCCTGCTTTTGAGCGTTTGCACATTGGTCCTTACCGCTTGTGGTGGTGATGGTAACAATACAGCTGACTCCGCCATAATTATCGCACCTACTCCAGATCTATCTGCGCAAAATCCGGATAGCGACGGCGATGGCGTTCCAGACGAGTTAGATGCTTTTCCCAATGATGCAAGTGAAAGCAAAGATACCGACGGTGATGGTGTTGGCGATCTTGCCGATGCCTTTCCAAATGACGCCAAAGAAACATTAGATTCGGATGGCGATGGCGTTGGTGACAATGCGGATGTATTTCCTAATGACCCTTCCGAAACGAAAGATACTGATGGTGACGGAGTCGGTAACGTTGCCGATGACCTGCCGTTTAACGCATCAGAAACTATTGATACCGACAAAGATGGTTTTGGCGACAACTCAGATGCATTCCCAAATGACGCCAGCGAATGGGCAGATACCGATGAAGATGGTGTTGGTGATAACGCCGACGCCTTCCCCGAAGATCCGATAGAAACGGTTGATACCGATATGGACGGTGTCGGTGATAATACTGATGCATTCCCCAATAATCCAAGTGAGTGGGCCGATAGTGATATGGATGGCGTTGGTGATAATACCGATGCATTTCCTTACGACGCTAACGAAACGCTCGATTCTGATGGCGATGGTGTCGGTGATAACTCAGACATATTCCCTACTGACGGTTCTGAATGGGCTGATAGTGATATGGACGGCACTGGCGATAACGCCGATGCATTTCCTAATGATTCAAGCGAAACATTAGATTCTGACAATGATGGTGTCGGTGATAACGCCGACGTATTTCCGACTGATAGCTCTGAGTGGGCAGATAGCGATATGGACGGCACAGGCGACAACGCCGATGCATTTCCAGAGGACCCAATGGAAACTGCCGATACTGATAGTGATGGTGTCGGTGATAATGCAGATGCTTTCCCAAATGACAGCACTGAAATAACCGACCTCGATAACGACGGTGTTGGTGATAATGCCGATGTTGATAACAACAATAACGGTGTTATTGACGTTGCGACGCTAGAACAGCTGGATTGGATAAGAAATCAACCCGACGGCACCGGTCGCAATAAGGGTGATGGCCCTAGCGCTGCGGGTTGTCCTGGCGGTGTATGTAATGGATACGAACTGACCAGCGACTTGGATTTCGATACCAACGGCAATGGCGTATTGGATGCAGGTGATAGCTACTACGACCCTTCAGGCGACGGCTCTAATTTAGGTTGGCAGCCAGTTGGAAATTTTGAAACGCCATTTTCCGCGACATTTGATGGCAATGGTTTCGAAATTCGCAATCTCTATATCAATCGACAAACTCAAGATGATGTCGGTCTGTTCGGTTATGTAAGCGGCGCAACGTTGATTAATGTCGTGCTTACTGGTGATTTAATGAGTGTTACTGGCCGCGATTATGTCGGATCTTTAGCTGGCGGTGCTTATTACTCAGCGCAAATTTCAAACTGCCACTCAACGGGTGCTGTCGTCGGTAATGATGTCGTAGGAGGTTTGGTCGGCGATGCTGAATATTCAACCGTGGTTAAGCAAAGTTATGCCATAGGTGATGTTGCTGGTCGTGATTACGTTGGTGGTTTAATTGGCTTGGTTTACGAATCCGTTCAGGTGAGCACCAGTTATGCTGCAGGCGCCGTGACTGGCAGTTCGTTTGTTGGTGGCGTTGTCGGTTATATCGAAAACTCCCTATTAAATAGTGGTTACGCAAGCGGTTCTGTGACCGGTGACGATAATGTCGGCGGCTTAGTTGGAATTACGTATAACGCTGGCAACATTAGCAGTAATTACGCTGCTGGCGCTGTGTCTGGTACTTACCGTGTTGGTGGGTTGATTGGTTACGCCAGCGAATTCACTTTGAGTTCTAGTTATTGGGCGACCGACGTAACAGGTCAGGCATCTGGTGTAGGGCTTAATTACAAGGATGAAGGTGTCATTACCGAAACTCTTGGTGCAACCGTTGCGCAGCTTGAGTGCCCAGAAGCTGCAGACGACACCGGCTGTTTTGTTGGTAACACACTCTACAATGGCTGGGATGCAATCGACGATGACAATAATGGTGCGACGGCTGCAATAACCCCTTGGGTTTTTGGCTCAAATTTAGATTTGCCGGTATTGCAGGCTAATTGATTTAACTTTTTGATTAATAAAAATAGTGTAATCACTGTCAAAAAAAGAGGCTGCAATCGCAGCCTCTTTTTTATTAAATTGAATTTTAAAATCAATAGATGTTATTTGAATTCTGACCAAATCGGCGCGTGATCAGAAGGCTTTTCTGTTCCACGAATATCGTAACTAACACCGGCAGCAGTGCAGGCTTGATACAGCGGTTCGGTAACCAAAATGTGATCAATACGCAGACCGCGTTTTGGCGTGTCTTCAAAACCTTTTGAGCGGTAATCAAACCAACTAAAGATATCGTTACTGGTAGGGTAGTGCTTACGGTAAGAATCTTTTAAACCCCAAGCTAATAGGCGCTCGTACCATTCACGCTCTTCCGGTTGAAAACTACATTTTCCCGTTTTTAACCAACGCTTGCGGTTCACATCACCGATACCGATATCGCTATCCTCTGGCGAAATATTCATATCGCCCATAATTACAACGCGATCCGTCGGCGTAAATGTCTCATTCAGATAGCGCATTAAATCGGCATAAAATGCGCGCTTTGCAGGAAACTTGGTTTCATGATCAATGCTTTCACCTTGCGGGAAATAACCATTAATGACGTGCCATAGTTCTCCATCAATACGGTAGGCCGCATGAATTACACGTCGCTGAGCATCCTCGTCCGCCCACGGCCAACCCTTCTGCACAAACTCAGGCGCTTGCTTGCTTAGCAACGCCACACCGTAATGACTCTTCTGACCAAAGAACTCCGCGTGATAACCCAGCGCCTCGATATCCGCCAACGGGAATACTTCATCGTGAGCCTTAGTCTCTTGAAGGCCGACAACATCGGGATCTAACTGATCACGAATGGCTTCTAGTTGATGCGGCCGAGCACGCACACCATTGATATTAAAACTCACAATCTTGGCCATTAGACGATCCTTAAATTTCTAAGGCCATGATGATAGGAATAACCACGTCAGAATGGAACTGTTAGTTGGGTAGTGGTTTTGGAGGTGTTTTAATATTCGATGCTTTTGAGGGGGCGGCTCAGTCGGTTTATCGCATAACTAGATTGTTGTATGAAAACAATGATTGGATTTTTTACTATACCGCGAGCGTTGCGGGCGCTTTTCAAAATTGCGCCAGATAGGTATCCTCGATGCCTTCTTACAATAATCAAAAA
>NZ_JAWUWR010000003.1:0-66175 GCF_034111725.1 Thalassolituus sp. | reverse complement strand
CATTGGGGCCAGTGGGCAGGAGCCATTATCGTTATTCGCGATAATACGAAGGCGCGTTTTGCGTCCAACGTCGAAAGGCTTTGCGGAAGTTAGATGGGTCGCTGTAGCCGACCAAAGCAGCAATTTCTTCAATGGGAAGGTTCGAATTACGCAGATATTCAATGGCCATCTCTTTACGAACTTCGTCGAGAATACGCTGATAGGAGGTTCCCACATCCTGCAAGCTGCGACTTAAAGTACGAGTTGATGTAGCTAAATGGCTAGCAACCACATCGACCGGAGGGAAATGTCCTGGGTTGCTCAGCAATATGCGGCGAACTTTGGCGATGATCCCTTCTTTGGGCCCCATGCGGGTAAGGATTTCTTCACATTGATTTTCAGCCATGGCAGCCGTTGCTTGATCTGCCATGACCAAAGGAAGGCTGAGAACGTCATGGGAAATGATGAACTCAGTTCTTGGCTGATCGAATAATATCGGGCAGTCAAAAAATTCTTTGTAGCGCTCGGAATACGCAGGCTCAGGATGATTTAAATGAACTTCGACCGGTTGAGCTGCATATTGGCCTGTTAAAAAGCGCGCCAACGTAGAGAAGGTCGCTACAAACACGTCGCAAATCATTCGATAGATATGGTCGAAAGGAATATGGCTGGTCAGTCGCACCGCAGAATATTCACCCACGTCTATCACCTCAAAAGTGAAGGCAGGATCCACTAAAGTGTGATACTTCATGCCCAGATCAAGGGCGCTACGTAGGTTGGCACAGCTAAGCACAGCGTAGCCAAGCATACCAAATTGATTGATATTGATGGCGGCGCCTAAATCCAGACCGGCACTGTCATCTGAATAGTTACGAATAAGGTTTTCTGCCAGCAATAACAGTTGCTGGTAGGTCAATCGTGCAGAGGGGTCGGCAAGTAGCTGTGGGTCAATGCCTGTATTTTTCAACAGGACTGAGCGGTCGATGCCGTTTTCTTCGCCGACACGCAACATCGTTGCCGGAATGTTTACCGGTACGAGTGGTTCAGTCAGACTCCAAGTGCCTCGGATCATGAGATTACCGTTATTGTTATGCTGATCGTTAGAATGACAGGCTTTTTGCGTAAATCAAGCGCCCTAGTGACGCCTACTGTGTGCGATTAAGCCATTGGCGCACCTTACTACAAATATGGCAAAAAGCGCCAGAGTCCTAGACGCCTGTATATTAAATTTATTGATTTCGGAATGCATAGTGATGCCTGCCTAAGAAGCGCCCAAACTCGACTATCTCCTGTGACGACCTATTTTGTATCAAGGTTAGAAGGATGCGATTGAGGCGAGGATTGTGTTTGGGCGCGATCAAAAATGCTAGGTCGTCGCGACGCGACTCAAAATTGGTTACGACAAGCGGTAAGTGAGCAGCATCGAGCAATGCATGGATAGTGTCTGCTTGTTCGCGATTCAGTAATAACCACCAAAACTGCTGGCGAATGCGTTCGAGAGTTGCTTCATGCACACTTTCAACGTGGATCTCGGCTTTTACTCGCGCTTCACGTTGTTTTTCTGTGGCGAACTTAGCAATAGCCGCTACGACAATAGGTTCTTCTTGGTTAATCCAATAGTAGCGTCCATCCCATTCTCTGTAGATCACCTTGATAGGTGTGCTGCCTTTACCAAAGTGTTGATTGATCAATGCATCAAATTCATCCGCTGATGAGCAGGGCGGTAAGTTAGATTGAGCAACTGCCCAATGTGCCAAGGATGCATAGTCCTTATCATCTTGGCTGCTGACTTCCACTCCGGTGATGGTGGTCAGATTGAGTAAGCGATCAAGTTTTTTACTGACAAGTAATTTTTGCAGCAGCGGTTGCAGCGGCGCAAACACTGGGTGTTTTTCTGGTAGCCCTTGTTCGCAGGCGGTAACGATGGATGCCAAACTCATCCATCGATGTGCGAGATAGCTGGATGGATTGAGAATGCCTATATTGCTTAATGCTATTTGTCGCACGGCTTGATTCGCATACCAAGTGGGCGCAAGTCGCTGCACCCAGCGATTTAGGAAAGCTTCTAGGTCGAATAGTTCGTTACTTACTTTCATTCGTCCTACCGTAAAAGGGCCACACTTCTGTTAGGCCAGTCTATGCTGAAGAGAGTTATCTTAATTAAGTAAAGCACGTAGAAGGTGATTGCGTATGCAAACTGACACTCCGATGCCTTCACCTCTGCAAATAATGGCACAGGTTGATGACGCGTTAAGGCTTTCGGGTTTAGCAACCCACGATGTTGAACGAAATCCGTTACCACTATTTCGCCGATTGTTAAATGAATGGGCAGCATTTCATGATGTGCCCATTGAAATTGAGCTTGAAGAGCAGGTTTTGCAACTGCGTCAGCGAGTGAGCGAGCGTACTGTATTAGGAGCATTACGGCGCGTATATGAGGAAACCACGCAACTTTGCCGCGCTCATGGCAGTTTGACGGTCGTGCGTCAACGTGAATTGGACGCCTGCTATCGGGCATTGTTGCAAATACGTTAGGACACCTTTCACCCAGACCGATATAATTGCCCTTTTTTGGAAGGCATGATGGCCAATATTTATCTTCCTGTGGGATCTGTAACTGGCACTGCGACAGCCGTTGCAAATGCGTTGGCGGATGCATTAATTGCTGCCGGACATAACGCTTCCGTAGATATCAATGCCTCGGTTGCTGCATTGAATGCGCAACCTTGGGATGCTGTGCTGGTGGTGACATCCACTACAGGTCAGGGCGATGTTCCTGCTAATTTACTGCCGTTTTATGTTCAGTTAGAAGAGCAATTTCCATTACAGAATGGTCGTCCTTTTGGCGTGGTTAGCTTAGGGGATAGTTCTTATGACCGTACTTTTTGCAATGCCGGCGCTTTACTAGAAGAACGCTTCTTTGAGCTACAAGGCAAGGCTCCGATCCCGCGCGTCACGATTGATGCAACCGAAACATCCACCCCTGATGACGACGCTCTTTTTTGGTTAAAAGAGTGGATGGAGGTTGCGCTGGCCTGGACCAACGCGGTATCTCGGTGATCAATTAAAAGCGCACAGATAATTTTAACTGTGTCTGATGATTGTGATATTCCGATCCTTCCGGCGGCATAGTGTCCCAGCGACTTTGCCATTGCCACTTGAAGTCGACTTGTTGGCTCACTGGCATGGTCAAGGTGGCGCGCACTAAAGAACGAACATCATCGACATCGTCTACCGATGGCTGCACGTAAACAGTTGTTTGAAAGTGGCTATGACTAAACGCCCACTCAAAATGCGTATACAGGTTTACGCGGGTGAGTTCATGGGTAGCCGTGCCGTCAGTGCCGGTTTCTGCCACTTGTTCGTGAAATAGCCCTAGCCCCTGATTGATCAATCCCTTGTCATTAAACTTGTGCTGAAAACGTACACCGCCACCGGCTAGATAGCGGTGTTGGAGAGACGCGAACGGATCACGTTCGTACTGTAGAAAGGCTTCTTGTGCCCAGCGTTCGCGAAAGTTGCGAACCATACGAGCGTGCGCGAAGGTGTTGTCGTCGGTGCGGTCGCCATTAAATGATTCATAGTCGCGACTGGCCCAGCTGAAAAATCGATACTCTTGACCCTGCCCGCTGCTGTTCAGTGCGAGGCTGCCTGCACGCTTTTCGTTGTTGCCGGATTCCATATCAAATCCCGCTTCGATCTTGTTTTGCCAGCCCTGGCTTTCTCCATTACGACGTTTTTCTTCGATATCTGTTATAGCGTGTGCGGTAGGGATCGCAAGGATCAAGGCCGCTAGGGCATAGCGCATGCAAGTTCTCCAATAATTTATGAAGACGCTAGCTTACCATTTTTGCGACGGGACGTGCGGATGCGAGGTTGCTAAACAGAGTGTGGAGTTGACTAACTTGCTTACGTTGCGAATAGCTCGCGCCCAGTTCATCAAATTGAGTCTTTGCTAGGTCAATGATGCCGAGAGCATCAATGGTGTCATTTTCTGCAAGGCCTTCGCGGGCAGTATTGACTAACGCGAGGGCGTTGAGTGCCTGACCATTGAGTAGTCCATATTGCTGTAAGCGTGCTTGAAATCCACCTACTTCGTTCACTGGCAGTGCTTGCACGTTGAATTCGCTGGCAACGGCACTCACAAGCACGGCGCGATCAGACGGAACATAGGCTGCTGGTGAGGCACTGTCATCCGCTGCTTTAGTGTTGATGTTACTGATAGCATCGACTTTTGTCGCATCGTTGTCCGCGTTAGTGGCAGTGCTGGCATGTTGGTGTTGTAAGTAGTTACTTAAGGCACTGAGTAGCATGGCGGCCTCCTGTTATTGATACTTGGCTACTGCAGAAGCCATGCCAGACTTTTAACGCCGGTAATTCAATGTTTTCCGTCTTTTTTTGGCTATTAGCGGCGATGAATTGCCGGTTTTATCGGCAAGCGGATAAAGATTTCTCTGTTTTGGCACGCAAGTACATACATTAAAGAATTAAGACACTCCACAATGTGATTCTACTTAGGCTAGGAGATTGCCATGGAGTCCGCGCGCGAGGTCACGGTTAGCGAATTACAATATCAAGGAAGAAAAGCGAGTCGTGCGAAGAGTGAGCAACGTCGCCGTTTGATTCTTGAAGCAACGATGCGAATCATAGTTCGTGACGGTGTTCGTGGCGTTCGGCATCGTGCTATTGCCTCCGAAGCTGATGTCCCGTTAGCGGCGACGACCTATTACTTTAAGGATATCCGCGAACTAATAGCTGATGCTTTTACGCTCTATACGGAATGGGCATTGGGTTACGTCAATCGGTTCACCGAAGAGTTTGAGGCGGTATTGCCGCAGCTATATCAAATGGATTTAACCGATGTTGGAGAGCAAGAGCGCGCTGTCCAGTTTTTAGCGAATGAACTTAGTCGTTATTGCGAAGGCAAATTGGCCACTGATCTCACTATGCTGATTAGCGAGCAAGCTTTTCGCTATGAGGCCTGTATCGATGACAGAGTGAAACAGCTTGCGCAAATGCACCGCGAAGCTCTGTTTGATATCGTCTCGCAGTTTTTAACGGCTTTAGGATCAGATTCGGCTGCTGAAGATAGCGATATCGTAATGGCGTTGTTCCAGTCACTTGAGTATCAAATGCTATTAGATGGCGATAACGCAGCAGGAGTAATGAGAATTCAGCGTGTGTTAGTCCGCTTCGTTAGGCTTTTGATGCCGCAACTGAAACCTTTGAAAAATTTGTTATGAATATTGGCAGGGCTAATAACGATTGGCCCTGCCGTTTATGATCAGCGCTAGTGACTAACCGGCGAAATGAAAACCAATTTGAGCTAATACCGCGCGCAAGGTCTGCTGCTCTGTTACTGAAAAGGGGCGAACGTCATAGCAATGTTCGCACATGATAGTGCCACCCTCTTTCAGCGTTTGAATACTGATATCCGTTTCTTTATCGCAACGGTCGCAGCTAATTGGAATCAACACTCGGGCAGATAAGATAGTACTTACTTCCGTTTCTGATTCTTCGCTTACTCGCAGTGCTTGAGTCATAATTTACCCTTATTGGCCAATCTGTTTCACTTCATATGCTTTTAGCGTAGCAGCTGATTGCCTGGTACTTGTGTATTAACTAAGTCTTATAGTGAACAATTGTAAATCGTTGTTCGTAATCATTCGCTACATTGGTTTACAGTGTAGTGCCTTTGTAACCTATCTGCATCATACGGACTTAGAACAATACGTTATGACGACGTGCACTTGATAAGGTTCCCTGATGATTTGGTTGATTTTCCAATAAGTTGGCCCAAAAGGCTCAGTTTTGAGGTAGCAACAATTCAGTTACATACTGACCAATTGCTAGGGAAGAAGTGAGTCCGGGGCTCTCTATTCCGAGCAAGTGCACCAATGGTGGCGTGTTTTCACGGTCGTGGCGGGCGATATGAAAGTCAGCTGCTATTTCATTGGCTAGATGCAATTTAGGGCGAATTCCGGCATAGGCTGGACGGAGTTGTTCAGCTTTTAACTCGGGAAAATAGCCTTGGATAGCCTTGGCAAAACGCAGTCCTAAGTGAGTTGAAATTTCGTAGTTGAGCTGTCTTGGACGGGTTGCACTTAGATACTCTGTGTCGGGTCCAAAGCGAACTTGGCCGCCTAGATCGATGGTGGCGTGAATGCCTAGCCCAGTGAGATTCGCTTCTGGTAGTGGATAAATTAGATGATTAAACGGGTTTGTGCCCTGATAGCTAAAGTAATGACCGCGACAAAAATGTAACGGTGGCAGATCATCAATGGCGGTCCCGCAGCGCTGAGCAACGTCATGAGCATGGAGCCCGGCAGCATTAATCAGGGTTGCGCAGTTAAGTGAATAGAGGCCATCACTGGTGGTCAGTTCAACCTGCCAGCCCACTTCGTTTATGCTGGCCTTATTAAATTTGGTGTATTTCATTAAAGTAGCGCCCAAGCGTTCGGCCTCTTGGGCGAGACGCAGCATATAAATATGGCTATCTATGATGCCGGAGCGAGGCGATAGCAAGGCTTCGCAGGCGCTGACATTGGGTTCATGTTCGCGCAAAGCGTGTTGGTCTAACCGTTCTATCGGAATGTCTAGCATCAGTGCTTTTTGAAAGAGAGCTTCTAGCCTTGGATTGTTTTGGTCTGGTGCGACTATTAACTTGCCAATCATTTGATGCGGAACATCATGCTGTTGGCAAAAGGTATAAAGGGCTTCTCGGCCTGCCAAGCAGAGTGACTCTTTCAATGAGTTCGGTGTGTAATATAACCCTGCATGAATAACTTCACTGTTGCGGCTACTGGTTTCAGTACCGAAAGCGTCATGCTGTTCAACCAGCAGTACACTGCTGCTTTTTGCTAAGGCTGAGGCTATGGCTAAGCCGATTACGCCGCCACCCATGACGCAAATATCAAAGTCTACCGATGACATGCTTGCACCAGTTTATCTCGTTGTCTGAATTGCTAGACGATAGCGTAAAGCCTGAAAGGAGTCACAAGGAAATGGGACCAATAGTGCGAGGAGGAGTTTAGCCAGCTTGTTGACCGGCTAGTCCATTTTGTACTGTATTGAGCGAATTACAGCAGTAAATCCGAAGCACATTCATGATGCGCTGGATTAGTTCGGCAACGTAATTTTTGCATCAACTTCATCATGCGCTGATCGTAAACGCCTTCCACTGCCAATTCTTTGCGAATATTGGAGAACATCTCCATGTATTCAATCTCTTGTTCGTCGGGGAGATCGATCCAATAATCTTCGGAAATGGTTTCTTCTGCTGCGTGTACATGAGCCATCGCTTTATCAAAGTTCTGATAAGCGAATTCACGACTGCTTTGTCCGAACTTAGGTGGGAAGCGATCGCGGTGTAAAATCATTTGGAAGTTCATTTGCGCAAGCGAGAAGCGATAGATTCCCCCCTGATTTCCTAGACCCTTGTACATTTCGAACGGTTCATAAGCAACCGCTGGGGCATAAGCGATATCGACATCACCGTTATTGAAACGTTGGGCGAAGGTGGCAACTGTTGCTGGCACCATAGTGGCGCCAATATGTTGCACCACTTTTACTGAAGCTAAATCATAATCTAGCGTAGCGACGCGACGTCCGGCAGCGGCTTCAACCGAGTTGATAGCACGATCACGAACGAATACATAAACAGAACCACCTGGCATGATGGCTCCAATTTCATAATTGCCATCCACCATGTATTTAGCGGCTTGTGGTCGTGCCAGCATGCCAATGAGTTCGCGCACTTGTTCGTAGTTGACCAAGCCACCTAGGGCCTCAATGCTACCTGCAAATAAATTGTATGGGCGTACGCGAGTTCCTGTTACGTTTACAGCATCACAAGACCCTGCTTGAAAGTCAGCTAAAGCAACGGCTTCGTTGGTGTACGCTTTTAATTCTAACGCTACTCCCCAGTTTAATGCGGCTGTTTCATAGTCACGCATAGCGCTGAAAATGGGACCATTCCCACCGATAGGGTCAAATATGCATAAGATACGTTTTGGAGCTTCCATAGCGTTGGCGGAGAACGCAATACTGATCAGTGTCAGCGCGATTGCAATCATGCGCATCGGTAAATCCTCGATTTTATTATTGTCTGAGAGCGATTGTGCTAGGCGTGTATCATAGCGTTAAACCGTAGAAGATAAAAATCGGCCATGAGCAAAGAGTTCAATATCTTTTTAAGGATTTGTTATTTTTGTCCTGTATGGATAATGAAACGAAGGTTGTCGCCAACTAGTCTGATTGAGTACCATAGTGCACCCTATCAATAAGTAGAGATCTTCAATGAACGCAGCCGCCGTGGAACAAATCACTATGATTGTCGGAATTACCGGTTTGATAGGTCTTATGTTTTTCATTATCTATGATCTTGGGAAGCGTGCGAAAGCAGGAAAGTTCGGACTGTTTATTTTATTTCTAGGTCTAGGTGTTGGTGTTCTTGGCTATGTTATCAAGGTCGTATTGACGACCGTTTTAGATATTTAGTTCGACCATATAATCAGGCAAAAAACGACACATTTTTTAGATGGTGATAACTGAGGTTAATACTTTTACCTGAAACTTGTTTCTATTTGGTCATGGCTTCTGGCAAATAGTCTTTACGTTGACTATACCTTCAACGGTATGTCATTTGACGTGATCAAGGAGCATGAGTGAGAATGATTGCTGTAAATCAAGTGCAGCCACCTCGTAGGGGCGGCGGTCATAGAATACCTTCTTCATTAACCGAACGTCCAGATTCGCGCGTTTACTTGGCAAATCTTCCCAATCATTCTGCAACCGCAGGTCTGGTTGGCTATACCCCCCAGCTTCAAGAACTGATTACGGACGCACTGCCGATAACCTGGCATCTTATTGATAAGCAGCGATTGGGTAGTGACCGTGTCGTGCATTTGTTTTATGCCAACCCCAAAGAGTCGTTGCAGTTAAATAGTGAGCGCTTGCTTGAGTTACTTGAGGGGCTTTCTATGACAGATCACATTTGGGTACCGGTTTCTACCAGTCACCGCATGATCTTGCATGCGTTTCGTAATATTCTTCCAGAGCTGAAATATTTACATTTAGCGTCAGTGCCAATGCTCTATGTGGGCGATAACGCCAATCGCCACTCTCTCAAGACGATGGCTGATATGTGTAAAATGCCTTTCTACTTTCAAGCTCTCTACTAAATAAATCCTCCTGTTGCTTGATTCAGATTATGGTAATCCTATTGGCTAGGGTTAGACTCATAGTCAATGTTTATACAAAATTAGGAGAATGCCATGACTGATAATCCCTTAAAACAGCAGTTACAACAACTTCACCAGCAACTTCAACAGTCACCAGCATTAGATGAGGACACATTAAGCTTACTTGAGCAGATTGCAGTGGATATCGAATCACTCGGCGATAAAGATAGCGGTGATCTCAGCGACCGTATTCAGCAACAAGCAGTGGAATTTGAACAAGAGCATCCGACTTTATCGCGTATTTTGCATGAAATTGTTGATGTTCTTGGTCGCATCGGTGTGTAACTTAAATTAATTAACAGCACTGGGAGATATTGGTATGCGTCATATGCCGACCGTGACCGAAATGATGACAGCCTTTCCTGTACATGTTGAAGAGGCGATCAGTTTGGATGACGCCTTGCACTTGATGAAAGAGCATAGATGCCATCACCTCCCAGTATTGAATCATCATGATGTGGTCGGTTTACTCACCCTTGCGGATATCGAACTAGCACGCCAACCAGGGCATTCAGCGCGAGATATCACTGAATTAACGGTCGGCGACATGTGTCAACGCTCGGTGCCGCAGGTGGATCTGCATATTCGCTTGGATGTTGTGTTGGATATGATGGCTGATGATGATCTAGATGCTGTGCTTATCATGCGACAAAATCGCTTAGCTGGAATTTTAACCGCTCAGGATGCTTGTCGTGGTTTTGCACACTGGTTAAAAAAAGAATACCTGCCTGACGATGATCCTAGCGTTGCTTAATAATTTTCTTACAAAGTGCACCATCTCGGCTCTACTAAAATCACCGCTGCTTTCTTATGGCGCACATTTCTTTCGATCCAGTGTCAGTCTTGCCTCTGACGCTGGTTAGATATTCCGATTGTAATTGTCACAAATCTGCAAAAATTACTTAATTATCTGTAGGTTAGTCTTCTTGCTAAGCAATTTATTGGTTCGTTTAGAGCATTTGCATGGCGATTCGGATCAATTTTGGCACTTGGTAACAAGCCTTTAAAAGCTGGTACGGGTTTTGCCATGTATAAATTAGATCAGGAGGAGCTGCTTATGTTAAAAATTGCCGATATCCAAGACTACCGTCACAACCTAGTACCCGTGACCCATTCTTTCGATTGGTTAACGAGTTTGACTCATATCCTTGAAAGTCGTTATCACGACGAGGAAAGTATTCAGCAGTTGCTATCATTAGCAACGGAATTAACCGGACTGAATAATATCTCTATCGCATTGCCCGATTCACCAAGTCGATTTAAAGCCCAATACTGCTCAACCGGTGTAACGAATGGCATCTATAGTTTTGCTGTTCAGCATGCACTGTGCCGTCAGTTCGAATCGCGTGAGTGGTTAGTGATTTATGAAAATAGCGAACGTCCAGAACGTTTTGACCCGATATTAGACACCCTGTCAGGGTCCGTTCGCTGTTTGTTAGTGCCTTTGATGTTGCGTCAATCGGTGCTGGCGGTCATGGTAATGGATCTGCGTGGTAATCATCCTGAGTTGCTGGATTTAAGCATCACGAGTTTCCTAGGAGCTCAGATTGCCAACATCCTTGCAACTCAGGTTGTTCCTAATTTTAAGACGTTGTACGCCCGCCCATATCAGCGAGTTCATGAAGATGAACTTGGCGATATTAACGCGGCGATTGATAAGTGTAATGGCAATAAAACGATGGCTGCCAAAGTCTTAGGTTTGACACCACGTCAATTACGTTATCGCTTGTCGAAACTAACGGAAGTGGAAGCCTAAGCGGTATTCATAAAATTGTCATAGGTGTACTGGCACACTGATATCTTTATATCAGAGTGCCGGCATCACCATGGCTCAGATCCGTATTAGTGTTGTGACTGAAACGTATGTTCCCGATGTGAATGGTGTTGCAATTTCTTTGCAGCATCTCATTTCTTCGTTGGATCCTGAACGTTTTTTGGTACAGATCGTTAGGACTCGTCCACGATCAGAATATACACCAGTTCATGAGGAGGTAGGGTGCCGCGGTGTTACTATTCCGATGTACCCCGATTTGCAGCTTGGCTTGCCAGCGCCACGAGCGTTGCGAAAGGCATGGAGTGCATTTCAACCAGACCTTGTTTATATCGCAACCGAAGGGCCTCTTGGCAATTCGGCATTAAGTCTTGCCAGAAAATGGGATTTCCCCGTACTCAGTGCTTTTCATACCAATTTTCATCGATACAGCAGCTACTATGGCCTAAGCTGGATTCGGAATGCGACCTTAGCTTGGTTGCGGCGCTTTCACAATCGCACGTTAATGACTCTAGTTCCTACTACAGAAGTACAGACAATGTTAAAACAGCAGTACTTTAATAACGTCGAATTACTCCCTCATGGGGTTGATTGCCAGCATTTTCATCCTGAATATCGCAATCTTGCATTACGTAATTCTTGGGGCGTCACAGCAGACGAACGAGTGCTTTTATACGTTGGTCGTATCGCTGCGGAAAAGAATATTCCGCTCGCAATTAAAGCGTGGCAGCAGGCGAGCCAGCAATTTCCTGATATCCGCTTAGTTATGGTGGGCGATGGCCCTATGCGTAAGGAGATGCAGTTAAAATATCCGGAAGTTATTTTTTCGGGTGTGAAAACCGGAAGAGAGCTGGCTGAATATTATGCTTCTGCTGATCTCTTTGTATTTCCCAGCATGACCGAAACCTTTGGCTTAGTAACCCTAGAAGCGATGGCGAGTGCACTACCGGTGGTTGCCTACAATATGGCGGCAGCGGCTACCCATGTTCGCCCAGGAATTGATGGATTTTTAGCCGAAGAAAATGATGAAGCCGGATTTATTCAAGCGGTTTTTGATGCGTTGGCGATGGATTTAACCTTAGCGGGAATCGATGCTCGCGCGCAGGCTGAAGACGCAAGTTGGCAGGCCGTTGCAGAACGTTTTGCCGGGCTTGCGGAAGTGGCCATTCGAGGTAAATCGGAATATCTACAGGTGGAACTTCAGTCTCTGGTATGAGGCTTGCAAAGCCACCAATAGAATTTTTTTTTGGAGGCTGCTTGTGGAATTCAATCGCCATAGTATTGCGTTGTTACGACAAATTAAGCGTCTAGCGAAAGATGAACAAGGCTGTGAAATTCATTTCGATTCTGTCTCACTTGAGTACGATTTGCGTGAATTAGTGCGTAGTGGCGTGAGTATTGAGCTATTGCGCTTAGTCGAGTCCTTTTTACCCACCCAAGAGCCACCAGAACACATACCATCGGTACGTGTGTATCGCGGTAGTCAGCGTTTGCTCGATGATGTCGAGCGCACCCAGAAGTCTCAGCGTATTTATCGCGGCCAAGTTGTCAGTGCCTGATTTGCATAGATATTGGGCATAGGATTTTATTGATGTCCTGTATTAGCGCATATTTCCGCCTTTGCTTACGATAAGGTTACGTCGCTATTGTTATAAAAATTGATTTGCATCAAGTGTGCTAGGGGTGGCTATTCTTTGCACAGGTAGGGTTTGATATAGATCAATAGAAGCATAGTTTGAATTGCTAAAGTATGAGCATAAAGACGAGCAACGTCGTCGATGTTCAAAATGAGGTGATGACTATGTTTATGGATGAGGTCGTATTTGCTGGATTAGCAATTGTGGGTTTAACGTGTTTATTTTTTGTTGGCTTTTACTTGGCCATTAAAAACGATATTTCTAAGCATGGTACGGGTGAGTAATCGTCCATAGCTTAAGCTAAATAAAGGTATCTTTGAATGCTAGACATTTGGGCCAGTCGTTTTGACTTAGGCCCTTTTTCTATTGAGCAGTATCTTTACAGTTGATGGCGGGCCAATAACAAGGGTTGTTGGATATTAGCCGTTTTTAACGTATCCAATACCGCGTCTAAATCGGCTCCTTCGGCAATTGGACCAATACGTACGCGATGTATCATGCGATTACCACTTTCTCTTGAGGTAATGGTAACTGGCCAGCGTTTATCGACTAGATTTTCTAATTCCTGACGTTGCTTTTCAGCGGCATTGGCATCGCTTAATGCACTAACTTGTATCCAGCGCACGCTACCACTTAGCGGTGCTTGAATGACGTCAATACGTACCTTGACTGTCCCTTGTTTGTGCATACCGAGTTTAACGGCGGCGGCATAAGATAAGTCGATAATACGATCCTCATGAAAAGGACCTCGGTCGTTAACGCGCACAACAACTGATTTACCATTATCTTCTCGGGTTACTTTTACATAACAGGGAAGCGGTAAAGTTTTATGGGCGGCAGAAAATTTATAGACATCAAAAATCTCGCCATTTGAGGTTTGATGTCCGTGAAACTTCATGCCATACCACGAAGCTGTACCGCTATCGTGGTAATCAGTGGCATCCTTCATCACGCTGTATTCTTTGCCACGCACTTTGTACTTAGCGGGGTTGCCCATTGTGCTGCGCGGTTCTGCAACTGGCGTGGGTTCTTTTAGGGCTTCGATATCAGTAATCGGCTGAGGTGTAAAATCATCCTTATGCTGATAGCGCGATGTCGCACAACCGCTCAAATAACTCATGGCGCACAAGAGTACGAGCAGTCGTATCACTTAAAGTTCTCACTCAATTGATAAACGGCCATTGCGTACATGCGGCTATGGTTGTAACGAGTAATAACGTAAAAGTTGAATTCACCTAGCCAGTATTCTGGGCCTTCTTTACCTAATAAATATACTAAGGTAGCGGGTTTGTCATCGGCAATTTTCATCGATGGCGTCACACCTAGAGCTTTGATGCTGCCGGCGGTCATTTCTGGTTTACGTGTAGCGTTCACAATTGGCTCGTACGCATCGCCAGTTACTTTTACACGTTGTGCTACGGGGTCTCCGGTTATCCAGCCATGACGATTAAAGTAGTTAGCAACGCTAAAGATGGCATCCGCGGGGTTAGCCCATAAATCACGTTTACCATCATTGTCGCCATCGACGGCATATTCTAAATAGCTGGTAGGAATGAATTGTCCGTAGCCCATGGCGCCAGCATAGGAACCTTTGATCACTGCGGGATCGAGCTTTTCTTTTTCAGAGAGTGCAAAAAAGGCTTTTAGTTCACGCCAAAATAGCGGGCGATCTGGGTAATCGAAGGCTAATGTAGATAGCGAGTCGAGCACGCGATAAGTGCCTTGTCGTGTGCCGTAAAATGTTTCAACACCGATAATGGCGGTAATAATTTCTTTTGGAACACCGTATTCTTTTTCGGCTTTTTCTAGCAAGACTTTATGGGTTTCCATAAATACCTTGCCGGATTCAATACGTTTTTTTGTTAGGAAAATATCTTGGTATTTATCCCACTCTAAAACCTTTTCTGCAGGGCGCTGAATTGCATCGAGAACTGACTGCATTTTTTCTGCATTTTGTAGCCAAGCACGTGTTTCGGCTTCAGGGATTTTATATTCACTTTGCAACTCGGCTGCAAACTCGGCAAAACGAGGATGAGTGTCATAACCAGCGGTTGCAGCGCTAGCCAAACCTAACAGCGACAATGTAAGGGCAATTCGGTGAATCCGCATAAAATACATCCTATTAATCTTGGCGATGAGTATACATCGACATAATGAGACCAAACGCGAGCAATAAGCTTACCACCGAGGTACCGCCGTAACTAACTAACGGTAGAGGTACACCCACGATTGGTAAAATACCGCTCACCATGCCGATATTTACGAAAACGTAAATAAAAAATGTCACGGCTATACTACCAGACAGCAAACGCCCAAAAAGGGTTTCACACTGGGTGGATAAATATAGGCAACGCATAATGATTAGGAAATAGAGCACCAGTAACAGCATGACACCAATTAGGCCTAATTCCTCTGCGAGTACGGCAATAATAAAATCGGTGTGGCTTTCAGGCAAAAACTCTAATTGTGACTGAGTTCCGAGTAAATAGCCCTTACCATGAATGCCACCTGAGCCAATGGCCGTTTTTGATTGAATGATATTCCAACCGGTGCCAAGAGGATCGCTCTCTGGATTGAGAAAGGTGAGTACACGCTGTTTTTGGTAATCATGCATCACAAAAAACCACATTGCAGGTGCACTGGCAGCTACCAACGTGATCATGCTAATGATCAACCTCCACGACATGCCGGCAAAAAATAGTACCAATAGGCCTGAGGCACTGATTAAAATCGAAGTACCTAAATCGGGCTGCCGTAAAATCAGAACCGTTGGCACTATGACAATGATTAAGGCCGAGAACAAATCGATAAATCGCGGCGGAACAGGGCGCTTAGCCATAAACCAAGCAACAGTAAGTGGCAGTGCTAACTTAACCAGTTCTGATGGCTGAAAGCGGGGTAACCCCGGCAGCTCTAACCAACGTTGTGCGCCTTTTGCTCCTACGCCCATGACGAGTACGCCGATTAATGCTAATACGCCGGCAACGTAGGCCCAAGGTGCCAATAATTGGTAGACTCTTGGTGGTATTTGCGCCGTAAATAACATCAAGCCGATACCAATACTAAAATGCAAGGCTTGGCGTTTAACCATTTCCATATCCTGACCACTGCCGCTGTAAAGTATCAGTAAGCCGACGGCACATAGAGCTATGATGAGTAAAAATAGAAACAGATCAATGTGTAGGCGTTTGTAAAAAACACCACTTCTATCGAAGGTATGGTGATGCGCAGGGGTTGATACCGTGCGGCTAAAATCAACACTTGCCATTAACCCTCCGCGCCTCCCAGATATTCGTTAATAATAATTTGTGCAACTGGCCCTGCAGTTTTACCTGCGGATTCGCCATTCTCAACGATCACCGCAATAGCAATTTGCGGATTGTCTACCGGTGCAAAGGCAATGAACAGAGCGTGGTCGCGCAAACGTTCGCGTAAAGCGTCGGAATCGTATTCTTCATCCTGCTTAATTCCAACCACCTGTGCTGTGCCTGTCTTTGCTGCCATCGGAAATTGCATATTGCTGAGCAAGCGTCGTGCCGTACCGTGCTGTCCTGAAACGACATTAGCCATGGCATTGAACATGCGATTCCAGTTGTCAGGGCTGCGTAATTGAATGTCGGGAATATCACCGTGTTCAATAACGTCTTCGACTTCGTTATGCGCATAAATTAGTCGTGGTATTTGCCACTTACCACGGTTTGCGAGAACCGCTGTGGCAGTCGCTAGTTGCAGAGGTGTGGTTAACATAAAGCCTTGACCAATGCCTAGGTTAACTGTATCGCCGGCATACCAAGAACCGCGTCTATGCGCTTTCTTCCAGTCTCGATCTGGCAGCAATCCGGGGAGGGCAGAGATAACGTCTAGAGTCATATCGCGACCAAAACCAAATTGAGCAAGAAAGGGTGTGATCCCGTCGATTCCAGTACGCACTGCCACGTCATAGAAGTAGGTATCACATGATTCCACTACGGCCCTTTCAAGATCGACTCGACCATGGCCACCTCTTTTCCAGTCGCGATATAAACGTTCATCGTTATCGAGCTTGTACCAACCTTGGTCGCGAATACTATTCGTCCAATTGGTTGTTCCGGCATTTAGTGCGGCTAAACCAATAAAAGGTTTGAGCGTCGAGGCCGGTGGATATTGTCCTCGGGTTGCTCGATCAAATAGTGGCTGATCAGGATCATCGCGCAAATCAGAGTAATCTTTGTGAGAGATACCAGTGACGAAGGAATTGGGGTCGAAGGCAGGATTGCTATAAAGCGCGACGATGCCTCCAGTGGCGACCTCGATAGCAACAACGGCTCCTCGCCGTCCAGTCATTTCGTTTTCCGCCAGCTTTTGCAAACGGGCATCTAGATGCAGTGTTAGATCTTTACCCGGGATCGGATCTTGCTGCTCGATGACACTCAGGATTCGTCCGCGTGCATTGGTTTCGACTTTTTGATAGCCCACTTCGCCATGCAGATCTTCTTCATAGCGGCGTTCAATACCAGTTTTACCAATGTACTGAGTGGCACTGTAGCGGCGCTTAACTTCGGTATCTGTATCGAGTAGAGCTTGGTCCTTTTCGTTGATACGTCCGACGTATCCAAGTACGTGGGCAAAGGCATTGCCATTGGGATAGTGACGTACGAGTTGTGCTTCTACATCGACGCCCGGTAGATAAAAACGATTCACCAGTACCTTGGCAATTTCTTCTTCGCTAAGGCGATAGCGCAAGACGACAGGTTCAAAAGGGCGACGACGAAATTTTAGCCGCTTATCGAATTGTTCGCGGTCGCGTTCGGATATTTCAATCAGATCGTTTAGGAATATTAAGGTTTTATCCAGATCCTTTACGCGTTCGGCAACAAGGGTGAGGCTGTACGATGGGATGTTTTCTGCTAACAACACGCCATTACGATCGTAGATAAGACCTCGATTCGGTGCGAGAGGCCGTAATTGAACGCGATTGTTTTCTGAAAGGTTTTTGTATTTTTCGTGCAGTTCGATCTGCAGGTACGACATGCGCCAAGCTAAGCCGCACAGCATGATAAAGATAAACAGACCTAAAGTGATGGCGCGCGCGCGGAACAGACGTCGTTCTGCTGTCTTATCCCTGAACGAGTGCTCCCACATATCCGAACCTCACTTATGGTAAGGATGACCCTGCAATATGGTCCATGCTCGATACAATTGTTCGGCAAGCAGAACCCGCACCAAGGGATGCGGCAGGGTAAGATTTGAGAGTGACCAGCGCTGTTTTGCTAAGCGCATGATCTCATCGGTCATGCCGTCTGGGCCGCCAATCAACAAAGCAACATCACCGCCTTGCATGCGCCAGTTTTCCAATTCGGACGCGAGTTGGGGCGTTGTCCAAGGTTTCCCTTCAACAGCGAGCGCAACCACATGATCCGATGGGCGAATGGCCTTGATGAGTGCTTCAGCTTCTTGCTGCATGGCTTTTTCTTTACTGGTGTTTTTAGCGCGATGGCCAGGAGCAATCTCAACTAATTCCAATGCACAGTCAGCCGGTAGGCGTTTAGCGTATTCTGCATAGCCTTGTTCTACCCAGGCCGGCATTTTAGTGCCGACCGCGAGCAGACGTAGCTTCATGCGTCGCGCTTTCCTGCTTCAGCTTTTGGTTCGCCCCAAAGGCGTTCCAAATCGTAGAAGTGGCGTGCTTGCTCTGTCATAACATGAACAACCACATCAATTAGGTCGATAAGAACCCAATCTGCCGCGGCGCGGCCTTCCATACCATTTGGGCGTAAACCCGCATGCTTAGCTTTTTCTTCTACATTCGAGGCAACAGCCCCAACGTGACGGTTGGACGTACCATTGGCGATGACCATCCAATCAGTGACTGAGGTGCGTCCGCGGACGTCCAGCACGGTGATATTTTGCGCTTTCATGTCTTCCAGCGCTTCGATCACCAACGATTTTATTTGCTCAATTTGCATGCATTTCTATCGATAGAGTTTATGTTGATTTATGTATTCCAATACCGCGTCCGGCGTTAGAAAGGTGACATTGTCGCCCTGCTTGATAGCCCGACGCAAGTCGGATGCGGATATATCGAGTTCTGGCCACGCCTGAAAGGCAATCGAACCGTGGTGAGAGTCAAGTAAATCGCGGCTCTCAGCCCGTCGAACCACTGCTTGCTGATGTTGCCAACCCGTGGTTTTTATTTCGTCTCCTGGGCGGCTAATGACCAATACATTTGCGCATTCCAGTACTACCTCTGGTTTTTGCCACTGATCGAAGCCATTCCATGCATCCGTTCCCATCACCCACGTAATGGCACAATCGGCATAACGTTGACGTAGCAGAGTGAGTGTTTCGGCGCTGTAACTAGGAGATTCTCGTTGCAGTTCAATATCACAGACATCAATGCCGTCGAGCTCCTGAGTGGCTAGTGTCAGCATTGCCAAACGCTGTTCCGCTGTCGCTTGCGGCTGTGGTCGATGCGGCGGCGTGGAATTGGGCATAAGCCATACGGCCGCAAAACCGAGTTGGCGTAACTGCAAGGCAATACGCAGATGTCCGATATGAACGGGATCGAATGTCCCGCCCAGTATCGCTAGAGACTTAGGGTTACTGACGGATTTCACCGTTACCCAGCACTACGTATTTTTGCGACGTTAAACCTTCAAGGCCAACAGGGCCGCGGGCGTGAATTTTATCCGTCGAAATGCCGATTTCAGCACCTAAACCGTATTCAAAGCCATCGGCGAAGCGCGTTGAGGCATTAATCATCACTGAACTAGAATCCACTTCATTGATAAAACGACGCGATAAGGTGTAGTTCTCACTGATGATGCTGTCGGTATGGTGCGAACCGTGGCGATTGATGTGCTCAATAGCGTCATCAAGCGTATCGACGATACGAATCGACAAAATTGGCGCTAGATATTCGGTATCCCAATCTTCCGCTGTGGCCTCGTTGATATCGACTAACAGTTCGCGGGTACGTTCGCAACCGCGTAGTTCAACGCCGATATTAGCGTAAGCTTCCGCTAGCTCGGGCAGTATGTCTGCTGCACGCGAGGCATGAACCAATAAGGTTTCCATGGTGTTGCAGGTGCCATAGCGATGCGTCTTGGAATTGATCGCGATGTTAATCGCCTTGGTTTTATCGGCGAATTCGTCAATGTAGACATGGCAAATACCGTCGAGGTGCTTAATAACGGCAACTTTAGCATCACGACTAATACGCTCGATTAGGCCTTTGCCGCCGCGTGGTACGATCACATCGACAAACTCAGGCATAGTAATGAGTGCGCCAACGGCTTCACGGTCAGTGGTTTCGACCACTTGTACTGTCTCGGCGGGTAAACCTGCTGCAGCTAGGCCTGTACGGATACAGGCCGCTAATGCTTGGTTTGACTCAATGGCTTCAGAGCCTCCACGCAAAATTGCAGCGTTACCTGATTTTAAACATAGACTGGCCGCTTCAATCGTCACGTTTGGGCGACTTTCATAGATAATGCCGATAACGCCTAAAGGCACCCGCATCTTGCCGACTTGAATGCCGCTTGGGCGATATTTAAGGTCGGTAATTTCACCCACCGGATCGGCTAATGTGGCCACTTGTTGTAGGCCTTCTAACATGCCGTCGATGCGGCCGTCAGTGAGTTCGAGACGGTCGAGCAAAGCTGGATCTAGGCCGTTTTCTTGGCCTCGCGTCATATCTAATGCATTGGCTGCTTTTAGCGCATCACGGTGTTCGCTGATGGCGGTGGCAATGGCCACTAGGGCGGCATTTTTATCTTGGGTACTCGCACGGGCGATGGCTCGTGAAGCTACGCGTGCTTGGTTACCCAGTGTTTGCATGTAATCGAGAACGTTCATTGTGTGAATACCTGAAGCGTCGGTCTGTCATAAAGTGCGCTAGTATACACGAACTACTACACTGTTAAGCGATGGTCGTATTGAATGACCGCTGAAATGCTCTGGATTCCCTGATTTATGGAAAAAGCACAATTTCATACCTTAGTCGTTCTGCAGGTTAAGGTTCTGTACTGCTTATTTGCGGCGCTCGGTTTGAGCGTTATTGCTGTACTGGATTTGATCGAGTCGACCAACGTGTATGCCGCGGTCGCCGCTGGCTTTTCAGTATTGCTCTTGCTTTACGCAGTGTATCTGCTGATGCGTGGTCATAAACGTGCGTCACCCTACCCTGAGTGGGCTTTGGTGTTTTTGTTATGTCTATTCACTTTATTCGGGATGCAGCAAAGCGATCAAGCCACTCATTGGATCTACTTTGTGCCGGGGTATATTTACTTTTTATTCCCATTTCATGTCGCTACTTATGTAGCCTTGGTATACAGCACTGCTTTGTTACTACTGATCGTACAAGAATACGATAGCTTCTTGCGGTTACAAATTTTGTTTACCTATGGCGCCTGCTATCTCTTTGCGGTGATGTACGCCATGTTGAATGAACGTAACAATCGCGGTTTGATTGAAATTATTAATACAGACCCAGTGACTCAGGTGTACAACGAATATCAGCTAAAGTTGGATTTGAATAAAGAAATGACACGCGCTGATCGCCAAAGTAGTGAATTGATTTTGGTTGGGGTCGCCATTCCGCCGCGCTGGCATACATTAAAAGCCGAAGATTACGAACAGCGTTTAAGCTTCTTTGGCAAAAAATTAAAGCGTTGCCTGCGGAAATACGACACTTGCTATCGTTTGAATTCGGATAACTTCATTATTCTGATGCCGCATAGCTCGAGTGACGATGCTGAGCGTTTGCAAGAAGATTTACTGGATGATTTGGCAGGCAGTGATCGCTTTGAAGGCTTAACCCAGGTGAAAGTCGTACAAGATGTCTATCGGCCCGAGGATGACATTCCTAGCATGTTCAAACGAATACAAGAGGTGCTGTCGAATGTTCAGTGAACTATCGCAAGAACAGTTGCTGCCGCGATTGCAGGTGTTAGTTTATTCGCTAGCGGCGGTTGCGATTTCGATCCTTATTTATGATCAATATCGTCAGGGCTTGTATCCGTTAGTTCTGTCGAATTCTATATGCATACCGGCCCTGTTCTTTAGTGCGATTTTCATCTATATCAATCGTGATCGGGACGTCTACGCCTGGATTAATTACCCACTGATCAGTTTGTTGGCAGGGCTTGGTTTGTATCAGTTGCCAGATTATCCGGTACTGATGACTCATTATTTATATGCATTGCCATTATTCAGCTATTTTTGTTTGCCGATCAATCACGGTACTTGGTTTAACGTTGCGGTTGCATTAGTAATGACGGTACTGGTCTGGGTTGATGAAGGTACTCTAAACGCAATTCGCAGTGGCACAAACTACTCGTTGCTGGTTGGTTCTGCATGGTGTTATGCCTATCTCACGCAATTGAAAGGCTGGTCGCTGATGCGCTTAGCGCTTACTGATCAAATTTCGGGGGCTTATAATCGCAGTCATTTCCATCATGTATTGGAGCGCGAAATTGCGCGTGGTGAGAGCGCTCGGCAAAATGTTAGCTTGATCGGTCTCGTGTTGGAGGAATATAGCCAGTTAGCTGACTTACACGGTAATCGCTCAGTGCTGCAATTTTTACCACGATTTGTGACAACCACTCAGCAGCAGGTACGTGCCGAAGATGAAATGTTTCGCTTGAACGACGATTTGTTTGTTCTGGTATTACCGAATTGTGCCGAAGAAGGTGCCATCGTATTGATGGAACGCATTAAGCGTAAATTAGAAGATCAGACTTGGCGACCATTTGCGGAGCTATCTTTGGGAGCGGCTGCGGTGACCCGTCAACCGAACGAAACGGGTGAAGCATTAGAGCGGCGCTTAATGGGGCGGCTGAAAAAGCAGAAACGCACCAGTTTGCAACTGGCCGCATTTAGTGAATAGAACCGACAAAGAAGGCCTGCTTAGCAGGCCTTCTTTGTATGTGTTGCTTCGCTTATTCGCTCGATACTTTGCAACGTATGATACGAACCAGAGTTTTGATTTTCACTTCAGGCAAGTTTAATAGTCCATAAAATGAGGCGGGATCAAGTACGTCGACTTGTTCGAACCCGTCTTCACTAAAGCCCTTGCGAATAGCGCCGTCGTTAGAGTAGTGCAATGGCCATTGTCCACGAGTGAATAAACCAACCAGCTTTTGCGCCATTTTAACGTAACGGTACGATGGGTGATCGGCGAAGTCTGGGTACAAATCTGTGATGTAATAACCTTGTGGAAACTGTTTTAATCCTTGGGCCATGCGCGCCCATACGGAGCGGATCACCGGTAAGTCAAAGTAGTTAACGAGGCCTTCGGTAATGATTAACGTTGGTTTACTGGTGTCAAGTCCCGCAAGCACAGCCGCAATAGATGTTGGGCCGTCTTCTTGCAATATATTGCATTCAACCACGTCGTGGCCAGCGGCTAAACCAACACGGCCTAGTAATTCACGCTTACGAGCTGCCATTCCAGGCAGATCACCTTCAATATAACGAATATGCGGATATTGCTGCTTGATGCGATAGCCTCGAGGCGACAGGCCGGAAGCTAACTCGACAATTTGTTCAATACCGTGTTGCTCGATAAGTTCACGAACTTGATGGTCGATGACCGAGTGGCGCTGCAGTAAAAATATATCGATGTCCGCACCGGCAACTAAGCGCAGGAACGCGTTAATGGGAGTAAGTGCGGCATTGGCAAAGCGTCCAGTTCCAGTTGCAAATCCTGCAGCTGAAAGTCCATGCTTGTACCAGATATAGCCCGTATAGTGGGCGCTAACGCTGATCCGTGACGTATCCAGATCGGGAGATTGATTAGCTGACTTCATTCGATTTTTCTTGATTATTAGTGGTCAGGATTTTTTGAGGATACAGGGAATAAACGATGCCTGCCATGCTTGAACCGTATTTAACTGAGTTAAATCTTATTCTGGGGGATATGACCACTAGTGCCGGAGGGTTGTTATTTCTATTGTTATTGACGACTTTTGCTGAGTCGCTGGCTGTCGTGGGATTGCTGGTGCCAGGCATCGCAATTCTGATTGGGCTAACGGTGCTAGCGCCGGAGCTAGGTATCTCTCCGTGGACGTGGTGGGTGGTTGGAACAATGGGTGCATTTTTGGGCGATAGCACCAGTTTTTGGTTAGGTCGTTGTGCCCAAGGACGATTGCATCATTGGCGCTTTTTTCAAAAACATCCTGATTGGTTGGCGCATAGTCATGAGTTTTTCACGCGGTATGGAGTTTGGAGTATTGCGTTTGGGCGTTTTATTGGCCCTTTGCGTCCGCTTGTCCCTGCCGTCGCTGGAGCCAGTGCCATGCCGACATCGTCTTTTTTGCTCGCCAATACACTTTCTTCTCCGGCGTGGGCTGCCGCTTACTTACTGCCTATCTATTGGCTCGGTGAGCGAGCTGCGCTGCATTTTAGCCACGCCAGCGTCGTGATGCTGGTGCTGGGCGGCTTCGTTTTAGCTGTGTTGTTTATGCTATGGCTCAAACGTCGTCGTTTTTAGCTTGTTCACGCGCGAAGTTTAAATCTTTTTGCACGCTATTGAACTGATATTGTAAATCGGCAACCTTTTGTTTTAATTCGCGATTTTCTTCTTGGGTGGCTTTGTACTGTTCGGCCATTTCGGTTAAATCATGCTTGGCATCAGCAATAATTTGCTTCCAGCGTGAGATCAAAAAGTAGGCGGTGATACCTGCGCCAAGTAATACGCTAGCGAGTACAGCAAAAATTAAGGCCATGGTGTCTCCAATAAAAAATCAATGGAGCGAATGAGGTCCACAACTTCATTCGCGCGAATGTTACGTTGGTTGAAAGCAATGTCAGCCATGCCTGCCATACCATTATCAGCGGGGATAACGGGCAGCTCAGCGCCGCTTGCGACCAATTTAGAGAACCGTGGAATCAAAACAAATTGTAGCCACTGTTCAATCGTCAGGGTATCAAGGCAAAAGGGTTGTAGGCTAGCCAATTGCTGTTTAGAAGGCGAATTGGTCGACCATAACTCGTGTTGTTGGAGAGCAGTCTCAAGTTTGAGCAGATAACTGGCGAGCAAACTGTGCTGAGTCGACATGGCTGTCTCCGATTGCGGTTTGAACGCCTTGGATGATAGCCGAATTCGTTATAGGACTGAATCACTCTGCGCAAACTGTTAAGCTTCGGTTTTTTAGTGTGTTTGTTGGAGAAGCAATATGACCATCAGTCAATTAGTGCAACGCAGCGGCGCGCAAATGCGTGTGTTTGATTTGGGACGTCGTATTGGGGAAATCTCAACAACGGATTTTGACGCCATTGAAGAGCTGGCGAAGCCTTATCCGGCACCATATTTGAAACACGCATGGTTGGGTATTTTTAGCTGGAATCCAGATAAGCCGGGGCAACACAATATTTGGTTTTTAAAGCTCCCTCTTGATGAACGGAACGTCCTTTTGCCTGGGCCGCGTGATGCGTTTCTAGAACATTGGTTACGAGTCGTCCAAGCGCCAACCAAGCAGCATGGTGATGCGCCCTGCAGCTATAAACCAGATGGTAATCGTATGGCGTATTTTCATGCTTTGGCCTTGCGCACGTTAGATCAGCCGGCAACCCAATATTACGCTACCGCCCGTGCTTATTTATCCGGTGATAATGGCTGGGAGAACTGGCAGCAGTTGGGTTTGCAAGGCTTAGCAGAAGTCGTTGCACGGATTGATGAAGACAATAACGATGTATTGCTATGCCAAGCCATGACGAAAATGGCAGCAGTCCCTCGTAATGTGCTACTTGGCTTTCTGGAGAATGCGACACCGGGCCTCAATTTGACCCTAGCAATTAGCGATGCACTGGCTCAGGTTGTTGCTGGTAGCGCCAGTGCTGCTGACTTGGCCGCCTTTGCGCGAGGATTATCGGGTAGCTCTAGTGTGCCGCAACGACAACTCCTCCTAGGTGCTATTCTGGCTCATCCTGAAGCGCGATCAATCGAAGTGTTGAGTGCTATAGGCAGTCGTTGCTGGTTAGATCTCAGCGAAGAGCGCTTACAAATATATCTCGAACACTTGGCGGCTTTCGGCCAAGATTCTTTTATTACCCTGATTGCAGACCTAATGACCTTACCAAGCATGCGTGAGCGGATACTGTTGGCGTTTCGTAATCCAGAGCGCAGCGACACCTTATCGTCAGCGATTGGCAAACTGATGAACTTAGCGCGCGAGAATATGCAATGACAGTTACCAGCATCGAGCAGCCTTGCCCGTGCCAAAGTGGACTCGCCTACGCGAACTGCTGTCAGCCTTGCCATGAGGGCGTTGCTCCCTCCGCTGAGGCCTTAATGCGCTCCCGTTATAGTGCCTTTGTTAAGCAAGATGCGGCCTATCTTTTACGTACTTGGCACGCGGATACACGGCCGCCATCCCTACCGATGGACGGTAAAACACAATGGTTCGGTTTAACGATTCAGAGTAGTGAAGAGCTGGGGGATGACGCTGTTGTCAGTTTTAATGCTCGTTTTTGTGAAGATGGCGAGTGGTGCGAACTCGACGAGCGTTCGATATTCAAACGCCTTGATGGTCAGTGGTATTACGTCGATGGCAATGCGTCGTTCAAGCCAATGAAACTGGGCAGGAATGACCCATGCCCTTGTGGGAGCGGCAGCAAATGGAAAAAGTGCTGCGGATAATAATTCGTTATTATGATTTGGCTTGTTGTGCCATGCCTTTGATCAGCATGCCGATCGACATTGCTAAGGCGCCGCCAACTGAAAGCAACATCATGCCGTTGACCAGACCGCTATGGCGCATGTAATAACTTGTTTGTGCAATAGCTTCAGTACCGCATTCCGCGGTATCGAAGTTGTAGATACCGCCGAGTTGAGTGCAATCTGATACTGCTGACATTTCTAGCCCGTAAAGCACTAGCAAAATAAGCGCTGGTAAGGCAAAAAGAAGGGAACCAAGTCGCAATAACATCAAAGAGAACTCCGGATAATTAATATGGAACTTGACATCGGGGGCTGAATGTCTTCATCTTACCCGTCAATGCCTAGCCATCACAATGATAACAAAGTTAATTCCCACATGAATAAAATTGCGCTATTCGTTACTACGTTCTTCATAGGTTTGCAGGTAAATGCTGCATCCCCAGAGCAACTCGATTCACTCTTAAATGAGATTGATCAAGATATTGCTGCCCAGCGTTTAAGTGCGCCTGTCGGTAATAATGCGTTAGAAAAAATTGAGGCCTTCCGTGGCGACGCACCGTTCGATTTTCGCGTTGTGCCGCTAACGTATCGCTGGGGTGAATCTTACGTTGAGTTGGCTAATCGTGCGATTGCCGGTGGCCAGTTCGATAAAGCTCAGGGATATTTGGATAAAGTTTGGCCCGTAGCATCTTTGACACCTGGCTTGGAAGAAGCACAGCGTGTAATTGACGATGCTATTGCTAGTGGTATGGCAATGCCTGCTGCTGTTGCGGCGGTATCGGCTCCTACCAAAGCGGAATTAGAGCATCAGCGTCAATTGGCTGAGGCGGCAGAGAGAGAGAAACAACGTCTACAGGCCGATTACGAACGCAAGAAACGTGAAGAACAAAAAGCTGCAGAAGAAAAAGCACGTAAAGAATTGGCTGAGCAACAACGTCAGCAGCAGTTAGAGCGAGAACGCCGTGCAGCCAACGAACAAAAATTGAAAGAGCAGCGTTTGGCCCAGCAAGCGACTAAAGCGAAAGCCGCCAGTGCGTCGTCTAAAGTTGTAGTCGATGATATCGAAGATGAATTACTTAACACTAAATCGAAATCTTCACCGGTGAAGACTGCGCCAGTGGTTGTCCCTCAAGTTGCAGCAAAATCTGAAGTTACAATAATTGCCAGCGCCGCGAGTGTGGCAGCTGCTTGGGCCGATGCTAAAGAAGATAGTGAGCCAATCGCACGCTACGACATTCCTAACGAAGATTTAGCGAGTCGGTCGCGTGATATTGCGGAAAATATGAACGGTGCTTGTCAGGCGATGATTGATAGCGATGCATCTGTGGTTATTCATACCGCGGATAAGTCAGATTATCGTTGGTTAGCGGTGCGTTTAACTTTATGTACTCGTCGAATAGATCGTAGCTATCGTTTACGCCATAGTCATGAAGTTCTATCTGGCGGTGCACCATTCCTGACATTGCACCCGCCACGCGATACGGCTTTGATTCGTCAGTAATTGCATAGCACAGGCTGTGCTGACAGCCTGTGCTGACAGCCTGTGCTATTCGTTTAGGGATATTCTGCAGTATTTGCTTGTCAGTATATTTTAGAAATTTAAGTGGCCGCAGAGAGCCGCTAGTCACTTAGTTTTTATCTAGTCGCAGTTATCACTGCAAAAATTGGTTAGCATGTTACAATGCTGCCCCGAATTTCCCATCCGGCGTTCAGGAATATGATGCGTTTTTTACAGCTTTGCCTCTTTGTTGTTTTTTCTTCTTCCGCTACCGCAGCGGTAATTATTCCCAAACCACCTGTTCTTGATGCGTCAGCATACATTTTGATGGATGCTGATAGCGGTCGAATCATTGTTGAACACAATGCTGATCAGAAATTGCCTCCTGCCAGTATGACCAAAATGATGACCAGTTATATCGCTGTGCACGAGTTGGTCGAGGGTAAAGTGCAGGAAAACACCCAAGTGCCTATCAGTGTTAACGCATGGAAGAAAGGCGGATCGAAGATGTGGGTGCGTGAAGGTACTGATGTTGCGCTGATGGATCTGTTGCGTGGCATTATAGTGCAGTCAGGGAATGATGCTTCAATTGCCGTCGCGGAATACCTCGCAGGCTCTGAAGATGCCTTCGCAGGTTGGATGAATCAGTATGCTAAAACCTTCGGTATGACCAATACGCAGTTTTTAAACGCCACTGGCTGGCCTGCCGAAGGACACCATTCAACGGCTCGCGATATGGCAACGTTGGCTCTGCATATTATTAATGATCATCCGACTTACTATGAGCTGTACGCAGAGAAATATTATGAGTACAACGATATTCGTCAGCCCAATCGCAATAAATTGTTATGGCGTGACCCTAGTGTTGATGGTTTAAAAACAGGTCATACCGAAGAAGCCGGTTATTGTTTAACCGCTTCAGCGAAGCGCGAAGAAACTCGCCTAATTGCTGTGGTGATGGGAACTCGTAGCGAAGAATCTCGTGCCCGTGAAACACAAAAATTATTTGGTTATGGTTTCCGTTATTTCGAAACTCATAAGCTTTATAGCGCGGGTGATACCCTGCAAACCCAAGCCGTGTGGTTAGGTATGCAAGACAGCGTTAATCTGACTCTTGAAAATGATCTGTATCTAACGCTACCGCGCGGCAGTAAAGGCGAGCTTCAAGTTGAAATGTCGACTAACGATTATCCAGAAGCGCCCATTGCTGCCGGTGCTCAACTTGGTAAGTTAACTATCCGCATGGAAGATGAAGTAGTAGCAGAGTTACCACTGGTAGCCGCTGCTAATGTTGACGAGGCTAGCTTCTTTGGCCGTTTTATTGGTCGAATTAAGCTCTTTTTCACGCGTTTGCTAGGTTAGTAATAAACTAGACAGATCAAAGGGCAATTGGCGCAGCGCTTCTTGCCCTTTAATTTGAGTTCTGATGAGTGTGAATGTTCTACTTGAATTATTTGCACTTAGATACCATATAAAGCCCTCATTATCGCACTCTGAGGTATCCCCGTGAGCCAGCCAGACGCTCCTAAAATAGAATTCCCTTGTCCAAACTATCCGATTAAGATCGTGGGCAAAGGAGTAGACGGCTACGAGCAGATTGTTGCCGATATTATTCGAGTGCATGCACCCGATCTTGATTTAGAGATCATTAAAGTGAAAGAAAGCAGCAATGGACGTTTTCGTTCAATCACTGTTTATATAACGGCAACTGGCGTGCAGCAGCTTGAGAATATTCACCGCGATTTGTCCTCGTGCGAACACGTTCATATGGTGATGTAATTGCGGATTCGTCAGTTAGGTTTGTGTGATTATCAAAGCGTATACGACGATATGGTCGCAACGACAGAGTCACGCGATGCAAATAGCGCCGACGAACTATGGTTTTTACAGCACTTTCCCGTGTTCACTCAAGGTCAGGCCGGAAAAGCAGAACACGTTCTTATGGCTGGTGATATTCCAGTTATTCAAACTGATCGCGGTGGCCAAGTTACGTACCACGGTCCTGGCCAGCTGGTTGTTTATCTGTTAATTGATCTCAAACGTAAGGTCTGGGGCCCGAGGCAGCTTGTAGCGGCGATTGAGCGTGCTCTTGTAGCTTGCTTGGGAGATATGGGGATTCAGTCTGCTCCGCGAGAGGACGCACCTGGTGTTTATGTCGGGGCTAAAAAAATAGCCTCACTTGGTTTAAGAATTCGTAATGGCTGCTCTTTTCATGGGCTATCTTTGAACATCAATATGGATTTACAGCCATTTCAGCGTATTAACCCATGCGGTTATGCTGGGATGGAAATGACTCAAATCGTTGATGAAATTGCTGCATCCTCTAATGGTAGCGATGACATTGGATTTGATTTTGATACCGTATCTGAAAATTTACAGCGTCATTTGTTGCGTGAACTAACATCGTCTAACGGTATTGCCGTAACTAGTGCAGAAGAGCCCGGAGAAGAACATGAGCGATAAGCCAAAAGTAGTGCAGGGCGAAAAGCTGCGAGGTGCCGATAAAGTTGCGCGCATACCAATTAAGGTTATCCCTACCGATGATATGCCACGTAAACCTGATTGGATTCGTGTGCGTATTCCGGCAACACCAAAGATTAATGAGATAAAGCAAAAGTTACGTAAGCATAAGCTGCATACGGTATGCGAAGAAGCCAGCTGCCCTAATCTCGGCGAGTGTTTTGGTGGTGGTACTGCAACCTTTATGATTATGGGCGATATCTGTACTCGTCGTTGCCCGTTTTGCGATGTGGGTCACGGTCGACCGAATCCATTGGATGTCGATGAACCTCTAAATTTGGCCACTGCGATTGCCGATATGGCATTGCGTTATGTGGTGATTACTTCAGTGGATCGCGACGATTTACGTGATGGTGGCGCTCAGCATTTTGCCGATTGTATTCGTTTAACTCGTGAGCATAGCCCAAGTATTCAGATCGAAACATTAGTTCCGGATTTTCGTGGTCGTATGGACGTGGCGTTGGATATTCTTAGTGCTACGCCGCCGGATGTTTTTAACCATAATTTAGAAACCGTGCCGCGCTTATACAAAGAATGTCGTCCGGGTTCGGATTATCAGTGGTCATTGGATTTGCTTAAGCAGTACAAGCAACGTCAACCGAATGTTATTACTAAGTCGGGCTTGATGTTGGGGTTGGGTGAAACCAACGAAGAGGTGATTGAAGTGATGCACGATATGCGCGCGCACGATATTGATCACATTACCTTAGGTCAATATTTGCAGCCGAGTCGAAATCACTCGCCAGTGAAGCGTTTTGCGACACCGGAAGAATTTCGTGAACTAGGTGAAATAGCCAAGAGTTTAGGCTTTGTGCGTGTGAATAGCGGTCCTATGGTGCGCTCTTCTTACCATGCTGACCTGCAAGCGCAGGGTGAGAACGTAGGCGGTCTAGACTGATATAGTTAAAGAGTACGAATAAAAAAGGGAGGCTTTCGCCTCCCTTTTTTCTTGTAGCTCGATTATAGCGACTGACCGTATTAGGCTTGCTTGAGCATGGTGTACAGGTCGTCTTTTAAATGCACGCGGCGCATTTTTAATTGCTCCAAGTGGTCATCTGATGTTGGCTCAACATCTTCTTCGATTTTACGTACTTCACGATCAAGCTCGTGGTACTCATCAAACAAACGAGCAAAATGGCGATCCTTCATTTTCAAGCTACGAATTTGCTCGCTCATTTCTGGGAAGTCGTGGTGTAAGTCGTGGTGTTCAACAGTAGTCATATAGTATCTCCTTGTTATCTGCCTTCAGCTTACCCATATGTTCGCCGAGTGAATTGATACAAGTCAGCTTTCCGCTAGTCGCAATCATTTCACTAGAAAATACTAAGGTGTTAATGGGTATGTGAAGGGAGGAATAGTGTCAAAGTTATTAATGATCGAACGTTAACTATAAATTCTGTGCTATCCCTAGTATGACTGGTATTAATCGTATTCGATGTTGGGGAATGCAATGGGGCTTGGAAAGGTGGCGGTGCTGGATGATGAGCCCGGAGCAGTATTTTTAGTAAAGCGTACATTGAGCGAATTTGATGTATCTGGCTTTACAACATCGGACGAGTTCTTGAATTCTTTGGATACAGCGTACGATTGTATTTTGCTCGACGTGCAAATTGATGAAATTAGCGGTTATGAAATCTGTCGGCAATTGCGTGCGCAGCCACAAACACAGAATGTCCCTGTTATTTTTATATCCGGTGATACTACCTTGACGGGACGCATTGCCGGATATGAGGCTGGTGGCGACGACTTCATAACAAAGCCTTTTGATATGAATGAGCTACAAGCTAAGGTGCTGCGCATTTTGACGCAGCAAGGCTATCGCCGAGAATTGATATCTACCGTTGAAGAATCGCGCCAAGCGGCATTTGAAGCGATGACTCACTCTGCAGAGCAGGGCGAAATTGTGCGTTTTATGGAACAGATTTCTTTTAGTAACTCGCAAGCGACTCTGGCCGATGCTTTATTAACCTTGCTGTCGAGTTTTGGCTTAAAAGCTGTGGTCGCTTTTTGGCCGAATACGGAAGAGGTCAGCGACAAAGCCGCGTATTTTGTTTTGAATTCCGAAGTCAGTGAATTAGAAATCGAGCTTTTACTGTCGGCACAGCATGAGCGGCGCATCATGGAGTTTGGGCGACGCATGATTGTTAATTACCCCAATGCCTCGCTACTGATCAAGAATATTCCAGATCAAGATTTGTCGCGTTATGGGCGTATTAAAGATCATTTGTGCGTGTTGTTAAGTGCCACTGAAGCGCGTGTTCGCATGATGAAAACAGAGGCTAAGATGAAGCTTCAGCAAGTACTATTGCTCACCGTAACGGATGTGCGGGCAGCGTTAGCACATATTCGCGATAGCCAAGCCGAGCAAACCCGCAGCGCTGCTCATATGCGTCAAGACATGGTCATTGATCTGCAAGATCAGCTCCTTCTGCTTAATCTTAATCCAAGCCAAGAAGGGAGCTTGTTTGAGTTAATCGAGCATTATGTTGCCCAAGTTGATGATAATTATCGCGAGGCTTTGCGTTGGTCTGATGCCTTGCAGCCAATTGTTAAAACCTTAGAGGACATCGTACAGCGCCGCATGAGTTAGTGGTTTTGCTGAGCTTTCACCAGTGCTTGTTGAATCCACTGCGTTAGCTGCGGGGCTGGTAATGCTCCAGCTAAGCGGTCTATCTCTTTTCCACCTTGAAACATAATCAGTGTTGGAATGCTGCGAATGCCAAGTTGCGCACTAGTAGCCTGAGCGTGTTCTGTGTTCACCTTGGCAAAACGTAGTTGATACTGCATTTGACCACATACTTGTTTGAATATCGGCCCCATCATCTGACATGGTCCGCACCAACTAGCCCAAAAGTCGACAACGATAGGGAGATCGTTTTTGGCCAGGAAGCGATTAAAGTTGGTGTCGCTCAATTCGACTGGCTTGCCGTCGAATAATAACTTTTTGCATCGGCCGCATTGTGCCTCTTGTGCTGCTTTATCGGCAGGTAAGCGGTTAATAGCGGCACAGTAAGGACAAGTGTAATGCATGGAAAGCTCCGGAAAATGGCGAACAGTCACTATATGCGGTATCGGTTATGTTATTTCAAGTGCCGGTAAGCATTGTTGTCAGCTATGTCGATAATTTACTGACTTTTGGGGAGGTGCATTAGCACATGTTGAGTAAATTCGGATTTAGTCGCCTCTCCGATTAGACGCGCATTGCTTTGCTCGTTACCGGCGCTGAAAAACAGCATAGATGGCGGACCAAAGACAGCATGTTGCTGCATAAACGCAATGTGTTCGGCGGTTTGATCGGTGACATCCAATTGTACCCAGCGTATATGCGACAGAGCCTGAATGACGTCCGCTTGTTCGAATACTTCCTTCTCCATCACTTTACAGCTAATACACCAGTCGGCATAAAAATCGACCATAACCGGTTTGGCTTCGTTGGCTATGATGCGTTCAAGCTCGGTAACAGATGTGAGTCGAGTAAAAGGTGCATGTGTCGCCGCTTGTTCGGCCACGGATTGTGCCGACTGATATTGCGACGCTAGTGGCTGTAGAGGGTCGTCGTTACCTTGTAAGGCGCCTATTAGAGCGCAGGCACCGTACAATACTAAAACTAAAGCAAAGCCTTTAATTACCCGTTGGCTACCATTGTTCGCTTGCTCAAGAGCACCTAGGCTTATGCCATACACCAAGGCTAGTAAGCCCCACAGTAATAGCACCCAAGTCGCGGGTATGATGCGGCTTAGTAGCCAGATGGCCACGCCGAGTAAGAGGATGCCGAACAGTGCTTTGATTTGATTCATCCAAGCGCCCGCTTTTGGCAGCACAGAAGCGCCCGTCGTGCCTAAAACAATCAATGGAGCACCCATGCCCAATCCGAGCGCCAATAAAGCGCTACCGCCCAGTAAGGCGTCACCCGTCGTGCTCAAGTAGACTAGTGCACCCGCCAGTGGTGCAGAAACACAAGGTGAAACCACGAGCGCTGATAAAATCCCCATGATGAAAACACTGAACCAACGGCCACCTTTTTGTCCTTGGTTTAGGTTATTTAAACGATTGCGAAGCCCAGATGGTAATTGCAACTCGTACACACCAAACATAGCTAATGCGAGCAAGCTAAATAAACCGGCAAAGACGATCAATACCCAAGGTGTTTGCATCCAAGCTTGAACATTGGCACCGGCGCCTAACAGCCCAACAGTTAAACCTGCGCCGGCGTAGGTGAGTGCCATGCCTAAAACATAAGTACTCGACAGTAAAAAGCCGCGCTTACCTGAGGTATTACCTTGGCCAAGCACAACACTGGTTAATATCGGCACCATAGGTAACACGCAGGGCGTAAACGTCAGCCCTAGGCCTAGTATGAAAAATATACCGACAACCGCGCCCCATGAGCGGCCACTAAACCAGCTAGATGTGTTGGGTTCGGTGGGCGTTATTGATTGGGGTGTCTTGGCAGTGATTGCTTGCGTAGGCGTATTTTGAGGCGCAATAACTTCGACATTCTCTCGTTGTGGCGGATAGCACAGGCCGGCATCGGCACACCCTTGATAGTGCAGAACTGCGGTTCCTGAGTTGAGTGATCGCGTATCGAATATGACCTCTAGATCATGATAAAACGCGATCACGTCTCCAAAGGCTTCATCTTGTTTCGCTTTGCCGGCTTGGGAATAGCTCGCAGGCTCTAACTTGATGTCGCCTTGCTGTAAATAAATACGATGCTTGTACAGATAATAGCCATCGGCATTGCGCCACTCGGCAGTGACTGTACCGTTACTGCTGCTGGTGGATAGTGGAAAGGCTTGCCCCACAGGAAGAAATTCTGCATCGGCGTTTTTGTCGGTAAATGCATCAAGTAATCCCGCATGGCCGAGCGAGCTTGTCATTGCCAAGCAAAGCACCGCCAGTAGATGCCATCCCCAAAGTTTGATTCTTGAACGACCTGACTTCAACTTCATTATCGCGTCCTATGTACATCGGGATGACTGAGTTTTTTGAATTAGGTATTGCGTTGTACGGCAATCATTGCCAAAGCATTAAGCGCTTGTTTGGCTTCGGAGTCAGCTAGAAGTTCCAAATGTTGCTGTGCACGATCTGCGCATTCGTAGGCTTTTTGGCGAGTATAGTCGAGTGATTTTGTCTTTTGGATGATAGCGAAAACAGATTGCATATCGTCTAAACCACCTTTACGAATCGCTTGGCGAATAAGGCGAGACTCGTCTTCTGTTGCATTGGCCATGGCGTGAATCAGTGGCAGGGTAACTTTACCTTCAGCTAAATCGTCGCCGACGTTTTTCCCCATAGCGACTGCATCGCCTTCGTAATCAAGTAGGTCATCAACCAATTGAAACGCCATGCCGAGTTCTTTGCCATATTCTTGCAGCGCCTTGGCTTGCGCAGCTGGGCAATTGAGTAGGGCGGCAGCAGAATGCGTCGATGCTTCAAATAACATGGCGGTCTTGCCATGAATAACGTCCATGTACTGAGCTTCGGTTAGATCTGGATTTTTCACATTGGTGAGCTGCAAAACTTCACCTTCAGCGATAATGCAGGTAGCGCTGGATAAAATATTCATCACCGGCAACGAGCCTAGTTCAACCATCATTTGAAACGCGCGGCTGTATAAAAAGTCGCCGACCAATACACTCGGTGCATTGCCCCATTTCGCATTGGCAGTCGGATTGCCGCGGCGCATATCTGAGGTATCTACGACATCATCGTGCAGCAGTGTTGCGGTGTGCAGAAACTCAATAACCGTGGCTAGCTTAACGGCCTGAGCGTCGCAATTTCCTAATGCTTTGGCGCTCATTAGCACCAAAAGCGGACGAATACGTTTGCCACCACTAGAGACGATGTAGTCGGCAATTTTTTCAACCAAGGGGACGCGAGAAGCGAGCTGTTCGTTGATTAATTGGTCTACCGATTTGAACTCGTCATTGACGACGGCCAGCACATCTTTTATCTGCATGTTGGAGAGCCTGAGTAATAATGTCGCAAATGCTAGGGAGAGGCGTCGCCGGTGTCAAGAAAGTATCTTAGTTAGGGTTGCAAGGAATTGTAGGCTGCGGTATAGTCTCGCGCCCCGAAATTCTGCTCCCTGCCATATGGAAACCAGAGCGTTACCAGTAGAAGCAGGCCGTTAAAGTAGCAGCCAAGTAATGAAGCGGAGATACGTACAATGTACGCAGTCGTAGTAACTGGCGGTAAGCAATCCCGTGTAGAAGAAGGGCAAACACTGAAAGTTGAAAAACTGGAAGTTGCAACTGGTGAAAGCATTGAGCTAGAAAAAGTTCTGCTGATCGGTAACGGCGATGACGTTAAGATCGGTGCTCCGGTTGTTGAAGGTGCGAAAGTGATTGCTGAGATCATCAACCATGGTCGTCACAAAAAAGTGAAGATCTTGAAGTTCAAGCGTCGTAAGCACCACATGAAGCAAATGGGCCACCGTCAGTGGTTCACAGAGTTGAAAATCACCAGCATCGCTGGCTAATATCATTTAATTTGAATTCCGGGGCCCGTGTTGGTTGGCCAAACCGCCGCATCCGCAGTGTTGCAGTGACCCCACAGAAGGAGAAAGATTATGGCTCACAAGAAGGCTGGTGGTAGTACCCGTAACGGTCGTGATTCCGAAAGTAAACGCTTAGGTGTCAAACTGTTTGGTGGTCAAGCTGCTAAAGCAGGTAGCATTATCGTTCGTCAACGTGGCACTCGTTTCCACGCTGGAGAGAACGTAAAAATCGGTCGTGACCACACTTTATTCGCTACCGCCGCTGGCGCAGTGAAATTCGAAGTGAAAGGTGCGAACGGACGTAAGACTGTAAGCATCGTTCCAGCAGCGTAAGTTGTAAGAACCTTGTTCAAACGCCCTGACTGCGCGCAGTTGGGGCGTTTTTGTTTGCATTTTAAGAGAGGAAAGGCATGAAATTCGTCGATGAGGCACGTATTACCGTTGAAGCGGGTGATGGCGGCAATGGCTGTATGAGCTTCCGTCGTGAGAAATTCATCCCAAAGGGTGGACCAGACGGTGGTGATGGTGGTGATGGTGGCTCGGTCTTTCTAGAAGCCGATGACAGCATGAACACTTTGATCGACTATCGCTATGCGCGTCGCCATCGTGCTCAAAACGGTAAAAATGGTTCAAGTCGTAACTGTACTGGTTTTAAAGGCGAAGATTTGATTTTGCCTGTGCCTGTCGGTACGACTGCGATTGACGAAGATACTGGTGAGACACTTGGGGATCTAACCGAAATTGGTCAGCGCCTAATGATTGTGCGCGGCGGTTTCCATGGTTTGGGTAATACCCGTTATAAATCCAGTACCAACCAAGCGCCGCGTCAAACGAAACCGGGTCAGACTGGTGAGTCACGTAACGTTAAGCTTGAGCTAAAAGTGCTCGCTGATGTTGGCTTGTTGGGCTTGCCGAATGCCGGTAAGTCGACCTTTATTCGTTCAGTATCCGCTGCTACGCCGAAAGTCGCTGATTATCCATTTACCACGTTGGTACCAAACTTAGGTGTGGTATCTATCGAGCAACATCGCAGTTTTGTGATTGCCGATATTCCGGGATTAATTCCAGGTGCATCGGAAGGTGCAGGTCTGGGTACGCGTTTCTTGAAGCACTTAGTGCGTACTCACTTACTGCTGCATATTGTTGATATGGCACCGTTTGATGATTCTGATCCGGCTGATAATGTCATGGCGATTTCTAATGAGTTGCAACAATTCTCACCGGGTTTAGCTCAACGTGATCGTTGGTTGGTATTGAATAAACTCGATATGGTGCCAGAAGAAGAGCGTGAAGCTCGCTGTCAGGCCGTGGTTGATAAGTTGCAGTGGGAAGGTCCGGTATATCGCATTGCTGCGATTATCAAAGAGGGTACATTCCCGTTAAGCTGCGACATTATGGAATACATCGAAGCGCGTAAAGTACGTGCTGAAGAAGATGAAGAATTCGCAGAAAGAATGCTGGCTGAGCGCGAGCAGGTTGAGATTGAAGCGCGTGAACATATTGAAGCCTTGTATGAAAAGCATCGTCTTGAACGTGAAGCGCGTAAAGCGGCTAAACGCGATGATGACGACGATGATGATCATGATGTTGAAGTGGTGTGGATGACCGAATAACAAATTTGTTATCGGTCGCGAGAAAATACGTCTTTTTTACTCCATCAATGAGCAGATCACATAGATGAGCGCGGAGCAGTGGCAAGAATCCCGCAAGCGTCTTGCAGGCGCTAAACGCTGGGTTATTAAAATCGGCAGTGCCCTTTTGACAAACGATGGTCAGGGTCTGAATCGTTCCGGTATGCAAAGCTGGGTGGATCAAATTGCCGCCTTGCTGGCGCAAGGGCATGAGGTCGTGCTGGTATCATCGGGCTCTGTTGCCGAAGGTATGACGCGCCTAGGCTGGAAAAAACGCCCAGAGCAAATCCATCAATTGCAGGCCGCTGCAGCCGTTGGGCAGATGGGGTTGGTGCACGCCTATGAAACTGCATTTTCCAGGCATAAGCGCCACACCGCGCAAATTCTTCTTACGCATGACGATTTAAGTGATCGTAAGCGTTATCTCAATGCCCGTTCTACGCTGCGTACCTTGTTGGATCTTGGCGTTGTGCCTGTGATCAATGAAAACGACACGGTTGTGACTGACGAAATTTGCTTTGGTGACAATGATACGCTGGGCGCACTCGTTGCAAATTTAATTGAAGCCGATTTGTTGGTTATTTTGACTGACCAGCAAGGCTTGTTCACCGCTGATCCACGTAGTAACCCAGATGCAGAGTTAATCGCCGAAGGCCAAGCCTCGAATCCGCAATTTGCCGCTATGGCTGGCGGTGGTGGTGCATTGGGTCGTGGTGGCATGGTGACTAAAGTGCGAGCCGCGACACTGGCAGCGCGTTCGGGTGCCGATACCTTGATCGTAGGTGGTCGCATTGAGAATGTGCTCACACGTTTACGCGCCGGTGAAGTATTGGGTACCCTGTTGTTGGCGGACAAAGAACCTGTTGTTGCGCGTAAGCAGTGGATTGCTGGTCATTTGCAGACTCACGGCGAGCTGGTGCTTGATGACGGCGCGATTAAAGCGCTGCGTGACGGTGGCCGCAGTTTGCTGCCGATTGGCGTTGTTGCGGCTAACGGGCGTTTTAGTCGTGGGCAGGTTGTCGCATGTCGCAATCAGCAGGGCGAACTTGTAGCCAAGGGTCTGGTAAACTACAGCCGTGACGAGGCGCTGAAAATTTTACGCACGCCGACGTCTGGTTTAGAGCAAGCGTTAGGTTTTGTGGCAGAACCGGAAATGATTCACCGCGACAATTTGGTGGTTCTGTAATTAATTTTTTACTGCTTGGTGTGACCAAGCCTATAGGATAAAGGGAGCTAGTTTCTCATGATCGAAACAGTTAACGTTGGCGGAATTGAAGTCGGTAACGACGCGCCATTCGTATTATTTGGCGGCATGAACGTTTTAGAAAGCCGCGATTTGGCGATGAGTATATGCGAGCAATACGTCAAAATTACCGAGAAATTAGGTATTCCGTACGTATTTAAAGCCTCGTTTGATAAGGCGAATCGCTCTTCGATCAACTCATATCGCGGTCCTGGTATGGATGAAGGTTTAAAGATTTTTGAAGAAATCAAAAAGACCTTTAATGTGCCGATTATTACCGACGTACATGAACCTTATCAGGCTGCTCCGGTTGCAGAAATCGTCGATGTGATTCAGTTGCCGGCGTTTTTGGCCCGTCAAACGGATCTTGTAGTCGCGATGGCCAAAACTGGCGCTGCCATCAATGTAAAAAAACCACAATTTTTAGCGCCGCATGAAATGCGTCATATCATCACCAAGTTCGCCGAAGCCGGTAATCAGCGTGTGATGTTATGTGAGCGTGGCTCGTCGTTCGGCTACAACAACTTAGTTGTTGATATGTTGGGTATGAATGATATGAAAGCCATGGCTCCGGTTATTTTCGATGCAACGCATGCGTTGCAGCGTCCGGGTGGTCGTACCGATTCTGCTGATGGTCGTCGCCAGCAAGCGTTTGAATTAGCGCGTTCTGGTATGGCGTTAGGTATTGGTGGTTTGTTCCTTGAAGCTCATCCAAACCCTGCAGAGGCTAAATGTGACGGACCTTGTGCATTGCCACTTGATAAATTAGAGCCTTACTTAGCTCAAATGAAAGCAGTGGATGATCTAGTGAAGTCATTTGAAAAAGTCATTATTGACTAATAAACACCTGGGCTTGAGCTATTCGTCATTCGATGTGGTAACTGCTGTTGACAGTTGCGCCGTATGTCTGGATAATCTCGGCCCTCTGAGATTTAACATCAACCCAATTTGAGGAGCCGACTGTGGCAAATTCCGCTGGTTCTCGTAAACGCGCCCGTCAGGCTATCAATCGTCGCGCTCGTACCGTAGCATTCCGTACAATGGTTCGTACTTACATCAAGAAAGTACATTCAGCTGTTGCAACTTCTGATTACGATCAAGCACAAGCTTCGTTTACTAAAGCACAACCTTACATCGACAAGATGGTGAACAAAGGTATTCTTCATAAGAACACCGCTGGTCGCATCAAAAGCCGTTTGAATGCTAAGGTTTTCGCACTGAAAGGTTAATTTTTTTCAGTTCGAAGCAAAAACCCGCCAATGGCGGGTTTTTTTGTTTGCGTGCTAAAGCGCTGGGGCGGCGTGTTGTAACGGAGATTGGCATGACAGAAAACAGTTCGGAAAAAAGTACGGATAAGGTAGCGGGTCGAAGCTTATTGCGCTCTTCGTCTATCGTCAGCGTGATGACGCTATTAAGTCGAGTTTTAGGTTTGGTTCGTGATGTGGTGGTTGCCCAGTATTTTGGTGCGCGCGCCGATGCTTTTTTTGTCGCTTTTAAAATCCCTAATTTCTTTCGCCGTTTATTCGCCGAGGGCGCCTTTTCAGTTGCCTTCGTTCCTGTGCTGAGTGAATATCGTAAGCAGCGCACCCTTGATGAAGTACGCTTGCTGATTGCCCAAGTGTCTGGTGTTTTAGGTTTAGCCTTACTGGGTGTGACTGTCGCAGCTCTGGCGTTGTCGGATTATCTGCCTTGGATTTTCGCTCCCGGTTTTCGCTCCGATCCGGAAAAGTTCGCCTTAACGGCCGATTTGCTGCGTATTACTTTCCCTTACTTGCTCTTTATCTCGCTGACGGCGTTCGCCAGCAGCGTATTGAATGCCTACGGGCGCTTTGCTATTCCTGCGTTTACGCCGGTGCTACTCAATCTCTGTTTGATTTTTTCGACTTTAGTCATGACGGATTGGTTTGCTGAGCCGCTTTATGCGTTGGCGTGGGGGGTGTTTATAGCAGGCCTTATGCAGTTGGTATTTCAATTACCGTTCGTTGCGCGTTTGGGGTTATTGGTGGCGCCGCGTTACGAGCCCAAGGCCGAAGGGGTCGGGCGGATTATTACTCTGATGATTCCGGCCTTGTTTGGCGTATCAGTAAGTCAGATCAACTTGCTGCTCGATACCTTGCTGGCGTCCTTTCTGGAAGACGGTAGTGTGAGCTGGTTGTACTACTCCGACCGCTTAAATAATTTGCCGTTGGGGATTTTTGCCATCGCGATCGGCGTGGTGATTTTACCGGCTCTGTCGGGGCGTCATGCTGATAATAATCAGCAAGCTTTTTCTCGTACCTTAGATTGGGCGGTACGCATGGTCTTTTTGCTGGCTACTCCGGCGGCTTTAGCGCTTGTTGTACTCGCGATGCCATTGATGTCGACCATTTTTTATCATGGAGAAGTGACTGCTTACGACGTCGGTAAAATGACCTTGAGCTTGCAAGCTTACGCTGTTGGTTTGCTCGCTTTTATGATGATTAAGATTTTAGCCCCCGGCTACTACGCCCGTCAGGATACTAAGACTCCAGTTAAAATCGGTATTCAGGCGATGGTGGTGAATATGGTCCTCAACCTTGCCTTAGTTGGCCCCTTTCAGCACGCCGGTTTGGCGTTGGCGACGTCTTTGTCGGCGTATTACAACGTCTACATGCTCTATCGCGGCTTGCGCAAGCAGGGAGCATATACCTTACAACCGGGTTGGAAGAAGTTCATTGCCTTGCTGGTCGCTTCGAATGGCTTATTGAGAGCGCCGGTTTGGTGGATGATGGGTGATGCTGAACAGTGGCTAGTATGGGGCACATGGCAGCGTATTGGGTGGATGTCGGCGGTGGTTGGAGCCGGTGTGGCGGTTTATTTCGCCGTATTAATTGGTGCCGGCATGCGTATGCGTCACCTTCGCGGGCAGTTGTTCTAAGTTCACCTACTGTTCTGGGGCGTCGTCTTTCTGTATGGCCTAAGATGCCCTTCGGATGTCATTGTTGCGGCATCTAGAAAGGTCGAAACGACTGTCCCCAGCCGCTTAGGTTGGCTATAATTCGGCCCTTTGTTTTAACCCGTAATTTTCACTGGTCTGGGAGCGCCGATGCGCCTTTTACGTGGCCTACACAACATACCTTCAGACTTTGGTGGCTGCGTTGCCACCATTGGCAATTTCGATGGTTTGCATCTTGGCCACCAAAATATTTTGCAGTCGTTGCGCGATGTCGCCGATCGGTTGCAGATGCCCACACTGGTGATGTTATTTGAGCCGCAACCACGCGAGTTTTTTGCACCTGAATCGGCACCTGCTCGGTTGGCGAATTTACGCGAAAAACTGCAAGACTTAGCGGCGCATGGCGTTGATTACGTTTTGTGTCTGCCATTTAACCAAGCACTACGCTCAATGTCCGCCGATGCCTTTATCAATGATATTTTGCTCGCGGCATTGGATATTCGTCATCTTATTGTTGGTGATGATTTCCGTTTTGGTTGTGATCGCAGTGGTGATTACTCTGCGTTAGTTGGTGCGGGTGAGCTGCATGGTTTTGGTGTGCAAGATACACCAACGTTCGAATACGATGATGAGCGTGTGAGTAGCACTCGGGTTCGCCGTGAGCTAGTAGCGAATAATCTTCGTCGTGTTGCCCAGTTACTGGGCCGTGATTATCGTATGAGTGGTCGTGTTGCTTGGGGGCGCCAGTTAGGGCGAACGATAGGAACCCCAACAGCCAATGTGATGATTCATCGCGAAAAGTTACCTTTGCACGGTGTGTATGCGGTACACGTGACCCATGAAGAAAAAGGTGAACATTATTTAGCGGTGGCTAATGTAGGTGTTAAACCAACCGTCGCGGGCGTGCCAGAACCGTCGTTGGAAGTCCATTTATTGGGCTTTTCTGGCAATTTATACCAAGAGCATTTGACGGTCGAATTTCAACATAAAATTCGCGACGAACAAAAATTTGCTGACTTAACCGCATTAAAGAATGCGATTGAAGCCGATAAAAACGCAGCGCGCCATTTTTTTGCAGCGCGCTCGAATTCATTCCGATTTTAGAATTTCAGATTAAGTGACCAATTATGAACGATAAAGTGGAAAGCCAATACAAAGCGACCCTGAATCTACCAGATACCGAGTTTCCTATGCGCGGTAATTTGGCACAACGCGAGCCGGAGATGCTAGCGCGCTGGGAAGCTATGGGCTTGTATCACAAAATTCGTCAGGCACGAGCTGGGCGTGATCAGTTTATTCTGCACGATGGCCCTCCATACGCGAATGGCAACATTCATATTGGTCACGCCGTTAATAAAATTCTGAAAGACATTATCGTTAAGTCACAAACCTTGAGCGGTAAAGATGCGCCTTATGTTCCTGGTTGGGACTGTCATGGTTTGCCAATTGAATTAAAAGTGGAAGAAAAAGTGGGCAAGGTGGGCGTTAACGTTACCGCCAGCGAATTCCGTAAGCATTGCCGCGAGTATGCCGCAGAGCAAGTAGATGGTCAGCGTCGCGATTTTAAACGTTTAATGGTGTTAGGTGATTGGGAAAATCCATATCTGACTATGAATTTTAATTTCGAAGCCGACATCATCCGTACGCTTGGCAAAATCATTGATAACGGTCATTTGCACAAAGGCTTTAAGCCGGTTAACTGGTGCAGTGACTGTGGTTCAGCTTTGGCTGAAGCCGAAGTGGAATACCAAGATAAAAAATCCATCGCTATTGATGTGAAGTTTGCATTTAAAGATACCGCAACGCTGGTTGCGGCATTTGGTGCAGACGCTGCAGTTGCAGAAAAAACCATCAGTATCGTTATCTGGACGACGACACCTTGGACCTTGCCGGCAAATGAAGCGGTTTCTGTTCATCCGAATTTAGAATATTCGTTAGTGCTGTTGAAAGAAGCCGACGAAGTACTAGTGTTAGCAACCGACTTAGTCGATGACGCTGTGCAACGTTATGGCTTAGGTGTTGATGATGTCGAAGTGCTTGCGACTGCTCGTGGTGCGGCGTTTGGTCAATTGCCGGAACAAGCCAGTGCGCCATTCGTGGTTAAACATCCTTTTATGCCAAGTGCTGAAGGCAGTGATAAATTTGTCCCCGTCATTACTGGTGATCACGTTACCGCCGATTCAGGTACGGGTGCCGTGCATACCGCGCCAATGCACGGTGTAGACGATTATGTGGTGTCTGCGGTTTACGGTGTTAAGTCGGATGAAATGCTGGTTGATGGCAGTGGTAATTTTATTGCAAATGCCGCACTCGAAGCATTGGAATTGACTGGTTTAAGTACGGCCGATAAAGGTAACTTCCGAGTTTTAGGTTTATTGGCTGAACGTGGTGCTTTGGTTAAAAAAGCCAACATTACTCACAGCTACCCACATTGCTGGCGCCATAAAACGCCGATTATTTTCCGTGCAACCCCACAGTGGTTTATCAGTATGAACCAAGCGGGCTTGCTCGATCAGGCAATGAATGAAGTTGAGAATACCGTTGAGTGGCGTCCTAGCTGGGGTAAGGCTCGTATCGAAGGAATGATGAAAGATCGCCCAGATTGGTGTATATCGCGTCAGCGTACTTGGGGCGTGCCAATTGCATTATTTGTGCATAAAGACACCAGTGAATTACATCCGCGTACGCCTGAATTAATTGAATTAGTTGCCAAGAAAGTTGAGCAAGCGGGTATTGAAGCTTGGTTCGAGCTAGAAGCTAGCGAGCTTTTGGGCGACGAAGCTGCCGACTACGTTAAAGTCGTAGATACTCTCGATGTTTGGTTCGACTCGGGTGTTACCCATACCGCGGTATTGATGAAGCGTGCTGAATTGCAAATGCCTGCCGATTTATATTTAGAAGGCTCAGATCAACATCGTGGTTGGTTCCAAAGCTCGCTGTTAACCAGCGTCGCAGCTTATGGCAAAGCACCCTATAAAACGGCGCTAACCCATGGCTTTACAGTGGATGGCGACGGCAAGAAAATGTCGAAATCGATTGGTAATACTGTCGATCCACAAACTGTAATGAATAAACTCGGCGGTGATATCTTACGTTGGTGGGTTGCAGACACTGACTATAGTGGTGAAATGTCAGTATCTGACGTTATCTTAAATCGCAATGCCGATGCCTATCGCCGTGTGCGTAACACCTGTCGTTTTTTGTTGGCGAATATCAATGGCTTTAATCCAGCAACGGACATGGTGTCTGGCGAAGACTTATTGCCACTTGATGCTTGGATGGTGGATTACACTCAGCGCCTGCAAGATAAAATTGTTGCTCTGTATCAACGCTACGATTTAAAAACTCTGACGAAAACCCTGATGAATTTCTGTGTGACAGAATTAGGCGGTTTTTATCTTGATGTGATTAAAGATCGTCAGTACACCTGTAAGAGTGATGGTCTCGCACGTCGCAGTGCGCAAACCGCCCTCTATCATGTGGTAGAGGCCATGGCACGTTGGATTGCCCCGATTTTATCATTTACCGCTGAAGAAATTTGGCAGGTATTACCGGGTGAACGTGAAGAATCTGCACAATTAGCCGAGTGGTATACCGGTTTTCCAACGATAGCGGCGAACGAATTTAACGACGCTTATTGGCGTAACCTGATGGACGTTAAAGACGCCGTTAATGGTGTGTTGGAAAAAGCACGTACCGAGAAAGTCATTGGTGCGAGCTTAGGGGCTGAGGTCACATTATTTGCAAACGACCAGCAGACCACAGCACTTAATAAACTGGGCAACGAATTACGTTTTGTTTTATTAACCTCTAAAGTGACGCTGGCGCCACTAGCATCTGAAGGTGGCGAAAAGACCGAATTGGATGGTATTCGAGTGGGTGTATTGGCTTCTGTCGACGAGAAGTGCGAACGCTGCTGGCATCACAGTGCCGATATTGGTGCGAATGCGCAGCATCCAAGCTTGTGTGGTCGTTGTATCGAAAACGTTGAGGGTGATGGCGAAATCCGTCACTTCGCATAATGACTATGAATAATGCGCCGGAAGCCATGCCGTTAAAAAGTACTTTGGTGTGGTTATTGTTATCTGTATTGGTGATCGTGGTTGATATGATCACCAAACAGACGGCAGAGGCGCTACTGGAATATGCCAATCCGGTATTTGTATTGCCTGTGTTGGATTTCACCTTACTTTATAACAGGGGTGCCGCCTTTAGCTTTTTAGCCGATGAGTCTGGCTGGCAGCGCTGGTTTTTCACCACAGTATCCATTGGTGTATCAATCATGTTGGTTATTTGGTTGAAGCGTCTACCGCGTACTGCCGTGTTATTACCTTTGGCGCTTACTTTAATATTGGGTGGAGCTATTGGTAATTTAATTGATCGAATATTGTTTGGCCATGTTATTGATTTTATTTCAGTGCATTGGGAAAACGCGTATTTTCCGGCATTTAACATTGCTGATTCGGCCATAACTTTAGGCGCCATTTTAATGGGTGTCGATGTCATTCGTGACATGTTTAAAGGCGAGAAATAATCAAGGGCTGAGTGTTAATCCCTTATCTGTTTAGTAGTAGGAGAGCATGGTATGTCACTGGGTATTATTGCAGCAGGTAGTCGCATTAAATTGCATTTTGCATTGAAGTTCAGTGATGAACAAACCGTCGATTCAACATTTGAGCGCGAAGCGCCAATGCTTACTATTGGTGATGGTAATTTATTGCCGGGTTTTGAAGCCTACTTAATCGGCTTAACGACGGGCGATCACAAAGTATTTACGGTTCCGCCTGAAGAAGCGTTTGGGCAGCTAAATCCGCAAAATATTCAAGAAATGAAACGCTCGACGTTTCCTGCTGATATGCCTGTGGCACCTGGTCTGATGGTGTCGTTTGCGGATGCCCAAGGTGCTGAGTTGCCCGGCTTGATCAGTGACGTGATTGGCGATTTGGTATCGGTTGATTTTAATCATCCATTAGCCGGTAAAACCCTCCTATTCGAAGTACAAATTCTGGAGGTTTATAATGCAGATTAAACTAGCAAATCCTCGCGGGTTTTGTGCTGGGGTTGATCGCGCGATTGATATTGTTAATCGTGCATTAGAATTGTTCGAACCACCTATCTATGTTCGTCATGAAGTTGTGCATAATAAATTTGTGGTGAACGACTTACGCGACCGCGGTGCTATTTTTGTTGATGAGCTTGATGAAGTTCCAGACAACAGCATTGTGATTTTTTCCGCGCATGGTGTATCACAAGCCGTGCGTCAGAATGCAGAACAACGCGGACTAAAAGTCTTTGATGCGACCTGTCCTCTGGTAACTAAGGTTCATCTTGAGGTGAGTCGTTATAGTGCAGAAGGGCGAGAGTGCATTCTCATTGGCCACAAGGGGCATCCTGAAGTTGAAGGGACCATGGGTCAGTACGATTACGCTAATGGTGGTCATATTTACCTTGTGGAAGACGAAGAAGATGTTGCCGCACTGGTAGTCAATAACCCTGACAAGTTATCGTATGTCACGCAAACTACCTTATCGATGGACGACACTGCGCGTGTCATCGACGCTTTGCGTGCGAAATTTTCTGAGATTACGGGTCCGCGCAAAAATGATATTTGCTATGCCACGCAAAATCGTCAAGATGCAGTCAAAACGTTAGCCGAAAGCTGTGATTTAATGTTGGTCGTTGGCTCGCCAAATAGCTCTAATTCTAATCGCCTGCGCGAACTGGGTGAGCGTATGGGAGCTGCAGCTTATCTTATTGATAATGCTTCTGAAATTAAACCTGAATGGTTAGAAGGTAAGCAATCGGTGGGTATCACTGCCGGTGCGTCAGCCCCTGAAGTGTTAGTAAAAGAAGTAGTCGATAAGCTAATTGCGCTGGGCGGAAGCTCTCCACAAGAGCTGCAAGGCCAGGAAGAAAATGTCGTATTCTCTCTGCCTAAAGAGCTGAAGATGGTCAGCCTTGATTAATTTTTAGAGACTTTCTGTCGATACGTAAAAGGACGCCTAGGCGTCCTTTTTTATTACTTGGCTATGTTGTAGAAAGGCTGTAAGCCTTTCTGTATACAGCGTTTAGTTTATTACCAGTCAGTGAGGCTTCCATCCGGTAGCCTTCTGTCCTGTCGTCCATATGAGTTAATCACAAGATTTCCATCACTAGCCTGGTTGTTTTGAGCCGTGGCTATGAGTTCTACACATTGTGTTAAAGGGAAGGCTAGTGGGGTATCGTTGTCCTCACTATCACTACAGACGCGCGCGGAAATAACGTAAAACGCTTTTGGTGTTGTAAATGTCGAATCTGTATATCCAAGATCTTTCAGATCATTGGTGTAAGAAACATTATCACCATAATAACGTTCTTGGGCTGCCATGATAGCGTGCATAGATGCTATAGCATCAGAGCGACCTCCCCGCTGGACATATCGAGAATAGTTTGGCATCGCAACGGTGGCAATGATAGCAATGATGGCTAGCGTAATCATCAGCTCCATTAGAGTGAAGCCGGCTATTTTTTGATTCATTCTGATGTTGTCCGTTAAATATGAATACTAATTATTTGGCAAAGCTGTCGTGGACAATTGAATGTAACGAGAAATTCTATCGTCATAACTGTAAGGATTAGCATCAAGTAAAATATAACTGCGTTTTTCTTCGGAAAGGCCAGAATCACTAAAGGCCCGCGTCAACAGAGCTATTCTCACCGCCTGCACGCTGCCCCAGACATCATCATCATCGATGTTGGCATCAGGGTCGACTTGGCTGGCGTTAACATATCTCGATACATTGGTTTCATCCGTTGCAGTGGCCACGGTAGAAACACCGTATAAAACCTGCATTCCGATAATACCAGCCGCGATAGATTGAGAATTATTCAATGCTATCCCTGTGTCTGCGTTGTAGGTTACGCAGTTTAAGGTGTCGTCATATCCACTATTAGCCCCACCGGTTACTATCCAGTAAACATCAACAAGTAACGTTTCGGTTGCTAATACTATGGCAGCTCCGGTGCAATCTTGTTGATCTCTAGCCGTTGTTGATGAGGGATTATAAACCCATTGAATGGCGAGCCTATCATTATCGCCTATACCCACCGTCGATTCGTACGTGCAGTTTCCTCCATCGGCGGGAGGAATAGCGGCACCCGCAATACATCTATCTGCAAATGGGTTTATTTGTTCAGTTGATCCAGGTATTGAAGAGTATCCCGCTCTTCGGCTTTCAGCTTGAAGCCAGCTCATAATAAAACGGCCGCCTTCTTGTGATTGACCTGCAGTATTTGAGTTCAAAGCAATAGAGTTACTGTTCACCATGATATTAACCACGAAAAAAGTAATTATGATTCCTAGTAAACCGGCAATCATTAATTCTATTAAAGTCATACCAGCTTGGTGTCGGAGTATCATCATGGGTTGTACACCATTGTTAGGCTAGTGCGCGAATTCGCTAGGCTATCTGTGTTGGCATAAACCAATTCGCCGTCCGCATTAACACCGGAGGTTCGAGTGTCCCAGCTAATTGTCACAGTAATTTCTCCGCCATTGAGTTGAGTACTCAAGAGGGGAGCAGCAATAAAATCGACCGCGCTACTCTTTGTTATATAAGTATCAACATCGGGATTAAAACCACAGGCGACTTCCCACAAGTCGGATTGGGCCTGTTCGGTGTTGCTGCAAGATAGATCTGCTTCCACTCGTGCACTGCCATCGTGGTAGGCGCTGCAAATTTTTGGAGCATTATCACAGCTGATGGTATCTCCATCAGTATTATAATCGGCAAGAGCAATACGGTTTGCTTTCATACGATTTGATAGATCTTCAAGCATCCAAATTACTTGAGAGCGATTACCAGAATCGCCAACGGATTTTGTTACTTGCAATTGTAGAGAGGCAAGTCCGACTAAACCAATAATTGTAATGGCGACGGTTACGAGAATCTCTATCAGGCTAAAACCTGCCATATTCTTTGTTAATTGAGGCATGCACCCTCCACGACAACAATTTGGCCTATTTGGTTTATGCTGATAGTGTATTCACGAGACCCTGAACAATTAACTACATCAATTGTAAAATCGCCTGTTGCTGTTGCTCTACCCCGGCGGTCAAAACCAACAGGTGTTGCGTTATTAAAATCATTAGAAGCAATATAACCAACTTCGGTTATTGGATTTGCGTCGCTACCTCGTTGGCGTAGCAAGGTTGCGCCATCAAATACTTGCCATCCATTACTCCATTTATTCGAAATAGGAGTTACTACCATGGGCCTCGACAATGAAATTGCCTGATTGCGAGCAAACATTAGATCAAGTCTCAACTCGCCTAACAGTCTTTCTGCAACACTATTAGCTGTCATACTTTTCAGCGCAGGGCTTATCGCTATCGCAGTGATAGCGATAATTGATATAACAATCATCAATTCAATGAGGGTGAAGCCTCGGTGATTAATTAGTTTAGGCATTGAAAAACCCTTGCCGTCATAATTCGCTCCAATAACTCTTTGAAACAGAGCCGCAAGAATCAGATTTAATTACTTCACTACCAACTAGAATCGCCATATTTGCACAATCGTCACCACTACCACCATCTTCTCCTCCCGTTCCGTTCTCATCTGCGGGAGGGAATACGATTTTAGGTTCAGCAGGGATACCAGACTGTTTTAATTCGGTTACTTCGATACTTAAATCTTCAAGGGGTTTATTTGGATTGTATTCTCCAAGATTAATTTCATAAAGCCTTGCATTCCCTGTTACTGCCTTGCAAGAGTCGAGATCACTAGTGTTAGAGGTCGAATTTGGGAAGTAAGTAGAAAAATAGATTCTATTATTCGCTACGATACTATCAGACAGTGATTTTTCGCCTGTTTCCGTTAGTTTGTAGTAAAAGCCAGTATTTTTCGCATCATCACTAGCACTCGCAATATTACTATAGTTGGCAAGATCAGATGTTTTCTTTGTTTTATAAGTTGATAATGCATTTTTAGTACTGGTTTCATCGGTGCTGGTTATTTGATCAAATAGCACGAAGAATCGATCTTGGTTGTTGGTTACTAATGGATGTGCTCTATATCCTGATCCAAGCGTAATCACATATCGTCCTTTGTTTTCATTGCCTTGGTAAGCAACAACAGGAGTTGTATAAAAACGAGTGTTATTCGTTACTGAGTTGCCTGTATTTAAGTCGGCCAAGAGCGTGCCTTTTTGCGTACCATCAGAAAATAGATCAATGCGCCATAGCCGCCCACCAATATCAGAAGCATATAAAATGTCTACGTTACCATCACCATTATTGTCGACTGGCGTGATATCAGAAGCAATGCTGTTTGTCATCTGACTGATCGTAAGATCCGCAGCGAGTGTAGACGATGCCTTCCAAAGTAATGCGCCTGTCATTGCATCGACGATAAAAATTGCATTGCCAGTACTTTGACCTAGACGCACGGATTCACTAGTAAGGTCTTCTTCTGGGTCATAGCCGCCACCAAATACTAGGACAGGTATTGATTTTTTAGTGCTATCAACGCCAATGGCTTTCGGGTTAATGAACACAGGTGTCATGCCTGACCACGTTTGTCCTAATTCCTCGAACCCTGAGCTCGCCGTTGAAATTTGCCACAAGTATTTTGGAGTATCGCGATCAGTAACATCGATAGCATAATTAATATTGCCGCCGCGCCTCATTGTTAAATATAAGTATGCTTTATCGGTTGAACCCACTATGAAACGTCTTTTTGGAGTACCGGCATCAACATCTGTTTGATTAAAAATAAGCGAAGAAACAGGGCCATCGAGACCATACGTTTTACCGATTTCATTTTTCTTACTGTAGTACATATTTATATTTGGTAATAACTCGTAAGGAACGTAGGCAAAACGCTCTTTTGGATTTTTGCTTGGATCTCTGTATGTATCAATTGCATGCAGATAGCCGGAGTTAGTACCGAAGAATAGAGTGCTATTATAGTTGGTAGAGGTACCATAATTTAGAATGATAGGCTGACTGTGCAACGGATCTTCTATTTCTTGGCGTGCAACCTCTACTCCATCAATGGTTGTTATACCCGACGCCCACTTAAGCATGTTTAAAAAGTCGGTGCCAGACAGTTCCGTATCAAATATATCTGGTGTCATTCCCGTTGCCGCTACAATAACTCCGGAAAGGTTAACGTCTACTAAAGAGTCGTCAATAGTCTTTGATGCACCACCCAAATAGGTGTATACCTTGCGGTCGAGGGTTAGATGACTAGCCGCTCCCCCTTTAGTGACTATATTACCATCGACTTCTGATGACCATATGCTGGTAGCCTCTTTGGCAAAGTAGCCTGTATTTGCATCAACTGCTGACTTATCATTTTTGTCGAGAATTTCACCATCGCTGCCGAGTTTGTAGCGCTTTAGGTTACCAGACCAACCGGTTACAACTTTAGGTTCAAATGTTGTGTAATAAAGCTCTTCTGAACTTTCTAAGCGATTTAAAGCGTTAACCGCTACAACGGGCGCCGAGCTTCCTCCGGTTGCATCAGCTGAAACACGCTCAAATAGATTTTGTAATGTTAATTTAAGTTTTTCTGAGTCCGAGGCTTCTGAATATATGCCGTCAGAGTAGTCGGCTGCTCTTTCCAATATTGGTTTCACGCTCTTTGAGTCAGTATTCAAAAAACCACCGATAGTATGTGTCGTGATCGATTGTTGCGACTCGGTACTTGGATCTGAGTCAGCTAGGAGTAATGAATCGGCTATGTTATCCCCTTCATAAGCGGCAAGTGCTAGCTCTTCCATGCAACTGTTTGTGATGTCGCCTTCATAGTTGTCGCCATAGGTCTTACAGTTTGTACTGATACCGTCTTTATTAGTATAAATCGAGGAATCTAATTTCGTTAGCAATGATTTAATATCGTCATCCGCTTCGTTATCAGACTGAGAAACACCATCGGTAAATAGAAATATATGATTTTTTTGGCAGCTATTTGTTATTGGTGAAATATATTTTCCAGTATCTTTATTATATGAATCTGGATGGCTCATGTAGAAGTATTGTGCGGTGCTAGTTTCAGCATAGCCTGCTGTTTTTTCTTCCTCGTAGAACTCTCCTGGGATTGTATTTGTTCCAGTAACAACCCATTTATAGCTATTGTTGTAAGTGTCGCTGCAGTAGCTATCATTAACGGTAGTAATTTGTCCGAAAAAACATGCCCCTAGGAAGCCCCATCCCGTCCATTGACTACATTTTCGACATTCTTTGATATCCTCGGTACGCGAAGGACCTTGGACGAGAACAGTTCCACCTTCTACATATTCAGTTTTACCGTACTTTTTGCCAAATTTGACATCGTCTCCGCGCATGTAACGAATAGCTTCGGAGTATGTTTCTACAAGGGGAGTAGTACCACCGGCTTCAAGCCCGGAGATCGCTGATAAGATCGAATTGCGATGTTTACTGTCATTGATGTCAGATATGGGAGATAAAACATATCCGCCACCGTCTTTATAATTCTGGTTGTTATTATTTTGGACGGAGCTTTTATAGTACTTGACACCAGATATAGGAGAAGCTCCGGATTCTACGCTGTCAAATCTCATAATACCTATATTTAGGTTAGCTAGTGTTGGATCACCTATCACATCAATAGCAGCTTGTTTCACGATGTCCATTCGTGATTTTTTAGTGCCTTGTGCTTTGTCATTGGAATCCGGAAGAAAACCCATACTTCCGGATGTATCGAAAACGAAAATAACGTTAGGCTGCACTCCCTGAGTTGCGTCGGTTCTATATATTTCTGTATCGTCGGCGATTGAAAAAAGAGGGGCCGAAATAAGTACTATAAAAGATGCAATATGTCTCATATTCAGCAAGGTATTTATTACTTTTTTCATATTTAAATATTTCATAGTGATGGCCCTGTAATGCTAAATACAACTTGTTGTGTAGAAGCTACTCGCCCTGAAGGGTCAGTGCCGGTTGCCGAAAAGTCAAAGTAATACGTGCTCTGCGTGCCTGTCGAGTTACCACCATTGCCTTTCAGATATGTTTCCGATACGAAAGCATCAGAAGAAAGTTGGTTTAACTTAATCTGATCTGAAATGGAGGAAACGGCGGCAGGCATGTTTGGCGTCACCCAAGCGGTATTGCTAGCGAGAGACACAAAGTTGCTCGGTGCATCTTCGTTCTGAAGAATAACGCCCAGCGTGTTGCGGGTTTCATTGAGATTTTTCCCCATGTAAGTCACCCCTAAATTGAGATAGTCATATGTTGCACTAAACACTTGTTGACTGTGTTGCATGCTATTGACCATGCGCAGCTGCAGAGTTGAATTTTGCATCGACACGATTACGCCTAAGGTAATGGATGTCAGGATAATCAAACTGAATATCAGTGCTGACCCTTGTTGTCGATGAATTGACTGCATATATGCTCCGTAGCTCAGTAGCCGATGACTTTTTTCTCATACTACAGATTATACGGGTGCGGGAAATACTCTATGGCTTTCTGATAAGTGGCTGCAATCATTGATTGGACGGTTAGGAGCATGGAATGTTTCGACCATTTGGCGTTTCGGGTAGCCCGTCATTGTTTGCGTCGAGTCCTGTTCTAACACGACCTATTCTTGAAATAGTGAAACAAACGCCATATGTTTGCTGACCAGTGTGACAGTAGCTTAGAGACCCTGCATCAAAGCCTGCAAATCCTTTTTCATTGAAGTTGATCCGACTATTGTTGTAGGTACGGTGGCCGTTACTATTTTCGTTTTTTGGCAGTATGAATAGTATGTTTTCACCGTCCTCAAGAATGCTGTTACTGTTTCTATCTTGAAACACGGTTAGTTCATCATTCCAATTATTACCGCATTTTTGCTCAATAGTGAGGGGGCATAATGTCGTTGGAGTATGATAAATTATCGCTTGATTGCGAGTGTAGTTCAGTATTTGCCGCAGTTGGGTAATTTGATTTTGTGCAACTGATCGTTGGTAGACTTGGGTTGTTTTGGGTATCGCTATGCCCATCAGTAGTGAGCTGATGGCCAACACAGTTAACAACTCTAGTAAGGTGAATCCGTTACGCACAGCTCCTTTGCACATTGCCACTCTCCTTTTTGGCATTAGAGATCATCCTTAATCTCTAGAGTATTCTACAGCTTGCTTGTGTTAATTCACTCAGGAGCACATCGTATCTTTCTTTGCTTTAATCTATGCCTAATTTCTTACAACGATAGCGCAGCGCTCGGAAGCTAATACCAAGCTTTTCTGCCGCTGCCGTTTTATTCCAGCGAGTGGCTAGGAGAGCTTCTTCTATCGCGCGTTTTTCAATGTTTTCGAGGTAACCTTCAAGGTTGTTGGTCGCAATGGGAGCGTGCTCTTTAGGTGTGTCGTCAGTAACAGAATCCAGTTCGGCGGCGATATTTGCGGGAAAATACAAATCATCTAAGCGAATAATATCGCCTTCCATCATGGTGAATGCACGCTGCAAGATGTTTTCTAGTTCACGCACGTTGCCGGGAAACGAATATTCCAACAATGCGGCCAGCGCTTCTTCGCTCAACTTCGTACTGGGCATGCTCCACTCGTTGGCGTACTTGGTAATAAAGTGGTGGGTTAATTCTTCAATATCGTCTTTACGCTCGGATAGGCGGGGGACGTCTAGTTGGATAACATTAAGGCGAAAATATAAGTCTTGGCGAAATTGGTGGTTGCTCACCATAGTGGCAAGGTCTTCATGACTGGCCGTTATTATGCGGACATCAATATGTTCTTCATTTTCCGAACCGACGCTGCGAACCGTTTTTTCTTGCACAACTCGGAGTAATTTAGCCTGTAAATCCAAGGGCAGTTCGGCAATTTCATCTAGGAATAAGGTACCGCCGTCGGCAGCTTTAAAAAAACCACTCTTATTGCTGGTTGCTCCAGTGAAGCTTCCTTTTGTATGCCCAAAGAACTCGCTTTCCATTAATTCGGTTGGGATGGCACCACAGTTGACTGCGATAAAAGGCTTATCGGCGCGGGCGCTTTGGCAATGAATTAATTGTGCGACAAGTTCTTTTCCTGTGCCCGACTCGCCATAAACAAATACCGGTGCTTGCGTGCGAGCAACTTTTCGAATTTTATCTTTTAGCGCCAGCATGCATGGGGTTGACCCTAGTAGTTCTGTTGCTGGCACTATGCCTGCTGTTGGTACTCGCGTTAATTGCAGTGCAGCTTTTACCAGCTGACGCAGACGTTCGGTATCAATCGGCTTAGCGACAAAGTCGAATGCGCCTGACTTGAGGGCATTGACGGCGAGATCCATATTGCCGTAGGCCGTAATCATAGCAATGGGCATGTCGGGATATTTGCGATTGCACAGCTGGGTAAGCTCCAGACCATCACCATCGGGGAGTTTCATATCGGTTATGCAGAAGTGATATTGTCTCTCCTCTAGCAAGGCGAGCGCTGCACTTACGTTTTCTGCTTGATAGCAGACCAAGCCCATGCGTTCGAGGGTGATAGCAATTAAGCGACGAATATCGGGTTCATCATCGACGATGAGTGCTGTGTGTACAGCTTGCATACCAGTATTTTCCTTTGAGTTTCGTCTTTTGCGTGATGCCTTTTGATACTAATAAACGCGTACGCAGTGTATGGATTATAACGAAAGTCATCAACGGCAAGTGTGAACTAGCACTTACTTGAATCTTTTATTTAATCGTCTCTTTTGGGCTCAGATTATTAGGCTTTGCGCATAGTCATGCGAAAGCAGGATCCTTGCGACTGCTGAATATATTCGATTCGACTCTGGTTAGCTTGGCACAATTCGCGACACAAATAGAGGCCTAGACCCGTTCCGTTGTGTTCTCCGGTATTAAATGGCTCGAATAAATTCTTGCGAATACTTTCTGCAACACCAAAGCCATTGTCGAGAACATCAAGAAATACTCGGGTGCTATTAGTCGAAACTCGCAATTGCAATTGCGCGTCGCCATGGTTAGCTTTGCGCGCATAACGTAGCCCATTGGCCGCTAAATTATGCAGAATTTGTTGTAAGTGATCGGCGTCGAATGGCACCAGAATGTCATCCGCGCATTCAATTCTTAGCGAATAGTCTTGTGCTGGTTCAAGATGCTCAAACTGATCATGAAAATGCACCAGCCATGGCTTGAGTCGCAACACTTCGATACAGGCTTGATGACCGCGAGAGAGCTGTAATATGTCCTCAATGGTGCGATTTATACGCATACAATGCTGTTCGACAATATGTGTTAAGTGTTGTTCTTCTGATTTTAAATACGGCGTTTCGGCGAGTAACTGTGACGCCTGACGCAAGGCGCTTAAAGGGTTGCGAATTTCATGAGCAATACTTGCAGTTAGGCGTCCGAGGGATGCGAGTTTGATCTGTTGGGCTTCTGCTTCAATGCGTGCAGAATCTTCGATGAAGAGTAGATAGTCTTGTTGGCTTTCAGGAATGTCGACACGAGTAACTAATAGTTGCTCTCCGTTAACATCAACACGCTTACTGTCTTTGATGTCGATAAGGCTGGCCGGCAGCAGTATATTATCGACGATGCCAAACCATGCATATGCTTGAGGGTTATGAAAAAGAATAAGCCCAGATGGATCGCAAGCAATAATGCCCCCTGGCATATTCATCAGCGCTCGCTGGCTGAAACGTTGCAAGCGACGAATATGTTTGGCGTGATCGGAAGCTAAGCTCAGCGCACTTTGCAGGCGCTTTGATAAGGCCTGAGTTAACCATGCGAGTGCAAAACAAAGTGCACCAAATAACCCAGTGTTTACTACTTCCTGCGGTGCAAAATTGCTTGGCCATATATGTTGGGAATAAAAGACAGCAATACTTGCCCAAGCCGCAACGCCATATCCTAGTACGCCGGGCGCCAGTAAGTTAGATATGACCAGTGGTACGAGTAACAGGCTGGAGAACCCTGTATCTAATCCGCCCGAGGCATACATCATGCCGGCCAATATGGCGACTTCAAGAAACACATAGCTGGTGGCGGCTTGAGGGTCGGGATTACGACTGGCTATTGCGGCGAAAATGCTGGCCGCAAAAATATAGATAGATGCGAGCACTAAGAATAAGTAGGGTGCTTGCTGACCGAGAATGACATCTTTCTTATCAAGACCATCAACAATCATCATAAGTAGAGCTAAAAATAAGGAGTAGTAGCTGTACATGCGCAACAGGCGATTGCCGCGTACAATGAATTCACTCGACTTAATAATCCACATCGTTCCACCAAATATGCTTCTGCGTTTGCTTCCAAGCCCGTATTTTTCGACAATACGCGCAAATAACCGAGGGTAACCTGAACACATGACTCAGTCACTTAACATCGCGCTGGCACAATGCAACTTTTTAGTCGGCGACATTCCGGGTAATACAGCCTTGATATGCCAGCAAGCGGCAGAAGCTGCTGTTGCGGGAGCCGATCTTATTGTGTTTAGCGAGTTGGCGCTTACTGGTTATCCGCCAGAAGATTTGCTCTTGCGTCCAAGTTTGCAGCGGCGTATAGATTCCGCTCTAGAGCAGATAGCAGCAGCGAGCAATGAGATAGCTATTGCGATTGGTTATCCTTGGATGGATAACGGTGCACTCTACAATTGCGCCGGTGTTTGGTATCAGGGAGAGGCGCTAGGGCGTTATGCCAAGCAGTATTTGCCAAACTATCAAGTGTTCGATGAAAAGCGCTATTTCGCTGAAGGCATAGATTCTTGTGTTATTCCATTCAGAGGTCACCAGCTGGGTTTAACGGTTTGTGAAGATGTTTGGTTTGATGGGCCGGTGGATGATGCGGTTGCTGCGGGTGCAACGCTCATACTTAATTTGAATGCGTCACCATTTCATATGGGCAAATTAGAAGAGCGTGTTGAATTAATGCAGCGGCACGCGACACGCTGTCAGGTACCTTTGCTGTATGTGAATCAAGTGGGAGGCCAAGATGAGCTGGTGTTTGATGGCAGTTCATTCGCAATTTCTGCCGACGCGCACTGTGTATTACAGATGCCATCTTGGCAATCGGCACTGGGCTATGTCCAACTTAAAGATCACCAGTTAAGTGCTATTTCAGCTTCACAATTAGCACGCGAAGACGATCTGGCTAGTCTCTATCAGGCGTTAGTTTTGGGTGTTCGCGATTATGTGAATAAAAATCGTTTTCCGGGCGTTGTGTTGGGTTTGTCGGGCGGTATAGATTCAGCGTTAACCTTAGCCATTGCGGCTGATGCGCTCGGGCCTGAACGCGTCCGTGCCGTCATGATGCCGTTCACTTATACATCCGATATGAGTAAAACCGACGCTAGCTTGCAAGCAGAAGCGATGGGGATTAGATACGAGTCTATCTCTATCGAGCCTATGTATCGCGAATTTATGGCTGGACTAAGCGATAACTTCGCTGGATTAGCGGTGGATACCACAGAAGAAAACCTACAGTCGCGCTGTCGTGGCGTATTGCTCATGGCGCTGTCGAATAAGACCGGCTACATGGTGCTGACAACGGGTAACAAGAGCGAAATGGCCGTCGGTTACGCCACGCTTTATGGTGACATGGCGGGTGGTTATGGCGCTTTAAAAGATGTCTACAAAACCAAAGTTTTCGCTCTTGCCGATTATCGCAACAGCATTTCACCGATTATTCCTCAGCGCGTGATTGATCGTCCACCGTCGGCAGAATTAGCACCGGATCAAAAAGACGAAGACAGCCTACCACCATACCCTGTTTTGGATTCAATACTTGAACGCTACATTGAGCATGATGATAGTGCAGATAGCATTGTTGCGGCAGGGTATGAACGCGAAGATGTCATGCGTGTAATACGGCTGGTGGATGTTACCGAATACAAACGTCGCCAAGCACCGATTGGTGTGCGAGTGACACGCCGTGGGTTTGGTCGGGATCGACGGTATCCGGTGACCAATGGCTGGAAGGCTGGGGTATAGCTGTGTTTGCGGCTGACGCCGCAGTTTTTCTTTTCCCGAGGGCTTCCCCCGGAGCCCCCTTGCGAGAAGAGCCCGCGGCTAAAACCCCTTAATCCAACAACCCAAACGTAATCACATTCAACAACGAACGACGATCAACCATGGCTAAGCCACTGTTTTTGAACTTGCCGTTTTTCAGTTGTGGATGGTCCGGGTAATTCTGCTTTAATAGCGCTAACGCTTGTTTTGATTCTGAGGTCATTTTCAGTTCGTCGTAGGCTTCAACCATAATGGCTAGTCCATCCGCTACGGCAGCCGTTTTTTGGTGATGTAGCAAAATATCTTCGCAGCGGTTGGCAGCGGCTAAAAAGGCGTGACGTTTCATGTAATAACGTGCAACACCCACTTCATAAGCGGCTAGGCGCTCGCGAATAAACATCATGCGTTTGCGCGAATCATCGACGTAGCGGCTATTTGGATAACGATCAAGTAGTTCGGCAAAGTGGTTGAAGGCATCTTCTAACGGTTGAGTATCGCGTTTTGGAAGGTCATCACTCAAATAGCGTTCTACAAAGGCGAAGCCCATTTCATAGGTCGCTAAGCCGCGCATGTAATAGGCGTAATCCACTTGTTCGTGCAGTGGATGCAGGCGAATAAAGCGCTCTGAGGTCGCCAGTACTGAGTCTAGATCCGACATCTTGTAGTTGATGTAGATGAGCTCAAGTTGAGCTTGTTCAGCATAACGCCCGAACGGGTAGTGCGATTCTAATTTCTGCAAACGATCAGCGGCGACGACTAAGCTGCCATCATCCAAGGCTTCGCGCGCTTGTTCATAATATTCGCGCTCAGTCAGTTCGCGGTCTTTATCTGGATTGGACGAGCAAGCAGACAGAAAAAGGGTAAAAATCACCAACAGCCAGCTGGACTTCATGGAGTGCGTTCCTAAATGTCGATATACTGTAACAAAGCGCCGTATTAGAACATACCTGAGCCGGTTCGCTCCATTAATTCGGGTTAGATCCTAACAACAAGTTATGGATTTCCCCGTCAGGTATTAGAGAACCTATGTCCAATCAGATATCACAATCCGCAGAAGTTCCATACGAAGACGGAAATAAGCGTCTAGATCAGGTCGCTGCCAAGCTATTTCCTGATTATTCTCGTTCACGTTTGCAGCAGTGGATTAAAGACGGTCAGCTCACCGTGGATGGCAACACTTGGCGTGGCCGCGACAAACTAACGGGCGGCGAAATGCTGGCGTTGGAAGCCGAGTTAGAAGCTGAAGGTACCTGGCTGCCAGAAGAAATTGATTTGGATATTGTCTACGAAGATGACGATATTTTGGTGATCAATAAGCAAGCGGGTTTGGTTGTCCATCCTGCTGCTGGGAATTACCAAGGGACATTATTGAATGGCCTGTTATTCCATTGCCCTAATCTTATTCAAATTCCGCGCGCTGGCATTGTTCATCGCCTAGATAAAGACACGACCGGTTTGATGGTTGTTGCTAAAACCCTACAAGCACAAACCAGCTTAGTGGCACAGTTGCAAGATCGCAGTATGGGGCGTGAATACGAAGCCGTGGTGCAGGGTGTAATGACCGGCGGCGGTAAAGTTGATGAACCTATCGGTCGCCACGGTACACAGCGTACGCGTATGGCGGTTAATCCCATGGGGAAAGAAGCAGTCACCCATTATCGTGTGCTGCATAAATTTGCCACTCATACTTATGTGCGTTGTAAGTTAGAGACTGGCCGCACGCATCAAATTCGTGTGCATCTATCTCATATTGGTTATCCGTTAGTTGGCGATGCTGTTTATGCTGCGCGTCAGCGTTTAACCAAAGGTATTGGCCCAGTATTGCGCGATATGTTGCAGAAATTTGGGCGCCAAGCCTTGCACGCGAAAAAGCTGACGTTAATGCACCCTCGCACTCACGATATTATGGAGTGGGAGGTTGAGTTACCCGATGATTTCGTTCTTTTGCTGAATACTTTGGCGGACGATAGCGAAGGTGACGACGAATAATGACGAGTACTGCGGGAATTATTACTCCTGATTGGGAGCTTCCCGCGGGTGTACAAGCTCGACTAACGACGCGTGCTGGCGGCGTATCGCAAGCGCCGTACGATGGTTTCAATCTGGCTACGCATGTCGGTGACGACAGAGCCTCAGTATTGGCGAATCGACGTACCTTATTGCGTAAGCTAGCAGGTGTTCGCTCGGTGCAGTGGTTAACCCAAGTGCATAGCAATTGGGTTGTTCAAGCCTATGGTGGCGCTGTTGTGCCGGTTGCGGATGCTTCATCTACTGAGCAATCTGGGTTGGCGTGTGCCGTATTGACCGCTGACTGTTTGCCCGTGTTGTTTTGTCGTGATGATGGCCGTCAAGTGGCTGCCGCTCATGCCGGCTGGCGCGGCTTGGCAGATGGTATTTTGCTGCACACATTAGCGCAGTTTCCTGATCCCAAACGAGTGTTGGTGCATTTAGCCCCATGTATTGGGCCGTCTGCATTCGAAATTGGGCCAGAGGTCAAAGCGGCTTTTGGCTGGGCAAGTAGCGATTGCTTTATCGCCGGTGCTGGAGATCGTTGGTTGGGTAATCTGCAACGCTTAGCTGCAGAGCAATTATTAGCCGCTGGCGTGTGCTCTATTTCGGCAAATTCGGACTGTACGGTGACGGACTCAGAGCACTATTTCTCCTATCGTCGCGACGGCGATAGCGGTCGTCAGGCAAGTCTTATCTGGATTGAGTCTTAATAAAACAGAGTTTCTCTGATTTATTCACTTTTAAGCATGACAGGATAGTCCTTCAGTCTGGACAATCCCTGCGGTAATGCTAGAATTACCGCCGCTTTTATCAGAGCTGCACGTGCCTCCACCCAGTGCCTTGCCCTCTGATAATTACAGCCTCTGGTGCGGCTATCCTCCGCCCAGTCCAGACTCGGCGTCCTCGACCAGGCAAAGAGATCTGATGATGAACTAAAAGTGATTCATCCAGCCTGAGATAGCCTACCTGTAAAGTGTTTATGGTGTCGGCTCGTATCGCACACAATAGTTATTAAGCTCAATTAGAGCATGTCTAAGAGGATAGTACGGTGGAATTACTTTCCGGCGGAGAAATGTTGGTTCGTGCACTGCACGAAGCAGGCGTTGAATATATTTATGGTTATCCGGGCGGCTCTTTGCTGCACGTGTACGATGCCGTCTATAAACAAAGTGCCGTGAAACACGTATTGGTTCGTCATGAGCAGGCAGCTGCCCATATGGCCGACGGTTATGCGCGCGCGACCGGTAAGCCCGGCGTTGTTATGGTGACGTCTGGCCCAGGCGCGACCAACACCATTACTGGTATTGCTACAGCGTTCACTGACTCCATTCCAATGGTCGTCATTGCTGGACAGGTAATGAGCCATTTGGTGGGCGACGATGCTTTCCAAGAAACCGACATGCTAGGTGTGTCACGTCCGATCGTGAAGCACAGCTTTAGCGTTCGTCGTCCGGAAGATATTCCAGAGCTTGTTGCTAAGGCGTTTTACATTGCCAGCACAGGTCGTCCGGGTCCGGTTGTGATCGATATCCCGAAAGATATGACCATGCCGAACGAGCGTTATGAATACTCGTATCCGAAGAAAATTAAGTTGCGTTCGTATACGCCGCCGCAACGTGGTCACTCAGGTCAGATCAAAAAAGCCGTTGAGCTGCTGTTAAAAGCTAAGCGTCCGGTAATTTATGCGGGCGGTGGTGTCATTATCGACGGCAGTTCTGACAAGTTACGAGCCTTGGTTGATCGTCTAGATTTTCCATGCACCAATACCTTGATGGGCCTTGGTTGCTACCCGGGTACTGGCGCACGTTTCTTGGGCATGTTGGGTATGCATGGTACGTACGAAGCAAACACTGCGATGCACAACGCCGATGTAATTTTGGCGGTTGGCGCACGTTTTGACGACCGCGTAACCAATGCGACCTCTAAGTTTTGCCCAGACGCTAAGATCATTCATATTGATATCGATCCATCGTCTATCTCCAAAACCATTATTGCTGATGTGCCAATCGTTGGCCCAGTAGGTAACGTATTGGATGAAATGATGGCGTTGCTAGACGAAGCAAACGAAGTACCGGATGCCGATGCGATTGCCTCTTGGTGGAAGCAAATCAACGAATGGCGTGAGCGTCATGCTGGTCGTTACGATAAGAACGAATCGCAGTTGATGAAGCCACAAGAAGTGATTGAAGCGATTTGGGCGAAGACCAACGGCGATGCTTACGTGACCTCTGACGTAGGTCAGCACCAGATGTTTGCTGCGCAGTATTACAAGTTCGATAAGCCAAATCGTTGGATCAACTCCGGCGGCTTGGGCACCATGGGCTTTGGTTTCCCTGCAGCAATGGGCATCAAGATGAACTTCCCAGACGACATGGTGGTATGTGTTACGGGTGAGGGTTCGATCCAAATGAACATTCAGGAACTATCGACCTGCTTGCAGTACGGTATTCCGGTAAAAATCTTGTGTCTGAACAACGGCTCATTGGGCATGGTTCGTCAGTGGCAAGACATGAACTATGAAGGGCGTCACTCTCATTCTTACATGGAGTCATTACCTGATTTCGTTAAGTTGGTAGAAGCTTACGGACACGTTGGTATTAAGGTTGAAGGTCGCGATGAGTTACCACAGGCCTTGGAAGATACCTTTGGCAAATACAATGACCGTCTGGTCTTCCTCGACGTTGCAGTTGACCCAGAGGAACATGTTTATCCAATGCAAGTACCACTCGGTACGATGCGCGATATGTGGCTGAGCAAGACGGAGCGTACCTGATCATGAGACACATTATTTCTATCCTGTTAGAAAACGAACCGGGTGCACTGTCGCGTGTTGTTGGCTTGTTCGCACAGCGCGGCTACAACATCGAAACCTTGACTGTCGCCCCAACTGAAGACGAGACACTGTCGCGTCTGACCATGACTACCCATGGTGATGAGCGCAAAATTGAACAGATCACTAAGCATCTGAACAAGCTGATCGAAGTGGTTAAGCTGGTCGACCTATCAGAAGGTGCTCATATCGAGCGCGAACTGATGTTGATTAAAGTGAAAGCGGTCGGTGCTCAGCGTGCGGAAATCAAACGTACAGCCGACATCTTTCGTGGCCAGATTGTGGATGTAACCGCCAGCGTTTACACCATTCAATTGACTGGCACGAGCGACAAGCTTGAAGGCTTTATTGAAGCCATCGGCCCTGGTTGTGTCTTGGAAACAGTACGCACTGGAGTGTCGGGGATTTCTCGTGGTGAGAAGATCCTGAGCTTGTAAGCTTTGCTTGATTGAAAAAACCCGTTTAGGTTTTGGCCTAAGCGGGTTTTTTCGTTTAGGGTTTTCGGTTTGTGTAGCTGCTGGCGCAGGCTGGCTTTGGTTTATGCGGCTGACGCCGCGGGTTTTCTTTTTCCAGAGGCACGAGACGATATGCTTTAAATCGGATGGATTCGAAGGATGTTGTAGGAGGGAGTCAACGAACGTTTTTTGTTCGTACTCCCGATTGTGGCTTTGCATCGTAATTCGGCACTGCTCGCTGATGCTCCCTGAGTACCTCCTACAGAAAACATACATTTCGCATTAATTAGGGCCTGTCCCTTGCGAAAGAAAACTGCGGCGTCATCCGCATAAACCATCAAACCCGCTACGTACTCTTGGTCATCGCTT
>NZ_JAWUWR010000002.1:0-22329 GCF_034111725.1 Thalassolituus sp. | reverse complement strand
ATCTAGAGTTATAACTGTCGGCTTCAATTGTGTCGACAACCCCTATACCAGCATACCAATGATGACAGGATAATCTATATAGAAGCTGAGATCTTCTGTCTTATAGCAGATGTAACCTTCAAACACTAACGTACCGCTGGATTGTAAACCGATGCTCAGCATTACCTTGGCATCAGTCGTGACACGAACTCGATTGCCTTCAGGTAATAAATCGACCAGAGCGTTGTTGATGGTTAAATTAACAAAAGACTTAGCTTGCTGCCACGGCATGCGCGCGTTGAGCTGTTCTTGTAGCTGAGCTTCGGTAATACGCATGTCATAGGCATAGGCCTGCAAAGACATTAATAGAACTATGAAACTGAGTAGTATTTTTGTCATTCTTGCTTCTCCATCGTTATTTTTATGGCTTGGTGCGACGCAACTTGACGCTTAATCGTTTTTTGGGTTTGCCAGCGGAAGTAGGCGGCGAGCAGTGCACCGCTAACATTGTGCCAAACACTGAACAAGGCACCGGGTAATGCTGCCGCTGGGGTATAGAACTTGAGTGCCAGGGCAACGGCCAGTCCCGAGTTCTGCATACCTACTTCGATCGCTATTGTGCGGGCCTGCACTTCAGTATGACCGTTCCAGCGAGCAATTGCATAACCGCCAGCAAGCCCCAGTATGTTATGAAGTATGACCGCGGCCAACACGGAGGTTCCCACGGTTGTAATCTCATCGGCATTCAGTGAGACGATAATGGCGATGATTAGCAGGATTATAGCGCTGGCAATATCTGCAAGATGATTATGCAATTTGGCGCGAACTTGCGGTAAATATTGGTTTAGAAATAAACCTGCCGCAATCGGTAAGATGACCATTTGGCCGATGCTCGCGAGCATACCTAGGCTATCAACGGTTATGCCGCTGCGGGCGTAAAACCAAACCAGCCAAGGCGTCAGAAATAAACCCCATAAGGTTGACGCTAGGGTCATACTGATGGAAAGGGCGACGTCACCTCCGGCAAGGTAGGTCATTACATTGGAGGCGGTGCCACCAGCACAGGCACCGACTAAGATCATGCCAATGGCCAGTTCATCTGGCAGGTTGAATGCCAACGCCAGAACCCAAGCGATAAGGGGCATTAAGGTAAATTGCAGCAGAATTCCTAATGCTACCGGCTCTGGTTTTTTCCAAATACGTCGAAAATCTTGCCAGCGAAGCGTTAACCCCATACAGAACATAACGGCAGTTAATAGTGGGGTAATCGCGCTTTTCCAATCGAGTAGTGGTTCCGGATCGTGCCAAGCTAGAAGGCTGACAGCGACGGCGAGAAATGGGAAAAAGCGGTTGATAGGAAACATGGCAATCCTCCGGTTGATAGGCCTTATAACGACTTTACCGGCGAGCTGCAAGATGGATTGCTGTCGCGGGGTGATTTAGCTGAGGATTAATAGATGAAGATTTCATCTATTAGCTGAGACTGTATCATGGGATTTCGTAGTATTTTCGTAAGATCAAAATTAGGGTGGTTGCATGCAGTTTCAATTTTCCGAACTAACGCCAAATGAACGTTATCATCTGATGGTGCAATCAGTTTTGCCGAGGCCGATTGCTTGGATATTAACCGTTAACGATGATGGCTCGCACAACTTAGCTCCGTATTCGTTCTTTGCTCCTGTTTGCGCTAATCCACCGACAATGGTGGTATCCATCGGGCAAAAACAACCGGGGGAAGACAAAGATACTTTCCGCAATTTGCAGCGTGATGGACGCTGTGTGGTGCATATCGCTTCGGTTGATTGGTTGGATGTGTTGAATGCTAGCTCTGCAACCTTGGCTAAAAATGAGAGCGAGATCAATGCTGGTAATATTCCATTGCTTGCGGATAGCGACGGGGGGTTGCCACACATTGACGGTGCTCCAATCGCTTACTATTGCCGTTTGCAGCAAGTGACTGATCTAGGACCTGCGCCGCAGCATATTGTCTTTTTAGAGATTGATAAGCTGGTTGTTGCCGAAGGGGTCGATTATGTGAAAGACGGCAGTACTCGTCTTTCTGCTGCGGCGATTAATCCACTGGCTCGCTTAGGTGGCTCTGAATATGCCGCGTTGGGCGATATCATTTCATTGGCGAGACCTGAATAGACGCGACTAGAACAGCAACCACAAAAAAGGCGATCTTTAGATCGCCTTTTTTGTATTGGTTACTTCCCTGCTAGCATTAGCCAATGTTTACTAACGGAATCATGCGAGCATCTCGTTTGGCGCCGTAGCGACGCATTTGCCAGAGACAAAGACCGATGAAGGCAGAGCAACCAATTATCCAGCTAATGGATGTTACTGGCGTTTCAAAAATACGGCCTAACTGGTAAATAATAACGGCAGTTGTATAGGCCAAACCTGTGCTCCAACCTGCTACGAATAGCATCCAACGCATGCCGGATTCACGCACCATTGCACCTAAGGTGGCGACACAAGGCGTGTATAGCAATACAAATACTAGATACGAGAAGGCCGCTAATTGGCTGCCAAATAGTGCATCCATTGCGGTGAAGGTTGTGTCTTTAACGCCTTGCTCTGCACCTTGATCAGCCCCAACTAATGACAGGCCTAATGGATCAAGTAGGTTGTCAGCTATACCGGCTAAGTTATCCGGAATGGTTTGCAATGCTTCGAACAGACCCGCTTGCAGGTCGAATTCGCCTTTGTCACCGGATTCTGGCGTGTACAAAGCGTCGAGTGTACCTACAACAGCTTCCTTGGCGAATATACCGGTGATAATCCCAACGGTCGCAGGCCAATTGTCGGCTTGCACGCCCAATGGGCTTAGGACAGGAGTAATGACTTTAGCGATACCTGAAAGAATCGATTTATCGTTGTTCTCGTTGCCGAACGAGCCATCGCTACCGATGGAATTTAAGAAGCTAAGAACGGTGACGACCACGATAATGGTTTTACCCGCACGTAGGCAGAATGATTTTAAGCGCTCCCATGTTTTTAGCAAAACGCCTTTGAAGGTTGGAATATGGTATGCCGGCAACTCCATTACAAACGGCGTTAATTCTGGTTTAAACAACGTATTTTTCAGAGCAAGCCCTGTTAACAAAGCCATGGCGATACCAAGAAAATAGAGGCAGAAAACAATCGTTGCTCCGTTCTCAGTAAAAAAGGCCGCGGCAAAAAGCGCATATACCGATAACCGTGCTCCGCACGACATGAAAGGTGCCATGGCGATGGTAAGTAAGCGGTCTTTTTCGGTATCCATGGTGCGGGCTGCCATGACCGCAGGTACGTTACAGCCGAAGCCGACAATCAAAGGCACAAACGACTTGCCGGGCAAGCCAACAGCACGCATTAAGCGATCCATCACAAATGCAGCACGCCCCATGTAGCCAGAGTCTTCGATAATGGAGAGGAAAAGGTATAAGCCGCCGATAACTGGAATAAAGGTCGCGACTAGTTGAATACCACCGCCCAAGCCATCGGCTAATAGGGTGGTCAACCAACCGGGTGTGCCGATAGCTTCAAGCACATAATGAGTACCATCAACAAATACAGTGCCGAATGCGATATCGAAGAAATCAATAAATGCCCCTCCCAAATTAATGGCGAAGGTGAACATTAGGTACATGATGAAGAAGAAAAACGGTATGCCCAACCAGCGGTTGAGAACCCAGTCATCAATGCGCTCAGATAGAGAACGACCAAAGCTATTAACGGTTAATACTTGCTGCAAAATGCGTTCAATGGCGCGGTACCGTCCATTAGCGACGAGCACGTCAATCGGTTGCTTGTGCGTATTTTCGAGCTGTTGGCGCAGTACGACAGCTTGAGCTTCAACTTGCTCGCGATGATCTTGAGGAAGATCTTTCATCGCATAAATATCTTGTTCTAATACGCGGGTCGCCGTCCAAAATGCGTTGGGAACAGTGCCTTGCAAGGAATCTTTTAATTGATGAACAGCGCTATCTAAATCTTTATCTGGTCGAATCATTGGCGTTGCGACAGTCGCATGGCCTAGTTGATGACCTAATACGCGGCAAAGCTCTGCAATGCCGACGCCCGTGGACGCTACGATGGGTACAACCGGTACACCCAGTTCTTCTGCCAAGCGCTGACAATCAACATGAATACCTTCGCGTTCAGCAACGTCGATCATATTGACTGCGCAAATTACTGGAATCCCCATATCTAGGAGCTGGGATGTCAGGAATAGATTCCGGTGTAAATTGCTCGCGTCGAGGATATTCACAATCAGCTGTGCTTCGCCGCTTAGGGCGAATTCACGAGCGATTTTTTCATCTACGGATAGCTCATCGTCGTGGCTATCTAACGCATAAGTACCGGGAAGGTCGACCAGTAGGTGTGCTTCACCGCGCAGGCTGATGATGCCTTCTTTGCGGTCAACGGTTACTCCTGGCCAGTTACCAACCTTTTGCTTAGAGCCGGTTAATTGATTGAATAGGGTCGTCTTACCGCAATTTGGATTGCCGATAACGCCGATAACCGCTCTTTTCATGCTTCCAGCTCCACATAAATAATGGCGGCCTCTAGCTTGCGTAAGCTAACGGATGCACCGCGCAGTTGGATTTGCATAGGATCTCCCAATGGTGCCAGACGACGAATTTCAACGACCGCTCCTGGCATTAAACCTAATGCCAGCAGCTTACGGCGGAAATTAGATTCTGTTTTAGCAAAGCCGATGATTTTAGCGCGACTGCCAACGGCCATTTGATCGAGGGTTTCGGGTGTCATAATTATCCAGCTTAGATGTCACGATGGAGCAACGAAAACTTCACAAATGATAATCCTTATCATTCAAGAGTGCAAGGAGTCCATAGAGACTCTATGGACACTCTGGCGCTAGCTGGTTCGAAAGCGTGTTTGCTATATAAACGTTTACTCAAATCCACAATATAGTCATTGCTATATTCATTATTGACAGAAAGTCGCTAAATTTTTAAATGGTTTGTTTGCAGTCGTCTATTAATTGTTTAATATTGTCGCCCCGATCATATATCTCGATATTGGTATAAGTCCGTATACTTATACGTGAGCACGTTTGTTGTTTATTTTTCGCACGCTGCTGCAACATTAAAGATGATATGAGGTCGTTTTGAATACCCCCTTATCGGACGTAGTAATAATACGACGGTAGATTAACCAATCGACACAGTTTGAGGTTTTAAACGTGAGCGTATTTGCAAACGATATTGAAAAACAGATCCAGCAACACCATCAAAAAATTCTTGAGCTTGAGCAATTGAAAAAAGATCAAGAAAAGAAATTTGAAGGCTTAAAAGAGTTTGATGTTGCTATTAAGCGCCTATGCAATCAAAACAGTCTGCAAGAGTCGGAGTTGTATGTATCTCGCTCTGAGCAGATTGAAGCTTGGATTGTTGCTATGGCGAAAGAAGAATCACCGTCTTCTATTTATAACAACTTGCGTAAGCACTTTGAAAAAGTGATCAACCGTGCGGCAACTAAAGGCACAAAAACACGTGCTGAGCGCACGTCATCTTTGCCTAAGCCTAAATTAGCAGTTGGCGAATATCGCAATCCAGCAACTCACGAAAAAGTAGAAAAAATCAAACGTAATCCACGTATTTTAGACGAGTGGATTAATGAATACGGTTTTGAAACTGTTCGTACTTGGAAGATTAGCTAATTACTTATTAGTTAGAAATAAAAAAGGGAGCTTAGGCTCCCTTTTTTATTAGCTGTTATCCGTTGTAATAAATGATTATTCCACTATTACGAACGTCACTTGGCGATTATATGGGCGAACCTCATTAATACGCACATTGAGTGCTTGTCCAAGCATAAAGCATTGCTCTGCATTGCGATGAGTAAATGTTTTGCTATCAAACGTCCAATCACCTTTAACCTTACGGCGATCAATAGTGCCTTCGATACCATTATCATTTAAACGCACGGTTATTGAGCTGCTATTCATATGCACAATCGTCGCGTTATAAACAACATTTTTATCTTTCGCATTTAACCAAACAAGTTTCATCCATTGCTCGGTTTGATTTGCTGCAATTCGCGCAGAAGTCTGTGCTTGTTGAACGGCATCGAGTAATTCTTGAGATGCTTGCTCTATATTTTCGCCATTAAGCAAAGCACGTACTGTCCGATGAATCATCAGGTCGTTGTACTTGCGCAGTGGTGAGGTGAAGGTGGTATAGCAGGGGAAGCCCAAGCCCATATGTGGCTTGCCTTCAAGGCCAAAGCGACTGCGTTCTTGTTGGCGACCGATAATAGCGCGTAAAGGTAGTTCACATTCAGCCTTGGCCGCTTGTTGCATGAGTTGTACGTATTCTTCGAGATTGTCGAATTTCGGCTTGGCTTCAAGCGCTAGATTTTCGCGTAATAGCGCGGCGACTTCACCGATACGTTCGCTACGAACGCCTGCGTGCTCTATGAACATACCGGCGTTGCGTTCTTTCAACCACAAGGCGACGGAGCGATTGCAAACCAACATACATTCTTCGACTAAACGATGTGCATCGTTGCGCTCAATACGAACGATATCGGTCACATGACCATCTTCATCGACAAGGAGCTTAAAGTCTGGGCGGTCTTCCATCACTAAGCAGTTGCGCAAGCGATTGGCGGCAAGTGCTTTGGCGCAGTCGGATAGATGTAACACTGGGCCTTGTAGTTCAGCGGCAATCTCATCACATTCGCCAGCAATCAAATGGCTAACTTGGTTGTATGTCAGCTTTGCTCGGCTTTTGATAATCGCGTTGTGTAACGTTGTTTGACGAACATCACCATCTTGGCTCAAGCGCAATTCAACCACCATGGCCAGGCGCAGCTCGCCAGCTTGCAACGAGCACAACTGCTCTGATAACGCGGGTGGCAGCATTGGCAGTACTTGATCAGGAAAGTACGCCGATGTTGCACGTGCTTTTGCTAATTCATCAAGTGGCGTTCCCGGCTCGATAAGTGCTGCTGGATCGGCGATAGCAATCCATAGTGTCCAGCCGTTGCTTTGAGCTTCAGCGTACAATGCATCATCTATGTCGCGCGTTCCTGCTGAGTCGATGGTCACGAACGGTAGGTGAGTTAAATCGCTGCGCTCATTGGCGATTGTACTCAGGCCTTGGGCGCATAACGCGTCTACTTGTGCTTGGGCTGCGTCGGAGATGGCATCGCTGAGGCCAAACTTTTGCTGCACAAATAAGCGTTCGATATGCGGTGTTTGATCGCTACCAATAACCGCGTCGACATCGGCTTGGGCTTTACCTTTCGGAAATGGATGCTGGCTGATATGTGCTTTAACCAGATCGCCGTCTTTTGCTTGTAAGCGTTTGGCGGGTGGTACAAATACCCAGCGATTCAGTGTCGGATGGTCAGCTTCGACAAAATGCCCTTTGCCACGAACAACGTAGCGTCCTAAAAATTCGTTCTGAACTGTGTTGATTATGCTCTCAACAATGGCTTGTTCTTTCCCTTCGCCTGCCGGCTCCACGCGAAATGCAACAACATCGCTGGGTAAGACTTTTTCCATTTCGTCGGGGGATAAAAAGAAACTTTGACCATCCTCGGTATTCACAAAACCGAAACGTCCCGCTGTGGCGCGAACAGTACCTTCGAATCGAGGGGTGCTTTGTTGGATTTCCTGCTTCAGAGACTTCAGCTGGGATAGTGCGTTTTTATCAAGCATCCGATCGGGACCATATGTCAGAAAAGGCGGAGAGTGTAATGGATTTTCCGAGGCTGGGGAAATCCATCCCGTGCGCAAATAGCGTTATTTACAATGATATAGGTTGACCCACCTGAACTCATCGAGTTCATCAAGGTCTGGTACGGTAAAGGACTCATGCCGACCTATGGCTTGATAGGGGGGGAAATCGAAGTCTTTTACGCGCGAGTCAGCCACTAAAATCTCTTGTGCTTTTTGGCGGAATATTTCTAACAAAGGCAAATTCGCCCGATCATAAAGTACGTCGGCAGCAATCAGCAGATCTAATGGCTCATCGAACTCGAATAGGTCGTGATGTAAACGAAATCGTGTGCCATTTAACTTGGCATTGTGCTGGCACGATAGCAGGGCATCGGGATCAATGTCGCAGGCGATGACCTCAGCGGCTCCCGCCATCACGGCAGCAATGGCGACAACCCCAGATCCTGCACCAAAGTCCATGACCTTTTTACCTTTCACCCAGCTCGGATTGGCTAAGATTTCCCGAGCGAGTACTTGGCCGCTAGCCCAGCAAAATGCCCAGTAGGCTGGATATTCTTGAATGTTGCGAATTTCGTCTTGGCTAAAGGGACGGCGCATGGTTTCTGGCTCGACCAGCCATAGCTTTATTTCTGAGCATTGCGGTAAGACTTGCTGACTAACGTAGGCGTCAGCCAACATGGTACGAATGCGAGTATCTAAAATAGGATTACTTATCGTCATAGTGACAGGCGCTTTCCATCGGGTAAGGAAAAGCGCTCATTGGGTCGAGCGACTTGGTAGCCCGCAGCCTCAAGTTTTGTTGCGGCTGCTTCATCGGCATAGTGATACAGAACAAAACGGCTGCGCACGTCGTCACGATATTCGCGGTTAAGATCGTCTAAGCCTGTGTGCGACGGATTCGGGATTGTGCCGCAATCGTGAAATATCGCTTCACAGCCACTTAACTCATGGTGAATAATTTCGGGAATAGGTCGAGTATCGCCTGAAAAAAACATGTGTCCTGGCAGGCAGAGTGCGTGGCTGGAATTGCGAGCGTGATGGCGTGTTGGGTAGAGCTTAAATGTGTGCCCCGCGTGAATAAACTGATCGGTAACGGGGCGCAGCTGAAATGACTGCCAAAAGTCGTGATCGCCTTCTGCCATGGTGCCAGGGTAGGTGGCAAGACGCTGGTGCAATGTGGGAATTAAAGCCAATGGTACAAACAAGGTAATCGGTGCTACCTCTTGCAGTCGGGCGCGAACCGTGAGAATTTCGAGGTCAGCAATATGATCCATATGGGCGTGGGTCATAAATATGGCGTTCGGGAGGCCGCCATAATTTGCTTGATACGCGGCTAACGTACCCGGGCCGCAATCAATCAACAATAGCGGCTGTCGATTGTGTTCAATACAGGCAGCGGAGCAGCCCATTTGTAAATGGCCTCCACTTCCAGTACCAAGAAAAAGTAGGGAATATTCTGACGATTCGCAGGTCATAATGATCAATCACTTTATTCAGACACTGGTTAAATTGCAGCAGAGGTTTTCTATGTGGCGACCAAAATTAATGGCAATACCAAGCGCAGAAGAGGCAATTCCGGGCCGTAGTGAACCTATGACGGTTGAGCCTCTGCATTTTGTTAACGGGCATGATATCACGGGAACTTGTCCTGCAGGACTGAAAGAATTAAGCGTGGGAATGGGGTGTTTCTGGGGAGCTGAGCGCTTATTTTGGTCTTTGCCGGGTGTATATGCGACCGCAGTGGGGTACGGCGGCGGCTTCACGGAAAACCCAACTTATGATGAAGTATGCAGTGGTAACACAGGGCACACAGAATTGGTCCGTATTTGGTATGACCCAGCGCAAATTTCACTTGAACAATTGCTGGCTGTGTTTTGGGAGCAGCATGATCCTACACAAGGGATGCGCCAAGGTAACGATATAGGTACTCAGTATCGGTCGGCGGTATTTACTGAAAATGATGAAGATTTGCGGTTGGTTCGAGCGAGCTTGGATCAGTACCAGCGCTGTTTAGACAATGCACGAGCGCCAGAAATTACAACCGAACTCCGCACCGGAATTCCGTTTTACTTGGCTGAGACTTATCACCAGCAGTACTTAGCAAAAAATCCAAACGGCTATTGTGGCTTGAGTGGCTGCCAAGTGCCTTATCGCCCTCTGTCGTAAGTGAGTATTGATGCCACTATGGTTTGATAGTCACTGCCACTTCGATTTTGCCGAGTTCGATCAAAATCGACAAAGCCAGTGGCAGTTCGCCCGCCGTGGTGGTGTCTCTGGGTTGTTGATTCCAGGTGTTACACATGCGCGCAATCTGCAATTGGCGGCGTTTTGCCAGCCGTACTCATGGTCATTCGCGTTAGGATTACATCCTTATTTTTTAGCTGAGCACGAGCAGATGCACTTTGAGTGGCTCGATGTTGCACTTGAAAGTTCGTCGGCATGCGCGGTGGGTGAGTGTGGGTTAGATCGAGTGCTGGCCGTTGATGATGCTAGCTGGCAACAACAGCTCGCCTGTTTTTCCACACATATCCAACTAGCTAAGCGCCATAAATTACCGCTGATTTTGCATGTTCGCGGCTGTCATGATGAAACCGTGGCCATGTTGCGACGAGCGCGATTTGAGCACGGCGGAGTTGTGCATGCCTTTAGCGGTAGCGAGCAACAGGGCAAGGCATGGCTTGATCTCGGCTTTTGCTTAGGGGTTGGTGGGGCGATGAGCCATCCGCGCGCGCAAAAATTGCGTCGCACCATTGCCGCCTTACCAAGCACCGCTTGGTTGTTAGAAACCGACGCACCAGATATGAAGCCTGCTTTTTGGCAGGGAGCGATGAATTCTCCCGCTGCTATTCCCGTATTGGCAGCTATGCTGGCGCAGTTGCAAGGAACAGAGCTGGGCGAATTATCAGAGCAATTAGAACGTAATCGACAACGCGTTCTGCCCGGCAGTTACTTGAGTCGAGAATGGCCTAGTATTAACTAGACTTAAAACGGTAAGGCTTATAACTCGGTATCATGACAAAGTGCTCTTTCGGGCCGTTTGCTATATTTACGTTGCTCGTCGTCGTCATTCTCAGTAGCTTGATTAACCAATAGCCGCTTTCTGGAGCGATATATGTTCACTAATCACATGTTTGGACTTCTTTATAATCCGCACAGAGAATGGAGTGAGATTCGCCGCGAAGGGGGAACCAGTATTACCCACGCATTCCTTCGCTATGCCTTGCTTCTTGCCTTGATACCTCCCTTTTCTCTATTTGTCGGCACTACCCAAATGGGTTGGAGTATTGCTGGTGGCGATGTAGTGAAGTTGTCATATGAGAGCGCAGTACCGATTGCCATTGCATTTTATTTCGCCCTCCTGCTAGGACTAGCATTCGTGTCTTATTGCGTATTTTGGATGGAGCGAACGTTTGGCGTGACGGCGAGTTTTGAGCGCTGCTTGATGTTCACCATTTATACTTCAACGCCACTATTTCTATCAGGGTTTATTGGCTTTGTGCCAGTGCTCTGGCTTGATGTGATTGTGGTGATGGGAGCTGCTGCATACAGTGTGTACTTGCTGTATTGCGGAGTGCCTATCTTTATGGATATACCGGAAGAACGCGGATTTATTTTTGCTAGTTCAATCGTGACGGTTGGCTTATGTGCCTTAGTCGGTTGTATGGCGATTACCGTTATCATGTGGGGGATGGGGTTAGGTCCCTCGTTTATATAACTCTGTTTTTTCAATTCAGTAAGCCGCAATAACAAGGTCTGTACGAAAGCACTTATTGTATTTCTCTTCTGCTCGGGGCAATCCCGAGCGATTTCTATTTGTAGTCTTTTTGTAATTTGCTATTGATCCTATTGGGCCATCTTATTAGCCTGTTGCACCATTTATTTTCAGGGGCTAATCGATTATGGCGCGCCGTTTTCCTAACGTTCGTAGTATTGCTGTTTTGTTAGTACTGTTTAGCCCAGGAATATTGGCGTTAACGGCAGAAGAAAAAGTCGCTCGACTGAGTACGGACTTGACTCCTGTAGGAGCAGAACGTGCGGGCAATGGTAGTGATATTCCTGAGTGGAAAGGCGGTCTAGCAAAAGATGATTCCGAACCGGCAGGCACTTTTCATAAAGATCCATTTACTAGCGACATTCCTTTTTTACGGATCAGTGCGGCGAATCTCGTTGAGCACAAAAATCGCCTGAGTGCAGGGCAGATAGCCATGCTGCAGCGCTTTCCTGATATGTATTTCGATGTGTACCCAACGCATCGCTCGGCGTCTTATCCCGACTACGTTTATGATGCGGTCAAAGTGAATGCTGAACGTGCCCAGTTGATGAAATATGGTGCTGGGGTGACGGGTGCGACGATGTCGTCGCCATTTCCAATTCCTGATAATGGTTTGGAGGCTTTGTGGAACCACACCTTACGCTTTCGTGGACAAACACTTAACTACACCGCTGTAGCGTCGGCCGTGGCGAGCAATGGTCTGCGCTCGGATACATTGCGATTATACGAATATTACGTGCGCTATAGCGAAAAAGGCTTAGAGCCAGAAGATCTGGATAATAAAATCTTCTTTCTTAAACGCAAAACACTAGCACCCGCGAAATTGTCTGGAGCAATCACATTAGTGCACGAAACGCTCGATCAAGTTCGATCACCGCGTAAGTCATGGATTTATGTGCCAGGGCAGCGTCGTTTGCGCAGAACTCCAGATTTGGCTTACGACACGTCAGACTCTAACACCAACTCTATTCGTACCATTGATCAAGTAGATATGTTTAATGGTGCGCCGGATTATTACGATTGGACCTTGCTAGGAAAGCAAGAGATGTATATCCCTTATAACAGCTATAAAGTGCATCAAAACACGATAAAAATAGATGATATTTTGCAAACTAATCACTTAAATTCCTCTTTGCTACGTTACGAAGCTCATCGAGTTTGGGTGGTGGAAGCAAATTTACGTGTAGGATTTAGTCACCGTTACAGTAAGCGTCGCTACTACCTAGATGAAGACAGCTGGTCGATTATTTATGCGGAAGAATACGATGATGCTGGCGCTTTATTACAAGTGACCGAATCTCACACCATTAACTACTATGACCAGCAATTAGTTTTCCCTACGTTGGAAGTAACGTATGACTTCACGAGTGGGCAGTATTATGTAGAAGGTTTAGATAATGAGCGCCCGAAGACATTCGACTTCAGCTTCAAACGGACGGAAGATGATTTCTCAACCAATGCGGTACGCCGTGAAGCAAAACGCTGACAGCTAAGCCAAGTATCGCTACACTGCTTTTTTAGCGTTACTTTCGTGTGGTGATGTGGTTGTTTAAGCACCTCAATTTATTTGCGCTTTGCGCTGTGCTGGCCTTGTCTATGGCCAGTTCTTATGCTGATAATCTCCCCGATAACTTTGATCAACTACCTGACGATGTTCAGGCGGTGTTACTTGATTTTCTAGAACCACCGCCAGCGGATGTTTGGGGGCCGAATGGCGAGGTTTCGGGTACTCATACCATGGTTCGTTACCTCGACGACTTTCATACTCTGGTTAAAATTGATTTTGAGCGGGGGTTGATTCGGGTGGAAACACGCGGTGCAGAAGAGCCATTATTGCAACTGCGCCAGGCAATTGTTGGTACTTTATTAACGCCAGCCGATCCTCGCGAAATTGATTTATACACAGCTACGGATTTTGGTCTTACTGGCCGCCCATTTTTAGTGGGTCAGGTAAAAGATCAAGAAGGGCAGGGGATTGAATACCCTTGGCGTGCGCAGCGCTATGCCGATTATTTGCTGACGCGTTCGTTGGTGAAAACGCGAGAGGGTTTCCTTATCGAAATACCGATGGTTAGCCAGCACAAACAAGTCAGTGCAAATTTGTATCGCCCCTTTATTAATGCTGCGGCGCAACGCTATGGAATCTCATCAGCACTCATCTTGGCCGTTATTGAAACCGAAAGTAGTTTCAACCCCTTCGCAGTTTCGCCTGCGCGGGCTTATGGCTTAATGCAAGTAATGCAAAAAACCGCAGGGCGAGATGTGATGGCGAAGATCCATGGTAAAGACTATGCTCCGAGTCGCCAGTATTTATTAGATCCGAAAAATAATATTGAAACAGGCACTGCGTATTTATCCATCTTAAGGGATAGTTATTTGGCAGGTATTAAAGGTGACCGTAAGCGTGAATATTGTATGATTGCAGCTTATAACGGTGGTGCTGGGCAATTATTGCGTACCTTCCATCGTGATCGCAATAAGGCGTTAGCGCAAATAAATAGTATGTCTGAAGACAAGCTTTATCGTTACTTGACCACACGTCATCCGAAAGCCGAAACACGTCGTTATCTAGAAAAAGTCATTGCGAGAAAAAAGAAATATGGCGAATGAAGTGAGCGAAATCGAACAACGAGTAGCGCGACTACAGCAGTCGTTAGGGTTGCCGAATGCGAGCCTAAGTCGACGCTGGTTGGATAACGAACTCTTGGCTCTATGGTTGTTGAATGTTGATGCCGATGCCGTGATGATGGATGCTCAAGAGATAGGCCATTTTTGGCAGAATCTTCCCTACTGGGCTTTTGCTTGGGCGGGTGGGCGGGCACTGGCACAATTTATTGTGACTAATCCTGATTTGGTTAGCGGTAAGCGTGTGCTTGATTTTGGTTGTGGTTCTGGAATCGTGGGTATTGCTGCGGCCCTTGCGGGTGCCGATGCTGTTTATGTGGCGGATTTAGATCCACAGGCTTTACTTGCGGCGCAAGTAAATGCTGCCGTTAACGGTGTCGATATTCAAATTGTGGATGGTGATTGGCCGCAGGTTGATTTATTACTCGCCAGCGATGTGTTGTACGACATCAGCAGTAGTGCTGATTTAAAGACTTTGATGTTAGATATCCCACACTGGTTGTTAGCCGAGAGTCGATCCGTTGCTCCCGACTTTGTCGAGTTGCGCTGCTTGCAGCAGATTGAAACCTCGACACTACCAGCAATCGGCGATTTTGATGAGCGAGTTGAGGTGGATATTTACTGTCGTCGGAACGATCCACAGATCCCAATGTTGAATTAGTTAATTGGCGATGGACGATTTTAGTGACAGTGAACTGAACACTATTTGTAGAGTCGAACTGTCCTAAATTAGGCTGCTAAGAACAATATGGCTGTGCTAGAGTCAGCCCAAATTATCGTCTATCTAGACTTAAAAAAGGGAACTTCCTATGCGTTTTAGTTTATTGCTCGTCCTCAGTTTAATGATGTCAGTTGCCCGAGCAGGAGACTTATCGGACGATCAAGTGAATAACTGGGTGTCCTCGATGCCGGCCTTGCAGTCGTGGCTGGATAAGCACGAAGATCAGCTACCGAAAGAAGACATGATGAAAAAAGGCGTTGCCAGCGTTGATGAGATGTTTACTCAGGGCATTGCGCAATTACAAAAAGCCGGTTTGTACGGTGAATTTAGTAAACTAGTAAAAACTCAGAGTTTTGATTCGGTTGAAGCTTGGAGTGAAATCTCTAAGAAAATTACCATGGCTTATATGGCAATTTCTATGGAAGGCGAAGCGGTTGACGTGAAGCAAATTGAAGCGCAGATCGAACAGCTCAAGGCGTCAGCTTTACCTGAAGAACAAAAGCAAATGATGGAAAATATGTTGCAGGCTTCAATGAATATGATTAATTCGCTAGGCACTATTTCTGCTGCGGATAAAGAAGCCGTGCGTCCCTATTTAACGAAAATCACATCGCATTTCGATCAAGATCACTAAGTGATATCGTATTAATAAAAAAGCCGCTATTAATAGCGGCTTTTTTGTCCATTAAAACGCAATTAAAATTTTAATTAGACTCTTCGATTAAACTGCAACTTTTGGTCAGATGTTGGCGGCGATAAGCTGCTGGAGTCAGGCCTGTCCATTGTTTGAAGGCGCGCTCAAAACCTCGACGATCAGAGAAGCCTAAATCGAGCGCTAGTTGCTGTACATCGGTTTGTGCCGATTTAAGAGCGACTTTAGCTTTTTCAAGGCGTACTTCTTTCACTAAGGTAGAGAACTGACATTCTTCTTCTTGGAGGCGACGGGTTAGAGTACGACTGCTTGTGCTAAGCAGCTCAGCTACGGCATCCTTTGTCATCGGAACGGCTTCTGGCCATTGATACAAAATATGCATCACTTTTTGGCTGAAACTTTTTAAACGACTGAAGCGCGACAATGCTTGCTCAGCTTCGCTGCGTAACATATTGAACAGCGCTGGGTTGGCATACGACAGCGGGCTATCCAAATGACGGCTAGAGAAGCTTAGCCAGTTTTGTGGCTGATTGAACTGCATTGGTACATTGAAAAATTTCTGCAGGCGGTCTTTGTGTGCCGGAGGAGGGTGGCGGAATCCCACTCCTTGGATTTGGTAGTAATTACCACCGATGGCTTGCCCTGCGGTATGGATACCAGCAGCGATAAATTCGGCCCGTGTCTGACTTCCAAAGGGCGTACCCTCAGTGACGTAGAACACAATTTTGATCGAGTCTTGGCCGATAAAAAAATCGGGGGATCTCGAATCGCTGATGAGTGAGTAGTAGCGTCGCAGCACGGCGAGTGCTTCACGGCCGGTTTGGCAGCTACTGATTAGAAATCCTAACAAGTAAAAACTTGGCAGTTCCAAACGTTGTCCAGCGGCTAAGCCGATGGCAGGATCATCTAACAGACGACTCGACTGCTCCAGCAAATGGTCAAAATTCGAAATCGAGATACGTTGGGTGGAGCTGGATATCGAGGACGAATCCAACCCTAAAGAACCCAGCAGATCCCTGCTTGAATAACCTTTGCTTTCCAACAGACGTAGAAGGGGCTGTAACGCCGCCGTCGTCATAGTATTGGCTGGATTAGTGCTCATAAATTTAGGCTTTTGCTATTTATTGTTTTTATTAGTGCAAGCTAGAAGCTAGGACATTTGGAGACACTCTCCGCCTTTCGCCACTGCTACCCTGATAAATTATCACCAGATCGAGCCTCAAGCCAGCAAGATTGAACAATTTTTCATCGTTTATTACTTAAATGAGGAAAATTAGTATGAAACCAATGGTTTACGGTTGACAGGTGGGGGTCTCCTCCGTAATATACGCACCTCTGACGCGGGATGGAGCAGTCTGGTAGCTCGTCGGGCTCATAACCCGAAGGTCGTAGGTTCGAATCCTGCTCCCGCAACCAACTACTCTAAGTATGATTTTGTAGTTCAGAGAAACAGGTGATCTGACCTGAAAGACCGTAACATCACGCTAAGATGTACGAAGACGGTAAACAGATACTCAGCATTGGCGCGGGATGGAGCAGTCTGGTAGCTCGTCGGGCTCATAACCCGAAGGTCGTAGGTTCGAATCCTGCTCCCGCAACCAATACAAAATAGCAAATGATTAAGAGACGAATCAGCCAAGTGCTGGTTTTTTTTCGTCTGTGATAAAGCGACCAAGCGGTCGTAGACGGAGCGCCGCCCGGATCGAATCCTGCTCCCGCAACCAATACAAAATAGCAAATGAATAAGAGACGAATCAGCCAAGTGCTGGTTTTTTTTCGTCTGTATAAAACTCATCTCTCGAATCCCGCGCGCCGATCTCTTACACTCAACCTTCAATGCTTGAGATGTTATCTATGTCTAAAACTATTTTGATTACGGGCGCTGGCCGTCGTTTGGGCAAGACGTTGGCAGAATACTGGTTAGCCGAAGGCTGGCAGGTCATTGCCCATTTCAATACCGCGTGCGAGCTTGAGTCTCATTCGAACTTGCGCACCTTGCAGGCTGATTTGGCTGATTTGGCTGATAACGACGCTGTAACAAAATTACGCCGCGAAGTGGCGCTGGCAGGACCGGTAGATGCGGTTATTCACAATGCGTCCTGTTTTATCCCAGACCGCGCGGCGACTGATCTCGCTAAACACTACGAAGTGCATTTCAATGTACATGTCAAAGCGCCAGCTATGATTACCGCAGCCATACAATGGGCTCCTGACGCCGCTATGGTAGCGATTACTGATATCTATGCCGATATACCGAATGAGCGTTTCGCGGCTTACTGTGCGTCGAAGGCGGGCTTACAGAATTGGGCCTTGAGTATGGCGCAGCGTTTGGCGGGGAAGGTTCGGGTGAATGTGATTCAGCCTGGGCCGATACAGTTTTTACCTGAGCATGATGAGGCGTATCGTCACAAGGTGCTATCGCAGTCCCTTATTCGTCGTGAGTTAGGATACGACGCGATTGTTGAGGCTTGTGCCTATCTGCTTTCCGCTAAAGCACTGACAGGCACTGTGATGCGTGTCGATGGTGGACGCTTTGTCACCAATCGCTACGATCAAACCTTTAGCGTCTGATTATCGTTATCTCGCTTTAATGCCATGCGCCACAGAGTCATGACATTTTGGTAGTAGACTTCTTCCAGCGGCTGCTGGCGGCAGGTGTCAGCATCCGCAGCGCGAGCTAAAATATCTAGGTCGATAGTCCTATCTTTGGTTTTTCGGCTCGGATTCTTGGGCTCTCGGCCTAGATTTGTTTCTATCACCTGTAGCCTGTGCTTCAACATGGTTGGCGGCATTTCTGTGTGAAGTACCAATAATTGATTACAAAATTCGTAGTGAAAGGTATCTCCTACTGGTGCGGTATTGAGTATTGGCGATGCACTCACCACTTCACCGATGTCTTGGAGCTGTTGTTCGGCTAACCGTAGGTGTTCATTAGGACGAATGTTGCTACCCAAACCCAAAAGATAATATGGCATAAGTCTTTGTCGAAATTATGATGCTTAAAGATTAAGCGCGGTGCTGACTCTGTCAAGCATTCTTGGAAGGATATGTGGTTCTGGCGGGTGTTGGCTAATAAGGACGGCTAATTTGAGCATGAATCGCTTGGTTTGCACAAATTCTGGTTAATTCTAAAGTTTGAAATTTCGCGCTATCGCTTGGAATCCTCTGTATTCGCTGTTTGACTTGCTCACTTCTGTACCATAGCGATAGGGGCTCAACATGGATGTTGTTAATTTTTTATTGGTAACTGTCATTATTGTTACCGTCACTTGGTTTAGTTCGCCAATCTTGGCATCAACGCTCAAACCGTCACCCGCATTGATGTTGGCTGAGTCATGGCAGCCGGATCAAGATATTACGGGTTATACCATGAGTGAAAAATTCGATGGTGTCCGCGCTTATTGGGATGGTGAGCACCTACTTACTCGCAGCGGACGAATAATACAGGCGCCGGAATGGTTTACGGCGCAGTTACCGCCCATATCGCTGGATGGTGAGTTATGGCTGGGGGCTGGTCGCTTTGATGAAATTAGCGGTTTAATCCGCACCAATGTTCCAGAGCAAGCATTGTGGCGCGAGGTGATTTATCAAGTGTTTGATAAACCGTACAGTCCACAGCCATTTAATGAACGCTACCTTGAACTTTCTCAGTTAATCGTTTCTCTAGATTTTCCTGCAATTAAATTAGTTGAACAAAAAGCCGTTAGTAATCGCGCAGAATTAGATGCTTATTTAGGCGAGGTAGAAGCGCGTGGCGGCGAAGGTGTAATGTTACATCGTTCAACGTCTTTATATCAGGGGCAACGCTGCCAAGACTTGCTCAAAGTAAAATCGGTGCAAGATAGTGAAGGTATTGTTATTGCGTATATTCCTGGGGAAGGGCGCTTGCAGGGAATGACAGGTTCACTGCTGTTACGGTTAGATGATGGGCGGGAGATTCGAGTAGGGAGCGGTTTAAATGATGCGCTACGGCAGACTCCACCATTATTAGGTACGCGAGTCACCTTTGCTTATAACGGTTTGACATCAACGGGCTTACCACGATTTGCGCGCTTTTTACGGATTCGGGCTGACGAGTAATAGCGGCAATTGCTAGCGATACTGCCCTAGTGGTGTGTTACCATTTTTCATTTTGGGCTCTTGTATGCCGCGCATTCAACAACGAGATATTCCAAAAACTCCGGGCTTGCAATCATTACCTCCAGTATTGCAGCGTGTGTATGCCGCTCGCGGTGTTTCTGCCGTCGACGAGTTAGCGTTGCAATTAAAAGGCTTATTGCCGTACCGCGAAATGAAAGGCATAGACCAAGCGATTATGGCATTAATTCCGGTGGTAACACAGGGAAAGCGTTTGCTAGTGGTGGGTGATTTTGATGTGGACGGTGCGACCAGTACCGCTGTTGCTTTGCGCGCTCTGCGTTTAATGGGAGCACAAAACGTCGATTATTTAGTGCCTAATCGTTTTGATTTCGGTTATGGCTTATCACCCGAATTAGTCGCTGTCGCAGTCACTATGAAACCCGATTTAATTATGACGGTGGATAATGGTATCGCGTCTATTGATGGTGTTGCCGCCGCGAATGCGGCAGGCATTGCTGTGGTGGTTACCGATCACCATTTAGCGGCTGATCAACTTCCTGATGCACTCGCTATTGTTAACCCTAATCAGCCGGGGTGTGAGTTTGCGAGTAAAGCAGCGTGCGGTTGCACTGTGGTGTTTTATGTCATGCTCGCGTTACGAGCTGCGTTGGATAAAAGTGGTTGGTTTAGCCAACGAGAAGCACCGAATATGGCGCAATTATTGGATTTAGTTGCACTCGCAAGTGTCGCAGATGTCGTTCCGCTTGATCGTAATAATCGAATTTTGGTTGAACAAGGTTTACGGCGTATTCGCGCAGGGCAAGGGCACGTCGGTATTCAGGCTTTATTGACGGTAGCAGGGCGCGAATCCGCGCGAATTGTTGCTGCAGATTTTGGCTTTGCGATTGGTCCTCGACTGAATGCCGCTGGGCGATTAGATGATATGTCCTTGGGGATTGAATGCTTATTAACCGACGACATCAATCGCGCAGTGGATATCGCGACTCAGCTTGATGCGTTTAATCGTGATCGTCGTTCTATTGAGCAAGGTATGCAGCAAGAGGCCTTAGCCTTATTAGCTAAGTTTGAAGCAGATGATCACAACCCCGTGGGGGTGTGTTTATTTCAGCCCGATTGGCATCAAGGTGTGATTGGTATTTTAGCCTCGCGCATTAAAGATAAATTATTTCGTCCAGTGATTGCCTTTGCAGCGGATGATAATGGTGTATTGAAAGGTTCCGCACGTTCAATTCCGGGGTTACATATTCGGGATGTGATTGACGAAGTGGATAAGCGCCACCCTGGCTTGATTAAGAAATTCGGCGGTCATGCAATGGCCGCCGGTATGACTTTGAACGATGGTGCTTTTGCTGCCTTTAGTCGTGCATTTGATGGGGTGTGCCAAGCGCATTTATCGTCAGAGCAATTGCATCAAACCATTGATAGCGATGGCAATTTGTCGGTAGCTGAATTTAGTTTAGAGCTAGCTGAACAGCTACGCTGGGGCGGCCCTTGGGGACAGAACTTCCCTGAACCTGTGTTTGATGGTCATTTTCGCTTAGTGCAGCAGCGAATCGTGGGCGAACGTCATTTAAAGATGGTGCTGCAGCCGGAAGGTTCGGACCTCGCCTTGGATGCGATATGGTTTAATATCGACCCTCAGCAGTGGCCTGATCAACAGCGAGATCGTGTGCATTGCGCTTTTCAATTGGATGTTAATGAGTTTCGCGGGCGTCAGTCATTGCAGTTGCTGATTCGTCATTTGGAATAGCGATATTTTTTAGTTAAGTAATTCACAAGGACGTGATTATGAAGGCTTTGAATAAAGCAACGTTATTCACCATTATTTTCTTTAGTTTTTTACCGGCCTCTGCGCTCGCTGAGATATACCAGTGGCGTGATGATAACGGACAACAGCATTTTACCGATCAGCCATTAAACTTGGATAAACATAAGGTATTAGACTTAGACGTGAGTTCTAACCTCAACTCTGCGAGTATGGAAGTGCAACCCGAAGCTGCATTGGAGCAAGCCAATCAATTGCAAGTAGATAGGGAAGCACAAAGAGAGGCGGAAAGAGAAATAAGAGAGCGAAAGAAAGCGCGGGCGCTACGCGACGATCAAGCAAAAGAAAAAGAATTAAAACGTGCTCAGGAGTGCAGTGATGCGCGCCAGTCATTGGGTATATTTGATCACAAAAGTTATACCGATACCTCATTGGAGGCACTGAAAAAACGCCGTCTAAAGCGCAGTAGATTGAAGTTGAAAATTGAGAAATATTGTCGGTGAATACGAAAAATTTTGAGTAACTAGATGAAAAAAACCGGACAATTTGCCCGGTTTTTTCTCGCTCTTATCTTCATTTAACTGGGATTGTCTTCCAGTTTTGCTTTCGGAGTTATTTCGGGTTTGCCGCGCAATTTCCAAGTTAGCTTCATCACCAATACATAGAATAAAGGTACAAAGAAGATAGCTAAGAAGGTCGCTGCAATCATACCGCCCATTACGCTAGTACCAATTGCATGACGACTTTGTGCGCCAGCGCCAGTGCTGATTGCTAATGGTAATACACCTAACATAAAGGCTAGCGATGTCATCAAAATAGGGCGCAAACGCATGCGTGCTGCCTCTATTGTGGCTTCGACTAAATCCATACCTTCTTCAACTAAGTGCTTGGCAAATTCCACGATTAAAATCGCGTTTTTAGCCGACAATCCAATCGTTGTTAATAAACCCACTTGGAAATAAACATCGTTACTCAATCCGCGCCCTGTAGCAGCTATCAATGCGCCCATGACACC
>NZ_JAWUWR010000001.1:0-55063 GCF_034111725.1 Thalassolituus sp. | reverse complement strand
CCACTGGCGTGCCAGAGATTAAGGTGTTGTTGCCATTGTTCCGATTTGGTCATGAGCTGTCTCGTTAAATAATTTGAAGACAGCTTAAATGGATTTTGGCGTGGGTTTTAGATGGGGTTGTTTGAGCGCTTACACTCATCTCATCCACGAGACTCGCCCTTCGGGCAGCCTGACGGCTTTGCAGAATTATCCTTCATTTTGTGGACCGGCCGCCAAATACGAGAAAATAAGCGAGGCTCCATTTCTGAAGCTGAACCTGCAATTATGAATCGATTGGGTATTGATGCAGAACACTGGCTCTGTATTACCCAGAATTTCGAATCTGAGTTCAAAGGCGTCGTTGGTGCAGAGAATGAAGTGAAATCAAAAATCAGTTATTTCTGGGATAAACAAAAAGAACGACGACGAACAGCGGGAAGTCAAGCCTGTAAATTAAGGCTTTCGTAACCTCGACAATCTAATTCAACACACCCCATCCTAATTCAGAAGCCTTCTGAGGTTTAGCCTCGCCTCAAAATCGCTAAATTTTAGCGCTTTCTAAAACAATGGAAAGTTAATCCCCTAAAAATAAGACAACATTAACACTGATTAAATCGGCCTAAAATCAGAGCCGATTTTATCTTAGGATGACTGTCCTATTTATTGAAGAGTCTATGAGTGATAAATATAAGAAACTTAAAGTCTACGCCCCTGAATAACCCTTATAAGAATTACCACAATAGCAATCACTAGCAAAACGTGAATAAAACCTCCTAGGTTTATTGATGTGATCAAACCTAGCGCCCAAAGAACGATCAATACGATTGCAATAGTTTCTAACATTTCCAGATTTCCTTTCTTACATGCTATACATTTTGATAGAGCATGAGGCTTTAGATGCCACATATCCCTAAGGCTACGAGTAGAGACTACAATTAGTGGCAGCTTATTTCTGTACGCTAGAGCACATAGTAAGATAAAATAATCGATCTTCTAACTGTTTGCAGGTTCAGTATTAAGTTGGCTAAACCCGAGAGAACAAACGAGGATCAATTGAAAATCCGAAGCAGCCATCATGCAACGGCTTGGAATTGATGCGGAACACTGGCTCTATATTACTCAGAATTTCGAATCTGAATTCAAGGGAGTTGTTGGTGCAGTCAATGAAGTGAAATCAAAAATCAGTTGTTTCTGGGACAAACAAAAAGAACGACGACGAACAGCGGGAATTCAAGCGTGTAAATTAAGGCTTTCTTAACCTCGAAAATCTAATTGAACAGACCCCCATCCTAATTCAGAAGTCTTCTGAGGTTTAGCCTCGTCTGAAAATCGCTAACTTTTAGCATTTCCTAAAATCACCGCAACCTGACACCCTAGAAATCAGAAAAAATCAAAGCTGATTAAATCACCCTAAAATTAGAGCCGACTTCATCTTAGAACGACTGCCTTATTCATTTATCATTTATTGTCTTATTCGTTTATTACTCGTATAAATTCATCAACAAAACTAGAAAGTTCACCATCTTGAAGAAAATCACCCATGACATACTTTATTTTTCTACTATCGACTTCAAACCCATCAAAATCAAACTCGGATTTAAGTGATGTGAATTTTTCAACTAAGTATATAAAGTCAATAATGTGGATAATATAGGAAGCAACATATTTTTTCCGCAAAAGCAGACCGCCAGCTACAATTTCTACGTTCTGATCGAGTTCATTACCTTGAAGATAAACTCCATTCATAACGCAATGAAGGTTATGCAACCCCCTTACTTGTTCTTCAGTAAGAGTCCCCCCATATCTCAGAAATTCGATATATGAAGCATCCACATATCGAAAGTTTATATCTTCAACCTTTCGATATTCTTTAACAACCGATCTATTAAAAGCGCTAATCAAGCTAGGTAATGTCTTTTTAAAATACCCTGATAGAATTTTCAATTCACGATAAATTGCTTCCTCAAGTTGCATCGCTGATTTTTTTCGATTAGATTCTGACAGCCAATGACCGATCCAAACAGCAATCAAAGTCGCTGAAGTACTCAAGAAAACTAATACTATATCTTTATCAATTATCATAAGAAACTCGATTTTTCCTCTATATCAAAAATCAACACTACCAATATCTCTCGATGCCGACAGCACTCTGACCAGTTCAAGCACCTCCGGTTTAATTCGATAAAAGAGGATGTAGTTTTCAACTGGAAAGCTTTTAATATCTTTAGATAGATCAGGCCGGTCAACACCCATTAAAGGCGTTTCTGCAACCAACAATGCCGCGTCATTTAATCGGTCAAGCAAACGATCTGCATTGATGGGCTGGTCTTCAGCAACATAGAGCCAAATATCAATAAGATCGGCCTCAGCCTTAGGCGCTTTGACGAGCTGGAGCATTAGGTCCTGCTTTCTTTTATCGCCCGTGCTTTCGCCTTGATTTCTTCCATATCCAAAGTTGTTCCTTGGCCTTGATCAAGCTCGTCGATGCCTTCTTGGAGGTCACGCCGCAGTGCTGCTAACTTCATTTCTTTTAGTGCATCACGCTCTTCTAGCAAGCGAAGCGCTTCGCGCATAACTTCGCTCACGGAGTTGTACATTCCGGCCGCAACCTTTTGTTTTACATAGTCTTCTAGGTGAGGTGTAAGCGAAACATTCATAATCTGAGCCTGCTTTTAAAGATTAAAACAGGCTTAGATTAGCAATTTTTAACAATCATTAGCAATCTTTGTTATTGGTCGCGCTATCGTATTAACCTTCCGCCCACAAAAAAGCGCACCGAAGTGCGCTTTAATAATCAAAGGTCAGAGCAGGTCTTACTGCCCTTTAATCTCTTTCAAACCATTATACGGAGCCTTAGCACCTAACTGCTCTTCAATGCGTAGCAGGCGGTTGTACTTAGCAACACGGTCTGAGCGGCATAGTGAGCCAGTCTTGATTTGGCCTGCGCATGTACCAACGGCTAGGTCGGCAATGGTGGTGTCTTCAGTTTCGCCAGAACGGTGAGAGATAACAGCAGTGTAGCCTGCTTCTTTCGCCATTTTGATGGCTTCTAACGTTTCGGTTAGTGAGCCAATCTGGTTGAACTTAATAAGGATAGAGTTGGCGATATCTTTTTCGATACCTTCTGCCAAGATCTTAGTGTTGGTTACGAACAGGTCGTCGCCCACTAACTGAACGCGTTTGCCCAGTTTTTCGGTTTGGTATTTCCAGCCAGCCCAATCTGATTCGTCTTGGCCATCTTCGATGGAGACGATTGGGTATTGGTCGCACAATTCAGACAGGTAGTCGGAGAATTCTTCGGCGCTGAATACTTTGCCTTCGCCTTTTAGATCGTACTTACCATCTTTGTAGAATTCAGATGATGCGCAATCCAACGCTAGGGTAATGTTTTTACCCAGTTCGTAACCGGCGTCGGCTACGGCGGTTTTGATCGCAGCGAGTGCGTCGGCGTTGGATGCTAGGTTAGGAGCAAAGCCACCTTCGTCGCCCACGGCGGTATTTAAACCTTGTGCGCTGAGTACTTTTTTCAGGCTGTGGAAGATTTCTGCGCCGGCACGTAATGCTTCAGCGAACGTTGGCGCGCCTACTGGCTGCACCATAAATTCTTGAATATCTACGTTGTTATCAGCGTGCTCACCACCGTTGATGATGTTCATCATAGGCACTGGCATTGAGTATTGGCCAGGCGTGCCGTTGATGTCGGCAATGTGCTCATACAGCTCTACGCCTTTGGCTTTGGCAGCGGCTTTGGCAGCGGCTAAAGACACGGCAAGAATGGCGTTAGCGCCAAGCTTAGCTTTATTTTCGGTGCCGTCGAGTTCGATCATGACTGTATCGAGTGCACGCTGATCTAAGCCGTCCATACCTAACAAAGCGCCTTTGATTGAACCGTTGATGTTACTAACGGCTTTTAATACGCCTTTGCCTAGGTAACGGCTTGTATCGCCGTCACGCAGTTCGAGTGCTTCACGAGTACCGGTCGATGCGCCAGAGGGTGCACAGGCAGTTCCAAGAAATCCGCCTTCGAGGGTAACGTCTGCTTCAACCGTTGGGTTGCCGCGTGAATCCAGCACTTCGCGTGCTTTAATATCGATAATCTTCGCCATGCGTGTCTCCAATAATTAGAGGCTTAAGTCTTATTAATTAAATTTTTTGTGGTCTATTTCTTGTGATCTAACGCGGCTGCAATAAACGCCGAGAATAAACCATGACCATCACGCGGAGTGGAGGTAAATTCCGGGTGGAACTGACAACCCACAAACCATGGGTGATTCGGAACTTCAACAACCTCTACCAGTTCACCATCCATAGAACGACCAGCAATACGTAAACCGGCTTCTTCTAAACTAGGAACGAGTGATGAGTTCACTTCGTAACGGTGACGATGACGTTCGGTAATAATGTCTTTACCGTAAGCTTTTGCGGTAAATGAATCTGGAGTCAAACGACACTCCTGACCACCCAAACGCATCGTACCACCGAGATCAGAATTTTCTGAACGCACTTCTGTTGTGCCTTCGGCCGTTGTCCATTCGGTAATCAAACCAACCACGGGATGGGTGGTGTCTTGGGTAAATTCGGTCGATTGTGCATCTTTCCAGCCGACAACGTTACGGGCGTATTCGATAACAGCCACCTGCATACCTAAACAAATACCTAGGTATGGAATTTTATTTTCACGAGCATGCTGTACAGTGCGAATTTTACCTTCTACACCGCGATTACCAAAGCCACCAGGTACTAGGATGGCGTCAACGCCCGCTAATACTTCAATGCCTTTACGCTCGACGTCTTCGGCATCAATAAAGCGAATTTTTACTTTCGCACGATGTGTGATGCCAGCGTGGTCGATGGCTTCGATCAATGACTTATAGGCATCGAGCAAGTCCATATACTTACCCACCATGGCAATGGTGACTTCTTTTTCTGGGTTGAGCTTGGCATCAGCCACAGCATCCCACTCAGATAAGTCTGCTTCGCGGCAGGTAAGGTCAAATTTTTCGACGATCAAATCATCTAAATGCGCATCGTGTAGCTTGCGCGGAATCATGTAGATGGTTTCGGCGTCTTCTAGCGGGATAACCGCGCGCTCTTCTACGTTGGTGAACAAGGCGATCTTGCGCAACGCTGAGGCTTCAATTTTGTGATCTGAGCGACAAATTAAGATGTCTGGCTGCAGGCCGATAGTACGCATCTCTTTTACTGAGTGCTGAGTCGGCTTGGTTTTGGTTTCGCCAGCGGTGGCGATATAGGGTACTAAGGTCAAGTGAATAGACAAGGCGCGTTTAGAACCTAGCTCTACTTTCATTTGACGCACGGCTTCTAAAAAGGGCTGGGATTCGATATCACCTACGGTGCCACCGATTTCAACCAACGCCACATCTGAACCTTCTGCACCTTCAAACACGCGACGTTTAATTTCGTCGGTGATGTGTGGAATTACCTGAACAGTGCCGCCCAAGTAATCGCCACGACGCTCTTTCGCCAATACGTCGGTGTAAATACGACCGGTAGTAAAGTTGTTGCGACGAGACATAGTGGTACGAATAAAGCGTTCGTAGTGACCAAGGTCTAGATCCGTTTCCGCACCATCGTTGGTAACGAACACTTCACCGTGTTGGAACGGGCTCATAGTGCCCGGATCCACGTTGATGTACGGGTCTAGCTTTAGCATAGTGACCTTTAGGCCACGGGCTTCCAAAATGGCTGCCAGAGATGCAGAAGCGATGCCTTTCCCCAAAGAAGAAACAACACCACCCGTGACAAAGATAAAACGTGTCATAGAAGGTCCGCGAGCAGAGATAAATAAGTATAATCTGGAGAGTTCTGGCCTTGACGGTCGCGTTTCGAGCCGCCGTTAGAACCCTCACTCAAGATGGGAGGGCAGGTTACCAGAATCGGCCTACTGGGTAAATTCATTCGATGCTTTTCTTCGCTTTTTACGTCTGTTAGGCTCATGTCTTTCATATCCTGAACAAACTGGTTTGTAATGTTTACACTTTTGGCGATGCCTACAACCGCAAAATGCTTACTTAGCGCTACCTGTAAATGGTGGCTCGGTGCATCTTGCGTGGCTGTCCAGAAGCGGTAACTCCTACCCTTCAGGCAACGGCTGCGATCACTTGCAGTCGTGCTCTTGTACTCCAACAAACACCTCAGCATTTCTCGCAGCCTCAATAAAACCAACGCTAAATAGCAAAGGACTGAACACTATGGCTGCGCCATCGGAACAAGCTTCAACTAATCACGCCCGCTTTGGGCTGTTGCTGGCACTAAGTGCGGCTTTCTTGTTTTCTACCAAGCCAATCATCATCAAATGGCTGTATGAACAAGGAATGACTGCCCTGCCACTGATGTGGTTGCGCCTTATGCTGGCAATGCCGGTGTATATTGTAGTCGGCTATTTCAGCTGGAAACGCTTAGCCGTTAAGCCAAGCCTGTCTCAAATGACACAGGCCGCCGGTATTGGCTTGCTTGGCTACTACTTGGCCTCGTACCTCGACTTAGTCGGGTTGGAGCATGTCAGTGCACAGCTTGAGCGTTTAATGCTGTATGCCTATCCGACTCTGGTCGTGGTCTTAGGTGCGTTATTTTTTGGTCAGCCGTTTAAGCGCTCATTCATTCCGGCTCTAGTGCTGACTTACGTCGGCCTACTGGTGATGTATGGGCATGATTTAACGAATGCCTCACTCCTTACCGATGGCAGTAGCAACGCCGTTTCTGAGATAACGACCGGCACCTTGTTGATCTTGGCCAGCGCCCTATCGTTTGCGCTGTATATTTTGTTCAGTAAAAAGGCGATTGGTGCTCTTGGCAGCTTACTATTCACCAGCGTGGCGATGGCATCAGCATCGGTTGCGACCTTTATTCATTACGGTGTGATACACGGTATTGTCATGCCGGAAATGAATACTGAACGTTGGATCGGTACGGTGATCATGGCAATATTTGCCACGGTTGTGCCGTCATTTATGGTGAGCGAAGCGATCAAACGCATTGGCCCGGCAAAAACCAGTGTTAGCGGAACCATAGGCCCAGTGATGACCACTATTATGGCGGTGGTGTTTTTAGGCGAACCCTTTGGCTGGATGACGGTAGCAGGCATGGCGCTGGTGATGATTGGCGTATCGCGTTTGCAGAAATAGCAAGGACATGCGTAATGATGGTTAAAACAAAAAGCAGATACATAATACTAATGGCATTGCCATTAGTATTATGCGGCCGTAACGATAGCATTGAAGTGGAGTATCGTCCTTGAATAATTTAATACCATATATACTGCTAACGTTACCTTTTGCTCTTAGCGGATGTACAGACGCAGGAATCGGCAACAATAGAGATGACGCTAATCCATATATGGATGCCTCTATATTCGTTCAGGCCGATATCCCTTTAGGTGCAACCTACGCAAAAGTGGCCGCTGTCGCTTATAATGAGGGAGAGTCCGTTCAACTTATCGGTGGTGATGTATTCTCCGCTCGAACTGAAGCCGAAGAAAAAATCCTTGATAGAAATGAAATTTTTCCAGGTTATGTATACCCCAAAAATTATTACCGAAATACCCTAACCCTTAATAATCCAAGCACTACTTTAAACATTAATGTTGTACACGCCCCTCAAGAAACGCGTAGCGATAGGTGGTACCCTGCTGATGAGGTTATTGTTGATACTGAACCGAGTAAAATTGTTGGGTATAGTGCAAGTTTAAGCTTTCCAGAAGAAGTAGAAATTACCAGTCCGCAAAATAATTTAGTGTATACCAATCGTTCGGACGCGTTTTATCTGCAATGGCTTGGTAATCCAGCCGACAAGCTACGCATTATTAGCTACCAGTCCTGTCGCCCAAACAATAGATCTGATCCTTTCCGTGACTGGATACTTTACTTTGAAATCGACGACAACCAATCACATAATTTCACTATCGGTGACTTCATCCCAGATGAGAACCCCATTATATTTGATAATTCAATGGAGGATTTGCTGACATCATTTGTGCAAATATTTCAAAACAGAGAAATGAACGTCGCAGGTGTATTTGAAGCCAATCAAGCTAGCACTAAGAACTTCGATATAGCTTATTGCACGATAGAGCTAAATTTAGTACGGCAAAAAATAGGCTCATTAGAAAATACCATTAACGATGGCTCGATACTCGGAAGCCGAAGTGACCAAGTCTCTATGGAGTATCGACCATGAGTTTATTTCCACGCAGAGCACAGCTCTTAATTATTCTACTTTTAACGTTAACGTTCCCGAGCCACGCTGAAACGAACCAAGATGTAAAGCCATACTCTATAGATCTGATTTCCGGCCTCACATTGATTGACATTACTCCAAAAGACAAAGAACCCCCAGTTACCAATCTATCCGCCACCATTCAAACAAGCTTTAGTTATAATCTCACTCACTGGCTTAGCCTTGATACCGGCTTGACTTTATTTAACGAGGTTACATCTCGAGACTCTGATATCGCCGGTTACTACACAACAACAATAAAAGTTCATACTGCACATCTCGGAGGACAAGTTTACCTACCAATTACAGAGATTTTTGGCAGTTATGTTCGTCTCGGCGGGGTGTATTACCGAGTAAAACTGTCAGTTGAAGAATCATTTAATAACATAAAAGAATCAGGACGAGATTCTGCCACTGACTATGGCCAAGGTTATTACTATGCTATTGGATTCTCGTTAAATCCAGAACAAAAAATAAAGTTACGGTTCGAGTATCAATACCAAAACTTGTTAGATGTTTTCTCCGATAGTAGTCGACCTTTTGATATCAGCTGCCAAAGCATTGTGGTTGGAGCTGGAATTTTATTTTAACAATTATTATCGTCCTAAATTGGGATTTAACCCTGTGATTTCATTATCAACTCGGATATTGTTGGCAATAATGCTCTTTAGTGGCATTAGCATAAGCGGTTACGCTGATGAGCAAGATATCAAGCGCCCGTATTCTATTAACCCAACCTTTGGCCGTCCTGAAGTAACCATTGGTAGTGAAAATACAGCGCCAGACTTTGATTTATCGCGCAATGGCCAGATTAACTTAGGCTATGACTTCAAACCTTGGTGGGGAATCGAAACGGGCATCAGTATTGTTGCCGACAACGAATCAGAAATCGCACACGATTTAGCGGGTAGTTATCAAACGACCCTATCGAGTAAAAGTGCGCTACTCGGCGCGCATGGCTACTTTCCGATAGCCGATAAATTTCGCGGCTACTTGCGCCTTGGAGGATTGGCATATAAGGCCAATCTTGATCTTGAAGAAACCTTTGACGATGTTAAAGAAGCCGGCAAAGACTCCGCCACAGACAATGGCTTTGGTTACTACTACAGCCTTGGCTTTGATTGGCAGCCAACCAAAGTCACCGTTGTGCGAATAGAATATCAAAGGCAAGAGCTATTGGATGTTTTTCCCGATAGCATTCGCAGCTTCGACATTACTTACTCAGGGTTAGCCTTGGGTATTGGCATTTACTTTTAATCATTTACGAATATCTACTGCAGAGATACCTCATGGCCGCTGGCAGCTTACTCGCGTTACTGGATGACATTGCAACCGTTCTCGACGATGTTGCTCTTATGTCAAAAATGGCGGCCAAAAAAACTACTGGTGTACTCGGTGATGATCTTGCGCTAAACGCTCAGCAGGTCTCGGGAATTCGGGCGGAACGAGAACTACCGGTTGTTTGGGCGGTGACTAAGGGCTCGTTAAAAAATAAGCTGATATTAGTACCTGCGGCATTAGTTATCAGTGCCTTTGCCCCGTGGGCAATTCTTTGGCTACTGATGTTAGGTGGTGCTTATTTATGTTTTGAAGGCGTAGAAAAGCTGGTTCATTCATGGCTGCACAAACCTTCAAATGAAGAAAAGACAGCACTGCATAATGCACTCGCCGATGGCGATGTTGATATGGTTGAGTTCGAGAAAGATAAAATCAGCGGAGCAATTCGTACCGACTTTATTCTATCGGCCGAAATTATTGTTATCACTTTAGGCTCTATCAGTGCCGCGCCATTTATTACCCAAGTACTGGTCGTATCACTGTTGGCGATTGCGTTTACCTTCGGCGTGTACGGCATTGTGGCTGGTATTGTTAAGATGGACGACGTTGGTTTGTATTTAAGTGAGAAAGCCAAACCAACGCTACTCGGAAAAATGCAAAAAATATTAGGCGACTCATTGCTAACGTTAGCGCCGAAATTAATGAAGTTGCTATCGGTGGTGGGCACCGCCGCCATGTTTATGGTGGGTGGCGGCATTATAGTGCATGGTATTCCTGCGCTCAGTGAACTCAGCCATCAAGTTACTCATGCGGCGGAAGGTATGATCGGCGGTCATGTGTTGGCCATTATAGTAGGCTTAACCATTGACGTTATTGCCGGTCTTATTGCTGGCGCCGCATTGGTGGCGGTGTTTAGCCTTTATCACAAATTTGTTCCTGAAAAAACTAACGCCGAATAAAACGAGGCCAACAATATTACCGAAATCCTGAAGACTGCGGAAAATACCCAATACGATAGACATCAAAGTGAACGGCTAACATCTCGGCGACGCGCTTAGCCGTTAACGATTCGAACACGTCATAACTGTAATTTTCAGAATTTTTCGGATATTCCAAGTGTAAGCCATAGCGTTCTATGCCTTCACCATAGGTGTAAAGGTAGGCACATAGATCTTCATCATGCGGATCACGAATGTATATGGCTTCCCAGCTCACCGGAGTATCCATATCGATAACAAACGCTTCACGGCCTAAATATTCTTGTAGAATAATGAGTAAGCTTTTGAGTTTTGGTTCTTTCTGTAAAGACCAGATATTCATATCTGCTTCCTACTAAATTTTCTATCAAGATTTCTGCAATAAATAGCGCTGCGGCAAGCGCTACTTAGTAGCGCACAATTGTTGCCAACTGGCGTAACCACCTTCAACGCTATAAACATCGTTAAAGCCAAAACTACTGAACAACTCAGCCAAGTGCTCGCTGCTGTGGCCTGTGTAGCAGTAGATAACGATACGCCTAGTTCTATCGCCTTTTTTGATCAAGGATTCGACCAGACCATCGTGAGCATGCAAGGCATCCTCGATATGACCTTCTTTATAATCCGCCACTTTACGACAATCTAACAATAGCGAATCTTGCCCTGCCAGTAAGCTGGATATATCCGTTGCGGTTACTAGGCCAAACTTTTTCATACCCAATTCTCCGAGAATTTCCAATACGCAGCGACTCTACGCACTACTCTGCGAGCAACACACTTGTATGCTATACCAGCAAAAATTAGACCTTTAGAGTATTTATATAAATTCTTTTAAAAACAGTTATTTGCCGTAAACAAGTGGAGATCGCCATTGTTGCAAATACGACAAAACGTATTGGAATCGAAAAAACGTATTGTTTGCTTTACGACAAGCTTTCGACGCCGCATAAAATTATAAACAAAATCAGTTAGTTATAAACCGACCAAATAGAAACCCCATGGCACAAGTTCTGCAATATCTAGAAATAGATTATTCATCGAGCAACCCTTGCGTAATCGCAAGCTAAAACTTCATATTAAGGGGATTAATCATGGCAAAAATCGGACTGTTTTTTGGTAGCAATACGGGTAAAACCAGAAAAGTATCAAAAATTATTAAAAAGAAGTACGACGACGAATTAATGGCTGCGCCATTAAACGTCAACCGTGCTACCGCTGAAGAGTTTTCGTCGTATGATTTTTTGCTATTGGGAACACCAACCTTAGGTGACGGTGAATTACCAGGCCTATCATCTGATTGCGATGCAGAGAGCTGGGAAGAATTCCTACCTACCATTGAAGACACAGACTTTACTGGTAAAACCATTGCAATCTTCGGCTTAGGCGACCAAGTCGGTTACCCTGATGAGTTCCTAGATGCGATGGGGGAATTGCATGAGTTCTTTAGCGAACGAGGCGCAACCTTAGTCGGTGCATGGCCAAATGAAGGTTATGAGTTTGAACACTCTGAAGCCATCATTGATGGTAAGTTTGTTGGTTTAGCACTCGATTTAGACAACCAATCCGGTTTAACCGAAGAACGTTTGAATACTTGGCTGAGCCAAATTGCTCCTACCTTTGGGCTGCCAGCCTAATAATGTGAATTCGTTTTGCTTGCACAGCTAATCTCGTTCGCCGGATTAGCTGTGCCTTTTTCATTTTAAGTCTATTCTTTTAAATCTATTCTAAGTTAAGCGACCTAGCTCATCCCTGAGCTGCGGAAGAGGATTCATCGCTGGCGTCAGCCGTAATACTTGATGGATCTACATCCTTAAGCTCATTGCCTACTATGCTCTCGTCGAGTTCTTCACGCACAATCAACTGCTCAACATCACTTTCGTCCTTCTGTACTTCCACCACACAACCCTTTAACTGCGGGCGGGAAGGAAGCTCGAACATAGTGGAGAGTAATAATGATTCCAGCATGGCTCTTAAGCCACGGGCGCCCGTACCACGTTTGACTGCTTCCTCAGCGATATGGGTTAGAGCTTCATCGGTAAATTCTAACCAGACATTCTGGAATGCAAATAGCTGTTTATATTGTTTAATCAGCGCATTCTTAGGCTCTTGCAGAATACGTTTTAAACTAGCAACGTCCAGATCTTGTAAGAAAGTAATTATCGGGAAACGACCGATAAACTCAGGAATAAGACCGAATTGCAATAAATCGTCGGGCTGTAACGCCGATAGCAATTGTTCGTTATCAATCACTTTGTCTATCGTCGCTGGCACATGAAAACCAATACCAGACTTAGGTGGCTGCAAACGGCGACTAATTAAATCGGTTAATCCTGGGAAGGCACCGCCGACAATAAAGAGAATATTCTGAGTATTTAACACGACCTCTTCACCGCCTTCACGACGACCCGACTTAGCAATGCGAACCTCGTTGCCTTCCACCATTTTTAACAGGGCTTGCTGTACGCCTTCGCCAGATACATCACGCACACTGGAACCGCCACCACCGCGTTTAGCAATTTTGTCGATTTCATCAATGTAGACTATGCCCCACTGAGCTAATTGCACGTCGCCTTCGGCAGCTTCCAGCAAACGCTTAAGCAGGCTGTCGACATCTTCACCCACATATCCTGCTTGGGTTAGCGTTGTGGCATCGCCGATAACAAATGGCACGCCGATAATACGCGCCAAGGTTTTTACTAACAGGGTTTTACCCGTGCCTGACGGGCCCGCCAGTAATATATTGGATTTTTCTAATTCAACATCTTGCTGCTCAGGCAACAGCGATAAACGGGCTTCGCCTTTATCTTGGAACTTAAGACGTAAATAATGATTATAAACCGCCACCGACAACGTCTTTTTAGCGCTATTTTGGCCAATAATATAATCGTCGAGAAAATTCTTAATCGATGATGGTGTTTTTAACTCTGGCTCAACCTGTACCCCACGACGCCCCCAACTACTGACGACTTGATAAGCTAATTTGACACAGGGCTCGCAAATATGACCATTTTCTCCTGCAATTAGCGGTAATTGCGGCGTTTTCGGTGCGCCACAAAACGAGCATATAGGGGTTACCGGGGCTTCACTCATGAGGTATCTCCTTCGTCAACTTACTGGCTGATGGCAGCAGCGCGATGTTTAAGCCAAGTTTTTTGCGTACGCTTGTTCTGACGATTTTGCAATTCTTCGCGTAATTCTGGCAGTACCTTAGCTAAAGGTAAGGTATGTGCAGAAATGACTTCCTCGCAATACAACAAATGCCAACCCAGTTCGCTTTGCACCGGCGAGCTGATCTCACCTTCTTTCATCGTATACAAAACAGCATCCAGCTCTGGATATAACACGCCCTTTGGCACTTGACCGAGCACACCACCATTTAAACCCGTCGGGCACTCGGAGTGTTTTAAAGCTTGCTCGGCAAATCGTTTTGGATGTTGCTGTAGCCGCTCACCTATCGCTTGTATACGACGCAAGGATTCCGATTCAGAATTTTCTTTGTAGTCGGAATTTTCAGTAATTAAGATATGACGAGCTTTTCTAACTTCTGGTTTTTCAAATTTTTCAGGATGCAAATAGTAGAAAAGTGTTGCTTCAGTATTGTCGACGGCGACGCCGCGGCTGGCGACGAGATCCATAACCGCTTCCACTCGCAAGGCATCCCGTATTTCTGCTCGCACCATTTCTTCACTCAAACCACTATTCGAAAGCGATTCGTAGAAATGGTCTGTTTCTTCGTAATTATTGCGTATTTGTTGCAGCGCCGCTTCAACCTGACTCTCTGGAACAGTCACTTGATGCGACTCAGGACTGGTCAAAATTAAATGCTCTAACTGCATTTCATTAACGGCAATTCGCTGTACTTGCTTTTGCTCTTCATCATCGAGGTCGTGTAAAGCACGACCAAAATGTCCGGTAGCAATACGCAATAATCGATAGCCTTGAGTGGCTTCTACCGGCTTTTGCTTTGCAATGGCGATCATGAGGCCTCCTGATTACGCGAATCAAGTGCTTCGTCGCTATCAGGTGCAGCCAGAGCAGCTTCTGGCACTTGAAAGGTGCGACCATGAAAACGAGCATGATAGAGAACAATATTGTCGTCACGGATAACGCGGGATATTTCGCCCTCGTCGCCCACTTCGACCACGACCTTCCCTTCACTGGACATAGGTATCAGTGCGACCACGGCTTCGCGAAATTCAAATCGATTATTGATCCAAGGATCAGCGGCAGGAACCAGTTCCTCTTCACGGCAACCCACAGTGCAGCCGTCATCAAGAAAATGCACACGATAAATCAATTGGTCCTGGAGGTAGGTGCCCACATCATAAACGCAACCCACCGAGCCTCGCCGTATCAGTAGCTCACCCACTTCTTTTCCTGGGTATGTACCATCGTTACGAACGTTACGGGTTAGGCGAACTTCATCGCCGTATTCATAGGCTGGTTTCATGAAACTGTCCTCGCATTAAAACAGGCTATCCAAGGGCACAAATCCAGTTTGCGGTTCCTGCATTTTAAATACTTTAAATACTTTTTCAGTGATAGCGTCAGAATCAACAAAGTCTTGATAAGCTTGAGTCAACAAGGCTTTGTATACTGCTGTTAGCGCAACGTCATTGCCTAAATGTTCCTGCAGTGCCGCTTCACTTTGACTTAGGTAATCGTGATAGCGTTGCATAATATGCAAACGATTAACATGCACGACTTTTGCATCAAATGGCACTGCAAAGTATTCTAAGAAATCTTCTGCAGATACCAATTCATCTAATGCATCTTCCAAACTTAGATCGTCTAAATAATCCATAATAACGCGCCTCCGCCTACTAGTTTAAAATTCGACCGCCACCCGAGCATTGGTATTAACCGCAACCACAGCTGGACCTACGGATTGCAATAGCGCACGAGCACCTAGACGATCGTTGCTATCAAATTCAACTACTTTATTCAGCATCTCAATGCCTTCAGGAACATTACCGATACGCAAATTCATAAAGGCTGCCCCCTTAACCGCGAGCAGATAAAAGCGGACTAAGGTGAAAGATTCCATTACGCCATAAGTCAGATGCTTGAATTTCAATTTACGCCAATGGTCAGGAAACCCAATAATTGGCGCAACACCGGACATCACTTGATAAGCAACATCAATGGCTTCAGGTAAGCGATGTTGATAATAAAAAAAGCGATAAAGGGCCACTAGCACCGTCATATTCTCTGGCGCTAAGGCATAAGCTTGCAGCAAGTAACTTTCCGCATCACCTTCGCCATACGACTCGGATGCTTGATTTAATAATTCGTCTACGCCTTCTGGTAGGGGCGCATCGAAGTACATCATCTGACCCTTGAAATCTTGCAAATCCATGGTAATTACCCTCTACCCAAATTGTTACTTTTAATCTCTCCGCCTGGGCAGTCTTCTAGGCATACTTGATTATCTACATCACATGCCTCGTACCGACTAAGCTTATCGCGACTATCGAGTTTGGATTCCAACACTTCCATACGGCTTAAAAGACAACTAATGGCTTTACCGACAGGGTCTGGAATTAAATGATGATCAAGGTCGATTCCATAAGGATTCAAGAAACCAGCCTCGCGTAATTTAACAATTTTTCCGGGAATACCGACCACAGTGCAACTCGCGGGAACATCTTCAACAACGACTGAATTAGCTCCTACACGACTGCCATTGCCTAAGGTAATATTGCCCAATACTTTGGCGCCGGCACCGACTAAAACACCATCTTCTAGGGTTGGATGACGCTTACCTTTATTCCAGCTGGTGCCACCCAAAGTGACGCCGTGATAAAGCGTAACATCGTTGCCAATAATGGCGGTTTCGCCGATCACGACACCGGCGCCATGATCAATAAAAAAACGTGAACCAATAACAGCACCGGGATGAATATCAACATTGCTGAGAAAACGCGCAAAAAATGATAAGAAGCGCGCTGCATAACGCCAATTTCTGCGCCATAGTCGATGACTAACACGGTGTATCATTAAAGCGTGTACGCCGGGATAGGTGGTCAGCACTTCGAACGTTGTGCGCGCCGCAGGATCACGCTCAAAGACACTTGAAACGTCTTCGCGCCACTGACTCCATAATGAGCTATCTAGCTGGCGATGGGATGCAATTGGCATAAGGCCTCCTCCATTCCAACAACATTATTTTTAACGTCTAAAGTGGCATATAAATCCATTAAGTCTGCCACGGTAGGAATTTGTTTGGTGCGGGTTACCCAGATACGAAGTTGTTGCAATAGTAAGGGAACTTGCCAACTTTTCAGCTTAATTCCAATATCGCTATACGCTTGAATGAGTCCGCGGCTACCTGAGTGTTTACCAACCACTAATTCGTGCTGTCGCCCCAACTCGAATGGATCAAGACCTTGATAATTCCGACGGTCTTTTAATAAGCCATCGACATGAATTCCGGCTTCATGAGTGAATACGCCAGCACCGACGATGCTTTTATTCCAACTCACGCTGCGACCGGATGCGTGTGCCACTAAAGCCGATATCGCAGGCATAGCATAGGTATCAACTCCGGTGTCGATGCCGTGCAGATTTTTCAAGGCGAAAACGCATTCTTCTAACGGTGCATTGCCTGCACGCTCACCTAACCCATTGACGGTGGTATTGATATGAGTTGCACCGCCCAACACAGCGGCTAAAGTATTAGCCGTCGCCAAGCCAAAATCATTGTGCGCATGCATCTCAAGTTCTAAATCGCAGACGCTGCGTAATGTGCGAATTTTATCTAATACCGAAAATGGTTCCATCACGCCGACGGTGTCGGCAAAGCGCATTCGCTTAGCACCGGCTTTTTGTGCGGCTTCGGCAACCTGTTGCAAAAAGTTCATATCGGCGCGTGAAGCGTCTTCACAACCCAAGCAAACTTCAAATCCTGCATCGGTTGCTTGCGCGACAAGATGGGCAACTTGCCCCAAAACCCAATCAGTACTACGACGTAATTTATGCGCAATTTGCTGGGCAGATACCGGCACCGATAAGTCCACCATATCAACATTCAACCCTTGGGCCGCTTGCAGATCGTACGGTGTTAAACGGCACCAAGCCAGTAAGCGAGCAGGAAGATGCAAGGCGGCAATTGCTTGCATCACTTCACGCTCTTCGCTGCCCATAGCAGGAATACCGATTTCTAATTCCTGCACGCCCATCGATGCTAAATGACGAGCAATCTCTAGCTTTTCTTCAACGCTAAATGCTACCCCTGCACTTTGTTCGCCATCGCGCAGTGTGGTGTCGTCAATTACAATTTTAGGGCGTTCTGCAGTCATTACTGTATTCCTTATGCGGATACTGGCACGGTTACTTGCGCAACGAGTTAGGCATATACCGGTGCAAATGTTTGCTCAGGATTTTCGATCGGTCCGTTTTTACCCCAGTACGGCGACAATTTACGTAATTGCGCAACAATGGCAGGGACTTCAGCAATAACCCGCTCAATTTCTTCTGGCGTGTTATAACGCGACAAAGAAAAACGAACCGTCCCATGTGCTGCGGTATACGGAATACCCATCGCTTTCATAACATGAGAAGGTTCTAACGAACCGGAGGTGCAAGCAGAACCACTAGACGCTGCAATACCGACTTTATTCATTAGTAATAAAATCGCTTCGCCTTCAATATATTCAAACGCGATATTGAGCGTATTGGGTAGGCGATGTTCAACGTCGCCAGTCACAAAGGAATGAGGAACTTGAGCAAGAATACCTTCTTGCAAGCGGTCGCGCATTTTACTGACCACGGTATTTTCATATTCCATATTTTTTTGCGCTAAATCACAGGCAACACCCAAGCCGATAATACCGGTAGTATTTTCTGTGCCCGCGCGACGTCCGCGTTCTTGGTGACCGCCACGCAACAACGGACGGAAACGCGTGCCGCGTTTTAAATACAGCACACCCACACCTTTGGGCGCGTGCAGCTTATGGCCAGACAACGACAACATATGAATGCTGGTGTCTTGTAAATTCATCGGAATTTTACCCACCGCCTGTACCGCGTCGGTATGGAATAAAACGCCCGCTTCATCGGCCATCTCGGCCATTTTTTCCACGGGGAAAATAGTGCCCGTTTCATTATTGGCCCACATCACACTGACCACAGCAACTTGGTCGCTTAATAATTTAGCGTACTCATCTAAATCAAGGCGACCTTTGCCATCAACTGCTAATTTATGCACTGTGTAGCCTTCGGTGGCTAAATAATCACACAGAGTCAATACCGCTGGATGCTCAACAACCGTGGTAATAATTTCTTTGCGTTCAGGTTGTGCTTTTAATGCCGATATAATGGCGGTCGAATCAGATTCTGAACCACAAGAGGTGAATATGATTTCAGAATCGTGTTCTGCACCTAAAATATCCTGCACACTTTTGCGCGCTTTTTTAAGGGCTAAGCCGACCTTATTACCAAAGCTATGCAATGACGATGGATTACCAAATTGTTGGGTGAAATACGGTAAAATCGCTTCAACAATTTCAGGATCAACTTGAGTAGTCGCATTATTATCGAGATAGATATCGTTCATAATTAGGCTCCTGCTTCTAGTTGTACTGGGCGTTCGGTGTGTGGAATCACTTTCACAAACTCACCCAATACTTCGATCAGTTTTTGTTGCACGCCACCCAGTGTCATCGCAGCCATTTGGCAACCGTTGCAGGCACCGGTTAACTTCACGTAAATGTTACGACCTTCGACATCAATTAATTCTACGTCGCCGCCATCGGCGTGCAGAGCAGGACGCAGGCCTTCGAGCACTTCTTCAACTTTGCGAATGCGCTGTACCAACGTCATACCAGATGATGACGCTGGTGTTGCCGCTGGGCTAGACGCGGCTTCAATTGCTACGGTTGCTTTGGCTTTTTTCTTAGCAGGGCTGCCACCGGCAACAAACACTTCGCCGCGTTGGGCCATTTCATCCGCAAGAAGATTTTCGATGCCTTCGTGGCATGATGAACAACCGCCGCCGGCTTTGGTGTAGTTGGTAACATCTTCTACTGAGCTAAGATTGTTAGCGCGGATAGTGTCGCGAATCATCACCTCGTCGATAGCGAAGCATTTACATACCAATGCGCCTTCTTCGTGATCGTCTTCCCAAACTTCACCACGATAATTAGCAATAGCGGCTTGTAGGGCTTCGCGTCCCATGACCGAGCAATGCATTTTTTCTGGTGGCAGGCCATCAAGAAAATCAGCAATGTCTTGGTTGCTAATCAGTAAAGCTTCGTCCAGTGTTTTGCCTTTAACCATTTCAGTTAAGGCAGAAGACGAGGCGATAGCAGAACCACAGCCGAAGGTCTGAAAGCCTGCTTCTAAAATAATTTCAGTTTCTGGTTCTACTTTCAGCGTTAGTCGAAGAGCATCGCCACAACTAATGGAACCCACATCACCAACGGCGTTAGCTTCTTCTACCGCACCTGCATTTTTTGGATTGTAAAAATGCTCTTTAACTTTATCTGTATAATCCCACATGATTCTGCTCCTCGTACTAGCCGGCTAAAAACTGTTTCTGTTTGCTTGTGACTAACAGCTAAAAGATTTACCGCATCCGCAGCTTTTAGTTGCATTTGGGTTTTCGAACTTAAAACCAGTGCCTTCAAGGCCATCGGTAAAATCGACGGTCACACCGTCTAATAGCGGCACGCTTTCCGCATCGACTAACACTTTCAGTCCAGAAAAATCGAGAATGGAATCGCCTTGCTCAATGGTTCTTTCCAGCTTCATGCCGTACTTCATACCGGAGCAACCGCCACCCTCTACCTTAATGCGTAAGCCTTCGATTGAAGCGTCGGCTGTTTCCATGAAACGACGTACTGCGGAAATGGCGCTATCAGTTAATGTGATCATATGCTGCCTCCTAAGGCGTTAGCCGAATCGTGCTATCGATTTGATGACTTCAACATCGACGATCAGATTCAGGGCCGGGAACGGTTACCTAGAAGGGTTTTGCAAGCGATATGCCACGCCGAAACATAATTAAAATTGATATTTATCAATAAGTTAGAACTATGTGATGGGGTTGTGTGGTGTCGTGAATATCACGGCTACAAACGCATTGTCGCTAATACGACAATGCGTTAGAGGGTTAATAGACGATAGCTGACAGCTTGGTCGAATATCCGAGTGCCGCCGCCCTGAGCAACAATTTGATGCAGTAATGGATAGTTATTAACCGCAACACCACAAAGATAATTAACGCCAAAATCGGCCCAATCTTCCAACCAAGGCAGGCTTGGCCCCATTAATACCACTTGAGCATCACGAGCCAACCATAAAAGTTGCGGCAGTGATTTATTGGCGAGGCTACTGGCGGTAATAAATACCCAGTCGGCTTTGGGTAACACGAAATTAGCAGCAGCGGCAGGCAGATCATCACCACTAGGACGACGCTCGATACAGGTATAGTTGAATTGCGATTTATAACGTTCTAATCCTGGATAGCGTCCTATAATTGCGACATTAGCACCGCTAAGTTGCGGCGCAAAATGTTCGAAAACGCACAAATTAGCGGGCGCATCATTCACAATAAGTTGGCTATTTTTCAAACTCTTATTATTGTGACTGATCACAGCGTTGGCTGTTGCTAATGCGACAACAACCTCACTGTCATTCCACTGATGCAACCAAGGCAGAACATCATTTGCGAGTTTCTCGCATAAGCTACCCGACCAAGAAATATTACGCGGCGCTTCTGACGGACTGAAACACAAACCGCTACTGGTCTGCAGCGGCTGTGCTGCATCTGGGTGATTCACTTGAATGCTACTCCAACTTAATCCCAGTAATGCATCGGTTATCTTGGCACGACTTTGAGCCCGCTGTTCTATTAAAGAGTAGACAGCCGAATAGCGCTCAGGGGTCATGACATATCTCCAGTATTAAAAAAATAAGTGGTTATCGCATAGGCAATAAACGCAACTCTGTACGTAATTGTTCGTCGTCACCCCAAGCGGTTACGGCTTCAATAAACCACTTAGGCTTGGTTGGGTGCGGCTTAATAACATCGTACTCGGCGAAAACACGACCACTATCGTGTAATTGTAGCGAACCCAATAAATTATTGTGTTTATCACGCCATTCGCACAGCAGACTCGTACTCTGATCATAAGGGTCTTGGCAAAGTTCGTTATTGCTGAAGTCCGAAAATAGGCCGCAAACCGTTAAATTAAGATCCGTTAGTTTTTCATTTAATGCCGCTTGAACTCGTGCAATTCGCGCGGTATTGAGTTGCAACCGTTGTTGCAACTTTAGGTCATCTCTATCCGCTAACGCTTGCGCTCCACTCATTGCCAAACCTCATCGGGAGCAACTTTATCAGTCCACGGCTCACCACCGACTAAGTGCTGACTAATAATGCTATCGACATCGTCTGGCTTAATGTCCATATACAGAACACCACCGGGATACACCAACACATTAGCGCCGGCTCGACATGGGCCGATGCAACCAGTAGCGACCAGCGATACCTTATTAAACAGGTTATTAGCCACTAATCTTTCGGAAAAATGCTGCAATAAATTGCCAGCCCCTTTCGCGCCGCAACTACCACGAGGGTGACCTTCGGGGCGTTGTTGGGCACAGACAAATACATGATATTCTGGCTTGGCCATTGGTATTACCCCGCTAATGCTTCGTGAGTATGACAATTTTTAGGACAGACACGTGAACATGACACGCAACCGATGCAGTCGTCGGCATTTTTGATCGACATCACCATCATTTCGTCGTCTTCGTCATAGAAGTCATCATCGTCGTCAACCAATTCGGTACGCTCAACCAATTCAAACACATCACGAGGACAAACCTTGTAACAGCGACCACAGCCAATACACGTACTTGCGTTTAATTCCGTAACAAATTGCGGAATCCATTCTTCACCGCCACGCGTGCGCCCTTTAATTGTTTCATCACTCATGTTGATATCTCCCAATGTCTATTGCCTAGCGATTGCGGCCCTAGGCAATAGCGAATGCCATTATGCAGACTCAGCGCTCTTTTGCGCTGCTTCGTACGTTTCTGCGGCGGATTTCCACGCTTCGCAAGCAGCCACGGCGTCGCTGGCAAGCTGTGGTAGCGTTGAATATTCCGTCCATAAGCCATCTTCTACTACGTCATGGATTTTTGATGCCCACTCAGTAGCGATACGTTTTTTTGTGCTAACGTCTTTCTTTAATTCTTTCAATTCTTCATTAGTCATGGAAAATCCTCCGAATTTACAAACGAGCTACATCACCGTGCGCGTTAATTAATTCCACTGCTTTACTGCTTACTTTTTCAATTTCTTCAACTAGCTTTTCTAGCGAGTCAAAACCAAAACGATGTACATCACGCAATACTTTATCCAGCACCACTAATTTACCCACAATGACCATGGCACGGCCAAAACCTTCGTGGCTGATATTAATAACCGGTGTCGCCATTAATCCGCACTCTTTTTCAATTGTGGTTGAAACGGCATTGTAATAGGCCTTTACCCGCGAAATAGTTGTCTCGTCTGGATCACCGACAACAGGAATTTCACGACGACGCTCTTTGCTTAAAATCATTGGATCGATAACACGATCATCGCTCCAAGTATCATAGGTTCCGTAACTGTCTTGGGCGCGGAGCTGTACCACCAATTGGCGAACCAAAGGATTACTTAATAGCTCATCACTGGATTTAATTAGGGCATCAGTCATATCAATTCTCACTTAGTTAATTCAAAATTACTCGTTCCAACCTTCCGCTTCCATATCGTCAAATCGTGACGAGCTGAATAATTGATGGCTACGCAATGCCTTTGCCAACCAACTGGAAGGGCCTTGTTTAAGTTCATACTGTAAAGCACGTATTAGCTCAGAAATATCAGACTCATCGGTTACCTTTACCGGTTGTATTCCACGCGCCAGTAATTGTCGTACCGCCGACGCTCCACATGCGCGGCAATAAACCGCAATACAACCGTCAAGCATGTCGATTTTTTCAACCAATTTATCTTCATTTCCGTCCTGATTTAGATCGGAGAATTCGCTAATCTGCAATAGTTTGCTGCGTTCTGGATCAATGCCATATATGGTAAAAGATCGAGCCGAGCCAAAGTGTTGATCCACTTCAATACGATCCGAGGTCGCAAATGCAACTTTCAGCAAAGTGGAATCATCATCATCATCCAATACATGTAGCTGCCGAGTAATCGCCATGTTAGATCTCCTTAATACACTTAATGACTGGCATTTAAATGCATCTGCTCGGTGGATTTCTGGGCATAACGGGAATAATAAGGTGCCACTTCATGCTGCTGACTCATGACTAAATTGGCCATGTCGAATAGCGCTTGGCCTGTGCCGCGATAGCCGAACCAACAACGCTGAAAACCACCTAATAAATCGTATTGTGGAAAACCAATTCGCAACAAGGGAATGCCTAAGCGCTCGGCGCTTTCAACGCCATGACTATTGGTTAGCATGAGCTGGGCACGCTGTTCTTTTGCCGAAAATTCTAAATCTTCGAGATCGCCAATTTTCAAAATAATATCGTCTAAGCCTTTTAAAGCAGGACCCTGAGCAGGCACAACCGCGCTAACGATTTCGGCGCCCATGCCTTTTAATAATTTAGCAAAGCCAGCAAACATATCCGGATCAGATGCTAATGCGACGCGCACCATGCCCAGCATAAAGTGAGTATCTAGCATAGTGTCTTGCAATTGCCGACGTTGGCGCTGCCAGCGCATAGGTACAGGTGCTGCGCTAATGTCGGCTAACGCGGCCATCCATTGATCGACAGCATCCAAGCCAATTAAATGACCAAAATAATAAGCTGGCACGCCTGTGTGTTGTTCTAGCCATTCAGCAGTTGCGTGCAAACTTTCGCCCACGGCCAAGGTGGCAATGCTCTCACCAGCGCTAGCAATATCGGTGACTTTGACGCCGCCCGTGGTTAACGGACTGAATGGGTTGTCTTCTAAATGACCATCGAGAGAACCGGATAAATCGGGAATGAGCAGCGCACGTAAGCCAAAGCTCTCAATGCTCTCACTCACATATTCTAGGTCGGTTGGAGTTAAATTAGCGCCGCACAATACGTTGACTTGTTTCTTGCGCAAACCAACTCGACTGGGCGAATCAGCATCTGCGGTAGGCACTAAAGTTTCGAGCAAGCCTTTAACCGCAATTGCAAATCCACTTTCAAAACTACCAGTGAAATCAGGGGTATTAACGGCCATAACGGCGGTTTTATTAAATTCAGGATATTTTTTACGAAAATCACCAACAGCACGTTTAATATCCGCGCCTTGGGTTTCTGCCAAACCTGTGGTCACTAAGCCCACAAGTGCCGGAGCACTTTTTCCGCAGATGGTTTTCAGCGCTTCGATGATATTGTCATCGGCACCCATAATTGATGTCACTTGATCCATCGCCGTGGTTTGCAGTGGCACAGGTTCGCGAAAATGGCGTACAAAAAATACTTTAGCGAAGGCGGTACAACCTTGCGATCCGTGCATTAACGGCACCGCACCGGCCACTCCTAAAACTGCTAATGCACCGCCCACAGTTTGGCTGGTTTTTAACGGGCTGACCGACAGGGCTTTTTTGCTTTTCTGAATAGACGTCATCATTAACCCTCCTGCGCCATTAGTAATTCACCCTTGCTTGGGACGCTATCCCAAGGCGCAGGCTTTCTTACCGCAGCCCACACTGGGCTTTCGAGGGTTAGGGTTAATTGTCTTACTAGTTCAAGCATACCGTCGTAACCGGCGTAACCGAATTCGCGCTCTTGGTTAATATCGAGGAAAGGAATACGTGCCTTTAAAGCGGTATACATATTGCGACCACCGGCAATTAAAATATCGGCTTTATAATCCTCAACGGTTTTTAACAAGGCCTTCGGGTTACCTTCGTCGAGCATTTTTACGTCGTCGCCCATTAATTCGCGAATACGCTCTTTATCTTCTTCGGTCGATTTCTTCGTGCCGGTAGCAACGACTTTCATGCCTAAGTCTTGCAAGGCAGAAATCACCGACCAAGATTTAACCCCACCGGTATACAGCAAGACGCGCTTACCGGCTAAACGCTGACGCCAAGGTTCTAATTCTTCCCGAATACGAGCCTCTTCGCGCGCAATTAGCGCTTCGGTTCGTGCGCTTAAGTCGGGGTCATTAATGAGCCGTGCAAATTCGCGCAAGGCCTCTGAGGTATCGGTTATGCCGTAAAAACTACCTTCGAACCATGGCGTACCAAAACGCTCTTGCAACTTACGCGCAACATTGAGCATAGCCTTGGAGCACACCATCATATTCACTTCAGCACGATGCATGGTTTGTACTTCATGGAAACGAGCATCGCCAGAAAGTGTGCACAAAACACGAATACCAAGCTCATCGAGTAGCGGTAACACAAACCAGAATTCACCGGCAATATTGTATTCACCCACTAAATTAACATCGTGAATAGCAATGCCGTCGCGCTGGCTCGATGCAGGAATAGGATCAGGTTCACGATGACCAACAACGTATTTCACCATGGCTTCACCGGCGATGCGGTTGCCTAGGTTTTTAGTGCCATAAAATCCTGCAGCATCCACTGGCACAACCGGCACGCCCCAGCGTTCTTCAGCACTTTTACAAATGGCGTCGACGTCGTCGCCAATCAGTGCTGGAATACAGGTGTTATAAACAAATACTGCAGGCGGATTGTAATCTTCCAAGGCTTGTTTAATGGCGTGAAAAAGACGCTTTTCACTACGCCCCATAATAATGTCTTGCTCGGTTAAATCGGTGGTCATGCCGATGCGATATAAGGCTGGGCCACTCGAACGCGTACCACGGTTATCCCAAGAGCTGCCAGCGCAAGCAATTGGGCCATGAACGACGTGAGCAACATCGGCAATAGGCAGTAAGGCAATTTGAGCACCGTCGAATGCGCAGCCGCCATCTGTCGCACCAGGCGATGGCTTAGCGCAACCAGATTTTTCTTTTTTATTGTGAGTACAAGCAGGCTCATCCATCAATTCGGCAATGTCTTTTGCTTTCATGCTTTGTCCTCTCACTGTGTACTTAAAATCAATATCACCAGCACATTTTGATGATGGTGCTGATCACATATGCACGACTAAAATCGATTAATAATGGTTGCAATAGCCCCAATACAGACTTCTCTGCAATTGCAAGGCCACTTGGTAAATAGCTGATTTATATAGATTTACTAAGGGATTTTAATTGTAGTAAATACGACATACTAAGATGCTTGGAGCGGATGTAACAAAACCGCCAAAACTCAATAACAATTACCGCTGGCGATATGGAGTCCAACTGGTGATGCGGTTATCGATCAGTGGGCGACCCAAGGTGAAGTGATATAAGACTTGTAACGGGCCATCGGATTTAAGTCCTAACATATCGTGTACGGCGTCATCAAAATAACAACCGATACCGGTGCCACGCAAACCCATAGCTTCGGCTTCTAAATACAGCACTTGCCCTAGCGCACCGGCTTGCCAAAATAAATGGCGATAATTCCACGGCTGCTGTTCGATATCTTGAAACTCACCGATCATGGCCAAACTGAATGCGCTATCACCGGCAATCGCTTGCTGACCACTGAGCTTAGCGATAGTGCGGCGCGAACTGCATTTAAGCAGTAAATACAAAGGCAAATGTTCGGGGGCATTGGCAACCGGCTGCCAATTAAATTCTCCGCGCAATTGGCTTTTTAGCGCATCAAGTGCCGACAAAGAACGTGGTAACGCATAAAGCCCAGAATCTAGCCCTTCTACGTTATGCACAAAAAGTAAGAAATGCACTTTGTTGGCAAGGGGTAAAACATTACTTGGTGGAAAATCAATGCGCGGTAAACAATGATCCAGCAGACAATAAAAATCGTTAAAGGACATACTGCCATTAGGATCAAATGCTTGTGCCGAGCGACGCTGTTTAATCAGCTGAGCGGCTAGATTTTGCACAGAACTCGACAAGGGTTGTGGCCACGGAGAGGCGCAGTCGCGACTGGAAGCTATTTTATCGCTAATTATATTAGTGGCTTCGTGATTAATGGCGGTCGCACTCGCCACCTCGTCGATAATAGGCCACTGGTACATATGGCGCGGATCTAGCGTATTGGCTTGTCCCTGCCAAGTACCTTGCGCCAGCGCTTGCTGAATATCACTGAGTAATGCCTGCGAGAATACTTCACCCGTTAAGGTGAGCAAGCAATCAGGATCTTCTTGTTCGGCCTTTAATTCTTGGTCGCCTTTAAATCTTGCCTCGGTATTAAAATCAGTGTGGCGATTTAAGCCCAATAATTGTGCTAACGCCTCATCGGCTATTGGAATATGCGCCAATTGCCGCGAATTGACCCCTAACGTTTTCGCCGCAAAACTGACTGCGGCTAATGCGTGTCCAACATCGTGTTGGCAATAGCGAAAAGCCCGTTCGCCGTATTTCCACGCCTCACGCCAATGTACTGAGCTAAACCCTAACCAAACAAGGGATTGGACATCTGAGCTTGGCGCAAACGCGCAACGCCGCTCTAACGCATGTAAGTCGGCACGGTAGTGATACACACCGTCTGCGAGGCCAGCGATATTACGCACAAGCACATAGCATTCGGTAGGATGTAAGTTGCCGCTGGAGGGATTGCAACGCAACGACCAGCGCGCCGTACCGTATTGTTTCCATGCCGATAGACCCAGCGCCAACTCCAGTAATTTAGCCAGCGTGGTAAAATCTATAGCCGCTGCTGAGGCTGCCGCTAACGGCACCTCGTTGACGCTAGCACTCTGCCAAAGACGCGCCCAAGGCGTATCCACCTCATGCGCAGCCAATGGCAATTCAATCAGTGGCGCACCGTCGTATGTCCGAAAAGGATCCGGCTGGGCATCCCAGTCAATACTTTCTGGTCCCTTCGCATAGCCGTAACTAATACTGTGTTTAGTACGCTGATGGTAATTCAGTACGTCCACTGCTGATGTCTCCCTTACTGCACTGGTATTCGTTCAGGGCTAATCTCATCAGGAAAACAAGTGACCAAAGGCCCAACGCTGCCATCGGATAGATTGAAGCAAACCAACAGCATTTCTTGCGCTGGGTTTTCTTCTAAATGTCCAGTATTCACTAACATTCCCATAGAGCCCGGTTCGGCCAAAATAGCATCCAATTCAAAGCCGGGTACGGAGCCATCATTTCGAATGGTTGTTGTGGCGTATACCGCGTCACCTTTTTCTAATTTGGTCATAACATCACCTTAATTTTTCAGCCTATTTAGTTTGTCGCATTTACTACAATGTCGTTTAACGACGTACAGAAAAATCCGTCATGAATTTCTTCTGCTTTTATAATCCTTTTAAAAACAACTCACTAACCTAGTACCCAGAGCGCAATAGAAACTATTGAGATGGAATAACAGTTGCACAGCAAGAGTTTTGCCAGCTTGCTCAGATAAGGACAATAAAATGCCCATCGGTCAGAAAGAAACGTTCAATATCGACCTACTCAGTCCCTTCACCATCGCTTGGTTAGTGGAACACAATCTGAATCCTGGCGATCTGGATATGCCAGGGCGGTATGACGATACGGCGTTAATACTCGCCAGCCGCCAAGGTCGTCTTGATATCATTAACGATTTACTGCGCCAGCCAGTAGCGGTTAATCACACTAATATGGACGGCACCAATGCACTCTGGGCGGCCATAGTGGCGAATAACTTCGACATCGCGTATCAACTATTAGCGGCAGGAATTAATCTAGATAATCAAAATGAAAATGGCGCAACGCCCCTTATGTACGCGGCGTCTAGTGGTAAAACGGAGTGGGTACGCTATTTATTGGATAAATCAGCGGACGTTAAAGCAGAAACCTTAGATGGTTTTAGTGCATTAGAGTTGGCTGCCAATATCGAATGCTTGCGCCTCTTACGCCGTAGCGGAAAACGCTAAACTAATCGCTTTCGCCCCATAAATATTCGTCGATCTCCTTCATTACATAAGGATTCGACTGAATATTTTTGGCGATTTCTTCTGCCTCTTTACGACTATAACCGTGTAAATTAAAGCTGGTCGTTCCGGCTAAATCGTTCCTATAACTGAGTTGAATTAACAGTAGCCAAATATCAGAATAAGCCGTCGTCCGCATCTCTACGACGGCACGCAAGTCGCCTTCCAACTGCTGAATATAAATTAAGGAGTCTTGATTTTGCTCAGGCATATTCAGGTTCCGGTTCTTCGCTTAAGCCGTGCAATATACCCAGAACAACACTGCCGCCAACTTGGTCATCGGGGTCTAGCTCAATCAGCTTATTTAATGCTTCGGTAGCGGTCGTTAGGTCGCGGTTGCGCATACTAACAAAGCCAAGTGCCTTTAGGCTGTATAAAAACATACGAGCAGCACCATCGACAGGATACGAGTAGTGCGTGGCCGCTAATGTTAACTGGCGCCAATCAGCAGAAAAACCTGCGCTAGCCGCAGTTTCGACCAATGCTTCGTGAATGAGTGCCAATGACTCTTCGCAGCGATAGGCATAGGCGTACATTTTATACAGGGCTATTTTAACTTCGGTCGCATCGGGTAGCTGCGTCCGAACTTCTTGCAACAAACGTTCGGCACGCTCCCAATCGTGAGCAATATTGATCGGTTCACGCAGTAACCGCTCGATGTACATGGATACCTGCAAGTGCCCAGCTAAGGGAGCATCACTAAATAAATCACGCACTAACATGATTATCCTCTACTTCCTGCTTGGCTACTTGCGCCGATTCTTGTTGAGCCTTTTTTTGGCAACAGGCTTGTGCGTCTAATATTGGCTTTAAAAGCTTTCATTATTGGGCGAGAAATGGTGCTTTCTACCATTGTTCTATATGCTCTATGACCAATACCTCTGGTGCAATATTAGCTTTCACGACTTAAGCGCTCGGCTGCGGCATCACGAACTTCGCTGTCTTCGTCTTCAAGCATGATCGGCAAAGCACTCAAAGGTGCGTTAAAAACAGCTTCTAACCGCACTGTCCAATCCGAATCTTCTAACATGGCAACGACGTCATCACCTTGTAGACGGGAAGCGACTATGCGACGAATTTCCGGCTCATGGTCTTGTGCCATTAACACTAAACTTTCTTGCGGTAGGCGTGCGGCAACCAGCTTGCGAACTTGGCGGTCATCATCGCGAATAAAACGAAATAGACGCCCAGGAGACACGCGCTGCACGACGTAAGCACGCACGAGATAGTCCACATCGTTAGCCATTTGCTCGATCAGTTCAGTCGGTAAGCGATCTGCAACGGTAATGCGTACCTCTCTATCTTCGTCTTTAATTAACGCCACTAATTGTTCTCGCGGTAAGCGATAGGCCACGGCACGGCGCACAGCTTCGTCTTGATCGCTAACCAGAGGAGATAAGTCTTCAATAGGCGCATACCGTACCGCGACGGCACGCCGTTCCCAAAAACCATCGGCTAAATATTGGCGCGCAAGCTCTGGATTGAGACGTAAAAACCGATCCATTTGCCGACCACTATCAACGGCAATACAGCTATCGCCAGGAATGCAGCGTCCACTTAATAATAAATTTGCGCGGTAGCGACAACGGCGACAATCACCAACGGGGGTGTAATTTTCATTTTCTTCGCTCATGCGGCCCTCGCGTTTCATTTAGCTATTGGGATTACTGCCTTTACTCAGCTAATCGCTGATGACTTCTGCAAACACCAAACCAGAGGCGTTTTCCGGATCGAGCGATAAAACTGAACAATGATCGCGGGAGTCAACTAGATACACATTGAAGTCTGGTCGCTCTATGTAGGGCTTTGCAGCGCTAATATCATCTTCCAAACAGTAAGTCAGATGTACGCCCGGAAACTGTAAGCGCAATTTACTCAAAGTGTGTTCACTCAAGCCTTTGTGTTCAACGACATCCAACATCAGTTGTAATTTGTGACGATTAATCATGATAAATACTCCGATTGACGAGCCCAAGTTTGCCGTGCCGATGCTTCCATTATCTTCAATAACCACGGCGGAGGAGATGTATCCAAGACTTGTTGTAAATCTTTCAGCATATTAGTTGCGGCTGTGGGTGCCCCAACTTTAATAGGATGTAGCCCGGCATTGACTATCTTTGCGGCAGCAAGCCCACCGATGGTTAATGCACAGATAACATGACAATCTTCGATTAAATTCACTCGCGCTTGATGCTTATCATCAGCATGAGCGAGATCAGGCACTTCTCTTAATGCAATTAGCCGACATTCCTGTGCAGATACTTGATAGACCAAAAAGCGGTCGCAGGTTCCGAACGGGCTATCGATACGATCACTACGATTAGAGGCACACGCGACTCGAATTGAGCCGGGCATATCGCCATCAACATAAGCTTGTTGCTGCGGTAATAATTTATTCAGATCGAAGCCTTGCCCACGTAATAGATAAATAGCGTGGCGTAATTCTTGATCTGAAAAAGTGTCTAAGGCGCCGTTACCGGCCTGACGTAAGCGATTTAACCGCAAACGCCCGAGTCGGTGACTACTCAGGGGTAAGCCTACAGCGCGAATTAAAATAGCCAACCAATCGGCTAATTCAATTCCCGATAAATTCTTTGCTGCCAAACCAATGCGTAAAGCAACAAGATCCGTTAGATCCTGCGTCGCCATTGCGTCAGCCCTCTTCCCCAACACCGCGTTTGGCGCGAACGGTAATCGGCAAATCAGGAATTGCACTTAATGGCTCAACGATATAGCTTGTGCCGCTGGCGAGAGTTATTTCACCACCCCAGCAATCAGGCGCCGTATGTTGAATTGAAACGATGGTATCTTCTTCGTCTTTTTTAGCGACGTATAGGGTTAAATCGCCTTTTTCATTCTGTCTGATCATGACATTAGGCATGAAGATGACTCCACAGCAATAAGGTAAAAATAAAAGTACCGAAGCCCCATTTGCTAGAGTAATAGCGCATGGGGCAAGACTACGTGGTTATCTGCTCCTTAATTGCTGCTAGGATCGCTAGCGGTAATTAAGGGTTAATTTCAAATCAGAAATTAACGAACCAAGTCGTAGTTGTAATCGGTAGTTTGCATGCCGCGAGTTTCTTCATCCAAACGCTCTAGCACCGCATTAACGAGAGTTGTAAGGATTTGCATAGCACCCTCATAACCTAAGGTAGTTTGACGATGTAGGTGATGACGGTCGAAAATCGGGAAGCCAATACGAATTAATGGCACCTCGAATTCTTTACCCTTGTACAGGGTGTCACGTTGGATAAACTTGCCGTATGAGTTGCCAATCATGAAGTCAGGCTTGTTAGTGAACACAAGAGAACGCATGTGCCATAAATCTTTGCCGACATGAACTTCACAGTTAGCACCATAAGAGGTCGTCGCTAAGATAGCTTCCATTGCTTTCTTCCAGCGCTTGTTACCGTTGTTGCACAAAATGTGCGTAGGTTCAGCACCCAATTCTAGCAAGAACTTGCTCATACCCATCACGTAGTCTGGATCCCCCCACAAGGCGAACTTCTTACCGTGCAACCAAGTGTGAGAGTCAGTCATCATGTCGACTAAACGACCACGTTCTTTAGTTAAGCTTTCAGAAATTTCTTGACCAGTTACTTCGCTAACCTTCATCAAGAATTCATCAGTCCAATCCAAACCCATAGGAATGTTCAACTTAGGAACTGCTTGCTTCCAAGTATTTTCCGCGAACTTAGTCGATTTAACTAAATGCCAAGGCTGCAGCATGAAAGTAGTAATAGCGTTTGGCGCATCTTTGATTTCATCCTGAGTCGTGCCGCCTGAATACATGCGGAATTGACCATCTGCTGGCGTATCAAGAACTTCTTCTGGATCCGAAAGCATGGTGTAATCAACATCCATTTCTTTCAACATGCGCTTGATAACACGGAAGTTACCTAGGTATGTTTCGAAGCCAGGAACAATGTTGATTTTGCCATTGCTACCAACCACCTTGCCTTCCATATGGTTCAAGGTGAAGTAACGCGCCATACCTTCAAACATGTTGTCCCAACCAGTAACATGGCTACCAACAAAGCTTGGAGTGTGAGCGTATGGCACAGGGTAATCTTCTGGAATATGCCCTGCCTTTTTTGAGTTGTTAATAAAGGCGTTTAAGTCATCGCCGATTACTTCCGCCATACAGGTGGTAGAAACCGCAATAACGTCTGGCTTGTAAATCGCTTTACAGTTTTCCAGACCATCCTTCATGTTTTGCTGACCACCAAATACCGCTGCATCTTCCGTCATCGAGTCGGAAACGCAAGCAATAGGCTCTTTAAAGTGGCGGTTAAAATACGTGCGAAAATACGCAACACAACCTTGCGATCCGTGAACGTATGGCATGGTTTTTTCAAACCCTAGTGCACATAAAACGGCACCTAACGGCTGGCAAGCTTTCGCAGGATTGACCGTTAAGGCTTCTCGTTGGAAGTTAAGTTCTTTGTACTCTTCTGTGGTTGTCCACATAAAAGTTTCATCAATCAATTCTTGCGAATGAGCTTCCTCGAAAGATGCCTTTTTATTTCGCAAGGATTCTTTGTAATCGTCGTCACGAAATAGCGGATAGCTAGGTTTGATATTGTCGACTTGCTGACTCATGGTCGTCCTCCTCCCGCGCCACTAATCTGTGGTCCGGCGGGTAAATGGAATTTTATTCAGACGAGTGGCAATTGTTCCACCCGCCCGTTTACACACAATCGAAAAATTGGCGCAGGCAATTAAGCCGAAGCAGCCACAGCAGAATCTACCGCTTCAGTTTTCTTCCACGGTGCTGCCAATTTAGCCCAACAAGGGTTATTCAAAGTCATATCCATATCGCGGGCGAAAATGGCGAAACCATCGAAGCCGTGATAAGGACCTGAATAATCCCATGAGTGCATCTGACGGAAAGGCACACCCATTTTTTGGAATATATATTTTTCTTTAATGCCGGAACCAATGAGATCAGGCTTAACTTTCTTCACGAATTCTTCAAATTCGTAACCCGTCACATCGTCATACAACAATGTGGCATCGCCCATTTCTTTCAGAGTACGGTCGTAGTCATCGTTGTGACCAAATTCATAACCAGTACCTACGACTTCCATGCCCAAATCTTCGTATGCGCCGATCACGTGACGTGGACGCAAACCACCGATGTAAAGCATGACGCGTTTGCCTTCCAAGCGAGGACGGAATTTCGCAATAACGGCTTCCCATTCTGGCTGGTACTTAGCGATCACTTCTTCGCATTTCTGTTGAATTGTTTCGTCAAACTGCGCAGCAATTTTACGAAGTGATTCAATAGTCTTAGTAGGGCCAAAGAAGTTGTATTCCATCCAAGGAATTTTGTACTTCTCTTCCATATGACGAGAAATGTAGTTCATTGAACGGTAGCAATGCACCAGGTTCAATTTAACTTTTGGCGTCAATTCCATTTCAGCGATGGTGCCGTCACCAGACCACTGAGCAATAACGCGCAAGCCCATTTCTTCCAACAGGATACGGGAAGACCAAGCATCACCACCGATGTTGTAGTCTCCAATAATAGCAACGTCATAAGGAGTAGTAGCGAAGCTGTTGTCTTCGTCACGAGCGCCTAGAACCCAGTCGCGAACCGCATCGTTAGCAATGTGGTGACCTAACGACTGAGACACGCCACGGAAACCTTCACAGCGTACTGGTACCACTGTTTTACCGGTTTCGGCTGTCTTTTTCTTGGCTACGGCTTCAATATCGTCACCGATCAAACCGATTGGACATTCTGATTGAATTGAAATCCCTTTATGTAGCGGGAATAAACCTTCAATTTCATCGATTAAAGTAGCGAGTTTTTTATCACCACCGAAAACGATGTCTTTTTCTTGAAAGTCGGAAGTAAAGTTCATCGTTACGAAGGTGTTAACACCGGTTGTACCGATATAATAGTTACGACGACCAGCGCGTGAATACTGTCCACAACCCACAGGGCCGTGAGAAATATGGATCATGTCCTTAATCGGACCCCAAACCACACCTTTTGAACCAGCATAAGCGCAACCACGAATAGTCATTACACCCGGTAATGATTTTTTATTCGAAGTGATACATTTTTTAGATTGTTCGAGTTCAGGATCATTTGGAGCCAAGTGTTTAGCTCTGTTTTGCTGTGCTTTCTCTGGATAAATTTCCAGCACTTCCTGAATCAACGATTCAACTTCATCGCGTGACATGGCCATGATAGCCTCCTTACAATAGTTTTAACGGGTAACAGACCGAGCTGAGCAAAATTGCCACAGCTCGGGTTCCGATAGGGCTAATCTGCTCTATCCCGATTTTCACCACTTAAGGCATTTCTAACTAAGTTAGAAAATACAATATTAAGCGCTGACCTTACTCATCGGCTGCAGTTTTACCTACAATACTCACATCTTCTTCATCCAAAATACCGAACTCCATGAGTAGCTCTTCGAGCTCATCCATAGTGATAGGCGTAGGGATTACGAACTTAGTGTTATTAACGATTTTGTTAGCCAAAGTACGATATTCATCCGCTTGGTTAGCAGAAGGATCGTATTCAATAACGGTCATACGACGAATTTCTGCACGCTGAACAACGTTGTCACGTGGAACGAAGTGAATCATTTGAGTGCCAAGCTTTTCAGCAAGAGCAATGATCAATTCATCTTCACGGTCAGTTTCGCGAGAGTTACAGATCAAACCTGCAAGACGTACGCTGCCTGAGTTAGCATATTTCACAATGCCTTTTGCGATGTTGTTGGCAGCATACATTGCCATCATTTCGCCAGAGCATACGATGTAGATTTCTTGTGCTTTGTTTTCACGAATTGGCATCGCGAAACCACCACACACAACGTCACCCAGTACGTCGTAGAATACGAAGTCGAGGTCATCTTCGTACGCGCCTTCTTCTTCTAAGAAGTTGATCGCTGTAATAACCCCACGACCAGCACAACCAACACCGGGTTCTGGACCGCCTGACTCAACGCAACGAATGTCGCCATAACCTGATTTTAATACGTCTTCTAATTCTAGATCTTCCACTGTTCCAGCTTCAGCCGCCATTTCCATAATGGTATTCTGAGCTTTTGAGTGAAGAATTAAGCGAGTAGAATCCGCTTTTGGATCGCAGCCCACGATCATTACTTTTTTACCTGATTCTGCAAGTGCAGCAACTAGGTTCTGAGTAGTCGTTGACTTACCGATACCGCCTTTACCATAAATGGCACATTGACGCATAGCCATAGTCTGTATCTCCTATAATTTTCTAGCCGATTACCATTACCCCGTCGGGGTTTTAGGGCGCAGGCAACCGTGCTAAGTGGCACAACTGAATAGTTCAGACAAACCAATTAGAGCGTGAAGGTTTGTGCTGCCTGATCACATATAGGGTATTGCAGTCTCTGTGCCAGCCTTTCGATAAATTATAAGCTACTGTTTTTATTGGTATTTTTTAAAACCAATAGAATTTTGGCATGGTTACTCAAGCGACAAAATAAATGTCGTGTCATACATACAACAAAAAATATTGTCTATTTGTAGTGCTTTAATGACCAATTTTTTACGAGTTACCACTCAACTCGTTAGTAAAGTCAGAGCACTCATTTGCACGACTGACTGCCCGGATAGACTTTGTCGTAAAGACATCATATTGATTGAATCACGACCATTAACTAAGCCTAGTTAGATAGAAGAAATTGAGATTCTAGAAAACTTGGTTGAATTTTCGACAAAGTTTTAACGGAAAGCAAAAACTCGAATAATAGAACTGAATATTATAAATTCTAAAAACATCGATAAAACATGGTCTTACAAAATTGTCGTGGTGTTTAATAACGATAAATGACAATACGAAAAAGAAAATAACAACTAAGAGAATGAAATTCGAATAACCACTCAACATTTTGCGAGACTGGCTCGTTTCTTGAAATATCTCCTAATAAGCACTAATACACCCAGGAGAATCTCAATGACCTATACACCGCAACTCCAAGCACTAGTAAAAGGTATGAATGAAGGAAAAATTATTCCTTATATTGGGCCAGAAACCCTGCGAGGGGTAACGGAAAAAAAAACAGGTGTGCAAATTCCAGCCGATAGCGATAGCCTCATATTTGCTATGAACGATGGCAAGCCAATGGCGCCTCGTCTAATGTTCGAATTTCCGCGTGCAGCGATGAATTTAGAAAACAAAAAGGGACGTAAGTTTATTGAGCGCTTTCTTACAAAGACCTATGGTGAGCGCCAATGGAATGCATCACCTTTCCATCAATGGTTAGCTGCACTCGATCTGCCTTATGTGGTAGATATTAACCGCGACACTCAATTACAGAATTTTTACAGCGATCGTCCTCATACCTTAATCGTGGGTATTTCTCGTATTGCCGGAACCAGCTATCGCTTTAATATATTCCAGTACTACAGCGGTGAATATCGTGCGATTGATCAGGATCAGATCGATCTAACTCTGCCTATCTTGTTTAAGCCAATGGGCACACCGAAACCGGAAGCTAGCTATATTGCTTCAGACGCTGATTATGTCGACTATATAACAGAGCTAATGGGCGGATTCGCAATTCCAGCATTCTTAAAGGAATATCGTCAAGGTAAACAATACCTATTTTTAGGTCTGCCGATGCAACGTGATACCGAACGTATGGTATTGAGCGATATTATCTATAGCGCAGACCAACCTGCAGGCTGGGTGTTATTGCCAGAACCAAACGATAAAGAACGTCGATTTTGCAAAAAAATGAATCTGACGATTATTCAAGCGAGCTGGTCGGATTTGATGGCTTGTGCTGGTTCTGAATTAGAAGCGGTAGGCTAGTTTTATTAATAAGTCCGGTTCTTAACGCTAAGAGCCGGACTTATTGCCTTGCAGTATCAATATCTTAGTTATATGGCACCGTGCGTTTCACGCACCGCAGACGTCAGGTAATCTTGTAAATCATCTAAGGTTGCAGCCAGATACTTAGGCTTATAGTCATTCAGCTCGCTCAGTAATATCAGCAGCTTGTCTGCTGGAGATTGGCCTTTAAAGTGACTCTTTTCCAAAGCTAACTCTTCCAGTGTTTCGTTCCAAGGTACACCCTGGATCATAGGGATTAAGACAAAGTTAATGCCTTCAATTTCAACTTGAAATGCCTTCTTCAGGTTAACGATATAGAGAATCGCTTTCATATCAGGAGCAAAGTCATCTTTGTATTTTTCTACCAATAAGTTGATAGAGCTAACTTTATCCAATGCACCGACTACCAATTTCAGTTTGTCATCAGCCACGAGTAGGCATTCGCGCAAGACTTCTTTTGGTGGCTTTGTATGGCCTTTGTCATCCCCCACTTCGCCCTCGATTAGCACTAGCTCACCGCGATATGAAAATAGGCCTGAAGTCGAGGTTTCATCTAAGAAGTTAGAGTAAAAAAGCAGTCCAGATTGATTATATTGGTTGAGTAACATAGTTAGTTCCTTTACTGAGTTCAAAGTATTTGAAATTAATCTAAGGCAAAATCCCTGCCCAAGTAAAAGCAAAATAAGTCTAATAAAAACAATACGTTAAGAATATTTTTGTTGATGCAAACCGAGCAATTGTTGGAACTGCGACAAAATGAGCAACAGCAGAAGGTAAGTAATAGGAAGTGAGATATTTGTGCGCAAAGCTACAAAAAAAACAGCCATCAAAATCCGATGGCTGTCGCTGCTCAATAAAGGGGATAAGCACAAGTAGAGTGGACAATTTCTATTCCAATTAGCCTTCAGCTTCGATATTAAATCGAACACGATCTTCAGCACGAACGCCTAGAATTTTAGATAACCAAGGTGGTGGTGAGTTTTCCATAACCTGCTGTAAGCGCGCCAACACCTCGCGCGCTTCACCACCTTCAATATTTTTAATCGGATAAATACCGGCACGAACAACTTTAGCTGCAGCAGGACCACCGATCGATTGAACGTAAAGCACTTGGCAGTCATTAATCAGTTGAGTGCGAAATGCATTACGATCTTCAGAAAGATCGGCTTCTAGCGCAGAGCGAATAGCAACTAACTCGCAAGAATTGCCAGTTATTTGATAAATTAAGAAACGAATACACGAACCAAAGTGACCGTTAAGCTGTTCACCATTATTCGATGCCACCGCTACGAGTATTGCATTTGGCATTTTTTTAATGGCTACCGGAGTAGGCAGCTCTTCATTATCAACATCACCCCAAAGAATTCGCACGGCTTCTTTGATTTCTGGCAAACCTAGACTTATATCTTCACCGTCTTCTTCACCATCGGCGCTACCGAAACCCGTTTTCAAGTCGGTGACGGTAATTTTGGTCAGGCTTTCTTCATTAATATTGCCGTCTATTCGACGTGCCAATATTTCTAACAATTGCGCCACACTTGTTTCTGGCAATGCTCTTGCTGCCATGGCGATACGCAATGCAGCTTCACGACTTATGGTAGGCATACTAGTCATCGCTATTTCTCCAGATCTATTAGATCGTCAATTGGGTCAGAGTCGCTTCTGTATGAGCAGCCCATTCTTCTGGCGTAAAAGCCTCGACGGTTAGAGCGTGTAAACGCCCGTCCGCTAGAAACTCGCTAAAACAACCCAGTACTTTTTGTTGGCGTTGTACTGGTCTCATCTGCGCAAACTCTGCACTAATGACCCGTACTTTAAAGCTACAATCAGCGCCGTCGACAGCCACACTTACTGGGGTTATCTTTTGCTCTATCAGTGTCACTATTTCGCTTATTTCCACAACGATGTCCTATTCTACAGGCGTAGCAGTATTTAGTGATGCTAACAAGGCTTGCAGTGATCCATCTGCGGCCATGGCACAAACAATATCGCTACCACCAATCAGTTCACCACCAACAAATAGCTGTGGAAAGGTTGGCCAATTAGAAATAGATGGTAGACGCTCGCGAATAGATGGCGCTTGTAAAATATTTACGTAGGCCAGATCTGCATTGACCGACTGCAATGCTTTAATGGCCGCAGCCGAAAATCCGCATTCAGGCGCAGACGGCGTGCCTTTCATATAGATAAGCACAGGATTTGTAGCTATTTGCTGATTGATAATTTCAACGACAGATGTAGTACTCATAGGTAATTCCTTAAGCGACATAGCGATTAATTGGTGAATTCGAATATTGTTGGATCAATCTTAGTACTTTGCTATTTGAAGCGGCGTCCAATGCGGATATATCATCTCTTGTCATCAATACCGAATTGGCACCCGCTTTCAGCAACATTTCGACCAAGCCGATATTAGCCATTGATGCGGCATACATAAGTGCGGTCGCACCGTGATCGTTCTGCTGGTCCATATCAATGTCGTTATCTAGCAACAATTTAACGACGGCTAAAGATCCACTTTGGCTCGCCATCCAGAGGGCATTATTCCCATCCTGGTTAATTAGATTTAAGGTACAGCCTGCCATGACTAATTCACGTGACAAAAACTCGTTACCCTCTCGGGCTGCTTGCATCAGTGCCGTTTCATTATTAATACTGCGCTCATCCATATTTCGCGGATTAAATCCATGAGCAAGCATCCAGCGCTTTAACGTATTACTCAGATCCAACATAGGAAGACGAACTTGAGGAAACCAAGCTTCGTAGCCACCGTCTAAGCTGTAACAACTGGTAAAGCCAAAGTCGCTGAATAGCTGCGACATTTCCTGACTTTTATGGCCGTGGTAGCAATAAATTAAAATAGGTACGGCGCGATCCGTATGTTTCAAAATTGCACGTAAACTTTGTTCATCTAAATGGATAGCACGAGGATGATGGCCGGATAAATATGAACGGAAATCTCGCATATCGAGCAGAAGAATTTCACGATTGGTTAACATTTGCTCCGCTTCCGCGATGCTGACATTTTGCCACTTCATCATGTTAGTACCCTCTATTGAAAAATTAGTCTTCGCTACCAAAACAATCATCGTAAGCCGTGCATTGATCGCAACTTGGAGCGCGACAAACATAACCACCACCGGCTTCACAAAGCTGTTTATAGAAGAACTTCTTCCATTTCATGTCGCCTGTATTCGTTCCTGCAAGTCGAGGGAAATTGACATTCATGAGGGCGCTCAATTCATTGCGCGAGCTCAAGCCAAGATCACGCCATAGGTGTTCTCCGCCTAAGCAAGCTGCAGCAACGATATCAGCAATCAGTAATTCGCTATCAGCGATGCCAGCGCGATACTGACGTAGCAATTGGCGAATCTCTTGCCACTCGTCATCACGCATTTCTAACAGTTGTTGACGTAGGTCTTCTTGATGTATGGCATTGTCTTTCTCTTGCTGCCAAGGATTAAGAAGGCGACTGCGACGTTGAGGACACAAGTGCTTATGCAACAACCAATTAAAATCGGCGGGATTGAGTCCTAGAAAATACGGTAAGCAGGTGTGGCCACTACGCTGACTGCGTAATATTTGCGCAAACCAGTCGTTATTTCTTTCATGGCTTTCAGTCGTGCTTGATAAATTCATCATTGGAGTCAGCCATTGAAGAATATTGTAATTCCAACGAGATTGGCGCAATGTGACAGCAATATTCATAATGACTCCCCTTATTTACGACGATCAATTAGACCGGTCATTGTTGAGTTTTCGTGAGCGCAACCATCAATCCCTTCAGAAATTTCTATTGCTACTATCTCTTTCTCGGTAAGATTCAAACACTCGACTAACTGCGGCCAATCGAACCCGGACTCATACCAATCGCCAGACTGTAACAATGGACGACGTATCAGTATCGGGTCCGCTAGCATAACGTCTAGCGCATCGGCTGAAGTCATCTCGTTGGGTCTAATACGTCGATTTTTTACTGCCGGAGCCGACGGATTAAACCATTCAGCAACTGGCCGTTTACCGAAAAAACGTCGCAACTCTTCGCGCTGCCAAGGTGTCGTTAGTAGGTTATGTTCTACTAACTCTATACCCGTTTTCCGTAGCATTTGCTTCTGCCGAGTATTATTAATACAACCTGGTTTTTCATAGAAATGCAGCGTGACATTGCTCATCTTCACTCCCATTTACCTTGATTGAATCTCGCGCATCGCTTCTGCCATTTTTTCAGGTGGAATTCCTGTTAATGTTCCCGGAGGATTAATTGAAATTCCTTGCGCATCGAAAATGGTATCTTCAATCGGGCAAATACTGGCGCACTGTGGTTGTGCATAATCGTCTTCACACTCAGTACACTTACGTGCACTGATTTTAAAATGAGTGCTGCTTTGAGAAATTGCATTACTTGGACATACGTCATAGCAAGCCCAACAGTTCACGCATGAATCGCCGATAGATAGAGCCATAATGATCTCCCGATTTTTCAATTTAATGCGGGACTATTAATAGCCCCGCCGAACTCAACCTAAAAGGCAGGATTTAGTTAGCTGCAACTTCAAGTTTTGCAGTTACTTCATCAAGTTTCCCAGCTGCGATCATTTCTTGATATACCGCTTGTACTGCTTCTTCAATCGGCTCCATCGCGTGTTCGCCGTTAGGAATTACACCCGCTTCCTCTAACAACGACCAAGGTTCGAAACCAATTTTGGAACAAAGCACAGCCTCGCAGCCTTTTAGCGAACGTATAGACCCAGCTAATGCACTTTCTTTTTCGCCACAGGTATCGTTGCCAATGCAATATTGATCGACCTTACGGTGGCTAACAAAGCGCACGCCATTGGCCGATACTTCGTAAATCAAGAACTCAGTAGCATGACCAAAGTGCTGGTTAATTAAACCACCACCACTAGTAGCGACCGCCATTAATACTGGGCGATACACCTGTGCGGGTTTGTCCTGCTTAGCACCAGAGTTCATCGCGGCTAAACGGGCGCGTTTGGCATCTTTTTCATCCAGCTCTTCGAGAATTCCGGCATGAATAACGGCGCGTTTCTTCATGGCTTCGTTATAGTCAATATCCATGGCTGCGATTTTATCCAAGGTAAACTCTTCGCCACGATCCTCACCTAACAAGCCCACTGCATCCGCACGACACTGACGGCAGTGGCGCATCATATTCATGTCACCAGAACAAGAATCTTGTAGATCTTGTAGCTCTTCTGGTTCTGGACCACGCTGACCCATAATGCCGTAGAAAGTGCCGTGTTCTGGTTCCGAAATTAATGGCATTACGTTATGTAAGAAGGCGCCTTTTTCTTTTACGATGCGGCTAACTTCTTTCAAGTGCTCGTCATTAACACCTGGAATCATCACGGAATTAACTTTCACTAAAATTCCGCGTGCAACCAACATTTCTAAGCCCTTCTGCTGTTGAGCAATCAGGATTTTTGCTGCTTTTTCACCATAAATGCGCTTGTTATTCCAATAAATCCATGGGTAAATTTTGGCACCCACTTTTGGATCTACGCAGTTAATCGTGATGGTAACGTGGTCGATATTGTGTTTTGCCAATTCATCAACAACATCGGGCAAAGCCAAACCATTGGTGGACACGCACAATTTAATATCAGGTGCTTCTTCACTTAAGCGGCGGAAGGTATCAAATGTACGTTCTGGATTCGCTAATGGATCACCAGGGCCAGCAATACCAAGCACTGTCATTTGTGGAATATTAGCCGCGACGGCCTTGGTCTTCATGACTGCTTCATCGGGTGTTAGTACTTCAGATACAACACCTGGGCGTGATTCATTCGAACAATCGTATTTACGGTTACAGTAATGACATTGGATATTACAAGCAGGAGCAACAGCCACGTGCATACGAGCAAAGTAGTGGTGTGCTTCTTCGGAGTAACATGGGTGATTTTTTACCTTGTCACGAATCTCATCAGACAGATGAGCCATTTGTTCGTTATCGCTACCACATGAACCGGAAGCACAACTGCTAGCGGCCTCTTCAGAATGGGCTGTTTCTTGATCAAGAACCGTCAGTTGCATAATCTCAGCTCCTCAATAATTACCTTTCCAGGTCTAATTTAAAATAGCCCTAATGGGCGGTTGCTAAGTATCTTTTGCAATGCGGATGCCTAAATACAACCCATTGTTTTTTATGGTTTTTATTTTTTCATGTACTGTTTTTGTGAGGTTTAACACAAGCTTTTCAGTGAATTAATTGTTGTAAATAATACAAACACCAATTCAATTCAGCCCACCAACGGATAAATGCAAACTATCCATTACCACACAGGCAACGGCAAATGCACTCCGTTAGAAATCAGTTAAAAGGTTGATTTAGACGAGCGAAATTAAGCTGTTTTTTTATTGTTATTGTCTACAGCTTTCTAACGTTGATACGCATAATTTGAATTCGATATGCGATCTGGCGAGGGGTCATTCCCAATAATCGTGCGGCCTTAGCTTGCACCCAACCCGCTTGCTCTAATGCGGCGATTAAGCGTTCGCGTTCATCCACATCGGGATCATTTAAATCAATGTCCGATACCGGTGCCATAGATGAGCTAGAATGTTGATGCTGGCTGGTACTACTTAAATTGGTGCGTTGATTATTGGGTATATTAATAACGTCACAATCAATTGTACCTTCTTCACTCATAACCGCCGCCCGCTCTAGACAGTTTTCTAGCTGGCGCACATTACCAGGCCAATCATGACTCATGAGTAAACGTATCGCACTATCTGTCAAACGTAGTGGGCGACCTTGCTGGCGCGATAATTTCTCTAATAGAAATTTGGCCAAATCAGGTACATCCACTAAACGATCACGTAACGGTGGTAACTGTATCGCCATCACGTTAAGACGATAATATAAATCTTCGCGGAAACGCCCTTTTTCTACTTCTATTTCCAGATTGCGATTGGTTGCAGCAACAATACGAACATTGACTTTGATGGTCTGGCTACCACCGACACGTTCAAATTCACCTTCTTGCAGCACACGTAATAACTTCGCTTGAAAAAGAGCAGAAATTTCACCAATTTCATCGAGAAATAACGTGCCTCCGTCTGCTTGTTCAAAGCGGCCTTTACGTTGTTTTACAGCGTTGGTAAATGCGCCCTTTTCATGGCCAAATAATTCTGATTCCAGCAAGTTCTCAGGCAACGACGCACAGTTTAAGCAAACGAACTGATTGTGAGCACGTGGCGAGTTGTAATGAATGGCATTGGCAATTAATTCTTTACCGGTACCGGACTCGCCCAAAATTAATACCGTACTATCCCATTTAGCAACGCGTCGAACTTGATCGAAGACTTGACGCATACCATCGGAGTGGCCCACCACCATATTGTCAAAGCCATATTTCACCCGCACTTCACGCCGTAACTCGTCACGCTCACGGGCAATGGTTTGCCCTTCTTCTACGTTGACCAACATGCGAGCGGTCTGCGACAACAAGTCGGAAATCGCTTTCATTAAGTCGGTACGGTCGGGCAGGTAGTCGTCGGCCGGGACATCGGGCTGCGCCGCAAGAACACCAATGGCATTACCATTGCCATCGCGAATAGGTACGCCAATAAAAGGAAGTTCTAAATCGTAGAGTTCTAATCGGTCCAAGAAACGCGGCTCGACCGAAATGCGACCCAATACGATGGCTTGATTAAGCTCAAGAATACGGCCGAGTATGCCTTCTCCGCGCTGATAGCGAACAGACGATGAGGTTTTAGTCACCGCTTCGGAATCACAATAAACAGCGCCCACTTGCAGAATGCTGTGCTCTGGGTCGAATAAAGTCACGATGCCATAGCGTAATCCGGCTTGATTGTGCAAAACCCCCAGAATACCGCTTAAGGTCTCTTCAATGTTACGCGCTTTGGAGATGATGCCTGCGACTTCGCTCAGGCAACGAAACTGTCGCTCCATAAGTTCGGAGCGACTATTTACGCGCATTCCAACTGACGCAAACTTTGAGTTACTCATAATTAGTAATCCGCTACCGTACCGATGAAACTGGCAATTGCACAATCATTCGACAGCCGGATTGATACTGAGAGTCAATATGTACCGTACCAGAATGATCGCTCACTACGTCGTGCACCATAGGTAGTCCCATACCTCGACATCCGTTGCTGGTCGCCTTAGTACTAAAGAAAGGTTCAAAAACTTTTACCAACAAATTTTGTGGAATACCTGAACCTGAATCAACTATTTCGCAAGTAATCGTGTCCTTATCAACACTGGTGACAATTGTTAAATCTCGTTGTTTTATCTTACGATCGGTCATTGCTTCAATTGCGTTATCTAATAACTGCTTCAACATACTGCGTAAACGTCTCTCACGTCCTAAAACGGCTGGTAAATGCAATGAAGGTTTCCACACAACCGTAATGCCCTGTTTTAGTAAGTTATTAGTACTGAGAGCCAAGGCTTCACGCATTAGCTCATTAATATTCACTAGCTTTTTATTTTCTTCGAGTGGTGGCGGCATGGAGTCACTTAAACTATCTAAGGCATCACGCCCAGACTGCAAGGCCTCCTCTAAAGCCGTAAGCAAGGCATCGTCTCTGGTATCTGCTGAGCGTCGTTGCAGCATGCTAACCGCGGTGGCCATTACATTTACTGGCCCTTGCATCTGGTGAATAGCGCCATTAACGGTTTCTCGCATACCCTGAACTAAGTCTTCTTCTGCCATGAGTGCTTTAAGCGCATTAAGATGTACTTCTTCTTGGCGACGACGAATATCAGTAATATCGTTAATCATGAGCATCACGTAATGACGCACACTTTGCTCAAAGAAGCCGTCAGCCTCCTCGCAATTGACCTCAATGGTACTGCCAAAACACGAGAACCAAGATGGATTGCTACTAGAGCCAAAATCAAGTGAAAATTCTTTACCTTCAAAACTTCGGCGGTCTGAAATTAACTGTTGATAGGAGCTGTCTAACGCTTTGCTTAATACTTCAATGGACGCTTCTAACGGTTCGTTTGGTGCTACGTCGGTAGCCATCTTACGGAAGCTAGGATTGGTCGATACGATCCGTCCTTGCTCATCCAGCACGACCACCGCAGCCGGCACCGCATTGAGCACCGATTCCATCATGAGTTTTTGATTCATCACACGCTGTTCTAACTCGTGCATTTCTGAACCATCACGATGCATACCGAGATAGTAAGTTGTGTCGTTATGCTCGTTAATTACAGGCGCAACGGTTAATTCAGCTAAATACAAAGCCCCGTTTTTGCGACGATTTAGCAACATGCCAGACCAAGATTTTTGCTGAGCTAAACGTCCCCATAGCGCTTGATAAACAATGCGTGGAGTTGTGTGATTAGATAACAAGGATTCATTATGGCCTAACACCTCATCTTCGCTATAGCCCGTCACTTGTGTGAACGCCCGGTTAACGTAAAGAATATTAGCCTTTAAATCCGTAATAGAAATCGCGACTGGCGAATGTTCAACCGCCTGAAAGAAGACCTCTTCCGACAATAGAATACCTGCTGGGTGTATCTCGCTGATTCCCTTATCTAATAGAGTGCTAACTTCAGCCTGATCTGGCGTGAGCTTTACTTTGCTCATAGTCTCGTCTCTCGTCGTTGGCATACTGTAGTAGCATCAGCAATATACATGCCGCAAAGCAGATCGACCTTAGTGTCAGCAACTGCGTGTCGTTAGCCCGACAACATCGACTACATTTGTCGCTATTACTACAAACAAGATTCAACGCGTTTCACGCTTTGTAGAAAATACAACAATCATTAAAACTGTGTGATTTGCCACAACCATTCGATTTTAAAGCCTTGCAGGCGATTCATGACCATCTTCCTTGGCTGTCATGTCGTAAAAAACTCAATGGCATAGGAAATGCAAATTGACTCGATACGGTAGTCGATACGGCACGACTAGCTAACAAAACACGTACATAAACAGTAAAAACTAACGAGGTTGGGCATGGATTATTTATTGATTTTGGTCAGCACTTCTCTCGTTAACAATATCGTTTTAGTTAAATTTCTAGGCTTGTGTCCGCTAATGGGGGTTTCTAGCAATGTTTCTGCCGCTTGGGGAATGAGTTTGGCAACAACGTTTGTACTAACACTGTCGGCCCTATGCAGCTGGTTAATCGAACACTTGTTGCTACAACCTTTAGGTATTGAATTCTTACGCATTCTCTCGTTTATTTTAATTATCGCCGCCGTCGTGCAATTCACTGAAGTGATGGTGCGTCGTGCTAGCCCGTCGCTGCATAAAGCCTTAGGTATCTATTTGCCACTGATTACCACCAACTGCGCGGTACTAGGAGTGGCTCTATTAAACATCAATGAAAATCACAATTTGCTTGAAAGCCTGATGTTTGGTCTGGGTTCGGCCTTGGGATTTGTCATTGTGATGGTGATGTTCGCCGGTCTACGCGAACGTCTAGCGCTCGCCAATGTGCCAAGTTTATTTGCAGGAACCCCCGTTAGTTTAATAACTGCAGGGTCATTATCTCTCGTATTTATGGGCTTCAGCGGCATGATTTAAGCTGCTTATCAGTATAAAAAAGGAGAACTGTATGTTGATCGCAACCCTAGTTTTAACTCTGATGGGATTAACCTTAGGCGGTTTACTTGGTTTGGCGGCAAAATATTTTGCTGTGGAAGATGGCAACCCACTGGTCAAAGAAATTGAAGCTATGCTGCCAGGAAGCCAATGCGGACAGTGCGGTTTCCCAGGGTGTGGGCCTGCTGCTGAGGCTATGGTTGAAGGCACAGCCAGCGTTACCTGTTGCCCCCCAGGCGGTAAAATGTTGGCGGAATCTCTTGCCCAAAAATTGGATATTGATCTTTCCGAGTTTGGCGAATTACCTGAGCCCCAATTAGCAAGCATTAATGCTGAATTATGTACAGGCTGCACACGTTGCTATAAAGCCTGCCCCACCGATGCCATTGTCGGTGCGAGCAAACAATTACACGTTGTTGTAGGGGGTGCTTGCATAGGCTGCAGTAAGTGCGTTGAAGCTTGTCCTGAAGACTGCATTAGTTTGACCCCAGCACCAATGACCTTGGATCGCTGGCACTGGTCTAAGCCAGAGGCGGCATAAAATGTTCGGGCTAAAAACAATTCGTGGTGGTGTTCATCCAGATGGCCGTAAAGAAAACAGCGGCCGTTTAGCGATAATGACCAAGGTGCCATTACCTGAGCGCCTATATCTGCCACTATGCCAACATTCTGGTGACGATGCTGTCCCCATAATTAAGATCGGCGATCAAGTCTTAAAAGGGCAACTGATTGCGCTATCCTCTGGACGCCAATCCGCCAACGTACATGCGCCGACGTCTGGCGAAATTGTGGCGATCGACACCATTACCATGCCGCACCCGTCAGGCTTGCCTGCCAATGCCATTATTCTTGCACCCGACGGTTTAGAAACTTGGACTGAGCTGAGTGCGCCCGCAGATCCTTACGCCATGCCGCAAGAAGAGCTGGCTAGCTTAGTTGAGCAAGCCGGTATTGTGGGTATGGGCGGAGCGATTTTTCCGGCCGCCATCAAACTGCGTCAAGGTCGTCGTTTTGAAATTAAAACACTCATTATTAATGGCAGTGAGTGCGAACCCTATCTCACGACCGATGATCGCTTAATGCAAGAACGAGCGGAAGAAATTGTCGAAGGTACAAAATTAGTTCGCTATATCATCGACGCTTACCGCGCAGTTATCGCCGTCGAAGACAACAAACCCAAAGCCATCGCTGCGCTTAAAAAAGCGGCTGAAGGTATTGGTTCTATTGAAGTCGTTACCGTACCTGCACGCTACCCTATGGGCTCTGCGAAACAACTTATTCAGGCAGTGACCGGATTAGAAGTTCCAGCCGGAGCCAGAAGCAACGATGTCGGTGTTTTAGTGCATAACGTCGCAACGGTGTATGCCATCCAACAGATGTTGATGCATGGTCGCCCGTTAATTTCCCGCGTAACAACAATTTCTGGTAATTGCGTGCAAAAGCCACAAAACGTGGAAGCCTTACTCGGTACGCCAATTAGCCATTTAATGGAAGTATGCGGCGGACTCGTTCAACAGCCCGCGCGATTATTAATGGGCGGCCCTATGATGGGTCAAGTACTACCGTCTCTCGATGTCCCCCTTATTAAAGGCAGTTCGGGAGTTTTGGCGCTAACCAAAGCAGAAGTTAACAACCATGTTCCGGCTCCTTGTATTCGCTGTAGTCGTTGCGTCAGCGCCTGCCCAATGGGCTTATTACCGTTAGAAATGGCACGTAGTGCTAAAGTCGACGACTTTGATCATGCCCAAGAATACGGTCTACGTGATTGTATTTTATGTGGCTCTTGCGCCTATGTTTGCCCGTCTCACATTCCCTTAGTGCAATATTTTGAATACGCCAAAGGTGAACTCGCCGAGCGCCGAAATAGCCAGCAAAAAATGACCTACACCCAAGAGTTAATGGCCTCACGCGCAGCTCGCGTTGAAGCCGAAGCCGAAGCGAAAAAGGCGGCGAAGAAAGCTAAAAAGCAAAAAACTACGCCATCAGCCAGAACAGAAACTTCAGACTAGTTGTAACAATTATTAGGTTATTTAAAAGGTCAGTATTATGACAGCACAAACAGTCACTCAAGTCGGTGCTTCACCTCACGCCCATGATCGCTCCAGCGTTGATCGGATTATGTTGCGTGTGTGTTTCGCCTTGCTTCCAGTCACTGCTTGGGGGTTTTATTGTTTTGGTTGGCCCGCCATTATTCTATGGGCAGTGACTTGCGTAAGCGCCGTTATTACTGAAGCCGCATGCCTGTATCTGCAACAACAACCGATGAGCCGCTTAAATGATGGTTCGGCTTTATTAACAGGCTGGTTACTCGCCCTAACCCTTCCACCGTGGGCACCATGGTGGATTGCTGCAGGTGGCGCTTTATTTGCGATTGCCATTGGGAAACAGATTTACGGTGGTATCGGTCAAAATGTATTTAATCCTGCATTACTGGCTCGCATTGCTTTGCTAATTTCATTTCCGGTGCAGCTCACTACTTGGGTCAATGTTCTACCAATTAATAGCCCAGAAGCGCCAGGAATTAGCGAATCCTTGGCGATTATTTTTGCCGGCCAACCGTTAGTTGACGGCATGACGGGTGCAACATGGTTAGGGGCTAGCAAGGTAGCGGCAAGTGCCGGAACTCATGTCAGTGAATTATTAAGTAATGAATTTTCTCTGCATGACGCTTTCTTTGGTATCAGTCGTGGCAGTATGGGAGAAACCTCAGCACTGCTCGCACTTTGTGGAGGCTTAGCCTTAATCGCAATGCGTCTGATTACTTGGCATATTCCTCTGAGCCTATTAGGTACTTTGGCGCTATTGACGACTGCAACCAATTATTTTAACCCCGACCAATATGCCGGTGCTTTGTTCCACCTAACCTCCGGCGGCGTTATGCTTGGCGCTTTCTTTTTTGCCACCGACTATGTGACTTCACCGACATCCCCTACCGGTAAACTCATCTTCGGATTCGGCTGCGGCGCCTTATTATTTACCATACGTAGCTGGGGTGGTTTCCCTGAAGCGGCGGCCTTTGCTATTTTATTTATGAACGCATTAACTCCGTTAATTGACCGTACATTTAAGCCGCGGATATACGGTCGTAACCGCAATGGCAAAGCGGTTAAACACACACCTGCGCGTAAGGTGGTATGACATGATTTCTTTTGATATCGCCCCTTACCGCGAACATCCTTGGTACCAAGCACTGCTTCTTGGCGGCGCGTGCGCCGTGGTCAGTTTGCTGCTCGTCGGTGGTAATGCCATGACAAGCCAACCTATCCAAGATCATTTAACCGCTGATAAATTAGCCATGCTGGCGCAAGTATTACCGCAAAGCTATTACGATAACGATCCGTTAGCAGAAACTATCGAGTTGCATAGCGATGCACTGATTGGCCCAGCAACATTAATGCTAGCACGAAAAAATGGCGAATTAAGCGCCTGTGCTTTGCAATTAAGTACCGCTGGCTGGGGTGGCGTGATGCAAATCATTATGGCGATAAAGCCTAATGGTGAATTACTAGGTGTGCGTATTATTAGCCACAAAGAAACACCTGGATTAGCCGATAAAATTGAACGCGAAAAAAGCGACTGGATTACCAGTTTCGACGGCAAATCACTAACCAATGTCAGTGAAAAAGGCTGGGCAGTGAAAAAAGACGGTGGCGAATTCGATCAGTTTACCGGCGCAACGATTACGCCAAGATCTGTGGTACGCGGCATCCATCAAGGCTTACTGTTATTTCAGCAATGGCTGAAAAATCAGCCTTCAGCGACCACTCATACAACTCACAACGAACAGGCTGTGGAGGTTCACTCATGAGTCAATATCGTCAAATTTTTCGGGATGGTCTATGGGATAATAACGTTGCCATGGGGCAGATGTTAGCGTTATGCCCATTACTAGCCGTTACTACCAGTGCAACAAATGGCCTAGGAATGGGCATCGCTTCGCTTGCCGTATTATTGCTCACCAATATTATTATTTCTTCGGTACGTGGGGTGATTAGCCCGCAGGTACGTATTCCGGTATTGATCGTTTTAATTGCAACGGTTGTCACTATCGTCGATATGACCATCAACGCATTTATGCATGACCTATATAAAGTACTCGGCCTGTTTATCGCGTTAATCGTTACCAATTGCGCTATTTTTGGCCGTGCTGAAAGTTTTGCCAGTAAACAACCTGTGATTCCGGCTGCCGCAGATGCTCTGGCAATGGGCTTTGGTTTTACTTGGGTACTGGTCGCCGTTGGCGGTATGCGCGAAATATTTGGCAGCGGTACTCTCTTTGCGAATGCATCACTGCTATTAGGCAGTCATTTTGCTTGGTTAGAAACCGTGATTATTCCAAACTACTCGGGAATTTTATTGGCGATATTACCGCCAGGTGCATTTATGGCGCTAGGCTTCTTAATCGTGATTAAACGCCTCATAGATCGCCGCAAAGGTGTTTCTACTAATAGCGGCTTAGTAGTATTGCAGCACTAATGGAGCAAACCATGCAAATCAGTGTGATCTATGCCAAACATACGGCGCAGCCTTGGATCGATTTAGAGGTTGCGGATGATTGCCTATTAGCGGATGCCGTAGCGCAATCTGGATTACTAACCAAGTATCCCGAGATCGACTTACAAAAAATGCGAGTGGGAATTTTCGGCAAATTAGCCAAAACAGATAGCCCATTAAAACCTGGCGATCGGGTCGAAATTTATAATCCAATTATTCGCAATTTGGATGAAGACGACGATGATGACGATTAAGTCGCGGTCATCGTCACACTAAAACCTGCTATACCGGATTATCGATATCCACAAATTCAACATTAAGCCCGAATTCATCCGCCAAATACTCACCCAAAGCTTTTACGCCATAACGTTCGGTCGCATGATGACCCGCACTAAAGAAATGGGTGCCGGTTTCACGCGCCAGATGCACCGCAGGCTCATTAATTTCGCCCGTTAAATAGGCATCAACACCGGCATCAATTGCGCGTTGCAAATACCCCTGAGCGCCACCGGTACACCAAGCGATGGTTTCGATAGTATCGTTATCTTCGCCAATATGCAGAGGCTCACGCTTTAAACACTCACCTAACCAAGCGCGAAACTCTTTGCCACTCATAGCGCGCGGCAAGCGGCCAATATTTCCCGGTACGGATGGATCGGATTCATCCAGTAAACCATCGACCTGTAATCCCAGCACATCGGCTAACTGCGCGTTATTGCCATATATTGGATGCATATCTAATGGCAGGTGGTACGCAATTAAATTGATATCGTGAGTTAGCAAGGCTTTTAAGCGCTCTTTCTTAATCCCAACGATGCGCTCATCCTCGCCCTTCCAAAAGTAACCGTGATGCACCAAGATGGTATCGGCGCCGCGTTCTATCGCTACATCGATCAACGCTTGGCTCGCGGTAACACCCGTAATGATATGCTGCACATGCTCTCGACCGGCAACCTGCAAACCATTGGGGCAGTAATCACGAATTTTGGCACTCTGTAAGAGTGCATCTAGATGCTTCAATATTTCTTGGCGATCAGTGATCATAGGCCGCTCGTAGTTAAGTTTGTTACAGTACACACCCAGTTTATGGGTTTTTAGGGAACCTCAGCAAATGTCGACATCCAATACAATTGTTCATCGTATTCTTTTGCCATCGGCGATTGGGATTATCGCTGCGCTCAGTATTCTGCTTTGGGCACCTGAGTGGGTGATGCCACAAACACCGCAACCCATTTTCGACGCTCCAACCGTCATCAATGCCGAACCGCAAGCAGACACCATGCGCGCACAAGGTCCGGTAAGCTATGCCGATGCGGTTGATATTGCCGCACCCGCCGTAGTGAATATTTATACGCGTAAGATAGTGCAGCGTAAAACCCACCCAATGCTCAACGATCCTTACTTTAAGCGTTTTTTTCGCAACAGCCCAGAGTCGAGTGAGCGTATGCAATCGAGTCTTGGTTCTGGCGTCATCATGGCGGGCAACGGCTACATCTTAACCAATAACCATGTGATTGATGGTGCCGATGAAATCGTTGTTTCTTTACGTGACGGCCGTGATGCCTCAGCGACGGTTGTCGGTACAGACCCTGAAGCAGATCTTGCCGTACTAAGAATCGAACTCGACAATATTCCGCACATTCGCGTGGCATCAGAACGCAGTCTCGCCGTTGGTGATGTTGTGCTCGCTATTGGAAATCCATTCGGCGTTG